>CAVUWV010000023.1:0-104617 GCA_963745075.1 Candidatus Hydrogenedentota bacterium | reverse complement strand
TGACAGATGCCAGGACATCGTTCAGTGGTTTTGGTGCCAAGACATCGTTCAGTGGCGAAGCATCATGTTTGGCTCGTGAGCGACGATGTGCTCTCTCCAAGAAAGGGAGGAGCACATGGACGAGCAAGAAGAATGGCGTCGAAGACGAGCGGTACAACGGTATTTGAAGGGAGAGAAAGCCCAAACGATATGCACGTGTCTTGGGCGGACGGGGAGATGGCTCTACAAATGGCTGGAGCGGTACCAAACAGGCGAAGCGGAATGGTATCGGGAGCATTCGCGCAGGCCGATTCGATCGCCCTCGCGAACGCCCGCCGAACTCGAGGAAATTGTGAAGCATGTGCGGCTGCAATTGTACAACCGGGGCGAGTTTTGCGGAGCGCAGGCGATTCGCTGGCAAATCGAGGAGGAAGGGATAGAGCCGCTTCCCAGCATTCGGACCATCGGACGCATCCTCGCTCGCCTTGGCCTCACCCATCGGCGCACGGGGCGCTACGAACCCAAGGGGAAAAGCTATCCGGCCTTGGATGCGCCTCGTCCCGGTTTCGTGCATCAAAGCGACTTCGTGGGGCCGTGCTATCTCCGGACACCCATCCGTTTCTACAGCCTGAACAGCGTCGACCTCGCCACCGGGCGCTGTGCCGTCGAGCCGGTTTTGGGCGGCAAAGACACCGTAGTGGATGCCTTGTGGGCGACTTGGCTGCGTTTGGGCTTCCCGAAGTACCAACAAGTGGACAACGAGGCCGTATTCTACGGCAGTCCCAGGCATCCGCGCGGCATGGGCAAGCTCATCCGACTGTGCTTGCCCCTGGGGATCGAGCCGTGCTTCATCCCCTTGGCCGAGCCTTGGCGCAACGGCGTGGTCGAGAAGTTCAACGACCATTGGCGACAGAAGCTCTTGGGGCGGGTCATCATGGAATGCGAAGAGGATCTCAAGCGGGAGAGTCTGGCCTTCGAGCAACGCCACAACCTCCGCTATCGATACACCAAGCTCAATGGCAAGACCCCCATGGAGGCCTTGGCGGCTACCAACAAACCGCTGCGATTCCCCCGCAAGGAACGGCCACCCAAACTCCCTTTGTCCAAACCCGAGGCCGGATGCTATCACGTCATTCGGTTCATCCGCAGCGACGCCGTCTTCAACCTCTTCGGGGAACAGTTCTCGATGCCCTCCGAGGCTATCTACGAATATGTGTGGGCCACCGTGGACGTTTCCAGGCAGCGGCTCTTGCTGTATCTCGACGGCGAAGCGATCGACGAACGTCCATACCCGCTACGCTGACCGGAAAAGCGTTTTCTGAGGCATGGGAGGTCTATCATCCGATGTTCAGAAAGGAGATGGGGAGCCTGTACGCTCCCCATCCCAACCCATCGTCTGATGAGCCTCACCGGGCTATCCCTCGGCGGGGTGCTCGCCAGCAAGAACCGCTTCCGTTTCACCCGGCACTGGCAGCTTATCATGCAAATACTGAACGATGTCCTGGCATATATTTCACTGAACGATGTGGTGGCACTTGAGACCTAGTCGGCAGGAAATCACGCCGGTGGCGTGACAGGAGAACCGTATATGAAAACCTCCTACACCTCGGGCGCTACGAAGGGCTGCCCGGACTTGTCCACGGCCAACAGATAGGCTACCAGTTTGCGCGCCACGGCCAGGGTCGCGCGATTCTTGTTGTATCCCCGAGCGATGGCTTGGTCGCGTACGCGCGCCAAGTGAGTGTGTTTGGATGGCGCCAGCTTGGCCGCTTCGATGAGAATCGACTGCATGTGGGGATTGCGCTCTTTGGACAAGGGCATGCGGCGTTGTTTGTCGCCCGATTCGTGTTGGGCCGAGCACAATCCGCAGTAGCTCTGGGCGCGCCGGATATTGGTGAAGCGATGCGGGTCGTCGATCTCGAGCGCCCAAGTCAGCGCCGTAACCTGGCCCACGCCGCCCACCGACTGGAGCAGGGTCACCCGGTCGCACAAGGCGGCATGCTGCGTCAAGGCCTGGAGCAACTGGCGCTGGGCAGCGGTGAAGATCTCGAGGTTGTTCCGCGTCATGCGCAGCAGACCGATCACGGATGGCGGAACGTCTTCCAGGCTGTCCAACAACTCGGAGAAGTATTTCTTCCCGTGCAGTTTGGATTTGACGTACTCCACACCCGTCTCCATCAGAATGCCCGACGCCTTGTTCTTCATGCGGGTGACGTGGGTGACCAGGAAATTGCGGTACCGCAGGACCCGCCGTAATTCGCGCACTTCGGGCGAAGCCATGTAGCACGACGGAAAGAGATCGGCCCGCAGCAGGTTGGCCAGCATTTCCGCGTCGATGCGGTCGTTCTTGTTCTTCGAGAGCGCTTTGAGCCGGCGGGGATGCCCCACGTGAAGTTTGGCCGCGTACGGCAGCAGTGTGTCGTAGACCCAACCGGAAAACAACGTCGCTTCGATGCCTGCGACAAAGGGCCGCGTGCGACACGTGGCGAAGGCTTCCAACTCCCGCTTGCGCGCGCCGACCGTTCCCCGATCGACCACGTTGCCCAACGGGTCCTTCTCGCAAAACGCAATGGTCCGCTTGTGGATGTCCAGGCCGATGAAGTGATACGCTTGACTCGTGTTCATGGGAAGTCTCCTTGTGTGATGGGCGCTGCGTACGCCCGTTGCACTTAGTGTAAGGCAGACTTCCCACTTTTCTTTCCTTAGAAACCTCCCAACCTATGCATGCTAACAGTAACCATTTATGCAGCGAAATCGTCGGTCCACAACCTACGCGCGGCGACACGAATAAATGGTTACTGTCCCCATTTTTTGTGCCGGAGCTTTTTCAACGGCTCCACGGTCCCCATTCTTGACGGATACTACCGCAAGCCGAACGTCGCCAGGACCGGATGGTGATCGGACAGTTCCTTGGTCGGGTCCGGAGAATCGATACGCTCCCAGGTCTTGGGGATGAAGGCGTCACCGTGATAGAAGATGTGATCGATGCGGGAACTGCCCGCGGTCGGCACGTTGCTGTCGTTGCCATCTTCACTGGCCTTTGGGTTCACGAGGTAGGAATCCTTCCACCCCCCGCTCGTCAGCGTGGGATAGTCACCGCGCGTCGGGCTGGTATTAAAGTCCCCCATAAATAGGATGGGCAGCCCGGCGTCGACGAACGGCTGTAACGTCTCGTGACTGAGTTTCGCCATGTGCTGCTGCGACGGTTCCGTATTGTCGAAATGCGTCACGGCGACCATCATTTCGCGCCCGCTCGGTTTGTGCCGCAGCTTCGCCCAGATCATCATGCGCGGAAAGCCGTTGCCGAAGCCCACGGAGATCTTGTCCGGCGTCGGCGAGAGCCAGATGTATCCGGAGTCGAGTTTCTCGAAGATCTCGTCGCGATAGAACAGAATCACGTCGGTATACGTCGTCATTCCCAACGCCTTCAACGGGGGAAACTTCTCGTACAGGAAGGCTTGATCTTCCGGGGACAGCGGCAGTTCGCCCACCGAACCGTACCCCGTCATAAGATTACGAAAGAAGGTCAATTGATTGGGCGATGTTTCCTGCAACCCCAGGAGATCGGGATTCACTTCCTTCACCACCTGCGCACAGAGATCTTTCCGCTGATCCCATGCCGGTACCGAGGCGTCCATCTGAAGATCGACCAGCACGTTGAACGTCATGACCCGAAGATTGCCTTCCTCCGCGAACTTCAGCACGCCGAAGAACTGCGGGGCGTGAAAACTCGCGCCTTCCAGAATCGGCGACCATGCGCCGTAGTGGGGGTGCGAATTGTTCGTGGCGATCTTGTAGAAATTGGCGCGCCATTCCTGCCCGGCGACGTCGCCCAGCGGCCCGACGTACTGCTCCAGCAAGGAGAACGGGATGAAATACTCGATCTGCCACGTCACCGGGTCCGCAATTTCGGGATCAACCGTTTTCGGCATGGAATGATAGATGGTTACCTGTTGGGCGAGGTCCCAGGGCACGGTGCCGCCTTCGCGTGTCGTCGCCGGGCCCGTGTAATCCGGATTCTCATGGTACGAAAGCAGCATCGTGCCGCCGCAATTGATCTCGCAATTAAAATAGCCCCGGTCCGCCTTGGGCTGCACGAAGAATTCGACGGCAGCGTCTTCCCAGACCTTGCCGTGGTACTCCGTCTCGATGCAGCGCACGTATTGGTCGTGAACGAAGAAATGGACGTACACCCCTTTGTCGTCGTACAGCACGCGCGCCTCGGTCTTGGGGCGATGGTCGCTGACCCCCGCGTTCTGCTCGCTAGGGAAGAAGTGGGATACTTTCAGCGTATTCGCCGCGCTCCAGGCCGGGCTGTCCCACTGGCCGGTCAACGCCGGCGTCGCCGTCGCGCGTTTCACCACATAGACCGGCCTCGCCTCGTCCGCGGATTGGGCAAGGGATGGTACCGCTTGGACCACGATGAAAAGCAGCAATGTCGCCTTAACGTATTTGCCCATAATCGCTTCCTCTCTATTTCAGTTGTACTGTAGAAACCGCAGATTCGCGACGGCGATCGGAAGTAGACCATCGCGTGGCTCGGACTTTTTCTGAGCGGAACACGGAGATTGGTCTTAAATCTCGTGCGCCGAATTTTGAACTTGGTCGCTGTTCGGACGCGTCCGGATTAGAAAGAGTCGGGTGGCGTCGAGCACGAATCCGAGTGCGAACGAAACGGTACAACACGTTTGAAAAACGGGATCAGGCTTCCAACTCCATGCGGTCGTACATACGTTTGATGGCCCAGACTTCCTTGACCAGATCGTCGGCGTGGTGCTGGTCGACGGCGGCAAGTTTGCGGCACTGGTCGAAGGCCCGGTCGAATTGGCGCTGCTCGACATGAACGTATACGGACAGCATAAGGGACTCGGGATGGTTCGGATAGGCGGCGAGCGTATCGCTCAGCAGGGAATCGGCCCGGCCGACTTCGCCCCGGTTGTAACTCCGGACGGCCGCCCGGAACGACTTCGGGCTGCCCAGGCTGCGCACGACCATGAGCCCGTATTGGGCGCCGTAAAAGGCCGGCGGCAGGAGCAGGAAAAACACGAGGTGGGGCATCTCCATGTAGCCCGCAATGAGACTCACGGGCACATAGAGGATCGCGCTGAAAAGTACGCCCTTGGCCAAAACCGCGCGCAACGGCCGCAGCCGGTACCAGGAATGGCTGGTCTGGATGGGATAAGGCGCAACTTCTTCGATGCGCGCGCGCACCGTCCCGAGACGGACCAGCAGCCGATCCAGTTCGGGAGTCTTGGTGGGGAGGTGCCAGAACTCGATTTGCGTGCTGCGGGGATCCGTTTCCACCGTGAGCACGGTGGTCCGGTCCCGCCGCAGGAACCGGAACAGGCAATACGACACCACCCCGGCGCACAAGAGCGCGGGGACACCGATACCCACCGCGGTCAGCAACGATCCTTTGGTTGCTTCAAACAACATGGCGGAGCACAGACTGACGAGGATCATGCCCGACAACAATACCCCGAAGAGAAAGTTATTGTTATACCGGTGCCGCGACGAAACGGTGATCCATTCAACGGGAATAAACACGGACGCACTCCCCGCCCAACCACGCTGGTGAAAAACGAGCACCGTGCCCCGCAGTTCGAGAGACGCATGGCGTGGACCGCCGACAGGTCGAATGGGGGCCGTTATGGCATTGGCCTCGGTCATGGGAATCCTTTTGCGCCTATGAGCGTTATGGCTTGGTCCCCTAGTATACGCCCCAACGATGGGTGAATCCATTCGATTGACCGCCGCCCGGATCTTTGGGATACTGCCAACACTGACCCAACCACGGAGGCGCAAGGCTGTGAAAACGTTTTCCGTCCGGACCTGTGCACAAACACTTCTACCTTCCATTGCGATTACGCTCATCGCGTCGTGCAGCGGCGTAGCGGGCAACATGGACGGGATGCACCTCGAAACGATCAAACTTCCCCCGGGATTCTCCATCCACCTCTATGCAAAAGACGTTCCCAACGCCCGCTCCATGGCGCTCGGCCCCAGCGGGATTCTCTTCGTCGGGTCGCGGGAAGACGGCAACGGGCAGGTCTATGCCATCGTGGATTCCAACAAGGACAAGAAGGCGGACGAGGTGGTGGTCATCGCGAGCGGCCTGAACCAGCCCAACGGCGTGGCCTTCCGCGATGGGTCCCTCTACGTTGCCGAGATCGGCCGGGTCATCCGGTTCGACAACATCGAGACCACGTTTCGCAACAATCCAACGTTCACCGTTGTCAACGATACCTTTCCCACGGACACCCACCACGGCTGGAAGTTCATCGCCTTCGGACCGGACGGCAAGCTGTACGTCCCGGTGGGGGCGCCGTGCAACATCTGCCTGCGCGACGACAACCCCATCTACGCAAGCATCACGCGCATGGATCCCGACGGATCGAACCGCGAGGTCTTCGCCGAAGGCATCCGCAACACGGTCGGCTTTGACTGGAACCCCGATACCGGCGATCTCTGGTTCACCGACAACGGACGCGACTGGCTGGGCGACGACATGCCGCCGGACGAACTCAACCGTGCGCCGCAGGCCGGGCTTCACTTCGGGTTCCCCTACTGGCACGGGGCAAGCATGCCCGATCCGCAATACGGGTCGGGGCACAGTGCGTCAGAATTCACGCTGCCCGTGCAGGAGTTGGGGCCCCACGTCGCCGCATTGGGCATGCGGTTTTACACGGGCGCCATGTTCCCCGCTGAATATCAAAAACAGATCTTTATCGCCGAACACGGATCCTGGAACCGGAGCACCCCCATCGGGTACCGGGTCATGCTGGTGCGCCTGAACGGAAACCAGGCAACATCCTACGAAGTGTTCGCCGAAGGCTGGTTACAGCCCGATGGCGCCGCGTGGGGACGCCCCGTGGACGTACAGGTCATGCCCGACGGCTCCATGCTCGTGTCCGACGACCGCGCCAACGCCATCTACCGGATCACCTACGACCGGTAGGATGCACGCCAGCTTATGGCGCGTGGAAGGGTTGCACTTCGATGAAGTTGAACCCGACGTTCTGTCCGGCGTCGCCGCCCGGGGTGTCGTCGGCGATCCAATCCATGATGTGGAGCGTGGCGGTTTCCGCGCCGGCGCGAAACACGTAACGCTGGAAGGTGAACCACGCCGGATGGTCCCGATTGTAGGGTCCGAACTCGTGTGCGTAATTGCTGGGATAGGCGTAGGAGAAGCCATAATCCGGCACGGGTTCGGCGCCTTCGACCTGAATGCGCAACGCGATGGTTTGCTTTTTGTCCAGGTTGTCGATATCGGCCGCGATTGCTTTGACTGAATAGAGACGCCCCGGTTCGAGGGCATTCACCGTTTGACTGATTCGGTTCGGGCGCTCGTTCGAACGCGTCATGCGGCAGATACGGTTGCCCACCGTCATGTCCGGGTACCGTCCCTGCAGCCAGCCGAAACCGTCCATGGTTTCCGGGGCAACCGCGCCCTCTTTCGCGGGCGCCACGTACCAGCCGTTCAAGTCATCCACAAAGTCGGGATTCTGTATATGGGGAAGTACGTAGGGGTCGTCCGTCATGCGCTCGCGATTGCCCTCGATGCAGTAATGGCGAAACAGTTGGTGCGCCCACCGCAGCGACTCCTCGTCGGTGTAGCTCGACGAATACTCCATCACCCCGTAGAGCCCCCAGAAGGCCGGCTCCGTGGCGAGGCGTTCAAACTGCATGTCCATGAACACGTGGTAGTCCACGGCCGGGTTCAGGTTCAGGCTTTCGGGCGGCGCGCTCATGTAGCCAAGGGTCATGACCAACCGCTGCGCGACGTCGGGCATAGTCTTCTGCCATTCGACGAGGCTTTGCTGAAGATTTCGCGCGATCGCGGACGTGGCGCGGGCTTCCGTTGGTTCTTCCGCAAGGTATTTCTCCCAGGCGAACCGGTAACCGAGATCGGCCACCTGTTTGCGGAAGGTCGCGCTGGTATCGAATTCGTAGAGGTTTCCGCACCACGCGTAGAATTTGTGCCCCGCAAAATCCGGGTTCGCGTGAAGACGTTCCACGGCCTCCGTCCATGCGGCATAATGTTCCGGGCTGGCGAATAGAAACTCGTCGACGATTATCCCCGAGTACCCGGGTTTGGCGAAGCCCGGGTTGGCACTCCAGGCTTGGTACACTTCGTCCGCCGTGGGGGCTCGGGGGCTGGAAAGACCGGGCAATGAAGCATTGCTGAGCCAGGCTCGTCCTTCGTTGCGCCATTGTTCGAGGGCGTCGGCCTCAGGTCCCGCGGTGACAATCGTGTTCACGTGGGGCAGGACGTACCTGGACACAAACGGCCAGTCGTACGGACCGAACGGTTTGATGTGCGGCGATGCGGGATAATAACAATAGGCGAGTTCGGGAACGGCGCGGACCTCGAAAGGCCCTTCGCCATTGGATGCGACGGCCACGTTGTGCTTGCCTTGCGCCAAATATCGCATCGCTTCATAAGCGCTGGTTTCCGGGTTGCGCCGCCAGGCCACCGGATTCGTTTCGCCGTCGATCACGACTTGGGGACCAATATCCTGGTCGGTTCTCGCCGAGATGAACACCCAGCCGTCGCGCGGATTCAGGATGGGATAATCGCCACCGCCGGCCGCATCCAACTTGACGCGAAGCAGATTGGTCACGAAGTTATTCTCGACCTCGAGGTCGGCGTAATCCCCTTCCCAGCCCGGCGCTTCGGGCCACGGTACCGGTCGATCGATGGTGAGGCCCGCGAGGGCGGATGTATCGGATTCGGCTTCTGCCAAGCGCAGATGAAAGACGTTTCCGGCGTCCGGTCCTTTGAGATCGAAGAATGCCGACCCGGTAAACCAACCTTCCGGAAGCGCGATGCTCGCGTCGGCAGCGGGATGGTCTTTGTCGCCCTTGAAAACGCCGAGGTGCAGCATCACGCCGGGCCGGTCGTTCCCCAGGCCGGTTAAGTCGACGGTGGCGAGAATGCGCTTCGCCTCGTATTCGGTGACGCACGCCACGACCGAGTCGACGGGCAACAGATTGATGTCCGTAGTGAGGGCGCAGGGCAGATGCCATAACCCGCCGCTGCCGCCCCAGTCGAGACATTCAATCGCCACGAGGTTTCGCTTGCCCGGCGTTACGAAAGCGCTCAATTCGGCAATAATGGGAACGTTCGCGACGGATCGGTCCGAAGTGTCGCCGTATGCGTTTACGCGAGTGCCGTTGCAATAAATGGTGCAAGCGTCGTTCACGCCGCCAAGCGTCAGCCAGACCTTGGCGTCCGCCCAGTCCTCCGGAACATCGACCCACCGCCGGAACCAGCCGTAGCCGTCCACGTCCGGGAACCCATGATCCTCCCAACGCTCGCCCGCGTTGAAGGTAGTCCAATCGGTGTCGTCGTACGTTACGGCATCCCAGCCGTTCTGCAGTCCCACGTGTTCGGGATCGGGCTGGAACCGCCAGTCCTTCGAGATGTCCAGCCAGGATTGCTGCGGCGGAAGCGTCACGAAACAGGAAACGAGGGCAAGCATGAGGTTCATAGTCAATACCTCCTCGTCGATTTTGGTGCAGCAATCGCGAAAACACCCCTTGCCGGGAGACGACGAGCGACGCTATCGGACGTTTCCGCGTGACCGAGGATTCTATCGTGAAATGCCCGGCTATTCCACCGGCCCGAGCGTAATCGTACTCTTGATGCTCAGTGGGACCGACAATTCCTTGGGTTGCGCCGCGTCGGCCGGGAGTTTCATGGTGCCGTCGATGTTTTGATGCACGGTGCTGGTAAGCGCCCATCCCGTCTTTCGATCGACGACCGTGGTCCCGCTCTGCGCTCCCTCGAGTTTCGTTTCGATTTTCGAGCCCATCATGTCCATGGTCGATTGGCCTTCGACGGGACTGACGAGCGACGTCATTTCCAGCGTGGCGGTATCGCCCGTCACGGACTTTAAGGTCCAGGTGTTTTCCAGTTTGAGGGGAACCATCTGCACCATCTGAACGGTCCGCGACCAGTGGTCGCCCACGGCGACGGGATGATCGGGATAGATGGCCATCGCCTGCTCCAGGATATTCTTCATCGAATCTTCGCCAAAGCGGGCTTTCAAAGATTGTTTGAGTTGTTCGCGTGCCGGGCCTTCAGCGGGTATCTCACCGAGCACTTTTTCCAGGAGTTCCGAAAGTCCCGTGACTGAACGCACCGACCCCGTGGGGCCGACTTCCATCGTAAACTTCTGCCCGACGAGGGCGGCCATGGGGCGAAACTGGGGAGCGATGGGTTCCTGGGCGGTGGCCGAGTCGTAGGACATTTCCGAATTGCCGGAACTGGTTTTCGTCGCCAGACGGGTGTACGTCGCCTCGATGGTGGCCACGCCCTCCGGATCGACCGCGGTGACGTTGTAGTTGTAGTCGGTGGTCGTTTCCTGGTTCATGGTCATCGCGACGCCGCCCATTTCCTGTTCAATCTCCTGATCCATCTTCATGCGCTGGCTGAAATGCTGGCCGGGTTCGAGGTTCAGTCGGAGCGCGATCTTTTCCTGCGCTTGTGCGGTTGAAATGGCGGTGACGATGCCCAGCAGAACTATCAGGAGGCGGCGGTACGAAAACATGTTGAATCTCCCAAGGCGGCGGATCGCTTGTTGTATTCTCGATTGCGGGGACGGTTACCTGTCGCTCGCCCGTCAAGGGGCCAGCTTAACACATTCCGCGTGCGTATGGTCTTCTTACTGTTCGAGTGAACGTTTATACAGATCGAAGAACGTATACGGGTCGCAGAATTCCCAGTGCTGGTCCGGGAAATCTTTCCGCAGTTGATCCTGCACGGCTTTCAGCGTGGACGGCCGCTGCAGGATCATCCGGTAAATCAGGAACTGGGGCTTCTCCGGTTTCGCGAAGCGGGCCATTTGGGCCGCGGTTTCGGCGAGGTTGTCCAATTTCGGATAGATGTCACTCACGTGACGGAGAAAGGGCGTGCCGTCCACGATGGTCTCCGCAAATCCCAACTGCATTCCTACCCCGTCCGGGGAGAACTTGGCGTAGGCCTGTTGTATCCGCAGGGGCATGTCACCGTGGAATCCATTGATCACGAATCCGGTAATCGAGTAGTCGAACTTCGAATACCATTTTTGGTTGTGTTTTACCCAAAGATCGAGGGCATCCGGAAGCCCGCTGCCGAGCCGGTCGCCGATAAGCAGGTTAGGATTCAGATAGCCGGCCCCCGAGTCGCCCGCGATAAACCAGTCGTTGGGGGTCTTGGTCCGGTAGATGTAGTCGAACACGTAGGGCGCGCGGGCCGCGAGGTTCGGATTAAAGGCCCACGCAATGGGGAGTTCGCCCCGCACGGGGTCGTCCCACACCGACGGAATCTCACGCGACAACCACGCCGCGGAATCGTAGTCGCCCATGTACACCAGCACGTAGGTTTTGTCTTCGAGCGGCCGGGATTCGGGACGCGGGTTCTGATCGTAGTGCCGTTTCAGCGGGAAGTGCATGTACGCCGACGCGTTGGTCATACAGGACAGGCCCAGGGCGTCGGCGTCCATGATGGCGTTGTAAGAGGAGAGGATGGCGGCATACTCCCACTCCGCCGGTACGGGTTCGTGCTTGCCGCCGGCCGGACCGTTCGATGTATATTTCAGGTTCCAGGGCACAAACCCGCCGACCGTGGTAAAGGCCTTGCCCTTGTTCTGCTCGTACTGCGATCGCAGCAGCGCACAGAGCGTATCGTGGTCCGTGCCCAATGGCTGATTGCGATCGTCGACCGGCGCTTCGTCCGCCCAGGGATCGAGATCGAAGAAGAACGCGCGGTTGGCGATGTAGTAGTCGTGGTTGGCGAGGGTGGCGTTGTGCAGATCGTGGTAATGGAAGCCCGGTTGATCCGGCACCTGCGTGTACGCGTCGATGAAGAACGCCATGAGTTCGGGATTGCATTTCCCGGTATCGAGGTAGGTGTCCTTGGCCCAGAGATAGGCGTCGCACTTGGCGCTGCCACTTCGCGAACCGTCGAACTTGCCGGCGAGGGAAAGCTTGACGGGGAACTGCGGTCCACCGTCCACGATCTCCGCGTATAACGCCGAGTCGGCCCGTACGGGGAGCCAACCCTTAACGCCACAGATGGTAGCCGCGACGTTGGCCGTGGCCAGGACGTTCGGATCCCAAACCACGACGCCCTCGATCGAATCAGAAAAGCGCGCGAGAAGTTCGTCGAGCGTGTGCATTCGCTCAACCTCGAGGCCTTTCAGCCAGCCTTTCCGCAAGTCTGTCAGCCAGTAGTCGTCGATGTTGATCGTGCCATCCGTGCCCGCGTCGCGCAGGAAACGAATGGCGAGACGGGGTTCGTCGCGGTTGACGACGCCTTGTAGCGAAGCCACGAGTTTCAATGTGTCGTAGCGCAGGACGGAATCGTCCGGCAAATCGGCCAGGCACTGCTCCATGTCGAAATAGACGAGGTGAGACGGCGTCGCACACAGCGCAGCCGCCATTACGAGAAATGCAGTCATGATGTCATTTCCATCTGGTTGGCAATTCGTAAGCGGATATGATGGCAGCGACGGGCCGGAGGGTCAATCAAATGGGGGGACGATACCCAATCGAAATCAAGCAGCGTTCCTGCCTGTGATTGACGGTATTAGATGGAAGACGCCAAGCGGCCCACGACGCGAGACACGTCCCGCGCGTTGGACCGCGTCGCGCGGCTGGCCTGCGCACAAAACAGTTCGATGTAGCATTCGTCTTCGCAGATGGGGCAGTAGCTGTGGGTGACCCGCGCGTCGCTGTCGGGTCGTTCCTTCACCCACTCGCCGTTGCGGTGGACCTTCTTGCATTTGCAGCATTGAACCGTCATGCTGGCCTCCTTGGTTACGCGGTTCGCGTAACCCGCCGGAGGTGCCCGTCCGGACGTCCGTGCCGGACAAAACTACCGGCATCTCCTGCGCCACATACTCTTATCGGCGGGCCGAACGAAAACTTTAGCGTAGACTAATGTCGTGTATCTCGATTACGGGTGGGGGCAGTTGCGCGGGGGATCGAATACGAGTGCGAGATCGAGTACGATTGGAGCGGTTTGAATGTATCCCCATTGGACCAAGACGCCGGAAAACGAACGGGACTGGTTTGAAGCCTTAATCGCCCTGGCGCGGTATCTGCGCGGCCCCGACGGCTGTCCGTGGGACCAGGAAAAAACCGCGCTGGACTTCGGCCGCTACGCCCGGGAGGAAGCGGGCGAGATGATCGAGGCGTTGGAAAGCGACGACCACGACCACATGGAGGAAGAATTCGGCGACACGCTGTTCGTCATGCTCGCAACGGCTGCGGCGGCCGAGGCGGAAGGACGCTTTACGCTGGAGTCCGCGCTCAAACGCATCCACGAAAAGATGATTCGCCGCCACGATCACGTCTTCGGTGATACCAAGGCGAGGACCCCCGAAGAGGCCATCGCCGCGTGGAACAAAATAAAAACCCAGGAAAAGGAAGCCCGCGGTTAGCGTCGGCCGGCGCCAGTCGTGGAACTTCCGGAAGCAAATCCCGAATGTCCCCGGCCCTTTGTATTTTACCCCCTGCTTCGAAGTGGGAATCTTCATGTTGTGGGAATACGAGATCGATCGATTCTACGGGAGGTTCCGCGCATTCTCCCAAATCGCAATTGGAAGGTGGGCGGACATTCCTGTCCGCCGATTACCAGGACGTGGGATTCGCGGGGGTACCGTTATCTTCGACACGCGGCTGCTCTGGCCACGCCACAAACGTTCAGCGTGAACCGGTTGGCTGATCCCTTCCGTTGAGCCGTTGGCACGGCGGGTCGGAAAACCCGCTCTCCTTGGCAGAGTCAGCGGCGGATGGGCGCGGCGGTGAGGGGGCGTGCGCCGCTGATGCCGGCGTATCCCTGGCCGTGTGCAATGGGATTGTCACCGATCCATCGTTCGTCGATGGGATCGCTGGCGAGTTGATAACGTGTGTCGCAGGAGAGGCGCAGGCGGCCCTCGGTGGATCGGTTGTCGAGCGAACCGTGCAACATGAACATGGTCATGATGAGCGCGTCGCCCCCGCGGAAATCGGTCGAAAGCAAGCGGCAGCCGCGTTCCCGCGCGAGGGTCACCGGTTCCATCGTGACGTGTCCCGGCTTGCTCTTGTCTTTGTCCACGTCAAACCCGCGGAACTCGTCGATGAGATCGTCCCAGCGATGGGAACCTTCCATAAGCAGGATGGGGCCGTCTTGAATCGGCGCATCGCCAAGCGGCGTCCACACGGTATACAACGTATCGGTGCCGCGATTCATGTAGACGTGATCGTAGTGGAAGGCGGACGCGCGGCCCGGCGGCATGGGTCGCAGCCAGAGATAGTCGAAGGGCCGGACAGGTCCGCCGAGGATGGTGGCCATCAGATCGAGCATAGGTCCGGCGTGGGTGACTTTCCGAAGCTTCGGTCCTTCGCAGACGCTTTTCCAGAATGCACCAAGGTCGGGTTCCAACTCTTCGCGGCGGCTCGTGCCGGTGCCGATGCCTTCGATGGCGGGTTCGCGGACCTCGCCGACGTCGACCAGCCGTTGAAAGACTTCCTCGCGCGCGGCCAGCACGTCGTCGCGATTCAACGCGCCGCGTAAGAATACGTAGCCGTCTTCCACGAGCCGTTCGTGCAGTGCGTCGCCGTCGTTGCGCAGCGCCGCGCTGTCGCGCAACTCGCCGTTCAAGTTCTCGGGGATCGGTTGATCCAGCGCGGTCTGATCTCCAGTCCAGGGCATGTGGTCTCCTTGTGGGCGCAGGGCCGGTTTACAAATTGAAATTGCGAATCAGTTGGACGTAGAAACGGCAGACTTCGCCGAAGTTCTTGACCGGGATGCGTTCGTTCTTGCCGTGCAACATAGCGGTATCACCCTTGCCGAGGCGAATCGGGCTGAACCGGTAGATATTGGCGGTGACGTTCTCGTAGTGGCGGGCGTCGGTACCGCCAAGGACGAGGTAAGGGCCGACGACGGCATCCGGGAAGACTTGCCGGACCGTCCTTTCGAGGAGTTTGTACGGGGGCGCGCCGGTGTCCGACACGATGCTCGGATTGTGCGACATGGCATCGGTCTTTTCGATCTGCACGCGATCGTCGTTGATAACCTTGCGCACGCGGGCGGTGACGGAGTCCGTCGTTTCGCCGGGCATGATGCGGAAGTTGACGGTGGCAGTGGCTTCCGTGGGCAGAACGTTGTCCTTCACGCCTCCGTTCATCATGGTGACGGCGGTGGTCGTACGGAGGACGGCGTTGGTCTCCGGCGACCCGGCAAGCAGGCGTTTGACGAGCGGGTCGAACAGCCAGAGGTTGGCGAAGACCGTACGCTGCGGGAAAGGCATTTCGGGACCCAACGCCGCGAACATGGCGCGGGTCGGCGCGGCGATCGTT
The DNA here is from genome assembly GCA_963745075.1 of Candidatus Hydrogenedentota bacterium. GTDB lineage: Bacteria > Hydrogenedentota > Hydrogenedentia > Hydrogenedentales > SLHB01 > JAHDWY01. The sequence continues at coordinate 89,308 of CAVUWV010000023.1, read as the reverse complement.
GCGGGAAAGGGATTGTCCTCAAGCCGTTCGATCGCCCGAGCGAGAATGCCGATGGCGCTGTGTTTCGGGGGCATGGATGAGTGACCGCCCGGCTGTTCCACTTTCAGCGTAAGCGTCAGATAACCTTTTTCGCCGATACCGACGAGCGCGACGGGGGACTCCATGCCCGGCATGGTGCCCGAGATGATGGAACCGCCTTCGTCGACCACACACTCCGGTTCGACGCCGCGTTCTTTCAACAGCGCGGCGATCTTTGCGGCGCCGTTTTCGCCGCCGATCTCTTCGTCGTGGCCGAAGGCGAGGATGAGCGTGCGTTTCGGTTGAAATCCTTCCGTGAGCAACCAGTTCACGGCTTCCAACGCGCCGATCACATCGACCTTGTCATCGAGGGCGCCGCGTCCCCAGATGATGTCGTTGACAATGTCCCCCGCGAAGGGCGGCTGCTTCCATTCCGAGAGCGTGTCCGGCGGCACGGGCACCACGTCGAAATGGCCTATGACGAGCAGCGGATTCAGCGACGTGTCGCTGCCGCGCCACGTGTAGAGCAGGCTGTACTCGTTGACGGTTTCGTGCTGCAACGCGGCGTAAACGTTGGGGTAGGTCGTTTCCAGGTATTGATGAAAGGCGTTAAAGGCGTCATGGTCGGGCAGCGTGTCTTCATCGTAGGAGATGGTTTGGATGCGCAATGCGCCGGCGAGGTGTGCGGCCGCCGGAGAAACTTCAACGCTGATGGGTCCCATCGTTGGGGGCGTTACCTGGACGGATTGAAAGGTCGCACCGCGGTAGATCACGACTCCAAGGACGATGAGGACGGCAACGAGGACGAGTCCAAGGAGTTTCTTCATAAACGCGGCTCCGGGTGCATTGGTTCAACGTGCAATCCAATCGTACTCGATCTCGTACCGCTTCGAAAATCGCCGTTCAGTATCCGGACGCTCTTGTAGGATGGGAATGATTCCCGTCCAGTCCCTTCTCCGTGCGTAGCCACCACCCATCGGTATGCTGGCGGACTCAGACGATCGGAAGTCCCGCGTCGGGAATCCTTTCCGCTTACTGAGGCGCGTTCTACTTTGTGCCGGGCGAGAGACGGACAGCCCATTTTCATCATCTCGGGGCAAATGGCCGATTCATGACGACTCGTACCCGATGAGACGCAGGCGGTCGTCTTGGGTCGCGTCGTCGGCAAGGCGGATTGGAAGACCCGCCTGTTTAGCGCTCCTCACTTTCCGGAGATGAACTCATTGAAGGCGGCAGCCACGCCGGCGTGACGAGGGGATTGTTGCCCTTCGGTGGTCCGGCGCCATCCGAACCGAAGTCCCCCCTACTCACGTCAGATTAGGCCCGTTTCCTGCATTTCCTTGGCGAGGGTGCGGCGTTCGGCGTTCGTCAATTCGCGCTGCGGCGGACGGACGAACCCGGGATCGAACCCGCGCAACCGCACCCCTTCCTTGTAACGCGACACCATGGCGCCGTAACGGAACGTGCCGCAGGCCTGCGACAGCTTCGCCTGGCTCGCCCACGCCTTCTTCAGATTGCCCGTCTTTACGTTATTGAAAATGGAGAGGAACAACTCGGGAAGGACATTTGCCGTGCTCGCGACGATGCCGCTGCCGCCCGCAACGAGGGCCTGCATGGAATACTCGTCCACGCCGTTGATGGCGACAAATCCGTTGGGTGCATGGATGAGCACGTTATTGAAATGCTGGATGCTGCCGCTGCTGTCTTTCATGCCGACGATGTTGTCCACGCTGTTCGCGAGATCCACAATGAGGTTGGCGGACAAGGCGTTCTTGGCGCAGCCGGGGATGTTGTACAGCAGGATCGGAAGCTTCTTCGCGGAATTGGCCACGGCTTTGAAATGGCGTTTCAGCGCTTCGTCGTCGTAGCCGAAGAAACCGGGCGCGAAGACGCCTGCCGCATGGGCGCCCGCCTCTTGGGCGTGCCGCGTCAGTTCGACGGTGGATAAGGTGTCGAAACAACCGGTGTGAGCGATAACCTTGACCTTCCTGCCCACGGCCTTCACGACGGTCTCCAATAATCGCTTCCGCTCGTCGAGGGTCATGAGGGGGCCTTCCCCCGTCGTTCCGCAGACGAACAATCCGTGAATACCCCGCTTGGCGAGAAACTCGGCGAACCCGGCGGCCCGGTCGTAGTCGACGGATTTTCCGCCCTGGGTGAACGGCGTAAGCAACGCGGGAACGACACCTTCGAATTTGAATTGCATGACGGCCTCCAAAAAAATGAATTGCGTAATACGTGCGCCTATGACTCCACACCTCGAAAGAACGGTAGTATACGCGCCAATACACTGCGAAATAAACCGCTTCGGGCCAAGCGATTGGTCCGCACCGTTTACACAAGTATTACTCCGGTCTCAATACCCGCACCGCCCAAACCGTCATTCCCGCGAACGCGGGAATCCATCTTGTTGTTGCAAATACCGCAGTAGTATAGACTGCACCGAGGTGCCCCAAATCGATCCGAAGCTTCGGAACCAACGGGAGGGATTTGCCGTGTATACGTTACCGCGAGCCCGCAGTTGGACGACCATACTGGTCGTCGCGTTGTTCGGAGGGATCAGCGTAGTGTATGCCGCCAGTGCGGCGGGTCGCAAGCCTATCTACCCGGAAGACGGCAAGGGCATGGACCGGGTGGAACAGGCCCTGGCCGAGGCGCAGCGCGATCACAAAAACGTGCTCCTCATGACCGGCGGGAACTGGTGCGGGTGGTGTCATCTGCTCCACGAAGTCTTGTCCGAAAACGACACGTTGCGTCCGCTGCTTCATGAAAACTACGTCCTGGTGATGGTTGAGAGTAAGGCGGACCAAGCCGTCCTCGAAAAATGGGAAATCCAACCGCAGGGCGTTCCGTACCTGACGGTGTTGGATCCCGCCGGGAACAAGCTGACCGACCAGGAAACCGGCGCCCTTGAAGAGGGTCCCAAACACGATCCCGAAAAGGTCGCCGCGTTTTTGGAGAAGTGGGCGCCCGAACCGGCCAACGCGGGGGACGTGTTGAACGGCGCCATCACCCGGGCGAAAGCGGTGAACAAAAAGGTATTCGTTCGCGTGGGCGCGCCATGGTGCGGCTGGTGCCACCGAATGGACGCTTACGTCACCGAACCCGACATTGACGCGATTCTCGAGAAAGATTTCGTGGTCGTCAAGATCGATCAGGATCGGATGCCCGGCGCAAAAGAGGTCATCGCCGGGCTTCGCAGTGAAGGCAGCGGGGGCATCCCGTGGTTCGCGTTTCTCGACGGCGACGGGAAGGTGCTCGTGACCTCCGACGCGCCGGGCACGGGGAATGTCGGTTTCCCGCAAGAAGCTACCGCGGAGATTCCGTACTTCAAATCCATGCTGGAACAGGTCAAAAGCACTATGACTGACGCCGATATTGCCCGCCTCGGCGATCGCTTAACGGAGATTCGCGAGGCCCGGGAAGCCGCGCAAACGTCGTAGCCACGCAGTAATGACCAGAGAGGAGGACTCATGGGTTGGGGTCGATTTTTATTGTTGGGAAACCTCGGTCAGCAACTCGATCTCTCCGATCAGAAAGTGGAGATCGACCAACTTCGGCACGAACTGGCTCAACGGCGAACGCCGAGCGGAGATCGTCTCGTAGACCTCGGGCCGGTGGAGCGCGAGGTCCGCGCGTTGGAACGGGAAAACGACGAGCTGCGGTTGTACCTCACGGCGGTTATCCAGCTGCTGGTCTCGAAAGGGACTATCGCGCAGGAGGAACTCGTCGCGATCGTCAACGCGGTCGACTCGGAAGACGGCCTGCCGGACGGTCGGTATTCGGGGAATATCGTGTGAGGGGGTTGTTATGCACGACAACACAGAGAAGCTCCTCAAGCAGATCCGATTACTCGTGATTGTCGTCATAGTGCTGCTGGTGATTCGCGACACAATCCTGTTTGAAATCGCGATTCTGTTCGCGCTTATCTGTGGCGCGGTGTATGGAAGTCTGAGATTCTTCGAATACCTGGTCGAACGCAAAATTGCGCGTTCCCGGGCGGCGACCGAAGCCGGTGACGGCGAGAATTCCGATGGCGGCGAGCAGTGACACCACCTGTCGGCAAGTGTTCATCAACAGTGAGGCAATGGCTCCAATTACACCTTCATCCAGTCGCCGCGGATGGGGCGGATCAGTCTTGCGTTGGCTTCGTCGTCGTGGGAGAAGCGTTCGTTCTTGGGATCCCATTCGAGTTTATGGCCGATCTGGATGGCGATGTGGGCGATCTGTCCGATGGAACAGGTGCGATGGCCGATTTCCGCGTCGGCCATGGTCGGCTCGCCGGTCTTGATGCCGTAGATGAAATCTTCCTTGTCTTCGCGGCGTGGAATGCGCACGGCGTCGTCGCCGAGTTCGATGCGCAGCAGGTCGTCCGAACTTGCCGTCAGTCCCGCTTTCAGATCGCCTCCGGGAAACCACGTGCTCTGAATCCAGCCGTCTTCGCCTTCAAACCGGACGTAGGGCGCGTCGGCCGTGCGATAGTCGAGGGGAACGCCGTCGGCATAGCGCAGGTGCGCCTCGAAATTCAGGAGTACGTTCCAGAGTCCCGAACCCGGCTCGGGATAGGTGCCCGTGGCTTCGACCTCGACGGGACCGGTGTGTTCGCTGTTGTGGGCGAGTTGGGCGACGTCCAGGAGATGAGCGCCCCAATTCGTGATCATGCCTTCGCAGGTGTCGCGGCACCGCATCCAGCCGGGGCGCGTGTAGTCTTGCACGGGATGCACGCGATCGAGCGTGTAGGGATGCAGCGGCGCGGGGCCCACCCAGAGTTCGTAATCCAGTTCCGCCGGCACCGGCATGGGTTCGGCGTTGCCGCCGGGTTCGTCTCCCGTGGGCACGGTGACTTCGATGCGTTTCAGCGCGCCGATACAGCCGTTGCGGACCAGTTCGGCGGCCCGGTGCATGTCGGGATGGGAACGGCATTCGCTGTCGGTGCGAAACGTTACGCCCGCCTGCTTTACGGCATCGGCGAGGATGCGGCCTTCCGCGATGGAGAGGGTCAAGGGTTTTTCGCAGGAGACATGTTTTCCGGCGCGAACCGCGGCCAGCGAGATGGGCACGTGCCAATGATCCGCCGTGCTGACCATGACCGCGTCGATGTCGTCGCGGGCGATCACCTCGCGAAAGTCCCGGTACGCGGCGCAGTCGGTGTTTCCGTAGTGCTCGTCCACGCTTTGCTTGGCGTTATCCAGCCGCCACCGGTCGACGTCGCAGACCGCCACGACCACCGTATCCGGCGACCGGAGAAAGGGCGGCACGTTCGCATGACGCGCCTGCCGGCCCACGCCGATCATGCCGACTGTAATCCGGTTCGGTGGCGCGGCGGCTCCAAACACGCCAGCGGGGAGAATCATCGGGCCGGTGGCGGCGGCCAGCGTCTTTAATGCGGACCGGCGGGAAATGCGGTGGCGAGAAATGTCCATTCCGGAGACCCTTTCACGGCGGATAGCGCACGACGCGCATCGCGCGGCTATAATGGACGTCACTGGGTGCGAGGGTAGTGGATTGCCTGGGGGCAATCAAGGGCCAAACTGGACGACGAAGGCGAAGGGACCGCAGAGACAACAGGGACAGCAGCGACGTTCCGTACTCGAGGGTGTGCGTTGTCGAAAGTGGCATCGCGCCCTACTGGTCCCACTGTTCAATGGAGAGGGTATTCCAATATGGTCAAGCTGCGAACCGGTGTCCTGGGAGTGGTGCTGCCGCTAGTGGCATTCGTTGCGGGCGCGGAACTGCGTGTCGCGCCGGTTGATACGGCCGACGGCTGGACCGCCACGATTCACGACGGCGCCCGCGAGGTATTTGACGGGGGAAAAGAAAGCACTGCACTCCGGATCACGGTGGCGACCAAAGCGGGACCGATGACCGCGCCGATCGCGTTCGCGGCGCATCACGAAACCAACGACGGTGAGGCATTCACCGATGGGCATACTACAGGCTTAACGATCGAAGCGACCTACCGGACGATTGCGTCAAATCTCATCGAGCGGAATGTGACGGTTACCGCGCATGCGGACATGCGCTACTACCTGGACTTCGGCTGGCACGTGAGTGCGGATGGCGATTTCTACTCGTTCACCGGAAAGGAGGCCGTTTCTGCCACGTACAGTCCCGGGTGTTCGGGTCCGGAATTCGGCGGCGGTTCGCTCCAGACCTTTCCGTTCCTGGGGTGTCTTTCGGGCGATACGTTATACGGCATTATCGGCGACACGCCGGGCTGTTGGGAAAACCGATCGTTTATGGCCTTCGACGGGGAGAACCGCAGGCTGTCTTTGAAGAATGGCGATGGTTCCGCGCGGCGCACGATTATGATCCCGCATGACGTGGACGCGACCACGGTGTATCGCGCCGCATTTGACGGATGGCAGCATATCGAAGCCGGACAAACGCAGATCTGGACGACGTGGATTTTCGCTGCGCCGGCCCAATCCATGTACGACGTGCAACTGGCCGCGCACGTCGCGCTTGCGAACGCGAAACGGTTTCACGGTTCGGGTCTGGAGGCCATTCTGCGGAACACGTCGTATATCCTGCTGCGACGCAACCTAATGCGCCCGGAGAGCGATTACATCTTCATATCCGGCGTCGGGTACGGGTGGAAGCAGTGGGTGACGGACGGCTTCTACATGAGCCGCGGTCTGGACAATCCCATCTACGACGCGGCGGCCCATGCAGCGGTGTTTTACGATCGGATCAGTTACGAGGACAACGCGCAGTATTACCTCATCTGGTCGTTGCTGGTGAAGCGGGCGGGCGGCAATGTCGACATGCGCACGGTGGATCGCGCGTACCGGTTCATTCGCACCCATGAAGTGGACGGGCTATATATTCCGCCGCGGCTGAAGCCGGACGTCGCCTACATGAAGACTTACCACGATTTGTTGCCCTACGACGATGACGACGCGCCGTCGTCGGATCAGGGTTTTCATTGCGGTGCGCTCATCGCGGCGCGGGGGCTGGGATTCCCCGTCTCCGACGACGATATCGAAAAAGCGAAAGCGGGATACCGCCGGATGTTCAACGCCGACGGCGGGTACATGGCGACGAGCCTCAAGCAACAGAATCACATCGGGCAAGATTCGCTGTACGGTGAGGTGCTCACCTTCGCCGTGTTCGGCGAAAAGCTGTTGCCGGATGACATTGTGAAGACCCATATCGAGACGACCATGCGCGTTCAGTCGCCCTACGGCATGCGCGTCATCTCCGAAGCGAACGGCGACCTGTTACCCGATCACAGCGGCGTGTATGTCTTCGGCGGTTCCTGGTTTCTGAACGACGCCTGCGTCTACCTCGACGGCCTCATCCACGGCATGGACCCGCAGTGGATCGACGACAAGCTGCTCTGGCGTTTGGAAAAGGAACTGGCGGTCATGCCCGCCTTCCACGAATCCATCAGCACCGTCGACGGCCATCCCCACGGGCATCATTTGTACTCCTGGAACTCGGGATTCTGGTGGCTGCGCCGGGTGGTCCGTGAACGGCTCGGCATGGCGGCGTCGGATCCGCTGGCTGCAGCCCTGGACGAAAAACTCGGTATCCTCAATGAGAATGGTTTGCTGACGCTCGACCCCGCCATGTCCGGTACCCGGCCAGGCTGGTAGCGTTGGAACGGATGCCCCGGAATTCGCGCTCCGAGGATGTGGACGAGCATAGCGTGAGTCCAGTTGCCGTTCGCGCCCGGTGCCCCGATTTGCTACACTGCCTTCATGCCATTGAAGACCATTTCCCGCGATCTCGTTAAGGCACTGCAACCACTGCACTTCGACCCGCCGGTCACCCACATCTACAACCCCCTTGACTACGCCTGGGCGTCCCACGCGCAATACCTGGACCGCTACGGCCAGGGAACCAAGGAAGTGCTCCTGCTGGGGATGAACCCCGGACCCTTCGGCATGGCGCAAACGGGCGTTCCCTTCGGCGACGTGGCCATGGTTCGGGACTGGCTGGGCATCGAAGCCCCGGTTGAGAAACCGCCCCACGAACACCCCAAACGCCCCGTGGACGGATTCGCCTGCCCGCGCAGCGAAGTCAGCGGAACCCGGCTCTGGGGATGGGCCCGTGCCCGGTTCGGGACCGCCGACCGCTTTTTCGCCCGGTTCTTCGTCGTGAATTATTGTCCCCTCTGTTTCATGGAGGAAAGCGGCCGGAACCGCACCCCCGACAAACTGCCCAAACCGGAGGCCGAACCCGTTTTCAACGCCTGCGACGAAGCCCTTCGACGCGTCGTGGCGGCGCTGCGGCCCCGCTACCTCCTCGGCGTCGGCGCCTTCGCAGAAAACCGCATCCGTGCCGCCCTTGATTCGGACAGCCACACCGTCGGTCGCATCCTACATCCCAGCCCGGCCAGTCCCGCCGCCAACCGCGACTGGGCCGGCGCGGCGGAAAAGGCCCTCCGGGAGTACGGGATCGAGCTGCCTTAGCGCTGCGCGCATGGGATTCATCCCGGCCAATCCCTGCCATCCGTATCGTCCATCTCCTCTCCCGCCACCCCTTGACTTACCCTCGAAACCGCCCCTATATTCAGGTTCTCAACTGGGGGGACAATTCCTGCTACCGGGTTTCGTTCGCTCTGGGATTCAAGGTTGTCAGCAAACGGGGACGCGTTCATGAGTGACTTGGGTACCGCGAGATTACCGTTGCGGGTGGCGATTGTGGGCAGTGGACCGAGCGGCTTCTACGCCGCAGAGGCCCTACTGAAAGCGGAACCGGAAATCCACGTCGACATGTTCGACCGCTTACCCACGCCCTTCGGACTCGTCCGCGGCGGCGTTGCCCCCGACCACCCCAAGATTAAGAGCGTAACCCGCGTCTACAACAAGATCGCCGGAGCGCCCGGCTTTGCCTTCTGGGGGAACGTCACGATCGGCCGCGACGTGACGGTCGAAGAACTGGGCCGCTTCTACGACGCCATCATCTTCGCCAGCGGCGCGGAGACCGATAACCGCCTCGACATCCCCGGTGAAGACCTGAAAGGCAGCCACACGGCCACCGAATTTGTGGGCTGGTACAACGGGCATCCCGACTACCGGGACCGCGAGTTCGATATGTCCGCCGAAGTGGCCGTCGTCATCGGCCAAGGCAACGTCGCCATGGATGTGAGCCGCATCCTGTCCAAAACCGTCCACGAACTGCGGGAAACCGACATCGCCGAACACGCCCTCGAGGTCCTGGCCGAGAGCAAGGTCCGCACCATCCATCTTATCGGACGCCGCGGACCCGTCCAGGCCAAGTTCACCCAGCCCGAGATCAAGGAAATCGGGGAACTCGAGGACTGCGACCCCGTCCTCGCGCCTGCCGACCTCGACCTGGACCCCGCCAGCCAAGCCGAGTTGGACGATCCGAAGAATCAGCACGCCAAAAAAAATATGAAGGTGCTGCAATCCTTCGCCGAACGCGGCGAACCGTCCAAACAGCGCCGATACCACATCCACTTCTTCCAGAGTCCCAAAGAGATCCGCGGCGCCGACCGCGTGGAATCGATCGTGCTCGAACGGAACCGGTTGGAAGGCGAACCCTTCAAACTAAAAGCCGTCGGCACCGGAGCGCTGGAAGAATTACCCTGCGGTTTGGTGTTCCGAAGCGTAGGATACCGGGGCGTCGCGATTCCGGGCGTACCCTTTGACGAACGCCGCGGTGTCATCCCGAATCTCGACGGCCGCGTGGTGCTCGAGAGCGCCGTGCAGCCTGGCCGTTACGTCGTGGGGTGGATCAAGCGCGGCCCCAGCGGTGTCATCGGCACCAACAAGCCGGACAGCCAGGCTACCGTCAAGGCCCTGCTCGAAGATATGCCCAATCTCAAGCCCTGCGCGCACCGCGACGGCGTCGAACTGCTCGAACTCCTCGAGTCGCGCAAGATTCGCCACGTCACCTTCATGGATTGGCAACGCATCGACGACGCCGAGATCGAACGGGGCAAATTGAAAGGAAAACCCCGGGAGAAGTTCGCCCGCATCCAGGAGATGCTGGACATTCTCGAATCCTCGTCATAGCATCCGGCTGCGGTTCGCGCGCACCGGATGGGAGTTCAACCATGAGCAGTACGTTTTTCACACCCCGCGCCTTTCGCATCGTCGGCATCGTTACGATCGCGGCCGTCTACTTCCTGATCCTCGTGGGCGGGATCGTCCGGGCCTCGGGTTCCGGCATGGGCTGCCCCGACTGGCCAACATGCTTCGGGCGATGGGTGCCCCCGACGGATGTCTCGCAATTGCCCGCAAACTATCAGGAGATTTACGCCGAGCGTGGCTACGCCGACACCACGTTCAACGTGGTGAAAACCTGGACCGAATACGTCAATCGGCTGGTCGGCGTCACCATCGGCTTTCTCATCTTCCTGACTCTCGTCGTTTCATTCGGTTACCTGCGCACCGACGTCTGGGTGACCGTATTGAGTTTCGCATCGTTTTTGCTCGTGGGTTTTCAGGGATGGTTGGGTTCTCTGGTCGTCGCGTCCAATCTCGTGCCGTTGATGATCACCGTGCACATGGTTGTCGCCCTGGTCCTCGTGGCCATGCTCATCTACGCCATTGCGCGGTCACAACACGACCGTCTTTCCGCTGTCGAAACCCAACCGCGCGCGATGCTTGCGCCACTTTTGGTGATCGTTCTGATCCTCTCCCTCATGCAAGTCGTACTCGGCACGCAGGTGCGGGAACACGTCGACGAAATCGCCAAAGCCTTCGGCGCGGAGAACCGCGCCCTCTGGATGGAGAGTGTAGGTACGAGCGTCCTCGTGCACCGGTCCTTCTCGCTCGTATTGCTCGCCGCGAACGCCGCAGTCGCTGCGGTCGTCTGGAAGCCGGGGGGCGCGTCACGACTGCTCAGTCGTTGTGCGGCGGCCTTAATGGCGATCATCGTCATCGAGATCGCCGCCGGCGCCGCCATGTACTACCTGGCGATCCCGGCCTTCCTGCAACCCGTCCACCTCGTGCTGGCATCGCTCATGTTCGGCCTGCAATTTTTCATGCTCATCGCCTACCACTACGGACGCCAGCCTGCGGGGGTCTCCCCATAGGCCGTGTTCCCCAAATAGCCCGTACTCGGTCTCGTACTCGAAAAAGACCTCACATCGGTCTCGACTGCATACAGCGCGAATGGTCTTTGCGCAAAAGGGTAGGGGTCAAAGCGCTGTCGAGTACGAGCATATGAAGTTGTGGAAACGCTCAGATTCTTCCGATTCCCCCGCACACAACAACGGCAGGAACTGCGTCGAGAGCCCTATAGGCACTAGGGGCATATACTCGGGCCACACTTATTGTCCGTTTATCGGACGCTCACAAAGTGGCTCTCGTACGTCGTTCCTGCCGTTGGCTTCATGCTAACACCAACGCTGCATTTTTGCAATTCTATTTTTACATTAAAGGCATTCGGAATATAGGTTCCGCGCCGGCCCTCGCCCGCTGCCCGATTCGCCGCTCTCACCGCCCCGAAGACGTTGTTTTATAGGCCGGTGGCCCTGGCCCATCGCATTTCTGAAATCTCAAATCTCTGATCTCAAATACCGGTTCCCAAAGAACCGGCAGGGTACGACAGGTTGTCACAGCACAGGTTTATTCGGACCATTTCCCCCTTTCGGTCATTCAGAATTGTTTCGGATTTCGAGCTTCGGATTTCGGATTTGATCCCGGCCACCGGCACCTTTTGCCCCGAGCGGAAAGAGTTGCCTGCCATACTCTTGCACCACAAGCAGTTAGAACCCGTTAACCCCCTGCGCTAAAGGACCTTGCCTTCACCGCCGATAATGGGTATGCGGGTTGCTCCCCTTTGGGCACGGACGAGCCCGTCCGAATGCGTTAGCCTCAGAGTTCGGGGCGAGATAGTGCAACAAGGAGGTTCGTGTGGGAACGTTATTCAGTGCGCTCAGTATCGGGACTTCGGGTCTGCGTACCGCGCAGATCCAGCTCGACGTTACCGGCAATAACATCGCCAACGTGAACACCCCCGGCTTCTCCCGCCAGCGGGCCGAATTGGTCGAACTCTTCCCAATCAACACCCCCGCCGGTCAGATCGGGCGCGGCGTCGGCATCGCCCAGATCGCGCGGCTGCGCGACGGGTTTCTCGACAATGCGTACGTGCGGCAGGTCGCCGGTCTGGGCAGCGCCGAGGTTCAAGCCCAGTACTATAACCTCATTGAGGACACCTTCTTAGAGCCTAGCGACAACGGGTTCGGCACCCGCTTGGACCGATTCTTTGACGCCTTGCACGATTACGCCAATAACGTGGAATCACTCCCCGTTCGCGAGGCCTTTCTCTCTGAAGCGGATGCCGTCGCCACCGATCTCAACCAACTCGTTTCCCGCTTCGATCAACTCCGGACCAACGCCAACGAAGAAATCCGCAACCAAGTGCCGGAAATCAATTCCATTTCCCAGCGCATCTACGAGTTGAACCGGCAGATCCAGCAAATCGAAGCGTCGGGCCGGACCGCCGGTTCCTTGCGGGACCAGCGCGGCGTACTCCTGGATCAACTGGGCAAGATTGTCAATATCACCTATCACGAGAGCGAGACCGGCCAGGTCCAGGTCCAGATTGGCAGCGCCATCCTGGTCGACACGACCCGCGCACGCGAGATTTCCGCCGTCCGCAACCCGGCCTTGGACCCTGAACGCGGCGATTTGGTCGAGTTACGCTTCGCCGACGACAACTCGCTGGTGGACGTGCGCGGCGGCGAGGTATTCGGGGCCCTGACCATTCGCGATACGGTGATTCCCGAGCAGGACGCGCGAATCGACGAGATTGCCGGCGCCCTGATCCAGCAACTAAACGCAATTCACAGCCAGGGACGCGGCCTCGAAGCCTACTCGTCGGCCCTGACCAGCACCAATGAAGTGAACGCCCCAACCGATCCCCTGGTTTCCGCGGGGCTCCCTTTCACCGTAACGCCCGGCACCTTCGACGTCGTCGTCTACGACTCCGCCGGCACGCCCACCACGACCACGATTACGATTACCGGCGCAACGACGTTGAACGACCTCGCCACAGACCTCAACACCGTCGGAAATCTCAATGCAGTGGTGAACGGCAACCAGCTTGAAATCTCCCCCGACGCAACCTACTCGTTTTCCTTCGCCAATGACTCGACCGGCGCGTTACCGGCACTGGGATTGAACGGCCTGTTTACCGGCACCGACGCCCGCACGATTGCACTCAATCCCGATCTCGCCAATAACCCCGCGTTGCTCTCGTCGGGTTTCAGCACCGACCTGTCGAACACCGGTGACAATTCCGCCGCCCTGGCCATGGCGGACCTGCGCACCGCCAAGGTGCTGGACAGCAATTCGTCTACCATCGCGGAATTCTATCAGTCCACCGTAGCCACGCTCGGCGTCGACGGCCGTTCCAATACGGACGTCCTGAATACGGAAAACGCCTTCATCCAGGACCTCGACGCCCGCCGTCAGGAGGTGTCCGGCGTCAACCTCGACGAAGAAGTCACCTCCATGCTGCTCTTCCAGCGCGCCTACGAAGCGTCCGCCCGCGTCATCACCATCGCCGACCGCATGCTGGAAACCCTTCTTAACGTCGCCCGATAACATGCACGTCCATATCCCCGTTTGACACGCAATACCATCCCGTGGAAAATCGAAAGCCGCCGCATCTGCGGCAATGGTTCTACGCCGTTCGATCCAAGTGGAGGACTGCATGAGCACCCCGGGCATCGCCATGATTCTGTACACGGTTCGCGAACCGGCAAAACAAAATTTGCAGGACACCCTCAACCGCGTGCGCGACACGGGTTTCGAGTATGTCCAATGGAGCGGTATGCCGGACCTGCCCGCCGAAGAAGCCCGTGCCGCGCTGGATGCTGCTGGCCTATCCACCATGGCCGGACATTGCATGCTCGAACCCTTCGAATCGGATTTCGCGGACACCGTTCAATTCTGGCACACTCTGGGCGTCCGGGATCTGGCCCTCGCCAGCATGATGACGGATTGCCGCGATTCCCTGGCGGATTGGCGGCGCGGCCTGAATCGGATCAAATCGGTTGCCGAACGTCTCCGCGACGAAGGCATCCGCTTTTCCTACCACAACCACGACTTCGAGTTTCAACGTTTTGCCGAAGATACCCGCTTCAAGATCGATATCCTGCTCGATGAAACACCGCCCGAACTCGTCCACGCCGAATTCGACACGGCCTGGGTCCACACCGGCAAAGCCGATCCCGCGATCTATATCGCGCGCCACGCCCGGCGCTGTCCCATCATTCATGTGAAAGACCACAAGGCCAATCTCGATTCCGATGGCAAACCGGTTCCCACTGAACTGGGTCACGGGGTCCTGGACTGGCCCGCCATCTTCGCGGCTGCGCGAAATGCCGGCGTCGAATGGCTCGTGTACGAGCAGGACGAATCGGAGCGGGACGTGTTTGACAGTTGCCGAATGAGTTATGAATTCCTGCGCACGCACGCAGGCGGATGAAATTGAACCATTAACAACTCTTTGGGAGGCAGGTATGGCGAAGTATGCCGGCGAGTACTCCGAAACGTTTACAGTCAATGTGCCCATCGAAAAGGCCGAAGCCCATTTCAGCGACCTGCAAACCATCGCGGCGAATTACGGCGGCGTTGCGGAGTATAAGGTCCTGAAAAACAACTCGCTCAAACTGATCCTCGAACCGCGAACCGAGTTGGGCGTGACCTTCGAAGGATGGCACACGATCCGCTACACCATGACCGGCGATCACGTCTTGAAGTGGAAGTCCGTCGGCAAAGGCAACATGAAATCCAAAGGAATCGCCACCTTCAAGTCGCGCAGCAAAAAGAAGACCGAGATCGAATACACCGACTTGATCGAATGCGATATGGAGGTCAACTTCCTCGTCGCCGCGATTATCGGGCGCGCCGTGTCCCGCCAGATAAAGGACGGCGTTCGCCACTATCTGAAACGCATGCGCAAAACGTTGTAACACGTTCACGAAAACCGATTACGAAAGGGTTGAGTCATGAGCGGTATTCCCTTCGCATTGCAACTGTATACCGTGCGGGACCACCTCGAAAAGGACACGCCGGGCACCCTCCGGCGCGTGAAAGAAATCGGGTACGACTTCGTGGAACTCGCGGGGTTCGGGTCCCACAGTCCGAACGACTACAAGCAAATGCTCGCGGACGCGGGCCTCAAAGCCATCAGCGGCCATTTCCCCTATGAAGACGTGGTCAAGACCACGGGCGCGGTTATCGAGTCCGTGAAGGCGCTTGATTTGCACTATGCCGTCGTGCCCTGGCTCGGGGGCGAGATGTGCCCCGACCAAGATGCCTGGATCCGGTGCGCCAAGGCCATGGACAACGCCGGCGCCCAGTTCCAGCGCGAAGGAATCACCCTCTGCTACCACAACCACGCCCACGAGTTTCAACGCTACGACGGCCAATACATCCTCGACATCCTGTTGGGCGCGGCGAACGCGTCGAATCTGGCCGCGGAGTTGGACACCTATTGGGTCAAATACGGCGGCGCCGACCCCGTAGCGTACATTAAGAAGTACGCGGGACGCACGCCGCTGCTCCATCTCAAAGACATGACCGGCGGCGACGACCGCACCTTCGCGGAAATGGGTCGCGGCATCATGGAATGGACACCCATCCTCAGCGCCGCGGCGAAGGCCCGCGTCCAGTGGTACATTGTCGAGCAAGACGAATGCGCGGGCGACTCCTTGGAAAGCGCCCGCATCAGCGCAGAATACGTGCGGGCCTTGTGAACGCGATGGTGTGTGGCGCGGGCACGCTCACCACCGCCCCAATCCTCATCCCGCTCGACCATATAGTCCATTCGATCTCGAAGCGGCCACAGGTTCGCGATAAACCCGGGAGACCCATTCATGGCAGCCGTTCACGATGGCCCGCAATCACCCCTGTTCCAAGCCGTGCCCTTCCGCGGCAACGCAACCTTCGTCACGCTGCGTAAAGCCGGCCTCTCGAAAAAGATGCAGGACACCGCGTCCCGCGCGCCGCGCGGAACCTGCACCTGCTGGGGCCTACCCTTTGCGGTCAACCGCCCGCTCGCCGCCAAGAAGTTCCCGATCGACGTCCCATTAAAACCCTTCAAAGCGCCCTGGCTGGTGTTCATGCATACCACGGATTTCGAGCCGCTCCCATGGAACAAGGACGGTTTCATTTCGCCAACGCGCGGCATCGGGCGCCTGAATGAACACGTCGCCGATTACGTGTTGCTGTACAAAGACGGTAGCGAAGGACGGCATGCCATTCGCCGCCGGCATCACATCGGCATGTTCGAACGACCCTGGGGCGAGAATTGCTTTCAGGCCGTCGCTTTTCGCAAGCCGCGGCCCGTGCCGCCCGTGCACGAACAGGTGATCGACCCGCCGTACGGCAACACGCTCACGTACTGGGGGCAGAGCCAGACCCGCGTCATGCAGACCGACATTGTGCCCTGGGTCAATTGGTTGTGGGCGTGGGAGAACCCCCACCCCGAGAAGACGATCGTCGGATTGCGCATTGAACCCAAGGGATTCGGCTTGTTGATCTCCGGCGTCGCGGCCGGAACGGCCGAGAATCAACCACTGCGCTGGCGCACGCGCCGCAAAGTTATCCTGAAACTACCAAAAGACGTTACATTCAATCCCGCGCTGAACGACGAGGGGTACCTGAAACAGATCGCACTCGACCTGGGCCAGGTAATCTCGGCGCAACCCCGAACAATCTATCCCAACGCAGCTTGGTCTTCGAGTTACAACAACCAGGCTCCGAAGCACTCGGCGCGCGACGTGTTGATCGAATACACGGCGCATCCGGACGCGCGGTTCCACGTCGGCGGGAAGATGATTCCGGTAGAGAAGGTTGAAGGCGGCGGACGCGGCACCGCCCTCACCCCGGTCGCACCCGCAACGCAACGCGTGCAGGTGCGCGTCGTCGAAAAGGCGAGCAAACGTCCGGTACCCGTGAAGCTACACATCCATGGCGAGGCAGGCGAATATCTTGCACCCGTGGATCGCCACCGGATTCCAAATCCCGCGTGGTTTGAAGACTACAGCGCGGACTTCCTCAATCAGAACATCCATTACTGCGCCTACATCTCCGGCGAAACGACCATCGACCTCCCCTTCGGCAACGTGTACGTCGAGGTCAGCAAAGGATTCGAAATCAGGCCGATCCGAAAAGTGCAACGGATCACGCCGCGCACCAAGACGATTACCATCGCCATCGAGAAGGTCTTGCCATGGCGCGAACGGGGCTGGATCACCGCGGACACGCACGTGCATTTTTTATCTCCCGCGACGGCCATGCTCGAGGGTTCGGCGGAAGGCGTCAACGTCATCAACCTGCTCGCCAGCCAATGGGGCGAACTGATGACGAACGTCGGCGACTTTGACGGCAAAACGACCTTTGGGTCCAAAGAAGCGGGCGGCGACGGCGAATGGCTGGTGCGGGTTGGTACCGAGAACCGGCAACACGTCCTCGGCCACATCTCGTTGCTCGGGTACAACGGCAACATCATCGCCCCCATGTGCACCGCCGGGGCCGATGAGTCGGCGCTCGGCGATCCGGCCGGTGCGCTCATGGCGGAATGGGCTCAACGTTGCCGCGCCCAGGGTGGGCTGGTGGTCATGCCCCACTTCCCGAATCCCCGCTGCGAAAACGCGGCCAACCTCGTCAGCGGCCAGGTGGACGCCGTCGAAATGTGTTCGTGGGGCGACCTGTACAGCGGCATCGATCCCTATTCGCTCTCGGACTGGTACCGCTACCTCAACTGCGGCTACGCCCACCCGGCCGTCGGCGGCACGGACAAGATGAGCGCGAACACGGCCGTCGGCACGGTCCGCACTTACGCCTGCGTCGGCAAGAATCGTGAATTCACGTACGGCGCGTGGATGAACGTCGTGCGCAACGGCCACACCTTCGTCACCTACGGGCCGCTGATGGAGTTCACGGTCGAGGGCGAGCCCGCCGGTTCCCGCATCCCCATGAAACGCAACGGCGGCACGGTCGACGTCGAATACGAACTCGCCAGCGTGACGATCCCCATGTCCCGCGTGGAACTCATCGTTAACGGCGAAATTCGCGAAAGCCGTCGCATCGGGAAGACCCGCGCCAAAGGACACTGGCGCGTACCGATCACACGAAGCTCGTGGATCGCCCTACTCGTGCGAGGACACTACCCCGACAAACCCGAGATCATCGCCGCCCACTCGTCGGCCGTGATGGTTCCCGTCGAAGGCACGCCCTTCTTCGCGGCCGCCGATGCCGTGACCATCCTCGAACAAATCGAAGGCGCTCTGGCCTATCTCGACACCATCGGCACCCGCGCCGACGACGCGACGTACAAACGCATGCGCTTGACTCTCACGGCAGCCCACCGCGAACTCCACAACCAACTCCATCGCCAAGGCCACGACCACGCGCATACGCATATGCACGCGCATCACAACTCGTAGACGCGCGCTTCCAGCCGCGTAAATTCTCGGGAATACCGAACTGCTTTCACCGCTACGAAAAGGCCAAACCGGTGTGGGACCGGCGTCCCCGCCGGTCATCTTCACTTCATCACATCCGCCGCCCCAACCACGGGCACCAAATCGGCGCGGAAAATCTTGATGTGGCGCCACCGCTCGCCGTGAAAGCGGCGGAACATGATCCCGCTCAACGTGATGATGTAGACCGTCGCCCCGAGCCAGGCGCCAACTGCGCCCCACTTGAACACAAACGCCATGATCAACGCCGCAGGCAGAAAGAGACCGTACGCACCGATAGCCGTCATCACCGCGATCCACCGGGTGTCCCCCGCACCGCGCAGCGCGCCTGACAGCACGATATTAATGGCATCGAAACCCTGGAACACCGCGCCCATCATCAGGAAGATGTGGCACAGTTTCACCACGTTCCAGTCGTTGATGAAGAAGGCGTGGATGATCGCCGGGCCCAGGAAGGCGAAGATCATTCCCATGCCGAACATATACGCGATGCCGAGTTTGGTGGCGGTGTAGGCGCGCGCCTTTGCAATGGGGATGTTCTCCCGCCCGATCCATTGGCCCACGATGGGCGCGATGGCCTGGTTCAAACCCATGGCCGGCACGAAGGAGATGTGCATGATGGCGATGGCCGCCGTGTGCGCCGCCAACACGCTGTCGCCGAAGTACCCCACAATGAAGCTGGTGAAGATGCCCCAGTTCATCACGTCCAGCAAGAATGACAGGCCCGCAGGCCAGCCGATGTTGAAGAGTTCCGTCATCTTGGACCAGTCGAAGGCGAATCCGCTGCGCGTCGCGTAGGTCTCTTCCATGGATTTGCGCAGAAAGACCCATTGCAGCAGCGCGACCTGAAAGCCCAGGGCGATCACCGTGGCCAGCGCGGCGCCGCCGATTTCCATGCGGGGCAAGCCGAAATGGCCGAAGATCAGCGCATAATCCAGCACGATGTTCAGCAAATTCGCCGCAAACGCCGAGACCATGGGAATCATCGGACGGTTCACGGCCTGAAAGAAGGACGCGAGGGCCGTCTGCCACGCGATGAACACGTACCCCAATAACCGGATGCGGAAATACAGAATCTCCTGCACCTGCACCTCGGGCGTGTGCGGCATGAGATGAAAGATGGGTCCCGCAAGTGGCCATAACGCAATTGCCAACAGGCCCGTCGCCAGCGAGAGGTAGATCCCTTGCCACGCGTAGCGCCCGCAATCGGTAAGACGGCCGCGGCCAAGGCTTTGGCCCACAAACGTCGCCACGCAGCCCACCACGCCCACGGCGAAGGTGTTCATGACGAATGCCCACAGCCCGGCAGACCCCACGGCCGCCAGCGGCACCTGCCCCAGTTGGCCGACCATGGCCGTA
This sequence comes from Candidatus Hydrogenedentota bacterium, assembly GCA_963745075.1. Classification (GTDB taxonomy): domain Bacteria; phylum Hydrogenedentota; class Hydrogenedentia; order Hydrogenedentales; family SLHB01; genus JAHDWY01. The sequence goes on along the minus strand of CAVUWV010000023.1, from coordinate 69,510 downwards.
TCGATGAACTGCATCACCGTCCACGAAATGGACGCAAGAATCGCGGGCATCGCCAGCCGCAGGACTTCCGACAGCCCCGTCCAGCGCGATTCGTCGATATGATTGGATTGGATACTCACCGGGCGAGACGCTCCCCACCAGAACCCACGGACTTTACCATATGCAGCCCCTTCAGGACAGCCTCTATGCGCACGTTCAACGCGCGACGAAGATTGATCGGCTACACGCGTGTTCCGTCTTCGTCGATTTCGTCCATCCTGTCCATGGGGTCCATGTCGTCCAGCTCTGCTTGACCGCCGACGCTCTCTTGGTACAATGCACCGGCGAAGTTTCCACATGAGGCGACGCGCAATGCAATTCTCCAACGACTGGACCCTGGCAATCCGCAATCTCCTGCTCCCGATCTACTGCAAGCAGTGCGGGGAACGTATCCTCACCGAGGAGAACGGCTATTTTTGCCCGAATTGCTGGGAGATGAGTCCGCGGATCGAGCGGCCTTTTTGCCCGGTGTGCGGGCGGCCGCATCCGGCAGGGGTGGGCCTGGGGACGCGGAGTAACTTCCGGTGCGGACCGTGCAGTTCGGCGACGGTGGAGCGACCGTATCGCCGGATTCTGGGGGCGGCGATTTACGAGGACGCGATCGAAAGCGCGGTCAAATTGTTCAAGTTCAACGACAAACCGCGATTGGCGGGACCGCTGGGAGAATTGATGGCGGACGTGGCGGCGCGCGAACTCGATTGCGACGCCTACGACTACGTGATTCCCGTGCCGCTCCACAGGGTGCGTTACCGGGAGCGCGGGTTCAATCAGTCACTGCTCCTCGCCCGCGAAGTGCTCCCGGTTCTTCCCAACGCCGCGCTCGACGGGTCGCTCCGGCGCATCCGGCCCACGCGGGTCCAGAGCCGATTGCACAGCGAAGCCGAACGGCGTGAAAACGTGCGGGGCGCATTCGCCGTGGAAGACGGCGCCCACTTGGCGAAGAAGGCGGTACTCCTGGTGGATGACGTGGTTACCACCGGCGGGACAGTTTCCGAATGCGCCTCTGTCTTGCGCGCCGCCGGAGTCGCCGTGGTGGATGTCCTCGCCGCCGCACTTGCCATGCCCCACAACCTCCATGCACAATCGAAGTAGGCGCGTCTCGCATCAGGTTCCACGCGATGGACGGAAGAAAGGAGTCTTTGAATGGCGGAGCAACCCATGAAAGAGTGCTTTGGACAGCTCGCGAATATGACGATCCGATTTCGCGACCATTCCAAGCAGCACTACCTGCGGGTGGACGAGGAAAAGCTGAAAGAGTGTGACACGTGTCACCTTTTCACGAAATGCATGTTCTTGAAATACAACAGTTTAATGAAGGATATGCTGAAGATGATCGACGAGTCCCAGACTTCGGGGACGCTGAACCGCCTTGGTTAAGACGGTGGGCAAGCCGGGCGGAAGTCTCCGCCCGGCCCGCCGGAAAGCTACTTCACGTTCGCAGTAAAACCCATAAAGAAGCCCGAAGGCCCCACAATCTTTTCCAATTTCACTTTTTCGACGCGATATTTGCGCAACTTTTCGCGCGCCGCTTCTTCCGATTCCGCCAAGACGGCTCCGGATTCTACACGGTCGTTGTCATTCACGAGGATCCCGGTGTATTGATAGACGGCCACTGTTGGCATCTCCTCAAGGTAGGTTAAGGGCTGATTACGAGTAGCTGACCACTCTTGCCACCCACGTAAGGGGGCGGAACTGCACCGTTCAGAGAAAACTACCAAAATCAGGCATAACTCGTACTTGCCCGTTTATACTAGCATGGCACTCGAAATCCGTCAATAGGGTGCTTAGGCGCCCTGTCACTTCTCAATTCTCGGTCAAATTCCGAAAGGCACCTTCACCGACGGACGCCCTAGTATACCCTAAAATGGAAATTCGTGCAATATGTCACGGTTTGCGATTTTCAGGGACACTGCAATCCGTCCGCGCTGTAGACGACGGAATTCAAGGAGTATTCACGCACGGCAGACGGACGCTTGGCCAGCCCACCGCGGCAGATCGCGTTACGCCGGCGCGGCGTGCCCAATTTCACCGCAAAACCTTACACAGCCTCCCCTTACACCTCGACCAGAATAAGCCGAAAGCAGGCGGATCGATAACGCACGGGTGCGCGCTTTGGATTACGCGGTCCGAACTAAGCGTAATCCGCGCCGTCTCGGCTTCGCGTGCAGGACGCCCGCCACGCCCGCAGGCTTTCCAGCATGGACCCAACGCGCACCGGGTCGTTGCCCGCGGTATTATCGCTCTCGTCGGGATCGTTAATCAGGTCATACAGTTCCGGCGCGGTCAGGTTCTCGCCGTCGATCGTCGCGATCAGCTTGAATCGCCCGTCGATCCATGCGGTCTTTTCATTATGCTCGAAGCCGATGGCCCGTTCCCATTCCCCGTGTTCGCTGCCGACTAGCGGCGCCAGACTGATCCCGTCCAGCGGCCGGTTGTCGGTGGGTTGCAGGTGCAGCAGCTCGAGAATCGTGGGAAGATAGTCGGATGTCGAACAGGGCATGCCGATCGTCCGGGCTTCGGCGACGCGCGAGGGCCATTCAAGCAGTCCCGGCACCCGCACACCGCCTTCGTAAATCTCACCCTTGCGGCCCCGCAAACCCTTCGTGGAACCGGCGCCGTAGGTCGGGTCCCCGGCGGGGCCATTGTCGCTGCAGAACCAGAGCATCGTATCATCCGCAACATTCAACGCGCGCAATTCGTTGCGCAACCGGCCCAGTTGCTCGTCGGCCGCTGTGATCGTGCCCCAGTAGTTCTGTTCCTTTTCGGGATGGTCCGCGTACCGGGCCAGGTATTCCGGCGCCGCAATTACGGGATTGTGCGGGGCGTGAAACCAGATGACGGTGAAAAACGGTTGGTCCTTCGCCACGGCATCGCGAATAAACGGAATTACGCGGTCCATGATAATGGCCGAGTCGTCGCCCTCCAGCGGCTCCGTATAGGGTTCGCCGTTCAAGAAGTAGTCCGTCGGATTGTATGTCGCTACTTTGCGGATCGTCGAGAAAGACTCTTGGAACCCGTTGTCCGCAGGTGACGACCGCTTGGGCCCGCTGAAGTCGCCGAGGTGCCACTTGCCGAAATGCCCCGTGGCGTACCCTTGAGCCAGGAGCACCTCGGCCAGCGTGATTTCCTCACGCGGAAGGGCGTACTTCGACGACGAAGTCGCATCCTTGGCGCTGTTTGCCCCGAAGATGCCGTAGCGGTAGGGGTGGCGTCCCGTGAGACAGCTCCCGCGCGTGGGGGAGCAGACCGGCGCGCCACTGTAAAACCGCTCGAACCGCAGCCCCGTTTCCGCCATGGCGTCCATCGTCGGTGTTTTCACCACAGGGTGACCGTTATAACCCGTGTCGCCCCAGCCTTGGTCGTCGGTCATGGCGAGAATGATGTTCGGCCGTCCTGCCGCCATCCGCGGAACTACCGCTCCCCCGAAACAACTCGACGCGGCCAACGCCGCACCGCCGGCCACACTCGTGAGAAAAGTCCTGCGATTCATTGCATGCATCGTTTAAGCTCCCATCGTTGGTGCTCTTCGACTTCGCTGGTATTCCGGTCCATAGTATCAATTCTAGGTTCGAAGTCGCGCAATCCGGACCAAGACTGGTATTCTTCCACCCTTAGGGTAAGCACATTGAGCCGACCCGGAGTGGTCTTTCGCCAGACACTGCAAGATGTCAGAGCCGGTTGATAAACGCCGAAAGGGGGACTCGAAAATGGGCAAAGACATTCAGAAGACTTCCCAGGGCCACGTATCGCCTTTTGAGCGCATCAAACGGACGAATGAGTCCGGCGCGGAATTCTGGTCCAGCCGGGAGTTCGCCGCCGTATTGGAGTATGGAGACTATCGCAATTTCGAGGGGGTCGTCGAGAAGGCTAAGTTGGCTTGTTTCAACAGCGGACACCGGGTCGAGGACCATTTCGTTGACGTCACCGAAATGGTCCGAATTGGGAGCGGCGCGGAGCGGTGCCCGGGGGGTTGATACTCTGCTGGTCACCTTATTTTCGCGTAACGCAATGATCGTAACCATTCTTGAGGAGTCTCCGTTCCATGGCTTTTTCGCTTCTGGGCATCGCACTGATTCTTGCCGTAAATGGCGCGGCAATTGATACACGGAATATCGTCAACGGGGTCGAGATCCCCAGCGAGGGGTACTGCGACCAGCCCTATATCGTCATGAACGATCTCGGGGAATGGGTGTGCACGCTTACGACCGGTCCCGGCGCGGAGGGGAACGATAAGCAGCACGTGGTCGCGACCATCAGTGCGGACAAGGGCCGCACCTGGGGGCCACTCATCGACATCGAACCGCAAGGGCCGCCGGAAGCGTCGTGGGTGATGCCCTTGAAAGTGGGCGGACGCATCTGCGCGTTTTACGATTACAACGCGGACAACCTGCGGGAGGTGAAGCTGTCCAACGGCGGCACCACGAAACGGGTCGACACGCAGGGCCAGTACGTCTTCAAGTACTCCGACGATGGCGGGCACACGTGGTCGGAGAAGCGCTACCGGATACCCATCCGCACTTTTGATATCGATCGGGAGAACGTTTACGGCGGCGACGTGCAGTTCTTCTGGGGTGTCGGCAAGCCGATGATTTTCGGCGGCGCAGCGTACATCGGGTTGGCCAAGGTCGGCAATTTCGGCCAGGGCTTCATCGAACGTTCGGAAGGTATCTTCCTCAAAAGCGACAACATCCTCACGGAGTGGGATCCCGAGAAGATTCACTGGGAAACCCTACCCGACGGCGACGTGGGGTTGCGTGCGCCTCAAGGTCCCATCGCGGAGGAACACAATCTCACGCCGTTGCGCGACGGTTCGTTGTACTGCACGTATCGCACCGTCGACGGACACCCCTGCCACGCCTACAGCCGCGACGGCGGGCATACCTGGACGCCGCCCGAATACATGACCTACACGCCCGGCGGGCGCACAATTAAACATCCGCGCGCGGCGAACTTTGTGCGGCGGTTCGCCAATGGCAAGTACCTTTATTGGTTCCACAACCACGGCGGCCAATCCTACGAGGGGCGCAATCCGGTGTGGATGTGCGGCGGTGTCGAAAAGGACGGGCAGATCTACTGGTCGCAGCCGGAAATCGTGTTGTACGACGACAATCCCTCCGTGCGGATGAGTTATCCGGACTTCGTCGAACTGGACGGCGAATTCTACGTGACGGAAACGCAAAAGTCCGTCGCGCGCGTCCACAAACTCGACCGCACCTTGCTCGAAGGCATGTGGAACCAGCACCGCAACAAGCGCATCGCGAAAGACGGCCTGGTGCTGGCGGCGGATGGGGACAACGTGAAAGCCGGCGTGGATATCGCCATGGCGCAGTTGCCGAAACTGGAACCCGGCGGCGGTTTCACCATTGGGCTCTGGCTGGAAGTAAAGGAAACGCCTTCCGCACAGGCGCTATTGGAAACGACCGAAGCGAATGGAGCCGGTCTTACGGTTTCGCTAACGCCGGATGGCGGCCTCCAATTGACCGCATCCGACGGCGCGACGACGCAATCCTACGCGAGCGATCCGGACGTGCTGGCCGAACCCGGCTTGCACCACGTCGCGATCACGGCGGACGGTGGTCCCCGCATCGTCACCTTCGTCGTGGACGGCATGCTGTGCGACGGCCGCGATGCAAGGCCTCAGGGCTGGTACCGCATCGATCCCGCGTTGATCGACTGCAACGGCTCGAAATTGATCCGGTTTGCAGACTATACCGGTGTCTCTATCGAATCGCTCCGCGTGTACGACCGTTACCTGCGCACCTCCGAAGCCGTCGGCAATTGGCGCGCGGGTGTGCATGGGTCCGAACCGGAAGGCGAGGCCTACGACGTGGTCGTCTACGGCGGCACGGCGGGCGGCGCGATCACGGCCATCGCCGCGGCGAACGAGGGTATGAACGTCATCCTTATCGAACCCGGCGCGCATATCGGCGGCATGGTCTCCGGCGGCCTGGGCCGCACGGACTACGGCAACCAAAGCGTCATCGGCGGCATGTCGCGGCACTTCTTTGAGCGGTTGGGCAAACACTACGGCGAGGATATTTCCTGGTTCTTCGAACCGCACGTTGCCGAAGCGGAGTTCCGCATCTGGCTCGAAGAGGCGGGCGTGAGAGTGGTGTTCGGCCAACGCGTCGATTCCGTGGATAAGGACGGAACCCAAGTCACCGCGATGGTCATGGACGATGGCACGGTGTACCGAGCGAAGGTCTTTACGGACTGCTCCTACGAGGGTGACCTGATGTATCGGGCGGGCGTGCTGTACACGTGGGGCCGCGAGAGTCAGGCCGTATACGGCGAATCCCTCGCGGGGCGCATCGCGCGCAGTCCCAAACACCAGTTTCCCGAGCCGTTGGATCCTTACAATGCGAACGGCGAACTCCTTCCATTGATCTATCGCGGGCCTTCCGGCGCGCCGGGGCACGGCGACCGCAAAGTGCAGGCCTACAATTTCCGACTCTGCCTTACGAATCGTCCGGAGAACCGGCTGCCCTTCCCCAAACCCGAGGACTACGATCCCGCGCGCTACGAATTGTTGAAGCGATACCTTCAGGCGAATCCGGACCTCTTGATGAACGACGTGATGATTCTGAGTCCCATGCCCGAGGCCAAAACGGACGTCAACAACCGGGGGCCCATATCCACCGACTATATCGGCGGGAGTTGGGACTATCCGGAAGGTACCTACGAGCGCCGCAAAGAAATCTGGGACGAGACGCTCCGGTATATCCAGGGCTTTTATTACTTCCTCGCCAACGATCCGAGCGTGCCGGAACCGTTGCAGCAGGACGCCCACCAGTGGGGACCGTCCGCCGACGAATTCCAGGACACCGACCATTGGCCGCACCAGATGTACATCCGCGAAGCGCGCCGCATGGTCGGCGAGTACGTCATGCAACAAAAGGATCTCCAGACCGATCGCGAGAAACCCGACTCCATCGGCATGGGGTCGTACAACTCGGATTCGCATCACGTGCAACGGATTCTGGCCGGACCGGATGATTTCCCGGGCGATGAACCCTCGGTCATCAACGAAGGCGACATGCAGGTGCCGGTGCAACCCTACGAGATTTCGTATCGCGCCCTCGTGCCGAAGCGCGATCAGGCAACGAACCTGATCGTGCCGGTGTGTTGTTCCGCGTCGCACGTGGCGTATTCATCGATTCGTATGGAACCGCAATACATGATCATGGGCCACGCGGCAGGTGTAGCGGCGGCGCTGGCGGTCCGCGACAAAGTCTTCGTGCAGGACGTGCCCATCGACGAACTGCAAGCGCGACTCCACGAACAGAATCAAATCCTCGGTCCGGACGATGTGGGCGCGCCCTACGTGAAGGTGTCGGAGTTGGACGGCATCGTCATCGACAACAACCAGGCCGAACCGATCGGCCAATGGCGGCGCAGCACCTCCGTCGGCCCCTACGTCGGGTACGATTACATCCACGAACTCGCCGAAGCTGAGCAGGACGACGCGCGTTTGCGCTACGTGCCGGAACTCCCCAAGGCGGGCAGATACGAAGTGCGCTTCTCCTACTCCGCCGACCCCAACCGCGCCACCAACGTGCCTGTCACCATTCACACGGCGGACGGTCCGGTCACGGTCACAGTGAACGAACGCGCAAAACAGGGGAAATTGTCACCGTTCATTTCCCTTGGGGTGTACGCCTTCACCGCGGCCAACGACGGCATGGTCGAGGTAAGCGTCAAGGGTACGGACGGCTACGTCGTCGGCGACGCCGTGCAATGGCTGCCAAGGGAATGAGTTGGTCCGGCCAAATCAGTTTGCCGAGGCCCCTTCGATAAAATATGTGCCGTCGATGCTCAACGGACCGACAAAATCTTTAAGGGCGGGCAGCACCAGATCGCCGGGTCTTCCGGAATGCAGTTTGTCCGCATGCCGAAGGATGTGAACGTCGCCCACGGGATAACGCGGGTCCACAAGCGGGAGGCGCACGATGGTGTCCACGGGAGCGGACGTGGCACTGACCAGCACGTCGTACGTCGAAAAGAGTTCGCGAACGGCCGGGATTTGGGCGTTTGACGTGTCGAACACGATCGACGGTTGTTGCCCATCGACCAGACCCTGCGAAACGTCGAATCCCACCATGCCCACCGTGTTGGCCTTCGCATCACCAATCGTCCTCCCTACGATCAGTGGCGGGATATTCTGATTGCCTACAAACAACCGGTCGCCCACCTGGGCCATCGCCATCGGTGCGTCCAACGCACCGCTCGTTTCCGCGATAACGGCGTCCGGCTCCTGGTAATCCTGCAGACTGTCCGCCGGGCTGAAGGTGAAAAGAATATTCGACAATGTGGTTACGTACAATCGGTTGTCGAAGACCGCCACCCCGGTTGGGGTGATGGGGGCCTGGGAGTCCAGCCCCCGCCAGGAGGGTCCACTCAATTCGACGAAATCGGGAGTAATCGCCTTGTCTGTATACGGGATGCCCGACACGTCATAGACCAGAACGCGGCTCAACCCCGCGTCCGCCACATAGAGCCGGTCATCGCCGAGGGCAAGGTTGACCGGTATCGATGGGTCCGTGAGCGTGTAGTCGGGCGCTTGGTCCGCGTGAAGATAGAACGCATCCACGAAGATGTGCACCGCGCCGCAGCATTCTTTCGTATTCTGCGGGGACAAGTCGGCCACATAAAGCGCCCGAAAGTCCGACACGACGTCCACGGGTTCTCCAACTGCGCCGTTCCCATCGAAGACAATGTCGGGCGATAGATTGTCTTCGTGCCCGTGGACATAGCGGAGAAGGTTCTGCCAGCACAAGACGGCGCCGTAGACATCGTCACACACGTAAAGTGCACCGAAGTCGACGACGATGCTGACCGGGTGCTGAAGTTCGGGGATAGTTTCCCCGCTCAGCACCAGATCCGGTTCCTGTTGGCTGTCTTCGCGAAGAACATCTTGATAGACCAGGATTCGCGCATAGTTGAACGGCGAATCCACGTCGTTCTTCAAGTCCGGCGCGAGCCCCGCGTCCGCCACAACCAAGTCGAGTTCCAGCGCGCGGTCTTCCTCCGGACGAGGACAACCCACCCCGAGTAGGCCCGCGATTGTCCCCACGGCGAGGACCAGACATAGTCCACGTGATCGATGGAAGGATTTCATCGGTAGATACTCCTGCTTCGGCATGCCCCCATGCACCGTGCCGAAAACCGGATTTCGGCAGATAGAGCATAGCACGTTGGAACATATAAGTATGCTAAAATAATACGGAAGTATCATCTGCCGATTCCGTTGGTATGCCCGCCCGAGTCAAACGCCTCTCGCAAACACTCGTGGCCTTGCTCCTACTTCAACCCAATCGCATGGGACCCACGTTGGGATGTGGGCCAACCCGCTGATGTACTGGCAAATAGATATTCAACATTGATTAGTAATTTATCATATGTGAATAACACAAATGCTACCGAGACCCAATCAAGCCGCTACCGACCTCGCCCAGGCTACGGTCGAGGGTACGCGCTCCCCTCATAAGTCCCTTTTGAAATGCCACTTAAGGGGTCGGAACCAACCACGCCCAAAACTTGGCCCGAATCTTGCCCTTTACAGACCAAGTAAACTGGTGGATTTGTGAAGGATTCGGCGGGGTTCGGTCGGTAGAACGGGAGAGTCTGGTGATGAAAGACAGGGCACAATTCCCCGTAGCAGCATCGCGGCGGACAGAAGACAAGCCGCAACCGCGGCGCAAGTTGATTGGGGAGTTGTTGGTGCTGGACGGGCTCATCACGGAACGCCAACTCCTTGAAGCACTGGAACTTCAGCGGGGCCAAGGCGGCCGAATCGTCGAAAAACTTATCCTGCTCGGCTACATCAGCGCCCACGCATTTCTGACCTTTCTCGCGCGCCAGCCGGGAGTCTCCAGCATCGTCCTCGCAAACTGCCGCGTACGAAAAGAACTCCTTTCGTTGGTTCCGCAGGACTTTGCGGCGTCCCACCAGGTGTTTCCTATAGACCGGCTGGGGAAATTGCTCACGGTCGGTATGGCCTGTCCCTTGGACAGAGGAACAGTCGACGAGTTGCAGAATCTTACGGGACTGCGGGTCAAACCGATGTTGTGCTCCCCCGAGTGCATTAAGGCCGCCATCGCGCGGCACTACGGATGGGACGACGAATTTGCAATTCCGATTCCGGGCCGCAAGGAGCTGTACCGGTTGCAGTGGGCGCGGTAGGCCCGGAATTCAAGTTGCTCTGGGGGAGCGGAGCGACACTGGTCCGCCGAGGTGCAGGTGGGCAGGGAGGTGAGTGAGTTGGAAAGCCGAAACAGTGGTGCGGGCACGGCGCCGCAACGAGCGGTACCCATGCACGCAGGTGTCCCGTCCGGTACTAGGCGCCGGCCGATCGGGCAATTACTGATTACCGAAGGCCTCATCACCAGCCAGCAACTGAATCAAGCGCTGGCATTGCAGGCGGGCAACGGCGGCCGCATCGTCAACCAGCTCATTGCCCTGGGACACCTCACCTCCCATTCCTTTGTTTCCTTCGTGGCGCGGCAGCCCGGCATGACCAGCATTGACCTCACCCACTATCGCGTGTCCGAAGAACTTGCGGGGCTGATTCCACGGGATTTCGCGTACGATCGACAAGTGTGCCCCATCGACAAGCTGGGCCATTTGCTGACCGTGGGCATGGTTTGCCCGCTGGATGAAACCACGATTGCGGATCTCTGCCACATCACCGGACTCAGCGTTAAGCCTATGCTGTGCACGGCGGAGTCGCTGATCGGCGCCATCCACCGCTGCTACCCCGATGACAGCCCCTTCACGGCGTCCCGGTTGAATCGCGGAGGGCTCCGCGGCTTGCAGTGGATTCGGTAGACGAGCGATCCTCTACCAAAGGGAATTCCTCACCGCCGGTTCGCAGTGGAGTCTCCGTCAAAACTCGTAGCGCAGGCCCGTTTTCAGCGTGTGGTTCCAGTCTTCGACATTGCTTTCACCCGCCAGGCTGTCGTATTCGCTCTCAAGGCTCACGCGGAGGTTGAGCGCCTTCGTCAACGGCGTCATAAACGCGAGTTCGTTGGTCAGCCGGAACTCGCCAAAATTATTCAGATTCGGCAGCACGACCAACTTGTCCGATAGGCTGCTGTCTTTGAACAACTGCTGCGTGAATTCGCCGGTGATCCGTGCGCTGAGATAATCTTCCTCGCGGCTTTCAAACCCGCGCAACGGATCGCGGATGTCCTTGAAGATGAGCCGCAAGTTTCGTACGTCCGACAGGTTGATGTCCCCATTGATCTGAGCCGTCAACGAGGAAAGCCGTTCGATGGCGCTCGTGCGGATCGCGTTGCGCGTTTCGTCCCGCTCCTGAGGCGTGAGGGGGTTCCACCGTTCCCACGCGTACTCCAGCCCTGCCTCGAGACTGAGATGCCGCTTTTCATTGTCGATGAACGCGTACCCCGCGCCCGCGCCCGCGGTCCCGCGCAGATCGAGCTTGCGTCCGTCATCGTGTTCTGCCGAAGCCACACCCAGCAGATAGAACCGGTCCGTCAGATAGCCCTTCCACTTCGCCTCCCCCTTGTAGCGCCGGGTGTTGATGATTGACTCGGCTTCCCCGTAGTCCGCGGAAAGGGTCAACGTGAGTTCGGTCCACTCGCCGTCGCGGGTAGCGCTGGATTTGAACAAAAAATCCGTCGTGTCCGTATTGCCCGAACGGAGGGTCAGGCCCGACTCGACGAACCCGGACCACAAGGAGGGGGTTCCTTCCGGATTGGCAGGTGCAGGCTCAACCGCACTTACGAGACCGGCTATCGGTGCCGGGACGAACCCCGAACCCGTCCGCACACCGGGCGTGCCGTCTTCCAGCGTGAGCGGGCCCGTAACCGTCGTGCCGTTGTCGCGCTGCACGGTGAAACTGCGCTCGGTGTCCAGCGCCAGAATTGCCGTGCGCTGCACCTCCACGTCGCCCGCGTAATCCGTGGTGATGCGCACGGTCTCGTCGGAAATGCCGGTCACGGTCCCCGATATGCGGTCGCCGTTGTGCAGGTAAACCGTGTCCGCGACGGCTGCCATGTGGATCGTGGCCAAGAGAATGACGATTCCGAGTACGTGAAGATGTCTTCTAATGCGCATGGTGCCTTTCCATAGTTTTGAAGGGATTTCCGGTCCGAAACCGTGACGACCGGAAGATAACCGGCCAGGAAATGTCGTGATTTGGCCCATATAATACCCCATCTCACCAAGAAGATTCCGGGAACGATGGAAATCGACGTGGACATATGCGATTCTGCATGCCCACAATGGACGTACTTATGAACCTGGGTTGCCATGGGACGGTGCGGGTGGAACCGCACAACGGAAAGGCCAGGACGGCGCCATGATCTCGAAACCTACCATCCGAAGTTCCGCGAACCGGACACCCCAGCGGCGATCCCCTTCACACGTGCTGGCTTGCGTCTGCGTGCTGGGCGTGTGGTTCGGCACGTCCGCGGCAATGGCTGACCGGCTTGACAACCCCCTCTTCGCATTCAAGAACAGCATGGAGATCGACGGACCGAAATCGGTCGAGGAACAGGTCAAGATCCTGGTCAATGTTGGGCTCGATGGTTTCGACAACCGCGAACTCACCGATCTCGAACCCGCTTTGAAAGCGCTCGACGCACATCATCTTAAGCTCTTCACCATTTACTTCGCCGTGCACATCGACCCCGGCGAAGTGCCGTATAATCCGGGACTCGTGGACGCCCTTCCCTTGCTGAAGGATCGCGGCACCGTGCTTTGGTGCAACACGCAGAGCAAACGATTCAAGCCCTCCGATCCGGCCGGCGACGAATACGCCGTGCCAATCTTCCAGGAAATCGCCGACATGGCCGCGCCTTACGGCGTCAAGGTCGCCCCGTATCCGCACATTGGTTTGTGGGTCGAGTCTCCGGAAGACACCGTGCGCCTCGCGGACAAGGTGAACCGGCCCAACTTCGGAACCTCGTTCAACCTGTTCCACTGGAAAGCGCTCGGGGATCGCAAGCGCCCCATCGAAGAAGTCGCGAAAGCCCTCGCGCCACGCATGCTCGTCATGTCGATTAACGGCGACGTGGGTCCCCACGATATCGGACCCTTGGAACGAGAAGATATCGACGAGTACTACACGGTGCTCAAGGCCTTTCGCGATCGGGGATACCGCGGTCCGGTTGGATTGCAGAGTTACCAAGTCCCGGGCGACCCCCGTGAGAATTTGGGCCAGTCCTGTGCGGTCTGGCGCATTCTGCAGCAGCGATTCAGCCGCGACACCGGCGCGCCCTGACCGCACTTGCAACGGCCCGCGAGAAAACCTGTGGCACATCCTCTACTGGAACGAGTGCAACGAACGCTTCGCGCCCACCGCATGGTCGAGACGGGGGAGAAGATCCTCGTCGCCGTTTCCGGCGGTCCCGATTCCGTGTGTCTGTTGCACGTGCTGAAAGAACTCGGGTACACGGTCGAAGCGGCGCACCTCGATCATCAAACGCGGGAAGGCGCCAGCGCCGCCGACGCCGCATTCGTCACGGCGTTGTGCGACGGCCTGGGCGTGCCCTTGCACGCGGAAAGCCGCGCCGTCGAAGCGGAGGCCGAAGCGTCGCCGCTGTCCTTCGAAGAGTACGCCCGGAAGGTTCGATACGCCTATCTCGCGGACACGGCGGAAGCAATCGGATGCGACGCAATCGCTACGGGCCATCACGCCGACGATCAGGCGGAGACCGTGTTGATGCGTGTATTGCGCGGCGCGGCGCCGGGCGGCTTGTCCGGGATTCCGCCCCTGCGCATGGCCGGCAACGTGCGCATCATTCGTCCTTTGTTGGACTGCACGCGCAAGGCGATCGTCGCTTACCTCGACCAACGGCAAGTAGCCTATCGTATCGACCACTCCAATACGGACACGCGGTTCCTTCGTAATCGCCTCCGTCATGACCTCCTGCCGATGCTTACCGCCGAGTATAATCCACGCCTGCCCGAAGCGCTGGTGCGGCTCGCCGATGTACAGCGCGCGGAGAATGAACTGCTGGACGACACGGTGGTGGAATTTCTCGAGCGCTGTTTCACCGCGGGCCGGATCAAACGGGATGTTTTCGCCCGCGGCATGGTGGCCTGTCAGCGCCGCGCTGTCGTGGCCATCGGGTGGCGGTACGGCGTCGAGTGTCCGTACGATCGGGTGGAAGGGGCCCGGGCCTTCATTGCCGATGGACCCGCGGGCCGCTGCTTCGATCTCGGCGGGGGCGTGTTGCTGCGCAACGCCCGTGACTTGACCAACGTCATACGCGGCGAAGCGGCGCGAGACGATCGCGAAATCGGCCTCGCGTGTCCAGGCGAAACGACGGCCTTCGGCCTCACCTTTCGTGTGCGGTTCCTGGAGATGACCCCCGCGGTTCCCCTCACCCAATACTGCACCCCGTCGCGCCAGGTCTTCGACGCCAACGTCCTGGGCGCGGCGCTGACCGTGCGGCTCCGGCGCCCCGGCGACCGGTTCATTCCCCTTGGCATGGGGGGGACCAAGAAGGTAAAAGATTACTTTGTGGATGCCGGCCTGCCGGTCTCGGATCGAGACCGGGTTCCACTGCTCATGAGCGGCGGCCGGATCGCCTGGGTGGTGGGGTACGCCATGAGCGCGGAGTTTGCCGTGACCCAACATACGGCACGATTGATCGAGGTGGAGGTTCTGGATGCGGCTGAGTGACGCACCGCTGATTGCGGAATCGGAAATCCGCGACACCGTCGCGCGGCTTGCGCGCGAAGTTTCCGACCGACATCGCGGTTGCGAAGACCTGGTCCTCGTGGTGGTGCTCAAAGGCGGCACCCTCTTCGCTGCCGATCTCATGCGCCAGATCGACCTGCCCCTCTCCGTCGAATACATCCGCGCGAAAAGTTACACGGGCACCAATTCCGGGGGCGACGTGCTCCTGCCCGTTCTTCCGGAACAGCCGTTGCGGGGCAAATCCCTCATCGTGATCGAAGACATCCTGGATACCGGCCGCACCACGGCTGCTATCCTCGCGATCCTGAACGAGCACAACCCGAAGTCGCTGGAACTCTGCGTTTTCCTGGATAAACCCGCCAGGCGCATCGTGTCGGTCGATGCACAGTACGTGGGGATCACCATCGACGACCACTTCGTCGTCGGCTACGGACTGGATCACGACGAACGGTACCGCCATCTCCCCGCGATCTACACCCTCGAAGAGGAATAGCAAGAAAAAATCCTGTCGCGGCTTTTCTCTCGTACTCGCTCTCGTACTCGACAATTGGGGCGCCGTACACGCGCGCAGGATGTGAAAGAGAAAAGGAATACGGGAAGTAGATTTCCAGACGCCCCCGTCAGCGGGGGACGTCGATGGACACCCCGTTGCGATGAAGCAGAATATAGTCTTTCCCGGTTTCTCCGTCCTTTTGAATGCTCAACACGTTTGTCACCGTCGAGCGTACGTTCCTGTCGGCGTAGGCCCGCGCGGCCGCCTCATCGTTGAAGACTTCGATGACGATGTTGTCGTAGTTGTCGAATTTGTCGCGCAACTGTCGCCCCAAATCGGAGAGTTCCGCGTCGTCCATACGATGCGGTACGGCGCAAATCATTCCTTTCAGCGACGGCACATTGGCCCCCAGCGACGCTACTTCCTCCGGCGACCGTCCCCACTCCTTCACGGAGATATACCCCTGTTCCCCGTAATCCGCATCTTCCACACCCGGGCCGGGCTCCGGAGTGTTTCCGTCTTGCATATCCGGCGTGTCTTGCATGCCCCCCGCCTCGCCCGAACCCAGCACTACCACGTCACGGCCGTCTTCCGACGATTCCGGCGTCACACCGTACGCACGGGCCACCTCTTCACGAAGCCGCCGGTTCTCTTCCTGCAAATCGCCCACGACGTACGAGATTCGTCAGGTCCACCGTCTCCTGCAATCGTTTGACTTCCGCCTGCAACTCGTCCACTTCCCTGGACAACGTTTCGAGGTCGCGGACCTTCGTTTCGCCCGGGTTGTCCTTGGGTGTCTCGACGACTTGTGCCCCCATCGACTCCAACTTGCTGTTCAAGTCTTTGATGGGGTCTTCGGCCTTCTGCGGTTCCGGTGTCGCCGGCCGCGCGGGATCTTTCGTCGCGGCGAGCGCGGTGTCGGACGACGTAATCCCCGCCGGCCGTTCACACCCGAACAGGGCGAGACCAGCCACTACAGCCCACACAATATGACGATGATTACGAAACATCGAGCGGTTCCTCGTCGGAAAACACCTACTATAACACGCGCCCGCGGGACACAGCGATCCTTATGCCCGCAACGCGGGTGCCCGTGCAAAGGTTGACAAAATTGACGCCCGCGGTCAGATCTGCCTTTGAACCAATACAAAGGGGGAGAAACGCGCCACACTGGGAGCGCCAGGCACCAGCCTGGCGGGATTCGGAGCGTCCACCAACTGCGACGCACGCACTGCAATTGTGCAACTTGATGGACCCTCTCCGAAGCTTCGCCAGGCTGGTGCCTGGCGCTCCCAGTGTGCCCATACGACAACTTGTCGCCGGAGGTAGACGGATCGCCATCCCTCACACCTGTGTTTTTGTAGGGATACTCGGAGCGGTCGTCCCAAACGCTGGCCACGAGGATCTTCACATCGCCGTCGTCGTTCGGTAGAATACGGGGCTCAACACAAACTACAAGCGGCCCTGGGTCTGCCCGGTGAACTGCTGCCAATGTCGTTTTTTGCAATGCGAACAGAAGGAGAAGACAGATGAGCACCACGGCCGAGACTTTCGAGTTTCAGGCGGAAGCACGCCAACTCCTGGACCTTATGGTCCACTCGATTTATTCGAACAAGGACATTTTCCTGCGGGAACTGATCTCCAACAGTTCCGACGCCCTCGACCGGCGCCGGTTTCAATCCCTGACCGAGCCCCATCTCATGCCGGAAGGCACCGACCTCCACATCTTTATCGAGGCCGATTCGGACGCGCACACCTTGACCGTTCGCGACACCGGGATCGGGATGACGCGTCAGGACGTCATCGATCTCATCGGCACCATCGCCAAATCCGGTACCCGCGAGTTCATGGCCGCGTTGAAACAGGCCAAGGAAGCGCACTCGCCCGAGATGATTGGGCAGTTTGGCGTGGGCTTCTATTCGTCATTTATGGTGGCCGACAAGGTCACGCTCGTCACGCGTCATGCGGGCGAGACCGCCGGCGTCCGCTGGGAGTCCTCCGGGGAAGGCACGTATACCCTTGAGGAAGTCGATGTCCCTGAACCCGGCACCAGCGTTACCCTGCACCTCAAGCCAGCGGACTCGGAGGACGGTCTCCACGATTACACGCAGGAGTGGAAGATCCGCGAAATCGTCAAGAAATACAGCGATTTCGTGGCCTATCCCATCAAGATGGAGATCACGCGCACCGAGGTCCCCCGCGACGACGAGGGAAAACCCATTGAGGGCGCGAAGGAAGAAACGGTCGTCGAAATCGAGACCCTCAACTCGATGAAGGCCATCTGGCTCCGCGACAAGGACGAGGTCACGGAGGAAGAGTACACGGAATTCTACAAGCACGTGTCGCACGATTGGACGCCGCCGCTGGAGACGATACGCGCCAAGATCGAGGGTACGCTGGAATACCAGATGCTCCTCTTCCTTCCGGCGCGCGCGCCGTTCGACCTTTACATGCGGGAAGGCCGCCGCGGCATCCAACTTTACGTGAAGCGCGTCTTCATCATGGACGACTGCACGGAACTGCTGCCTGAATACCTCCGCTTCGTCAAGGGGGTCGTCGATTCCGAAGATCTTTCGCTGAACATCTCCCGCGAAATCCTTCAGCAGAACCGGCAGATCCAGCGCATTCGCAAAGGCGTCATCAACAAGCTGCTGGATTCCTTCAAGAAGATGCGCGACACGGAGAAGGACAAGTACCTGTCGTTCTGGAAGGAATTCGGGCCGGTTCTGAAGGAAGGGCTTGTACCAGGATAACGACAACCGCGACGCGTTGCTCGACCTCATGCTGTTTGAGTCGACGGACGATTCGTCCGCCCTCACGTCGTTGCGCGAATACAAGGACCGCATGAAGGAGGACCAGGACGCCATCTACTTCATGACGGGCGAATCGCGCGCGGCCATCGAAAACTCGCCCCACCTGGAAGCGTTTCGCGACAAAGGCTACGAAGTCCTGATCCTGACCGACAACGTCGATGAACTCTGGACCCAGTCCATGTTCGAGTTCGACGGAAAGAAGTTCCAATCCGTCGGTAAGGGCACCGTCGAGCTCGGGAGCGAAGAGGAACGGAAGAAGAGCCGAAGAAGACCTCAAGTCCAAGGAGGAGGAGCACAAGTCCCTCCTCGAATGCCTCAAGCAACACCTCGACGAACACGTCAAAGAGGTCCGTCTTTCTACGCGCCTGACCAACTCGGCCGCATGCCTGGTTGGCGATCAGTTCGACATGAGCCCCCAGTTGGAGCAGCTCATGCGCGCCGCCAACCAGGATGTGCCTAAGACGAAGCGAATCCTGGAGTTAAATCCAAATCACCCGATCCTGGAGCGCCTGGAATCGATCTATACGGCGGATTCCGGGATAGTCGCCTAAGTGACTACGCCCAATTGCTTTACGGTCAAGCCGCCCTCGCCGAAGGCAATCAGCCGCCCAACCCCGGGCAGTTCGCAAAACTCGTGGCAGACTTGATGGTCCACGCGGAGTAATATACCGCCTTTCGCGTGAATCGTACTGCCGCGCTCGCCAAGCGCGGCATTTTTATTGCGTCCACGTCTCGGACCGGTTGTAGATTCCCATTTCGCGAATTTCGTGAAATATTTCGCGGCTTGGCGTCGTTACGCCTGATATTGCCGGGAATCTGAGGTGATGGGTCGATTTTTGTCGCGTTTATCGGCTATACTTTGCGTTTTCGGCCAATCCTGGTGGGCCGTTATCTTAGCTGAAAACCGACTGAACCATAGGCGAATTATCCCCCGTGAAGACAATTATTACGCGTTTACGCTCCATTCCCTATGGGGCCTATTTGGACCTGACCAAACCCCGAATCACCACGCTTGGTGCTGGTAACCGCGACGCTCGGCTATTTCATGGGCGGCATCGGCTTCCACGGGTGGGAATCCGTTCACGGCCTGATTTACACGCTGATTGGCGTGGCGATGGTCTCCGGCGGCTCCGGATCGCTGAACCACTTCCTCGAACGCGACATCGACGCCCTTATGGACCGCACGCGCAACCGGCCCATCCCTTCGGGCGCCGTCCCTGCGAATCATGCCCTTCTACTGGGCGAATATCTGGTGCTCGGCGGCGTCCTGCTGCTCATGTGGAAAGTGAACCTGTTGACAGCCTTCCTAGGGCTATTGACCGCGTTCCTCTACGTCCTGGTCTATACCCCGATGAAGCGCGTGTCCTGGTTGAACACCTTGATCGGGGCCATTCCCGGCGCCTTGCCTCCGGTGGGCGGCTGGACCGCTGCAACGGGCCAGATTGAAACCGGGGCCTGGGTCTTGTTCCTGATCCTGTTCATTTGGCAGCAGCCGCATTTCTATTCCATTGCCTGGATATTCAAGGACGACTACCGCAAGGGCGGGTTCAAGATGCTGCCCGTAAACGATCCGGGCGGCCGCCGGACCTTCCGCCAGATCATCGGATTCGCGGCGCTGTTGATTCCCGTATCGCTTTTGCCGACCGCCATTGGACTTTCCGGCTACGTGTATTCAGTCGGCGCGGTGCTGCTGGGAATCTACATGCTGGCCTCGTGTTTCCCCCTGGTGCGCACCGGCTCCGTGGGAGACGCCCGGCGCGTGCTTAAGACGTTGGTTCTGTATCTTCCGCTCTTGCTGATGTTGATTGTGATAGACTTTAGCCTTTGACCGCTCCGGCCCCGTGGGTCATGAAGCCATAATTCAGGCAGTACAGGAAACCGCATCATGAATTCCCGCAGAATCGCCCTCATCGCCATCCTGGCCGTCATCCTGGTCGCCCTCAGCGTGACGCCGCTGTTCATCCAGCGCACCTCCGCCGTCAAGGCCACGCCCGGCGTGCAAACCGAACCGGACTCACTCTATGACGTAGGCGTCGTGCCGGATTTTTCGCTGGTCGACTCGACCGGTAACGAATTCACCAAGGCGCAGCTCGTCGGGAAAGTCTGGGTGGCGGATCTGTTCTTGACGTCCTGCCAAGGCGCTTGCCCCGTCATGTCGAAAAACATGAAGACCCTGCACGACAAGTACACCGGCAACGATCGTGTCCAGTTCGTTTCCTTTTCGACGGACCCGGATACGGATTCGCCGGAGGTGCTGGCCGAGTACGCGAACGAGCATCAGGCCGACACCAACCGCTGGCACTTCCTCACGGGTCCCATCGAGAAGATCAATCGGATGGCCGGTACGGAAGGCTTCAAGGTCGGCGTGCCGGAAACTCCCATGGCGCACAGCCAGCGCTTCGTGCTCATCGACGGCAACGGCCACATCCGGGGCTACTACGACGGCATGGATGAAGCGGACACCCTCCGTCTCAAAGGCGACATCGATCGGCTGCTCCAAGAGAAGTCGGAATCGTAATTCACACTCCCCCTCGTAAACGTAAACGTAAACGTAATCGTAATCGTAATCGTAATCGTAATCGACAAGATTGTAAGTTCGCCAGGATCGAGAATTGAAACTTTAGCGATGAGTATCCCGCTGCTTCCTACCATCAACGCCACGCTGAACGGCATCGCCGCCGTGCTGCTGTTTCTGGGCTGGCGCGCGATTAAATCCGGCAACCGCGACCGTCACAAGGCCCTTATGCTCGCGGCGTTGGTGGCATCGGCGGCGTTCCTGACCTGCTACATGTACTACCACTTCACCGCCGCCGGCATCACCCGGTACCAGGGTCATGGCGCGATGCGGATCCTCTACTTCGCCATCCTGCTCAGCCACACCCCTCTCGCGACGTTGATGACGCCGTTCATTCTTGCCGCCGTGTACTTCGCGCTCAAGGGACGATTCGAGGCCCATACCCGGATCACGCGCTGGCTCTGGCCGGTGTGGATGTATGTCTCCGTGACGGGGGTACTGATTTACGTGATCCTGTACCTGTTGCCGCAACCCGCGTGACGCAACTGCCCCCTCGTCCTCTCGTAATCGACTCTTCGAACATGGCAGGCACGCGTAGTCCCTTTTTTCCGATTACGATAACGAGCACGATTACGAATCACGATGAACGCACGCAGCGCGCACAAAGACCGCTTCGTACCACCCCTCGCCTTACCGCCAATACTCCTCGTGCGGAACGCGGTGCGACGAGAGCGGCTCGCTGACCGGTTCCACCTTCCACGGTCCCGGCGGCGCGTAGGTGTACGGCGTTTCGTCCTCCGCCACATACGGCGCGGCTTTGCGCCGTTCGATGCAATCCAACAAGATCCGCTGTTTGAGCCGGATATACTCCGGCGTGTGGGGACCCTTCGCCGCTTCGATGTGCGCCGTGCGAAACTCGAAATAGATCACACGCCGGGTTTTTAGCGACACGTTTTCCTTCGACCCGTGCAACAGGAAGATGTTGTGGAACAGCACGTCCCCCGGCTGCATGACCATGGGCTTCGCGCCTTTCGTCTCAAACCCCGGGCGGCCAATGGCGCGCTCCGCGTCCTCCGTGCCCCACCGGTGGCTGCCGGGCAAGATCCACAGGCACGTATCCTCGTCCGCGGGATCGAGATAGAAATCCACGCTGAAGATGGGCGTGTCGCCCATGTACCGCGTGTCTGCGTCGCGATGCCAAGGGATCTGCGCCCCCTCCTTGGGCAGTTTCGTCACCAGCGAATCCCACGTCGGTATGAAATCGCTGCCCGCCAGCTTCTCCACCGACCGCAGGATAAACGGATGGCCGAGCAGCACCTTCGCCTCGTCCGCCTTGTCCACGATGTATTCAATGCGGCGAAGGACCCGCGTCCCCGATTTCGGCCCGGGTTCGTACAAGTAGTCGGGTTCCCCCTGGACCCCCAGCTTGCCGTATTCGGTGAGCCGGTTCATGGCGTTGCGCAAACGCGTAAACTCTTCGCCATGGATAACGCTGCGGAGAATCAGATATCCGTTCTCGCGGAAAAACCGTATCTGGTCATCCGTGATGACTCCGTCGGGCATGAGTTCAAACTCCTTTCTCTGCACGCCGGGGGGAAGCGCAGTTCTTCCTTCCTATTGTATACGGGTTATGTCGACGGTGCACGCCGTCAGAACGCGTGAGCGAACCGGTCAATCTTGAAAAGATCCAACGGGTGCATCGTGGTGCCGTCCACCACAAGGTCCGAAAGAATCTCCCCGATGACCGGGGCGAATTTGAAACCGTGACCGGAAAATCCGGCCGCGATGATGACGTTCTTGTGCCGAGGGTGCTTGTCGATGATAAAGTGATGATCCGCCGTTATCGAGTACATGCACACGCTGAAATGCGTGCGATGAGGGTCCATCGACGGAAACACGTCGTTGAGCAAGCGGTGAATCTTCGTTTCATCTTCCGTCTCGAGGCCGCGGTTCAGGTTATCCGGATCGTCCACCGGATCGCCGCCGGTATGCTCGGCGATCTTGATGCCCAATTCGTCAATCGCCGGGAAACCGTAAAAACCACCGTAGTCGGTGTCCACATAAAAGCACGGCATCTCGCCCGCGCGATAGCGCGTCATATCCGGCGCGGTATACCAGAGTTGCACTTTGCGCAGCACATGGAAGGCAACCCCCAATTCACCCAGCGTCCCCGCCGCCCACGGTCCCGCGGTCAAAACCAGATTGCCTGCGGAGATTTCACGCTGATTCGTCGTGACCGTTACCGATGTGCCGTCCGAACGCCAGGCAAGCGCGTCTTCGTGAAGCAACAGCGTCGCGCCTTCCTGTCGCGCCATCGCAACGTGCTGTTCGATGCACGCTTCCGGCCGCAGGTAGCCCGCTTCGGGATCGTGATAGACAACGTGATCGCCCGGCAACCGGAACTGCGTGAATTCGGCGCGCGCTTCGCCCGCACTCATCTTCCGGTGTGGAAGATCGTGGGCCGCGTAGCACGCGTCAAGTCCTCGGATCAGGGGGGACTCCGGAACGCCGGAGAGAATCAGCCCGCTCGGCACTAAAAGCTCGACGCCCGTCGCTTGTTCCAGCTTTTGCCACTCGGCCTGGGAACGCTCCAAGAGTGGGATATAGTCGGGGTGTTCGAAATACGCCTTCCGGAACACACGGGTGCCCCCGTGCGAACTGCCCAGGTCATGGGCGATGCCGTGCCGCTCGATGCCACAGACCCGGGCCCCGCATTCGGCCAGATAGTACATGGCCGCACTGCCCATCGCCCCAAGTCCGAGCACGATAACGTCGTATGTTTCCCGCGCCATGGGTCCGCTCCTTGTCGCTGCATACCGACACCTCCAAGCATAACAAAGTTTCGGGGAAAATGCGCACCAGTATTGCAGCGATCCGGTTTCAAACCGTCTACGACGGCGGCGCCGCAGTGAAGTCCAACCCGATTTGCATATGCGTCCGGAGAAGGCGAACTGTCATGATTTTTCGAGTACAGGGTCCGTTGCGGGGGATACCCGGGGATATCCGCGCGGCGTTCCGAGAGAGCCACAGCCCTGGCCAAGGGTGTGCAAGTCCAGCGCCACAACGGGGTTCCCCGGCATGGACCTTCTTGACCATCGAATGCTGCGGAGTTGAGATGCGGACCAGGAAGGACGGTTCAGACTACCTTTGGCTTCGCAACGGTAAGACGCGGACTCTCGATTTAGATTCATCCACAACCACTAGTGCTCCGCTATCGATGGCCAACTCGTGTTGACGGAGTACCTCGATGAGTAAACTTCCCAAGTGTCCAGGAGTCACATTTTGCGTTCTGATTTGCACGACACTTGGGCTCTGATTGCCGGTGGCGGCCAGAATCGCACCGAAGTCCAGATCGTGGGTGACGATGCAATACTCGTTTACCTGTGCCCATGCCAGAATTGTGCGGTCTAGCGCCCCCGGATCGCCGATGTCGGACCAATGCGCAGACTGCCAGCCTTCGCGCTCAAAGACGTGTACCCATTCCGGAGAAAGGTTCATGTCAATGAGGAATTTCATTGGCGGCTAATGGGGACTTCGATTTCCTCCGCTCGCCACGCGGCGTAGGACAGCGCTTCCTTGATATCATCCGCCTCCAGGTATGGGTATAGTCTCAGTATCTCATCCGTGGAGCAGCCTGACGCGACAAGTCCCACTACTGTCCCTACCGTGACTCGGAGCCCGCGGATGCAGGGTTTTCCTCCCATTACTTCCGGGTTAAAGGTGATGCGCGTCAGTTCATCCATGATTCTTCTTGCCTCTGCGGTGAAAACACTGTCCGGTAGAAGTATACAACAAATGTTGTAGGCGCCGTCGTAACAGTTTGGAAACGACCGTGTCCAAGTCGGCCGGTGGAGAGGGGATTCTGGATCAAGGTCTACGCTCCGATTCGGAATCGAAAATCATGTTCGTGTACTGCTCCGAGAGATAGTCAAAAAGAAAGTCTTCAAGTTCCTCTCTCGATCGGTCCCTTCCGTCTTGAAGCTTGGCCAATTCGTCCCTGTATTCAACGGTTTCCTTGAATGACTCGAACTGCTTCTCGCGAAACTCCCGGAATCCTCTGGCTTTGAGTTGCTCGCGTTGAGTCACAGTTCCTTTGCGCACGGTCAGGACAATGTATCGTTTGTATAAGGACCCGTACCCCATATGTACGTACTCGATCCGTTTTCCGTCGGGAACGATAAGGTACCCCGTATACCACGTGGCAGGTACAGAATCCTGCCCGGGGAATACCGCCGAAAGGACTGACTCGGTCTCCATCAACCACGAGTCCTCGTCGCCCACGCGTATTCGCCTAACCGCTACGTCGACAAGGGATAGTCTATCGTCATCGATGTTCCACACGGCAATGTATCCCCGCCACAGCGATGTAAGCTGAACGTCCGATGAAGGACGTTTTTCGGGGTGCTCGCGCAAAAACGTTTCAAGTGGATTGGTCAGAATTTCACGTTCCTTCCCGTTTAAGACAAGCAGATCGGATTCCTGAGCTGTCCCGTACGCAGGAAGGGGTGCAAGCGCGTGGATCGAAGAAGCAAGCACTAGGATGAACCAGAATCGAATACCAGTATTCATAGCTTCCCTTCTCTACCCTGTGTGCCTAGGGT
The DNA here is from genome assembly GCA_963745075.1 of Candidatus Hydrogenedentota bacterium. Classification (GTDB taxonomy): domain Bacteria; phylum Hydrogenedentota; class Hydrogenedentia; order Hydrogenedentales; family SLHB01; genus JAHDWY01. The sequence continues at coordinate 44,378 of CAVUWV010000023.1, read as the reverse complement.
TCAAGAAGCTGCTAGCATTGAGAATTTCGATGCCAATCAGATCGCCTTTCACGTTGAATTCGGCCGTGACGATCGGGCAGGGTTCGGTGCTGCCTGCCGCGGTTTCCTCCAGAATCGTCAAGTGCAGTACGTCTTCCTTTCGAAAGTACGTCAAGCGCGGTTTGTACATTTCTCTGCCGTTCGTGGCTGCACGTTTGCCATGGTTTTACGATCAATTCGGATGCGAAGTTCTTCGAGCGATAGTAGGTTTCCCGGGTCGAGATTCTCACGTCGCTTCTCCAATTCATTAATGTGGCTCGGGGGGACGGGAACTTCGCATTCCTGCGAAGCGATGCTATTCCAGATGTCCTCCACCAGAAGTATTTTCTCCGCGACACTCATGGCGCGGATTTCTGGGATGCTATCCGCTCGCACGCTCATGATACTCGACCTCCTGTCAATATCGCACGCAACATAATATTGGCACGATTCGGCCGCTGGGGTGCGAGAGGATTCTTACCGCATCCCTTATCCTTCAGCCGTCATACACAATCGGGAAATCCTTGCCCTCGATCACGTCACCCTCCGGGATGACGGGCGTGTGTACCAGCAGGGGTTTCGTGCCGTCGGCGCTTTTGGTTTCGGGGTGCATGAAGTTGAGGACGACGCCGCGGCGGGGGATGTCGGAATTGTTGCCGTAGGAACCGTGGAGGGTCATCGAGTCGTGGAAGGAGCATTCGCCGGCCTTGAGTTCCATGGGCTCCGGTTTGAACGCGGCGAGTTGTTCGGGCGTGAGGATGTCGCGGATCGCGTCCATGTTCTCCAGCAGTTGCAGTTTCGGCAACAAGGGCCACTGGTGGCTCCCCGGCACGAAGTGGATGCAGCCGTTGGCCAGGGTCGAGTCGTCGAGGCCGATCCAGATGGTGAGATGCCGCGCGGGCACGCTGCGTGTCCAGTACGAGTAGTCCTGGTGCCACGCCACGACGCCCGGGTGCCGCGCGGGTTTATAGAAGACCTGGTCGTGCCAGAACCGCACGCGCGGCGTGTCCAACAACTGGCTCACGGGCACCGTCACGGCGGGATGAAACAGAATATCGTGAAAGGCTTCGTCGATGCGCCAGGCGCCCAGGAAGTGGAAGACGTTCTGTTCGGGCGCATTCTTCCACGCATCGTCGACCTCGTACAGTTCGCCGAGCCGCTCGTTCTCGCCAGTGCGGATCCGTTCGAGTCCCTCGCGCAGGACCCCAATCTGCATGTCATTCAACACACGCGGCCCCTTTACAAACCCGCGTTCACGAAATTCGTCCGCTTGTGCATCACTCAGCCTGAACTGCGTCGCATCCGCCGCAGATTTCATCGGAGTGAAGGTATTTCCCACCATTTCGTGTATCGACCGATACGGTACGGCTTCCGTCGCCATAACTGTTCTCCTTTGAGGACTCGAGAAACACGCCTTGCAGGAACGATCTCGCCCACAGGTTAACACAATTGCGGACTTCGTCGGTTCGGAGCGGGCAAAAAAGGGAGCATGGGCGTCTCGCCCGTCCGGTATCTGCTTCGTGCCCGTCGGCGAACCGTGTTGCTCCAAACACGGGCGAGACGCCCGTGCCCCCCTTTTAGAACAGTTCCGCCTGTCCGCCGGCCGGTGTCGGGGCGGTATTCCACTGGTCGAGCAGGTATTCCGCATCGAACTGTCCGTCCGCGTCAAGCAACGATCCGGCGCCGGCCCGGGTCAACGTATCCGCGAGATCGCGGTGACGCGGGTCGCAATACACCAACACCCGTTTTCCGTGTTCGATGGCGTACCGCGCGGTACGCACGCTGCCCCCCTGTTTCTTCGGCTCGATGACGCACACCAGATTCGCCAACGCGCTGATGGTCGCGTTGCGGGTCACGGCCGCGTGGGTCTGCCACGTCATGTCCGGGAGGAATTCGCTGAGGATCGCGGCGCGTCCGTCTTCCACGGCCTGCAACAGTTCTCGCGAGCCACGAAAGGTGAGGAGCCCTTGCGGCAACACAACGACGGTCTTACCGCCGTTTATCAGCACCGCGGCATGGGCGGCCGTGTCTACGCCCGTCGCGCCGCCGCTGACGACGCCGACTCCTGCCCGCGCGAACGCTGCCGCCGTTTCGTCGGCCAGAATCGAACCACGCCGGCTCACATCCCGCGCGCCGACGACGGCGGCCGCCGGTGCTTCGAGCAATTCGCGGTCGCCGGCGAGGAAAAGCAAGGCAGGCGCACGGTTGCCCAAGTCACGCGCGAGCGATTCGGGGTAGTCGTTGTCGGCGCACGTAATCACCTGCGCGCCCGAGTGGAGCACACGGTCGAGAAAGCGCCCTTCGTGCACCTGCGCAACCGCCGTACATTGAGGAAGCAGTGTCGCGAGCTGGTCCGTTTGGTTGGACGGAAACCGCTCCAGCAATTCCCGCGCGGGGATTTCCGGCAATTCGTGCAGCGAAACGACCAGGTGCTTTGCCAGTGCCACCGCCCGGCGCGCCGCCATGTTGCCCGCGCCCGGAATGCGCAGCAAGGCCATGAGCACGATGATCTCGCCGTCCGTCATGTGTTTCCTCCAACCGGCACGGCCATGCTACCATTGAACAACGCCGTTGTCACGCCACGTTCGCGCCGTGAGGAGTGCCGCTTGATTACCTTTCCGAAAGAGTTCCTTTGGGGCGCCACTACGTCTGCGTACCAGGTCGAAGGCGGCAATTTCGCGTCGGATTGGTGGCGCTGGGAACAGCGTCCGGGCCGCATCGCCGACCGCCGGCACGTCGAGCCGGGCATCGGAACATTTCGAGCACTATGAAGGCGACTTCGAACTCGCGCGCAAGCTGGGACACAACGCGCACCTTTTCTCCATCGAATGGAGCCGCGTGCAGCCCGAACCGGATCGGTTCGACAGCGACGCCCTGGTCCACTACGCCGAAGTTGCGGACGCCATTGCGCGGCGCGCCATCGAACCGATCTGCGCGCTGAATCACGTGACCCTGCCGGCCTGGTTTGCGTCGCAGGGCGGCTGGTCGCGGCGAGATTCGCCGGAGGTATTCGCCCGTTTCGTTGAACGCGTGGTGGAAGCCATGGCCGACCGGTGCACGCGATGGATTCCCCTGTTCGAGCCCGAGCATCTGGTCACCATGGCCTGGTTGGAAGGGTTGTGGCCTCCCGGAAAAACTGCCTTCTGGTCCTGCTACGCCGCGCTCAATCATCTCCTGCACGCCCACGCGGAGAGCTATGAGATCATCCATCGGATCCAGCCCGACGCCGAAGTCGGTGTTTCGGTCCGCGCGCGGAACTGCGTTCCGCTGAGCGTCGAAAACGCATGGGACCTCCGCGCCGCGCGCCGGGAAATGCATCGCGCAAACAACGTGTTCCCGGACGCTTTGTGCCGGGGTGAAGCGCAATTCCCCCTGGGTGGGGCGCGTCGCCTCGGCGGTGCGGCCGACTTTATCGCCGTATCGTATTTCGGCAAAGAAACCGTGCGGTTCCATGCGGGTAAACCACTGCAATTCTTCCGCTCTGCTACGGATTCCGCGGGCAATGCGATTCGACCGGGCATCTACAACGTCGCTCCGGAAGGTTTGTGGGACGTTTTGAAGGATCTTGCCCAATACGAAAAGCCGCTGCTCGTAGCCGGTAACGGCGTCAATACGGCCGATGACAGCGAACGCTGCTCGTTCATCGCCCGCCATCTCGACGTTCTGCACGAGGCAATAGCCAACGGGATTGACGTGCGCGGCTACCTGCATCGGTCCTTTCTGGACGGCTTCGAGTGGATCGACGGATACTCGGCCCGCTACGGCCTGGTCCATGTGGATCGCGAAACCCTGGCTCGAACCCCCAACCCCAGCGCCTATTTCTTCAAGGACATTCTGCGAGACGGGAACACTTCGGCCGGGTACCATGGACAAGTTCGCGCCCGGCGCCGCCACGAGGGTGCCATGACCGGACGGGACGCCGCGGTATATCTCGCCTTCGACGGCGGCGGCACGACGACCCGCGCCGCCTTGTACGAAGCCGACGGGAATCAATTGGCCGACGCGACCGGGGGCCCTTCCAATCCCGTAGAAATCGGCGTACCGCGAACCTTGCGCACCTTGTCCCGGCTTGGGGCGCAACTTCTCGCAGAATGTGACGCATCCTCATGCGACGTGGCAGCCGGCATCTCCGGCGCGCGCAACGAGACGCTTCGAAATGCCATTGCGATGGGCTTGGTCCAAACACTCAAAGTGCGGCGTGCCGTTGTTGCCAGCGATGTGGATACCCTGCTCCACGCAAACGTCGGCGACGCCGAAGGGATGGTGGTCATCGCCGGCACCGGGTCCAGTGTTATTGCGAAGACGGCCGGAGGAAAACCGCGAATCTTCGGCGGACGCGGCACGCTCTTCGGCGACGCGGGCAGCGCGTATGACATCGCCGTCCGGGCATTACGCGCGGCCGCCGCGTCGCTCGACGGCTTGCGCGGCCCAACCAAACTGATCGAATCGTTGCCGGAGGCCGCCGGATTGCAGACGTTCTCTGAACTGATCGGTTGGTCGAGGAGCGCCACGAAGAACGAAGTAGCTGCACTCGCACCCGCTGTTATCGCGCTCTATCGCGATCTCGACGACGCCGCATATGAGTGCGTCTCCGAATCTTTCACCGATCTGCTCGTGCTCGCCGCAAGTGCGGCTCATGAAACAGGACTATCGGAATCTGCGCCGGTCTTCGTTCACGGGGGCGTGTTTACCGCCCTTCCGGAATGGATTGCCCACTTTGAATCGGCTATGAAGGACGGTCAGAACGAAGTGGTGTTACCGTCGGAAGTGAAACGAACGCCATTCGAAGGCACCCGCGCCAGTATGCGCCTCCTGGCGAAACCAACGGCTTCGCAGTTCGTTTCCGACATTCGCGTTGGCGCGGTCGGCACTTCGCCCGATCTCCCCGAACGGAATCGATGGCGACGCACGAACCGCCTCTCGACACGTTGACCGCGGAAGGCATCGCCGCCCGCATGTCCGGGGCAGACCACGAAGCCGTCGAAGCTGTCACGGACACGCTTCCCACCATCGCGAAACTCGTGCAACGGGTCGCGGACGCATTCAACGCCGGCGGCCGTCTCATCTATATCGGCGCGGGGACCAGCGGGCGCTTGGGTGTGCTCGACGCCTCCGAATGCCCCCCGACCTTCGGCGTGGACCCTGGACAAGTCGTCGGAATGATCGCGGGCGGCGAAGTGGCACTCCGCATGAGCGGCGAAGGCGCTGAAGACGACGAATCCGCCGCCGTCGCGAACCTCAATGCACTCGCCCCTGAACTCAACGATCGCGACGTGGTCGTGGGCATCGCCGCATCGGGCACCACGCCCTACGTCCTCGCGGCATTGCATCACGCCAAAGCGTCCGGCGCGCATACGGCCCTCCTGTGCTGCAACCCGACAGTCTCCGCCACCGCCGATTGCGTCATCGCCCTCGACACCGGACCCGAAGTGTTGCCGGGCTCCACGCGCCTGAAAGCCGGCACCGCGACCAAGCTGGTCTTGAACATGATCTCGACCGGCGCAATGGCCTTGTCCGGCCGCGTGTTCGAGGGGTACATGGTCGGCGTGCGTCCCATGAATGCCAAGCTCCGCGAACGGGCCGTCCGCATCGTCGCCGCATTGACGAGTGAAACCGAGACCTCGGCGACGAAACTTTTGGAGACGGCAGGCGATAGCATTCCGGTGGCGGTTCTCATGGCGCGCTTGAATCTTCCGCGCGAGACGGCCGAAGCACGACTGATAAACGCGAAAGGAAACCTGCGTGCCGCGCTGGATTCGGATTAGGGAGTCAACCGGCTTGCAATCACCTTTCGCCGAGCGGAGTACTCGCCCGCGCCCGGACCTTCCACATTCTGGCCCGAAGGGCCGCAACACGACAGCCCAGCGCAGCGCCCTGGGTAGCTGGTATCGCATATTAGGCGAAGCCCTGAAAGGGCGCTACAACACAATTGCAATGTCCGCCGCGTCCTTCGCATCTTTGTTACGCCCCTTCAGGGCTCTATCTTCTTGTCCGTCCTTTACCCAGGGCGTTGCGCTGGGCTGTCATGTTGCGGCCCCTTCGGGGCGACCCGCCAGACCGGAAATGTGTGGAGTCCAGGTACAGGTGTTTCACTCGTACTCTCGACGGTACATCGTCAGTAACGCTGTACGACCCAAACGGCATTCGTTTGTCCGTCCATGTGCCATCTTCTTCATCTTTCTAGTCTGCATCGCGTGGACCGGTTGCCGGTCACCGCAACCGCCTCCCCCGCCGCCAAGCGTGGCGGTGCCGCCCGTCGTTCCGAAACCCGCGCCCGAACCCGTCGCGCAACCGAAACCCGAAGAACTTACGACATCCGCCAATCCGCCGGTCCGGATTCGCCTCTTTCACGGGATTCGCGAGGTCGGGATTCGCGGCACGGCGACGCTCCACGTCGAGCACGCGGGTGGCGCCATCAACTTGCCGAGCAACGCATGGACCGTCACGCTCGCCCAGGCAACCCCGCCCCGTCAGCATTTTCATGTTTTCATCAAGACCTTCCGGCCCCAGGAAACGGCCGAAATGTCAGCCTTCCTGGATACCTGGAAAGCGCAGGGCTATCCTGCAAAACCCGTCGCAATGGGAACCCGGTATCGAACGGCGGACGGCCATATTCTGGACGGACGTGAACAGTGGATCTCGCTCCAACGGTTCGAGCAAGAGGGGCAGGCCATCTCCTTGAAGGCTGCGTTGGAACGCGAGGGCGTGTGGACGTGGATTCGGCCCGAAACCATCCTCGATGGCACGGGGTCCGTCGTTGCCAAATCCGCCGAAGGACATATTATGACATGGCCGCTACCGGTCCGCATCACCTCGTCTGCGCCGATCCGGATCACCCAACCCGGCGACCGCACCGGCGCATCGTACGCGGGCGTGTTGGACCTTTCCGTCGAGCCCGACGCGACGCTCGGCGTGTACGAGACCCTCTCTGTCGAGGATTACCTCGCCGGGGTGCTGCCCGCGGAGATGCCCGCCCGTTGGCCGCTGGAAGCGTTGAAAGCGCAGGCCGTTGCCGCGCGTAGCGACGTTCTCACCCATTTGGCCTTGAAGCATATCCTCGCCGGGTTCAATTTCACGAACAGCGAAGGCGATCGGGTTTACGCCGGATACAGCGGACGCCAGCCCTCCACCGACGCCGCTGTTGCCGCGACGCGGGGACAGGTGCTCACCGATGGCGTCCGAATCATCCCGGCCGTGTTCAGCTCGAATTGCGGTGGCTGGACGGAGGACAACGATGCCGTGTGGTCGTCCCCGCCGAATATGAGCTTGCGTGGGGTGGCCGACTTCCCCCGGGGCACCATCCCCACCGCGACGCCGTCCTCAAATCTCGCTAAGTGGTTGCAATCACAGCCCAATGCCTTCTGCAGCAGCGATCCCCAGGGGTTTCGGTGGTCCCGCCGCCTGACCGTGGCGGAGGTGACCCGATCGGTCAATCAACGTTATGCCGTGGGCACCGTTCGCGCCATCGAGTCCGGCGACCGGGGCGTCAGCGGCCGGCTGAAATGGGTCAAAGTCACCGGAACTCGGGGTACCGTGACCATCCGGAAGGAACTGCCTATACGCCAGGCATTTGGCGGGCTGCCCAGCGCCATGATACAAATAAGGACCGAATCGGGGGCACAGGGGCCGGTCGCATTTACCTTTGTTGGCGGCGGACGCGGCCATGGGGTAGGATTGTGTCAGTATGGCGCTCGGGGTATGGCTCTGGCCGGCGCGGGGTACCGGGACATTGTGCTGCACTACTTCCGCAGCGCCTTGCTCGATTCCCTGAACTAAACGCACGGCACCCGGCGCGGGCGGAAGGAGACAATGCTTTTCCAGGCGATTTCACGTAAAGCGACGCGGTTCGCCATCGGGCTGACCTGCGGGACTGCCGCGCGTGGGGTAGACGCGGCGCTCGTGCGCATCAAAGGCAGCGGCCACGGGCTGCACATCAAGCTCATTAAGTCCCGTCATTTTCCGTACCCATCCGGACTCCGCACGCGGCTCATCGTGGGCAAGAAACACGTGCGGGAAGTCTGTCTCCTGAACTTCGAGTTGGGCGAGTTTCTCGCCGACGCCACACAAGAGATGATCCGCCTGGCCCAATCCGAGATGTGCGAAGTCGACTTCGTCGCCTCGACCGGCTTTACCGTCGCCCATTTCGCGCCCCGCGGCTACGATCAGGCCATCGGGACGTTGCAGGTCGGCGAACCGGCCATCATCGCGGAGCGAACCGAACTCCCGGTCGCATCCGACTTCCGTGCGCGCGACATGGCCGCCGGCGGACAGGGCGGCCCTATCTTCACGTACTCGGACTACGTGCTCTTTTCCCGCGAAGACCGGTCCGTCGCCCGCATCCATCTCGGCGGCATCAGTACTATTTCCGTCATCACGCCGAACTTCGATGAATCGATCGCTTTCGACGCAGGACCGGGCACCGTTGTGATTGACGGCGCCGTACGGCATATCACCAGCGGAAACCAGGAAATCGATGAGGACGGCGAAGCCGCCGCGAAAGGCGTTGTGATCGACGAGTTTCTCGAATTCCTCCTCGACCACCCGTACTTCGCGAAAGTGCCGCCCAAGACGACCGGCCGCGACGAATTCGGTCCCGAGGTCTACTTGCGCGACGCCCTCGTCGGGCGGACGGAACATTCGCTCGGCGACTTGATGGCGACCGTGACCTCCGCCGTAAGCTATTGCATCGTAAGGGCCTACAACCGCTTCGTGAAGCCGCAGTACAAAGTCTCCCGCGTCATCCTCAGCGGCGGCGGCGTGAACAACAAGGCCCTGGTCCAGCGCGTCAAAAGCGGCCTCGGCGACATCACCGTCCGCATCAGCGACGACTACGGCCTTCCCCATATGTCGCTTGATCCAATCGGGGCCGCCATCCTCGGCAACGAACTCTTCTGCGGCAACGCCTCGAACGTCCCCCACGCCACCGGCGCACAACAACCCGTGGTGCTCGGGCGAATTACGCCGGCATAAAATCGCTTTCGCTATTGGGAGCAAGCCTCAGTACGGGGTCCCTTTGGAGTGCGTTGTGTCTACTTCAACACCTTATCCATCGCCACGATCATCCGGGCCAACGCGTCGCGTTTGCTGAGCAGGACGTTCGGGTCCCGCGAGAACGTAACCAAATCCGGCACGAGTTCTTTCAGGTTGTAGACTTCCGCCGCCTGTTTAAGCAGGTTTTCATGCCCGCCTTGCTCCTCCAATTTCTTCATGCGGTCGCGAAAGAGGACGAGATAGTCGTAATCGTCGATCCCGTCGCGGATGATTTCCCAGCGGATGGAACTGACCGGACCGTTCGGGCCGGGATAGATCAGGAATCCGTCGCCGTTGGTCGGCGTAATGTCGAGCTGATCGACCCAGGGATTCACGCCGGGTTCGCTGTAGTTCGCGTTCCAGTAGTACACGCCCTGAATGCCCAACGCCCAGGTTTGCCAGAAGAAGATACGATGCTCGATGCCGGCGAAATCGACAAAGAAATTCGCATAGGGTCGCGGCGGCGTGTTGTTCACGTACCACCACACCGCACCGCCCGCGGCGATTCGATCGAGGATGGTGCGGTTGTTCACCGTGTCCATCACGGGCGAATGAACGGCCCAGATGTCCGCCGCTTCGTGGAAGAAGGGTTGCGTGCCGTAGGTCGTCAACATGAGCGGGATGTTGGGCGCGAGTTCCCGCCACTGCTGCATGGTTTCGAACAGGCGCGGCCACGCCGGTCGCTCGGGCTCGTTGGCGATTTGACAGAACACCCGATCCCCGACATTCTGCTTCTCGACGAATGCGTTCGCCAGGGTAAGCTGCTCGGGAACGTCCAGCAACGACGCGGGTACGGCGATGGTGCTGGCGCCTCGGTTCAGGAGGTCGCGTAATTTCGGCTCGTACGCGGCCAGGCTCGCCTCGTAGTCCGCGCTCTCCGCCGGAAACTGGCACAGCCCGCGCAAGGTCACGCGATGATCGAGCCCGCTTTCGAGATACGCGTCGAAGAGTTGTTCCGTGCCGCCCGCGTAGCCCATGCGCTTGCACAGCGTCTCCGCCTCTTCCTTCCAGAATCCAAAATCGGTTTTGAGTTTCGGTGTCTGCGGCAACTCGAAATCGTACACCGTGACGCGCAATCCCAACTCAATCGGATCGCGGCCGCTCGCGGTCAGCTCCAGAAACCCCTCATAGTTCCCCGGCGCCGTGCCCGCGGGCGCCTGAACCGTGATCCAGATCGGACTGGATTTCCCACCCGGTGCGGTAAAGGGTTCCAAATCGGGCAGCGCGTCCGGCCACGTGCCCGTGGGGCCTTCGAAGTGCGTCGGAATCCGAACCGGATAATAGGCCACCGTGTGAAGCGCGATGTCTGACGCGCGGATGCGCGAACCGCCCTCCGCGTTCACCAGATCCATGGCGCGCACGTTTACGTTGCGCCAGTCACCGCCCTTCGGCGGCCGCAGTACCACCTGGAACGACTCGCTCTCGTTCGCGGCCAGCGATAGGTTTGCAATGGCCCGGTATTCGCCCACCCGCTGAGGCACGTCTTCCGGGAAAATCTTCTCGAGCGAACTCTCGAACCAGATCGCCGTGTCGCCGGGAATCGCCAACTGCCGTTTCAGCGTGCGCGATCCGCGTTCGAGCGCGAAGGGCGCATCGGTCCACGGCTCGAAATCGTCGGGCTTCCCATCGCCGACGGTGAACTGCGTGTCGATACCGCCGTGGGGGGAATGGGTGTCTTTGCCGAGGGCGACGGCATCTCCGTCCCGCGTGAGCCGGGCCAGCAATTGGTAGGTCCCGTCGCCGGGCGCTTTCCAGTCGTAGCTGCACCGAATGATCGGTATTGGGATCGATGTCGAACTTCTTTTTTGGCAGATGCCAGACTTTGCCGTTGGCCGCAAGCAGACTCACTTCGATCTGGAAGTCCCGGCATGGGTTTCACCGCTGCGAGCAGCAGACTCAAGGTATCGTTTTCATAATCGACCTGCGCCGCCAATTCGTCCGTCGCGAAGTTGACGTGGGTGAGTCCGCGCACCACGTTGACGCGGTATACCGTCTCGAACGCATCACCGGCCTTCATCAACCGCGGGACGAAGGCGGTCTGAAAGGCACAAAACGGCGCGTCCTCGTTGCGTTCCGCGAGAAAGGAATGGGTCTGGTCCGCATCGAACACGGCGTACAGCGTTTCCTTCACCGCTGGGTCGGTTGCGGCCACCCAATTGCGTGATGCCACGTGGTATCCGCTCCGCTGGGCATTGATGATGCCTTCCCAAGTGGCGAGTTCCATGCGATCCCGCACCTCGAAGGTCCCGCCGGGACGGATCTCGTTACGTACCCACGGCGCGACCCATTGATCTTCGTCGCCCTTGTTCTCGACTTTCCACGTCACCCGAATCGAGGCTTCGTTTGGCATTGGTTCCATCGTGCGCGTCACGCGAAGCCCGCGGATGTTCGGACCGTCGCAGTCGTAGCTGTACCGCAGCACGGGCCGGTCCGTGATGGAATCGACGACTTCCAGCTTCTCGTTCAACCGCCGGTTGGGCACGTAGAAATTGCCGACGCCGAACCCTTCCAGGAGCAGCCCTTCGCCGCCCGCGTTGTTCACTTTGGAAACGGACGAGCCGAACCATTCCACGCCTGCACCGGCCTCCGGCGCCACGCGAAATGTGGTATACGTCCCCTGGACCTCCGTGTCTTCTTCGACCACGGCCCCCAGCGCGGACTGCGATGCAATCAACATAGCGGCAAAAACGGTAAGCATGAAGCTAATACTCCCTTGCGAGCCTTCAAACGTGCCATTGTACACAACGCCCGCTCCGTGACAACAGCGCCCGTGACCGAAGGTTTGCGGGTTACCGTTCTCCCTCCCGTTCGTAATCGTAATCGAAGCACCAAATCCCAACGGAAGACCGATTACGATTACGAAAAGGGGAGGGCTTGCGCCATCCCGTTTGCAGCCGTTATCATCCAACCCGTTCCACCGTGTGGGCAAGAGGGGCGGGCGGACCATGGGAATCGAACGCGTATTACCAATCGTCGTTGAATTTGGCATGGGCGCCGTGCTCTGCGCCATCGGTATCTGGTGCGGCGTGAGCAGCGGCTACCTCGATCTCACGGATTCCCGCGATCGACGCATGATTGCCATGATCGCCGCCGGGTTCGCCGGACTGCTCGTCTTCTACTGCGCCTTCACCTTCTGGTTGCCGTTCCTGCCCGGTAACGCGGTCGCGCCATGATTGAGACCCAGCACCTCAAGGGCGAACCCCTCGATTATCTCGTGATCGTCGCGTACTTCTTGAGTGTCGTCGGGTTTGGGCTTTGGTTCGGGAAGTACACGCGCAGCACGAAGGATTTCTTCTTCGGCGGCCAACGCTTCGCCTGGTGGCTCATTGCGTTCTCGAGCATCGCCACGACCGTCGGCAGTTACAGCTTCATTAAATACAGTCAAGTCGGTTTCAAATATGGCATCAGCAGCACGCAGGCCTATCTTAACGACTGGTTCTGGATTCCGATTCTGTTGCTGGTCTGGTTGCCGATCATCTATTTCGGCCGGATCCAATCCATACCGGAATATTTCGAGCGCCGCTTCGGCACTGGCGCGCGGATGGCCGCCACCGGCCTCATTCTGCTGTATCTCGTCGGCTACGTGGGCGTGAACCTCTACACCTTGGGGCAGGCCCTCAACACGCTCCTCGGCTGGCCGGTCATGGCCGGAGCCGTCGCGGCTGGATTCGCCGTCATGCTCTATATGTTCGCGGGCGGCCAGACCTCCGTGATCATGACGGACCTCGCCCAGGGCATGATCCTGCTTATCGCCGGGCTCGGTCTGTTCGCCGTCGGAATTTATCATCTCGGGGGCTTCGGCGATTTCTGGGCCTTGTTGCCCCAGTCCCATCGCTTCGCCTTCTCCGAGTTCAACCACCCGGACGAGTTCAGCTTCGTTGGGATCTACGCCCAAGACGGCCTCGCGAATACCGGCGCCTTCGTGCTCATGAACCAGGGCATGATCATGCGTTTCCTCGCTATCCGCACCGTGAACGACGCGCGGAAGATGGCCGTCTTCTGGATTCTCGTGTTGGCGCCCCTCGCCGCGATTACGGTCAGCAGCGGCGGCTGGATCGCGCGGGCCCTCGTCGAGAACGGCGAACTCACCACCGAAGGCAAGGACGCCTTCATCGACGCTGCCCACTTCCTCTGCGCCCCCGGGATCTTCGGGTTCGTATTGGCCGCGTTGACGGCGGCGCTCATGAGCACGGCCGATACGTTGATCACGGCGGTGAGCGCCATCTTCGTGAACGACATCTATCGCCCCTACGTGCATCGCAACGCCGAAGACCGCCATTACCTCGTCGTCGCACGGTTCAGCAGTGTCTCTACCTGCCTGCTCGGCATCGCACTCGTGCCCGTTTTCATGACGTCGAAAAGCATCTACAACGCCCACGCCATGTTCACCGCCGCGGTCACGCCGCCCATCGTCATCGCTATCCTCCTCGGCGTACTCTGGAAACGCTACACGCCCGCCGCCGCGGTCGCCACCATGGCCGCCGGACTCTTGGCGATCTTTGTCAGCTTCGTCCCCGGATGGGATCAGCGTCTGATTGGACCCTTCGCCTTCGACATGGGACCCGACAGCTACAAATTCATGCGCGCCTTGTACGGTCTCGCGATCTGCACGGGCATCGGTGTGGCTGTGACGGCCTTTACCAAAGCGCGCGCCGTCGATACTATCGTCGGTCTCACGACCGGCACCCAACTCGACGCCATGCGCGCATTCAAGGGCGGACCGCTGAATCGCCGCGCGGGCAAACGCGCTCACCTCCGCGTCGTCGTCGACGAATCGATGACCGAGTTCGAAGGTGCGGTCGTTCCCCAATCCGCACTGGATGTCATGAACGCCGAACTCGGCGATCTCATTTATGTCTGCGACCGCCGCTGGTGGTTCGGCGGCCTGCGCTCCGTCCACCTGCGCATCACAGAAGTTGACGGCGACGGCACCGTCCGCCTCGGACTCGAAGCCGCCGCGGACGCGCATTTCGCAGCAGACGACACCGTGTATGTGGAGAAGATTTTCTGAGGTTTGTGCGTTCAGTCTGAGATGACGCGGACCTGCACGGACTGACACGGACGGTCACAGACCTGAAATAAAGACCCATCCCCACACCGTTTCTTACGGTATACCCAATTGTTCATCCAGAAGGAGTCACATCTATGCCACGCCCGCCTGTATTGCCTACAATAGACTGGGAATCCGTCTTCAACTCCGGCCAGGACTATTCTGCCTGGATCGCGGCGGCGGAGAATAAGGACAACGCACGGAAGATGGAAGGCATCCGCAATGCCATATCCCTGGAACCACCGGTGACGGCCTTCCTCGGCGCCGTGCCGCGGCCGGTACACGTTATTGCCATCGCGGAGGACTGGTGCGGCGACGTGGTGCGCCACGTGCCTGTGCTGCAACGCCTCGCGGAAGCGGCTCCGAACGTGAAACTCCGCTTTATCACCCGCGAACAGCATCCCGACGTCTTCGTCCGTTTCCTGACGAACGGCGGCGAAGCCATCCCGAAATTCGTGTTCCTGAGCGACCAGTTCACCGAATGCGGCAACTGGGGCCCCATGCCCGATTCGTGCCGCGAACTGCTTTCCCGAGGCAAGGGCTGCGGAGATATCGGCGCCGCGCGGAAGCTGGTCTCCGCAATCTACGAAGCGGATATCGACCGGCGCATGGCTATCGAAGAACTGGCGAAACTGATCGGAATCGCTTCCTGCGCCGCGCCGTAAGAAAGACATCGACTGCGGCCCGAGCGTATATTGGCAATCTTCATCGTGCTCGTGCTCATGCTTGTGCTCGAGAAAACACAATCCGATAGACTAAGCGAGGTGACGGAATATCGAGCCCTTGCTCCGAACACGATCCTCTCTATCCTTGCTCAAGCACAACGTACGAGTCGTCAGGAACGGGCCATTCGCCCCGATTCTGCGTTCGATCGACCTACAATCCGGCCCGCAAGAAGGACGGGGTTTCCTACCCGCCAAGCCAACGATCCGACGGTGGACGAGTCACATCCAATCAATGCGAATTCCTGTGGCTTGGGCATCTTGCCCAAGGTCCTCGCGCTCCGTGTAGCCGATTTCACCAGGCCCCTTAAGCCACGTAAGACGCAGATCCTTCGATCGTTCTTACGCCGGCGCGACCTGCGGATCCGTCCGAACGCGGAGCGGCGCGACGGTAAACGTGATGTCGCCTTCGCTCCACCAGTTGTCCATCTCTTCGCCGTTGTCATCCCGGGCGTTTCGTCCGACGCTGTAGACTACGTACGACTCGCCACCAAGTTGACGGTAGCGAAGCGTCTCGTCGCCACCGGCGAAGTAGTCCATCGGCACTGCGGGCAAATATGTGGGCACGAGCTCCTGCAACGTATCCGGCAACCGGCCGTTGGCCAGGCGATACCGTTCCACCGCGATGGCCGTGCGGGCGATATCGAATTGCGCGCGAATCCGCCATTCGGCGTCGTAGGCGCTGGAAAGAGCGGGGGTCAAGATGGCGGACAGCGGCGCAAAGAAACCCGTGTCCTCGCCCAACCATCCCATGTCCCTATCGCCCGACGCCGCGTAGTCGTAAGACGGCCGCTGCGGGACGGTCAAGTAGCGATTGTAAAAGTCCATCATCGCCATGCGTTCCGCGGCAGCGGGCGCGACCAGTTGCCAGAAGAGTACCGCCGTTCCCGATAGTAGACGTTGGTTGCTACCAAGACTGGGGCTGGTGGCGGCCAGTGCGTCCGGTGATGCAATCGTATTCAGTGTTACCGTAGCTTCGCCCACTAGGGCGTGGTCCAGCATCATTCTCTCGTCGGCCGGCGGCAGCGCATTCGAAAACGTTCGCTCCAGATCAACAAGCGTTTGGTCCGACGGTACCGACCGATTCATGAGGTCCTCGGCATCGGCATATGCGATACCGAGAATCGCGAATCGAACCAGTTGGGAAATGAGCAATGGCTCTTCAGAAAGGGAGTTCGCGAGAGGGAACAGCGCATCGATAGATTGGGCCGCCCTTTCCGGATCGCCGGCGATGGTCCAATGCACCGAATCGAGGGAAAGCTGCCGGGCCAGGTTTCGCAAGTTCGCGAGGTAAGGCAAATCGGTGGCAAACCCTTTTCGCAAATCAATAGGGTACCGGCTGCCGGCCATGGGTTCGGCCCCGACCTGTTCCAATTCCGGCGCGATTTTGGACGTAACGCCTTGCCAGTACGCCTCGGTAGTTCGCCACGTCGCCGCAGCAATCGGTATTCCTCGTTCTAGCTTGCCGCTCCCGACGATGAGGAGACGTTCATCGACACTCTGCATAGATTCGGGACGTGCGGGCGCTGGACCCGGAATACCGGGTTTCCCTTGCGAAGGTTCGGTTTCGGCGTCTGACTCTTTGTAATGCGCTACCCACGTTGCGTGCGCACGGTCATATTGATCCACCACTTTCAGGTACGCCAACGCCCGGTTTTCGCTGTCGGGTACCTCCGGGTACCAGTTATTCAATTCTTGAAGCGTCACCGGGTAGCCGTGGGCTCGCCAGTAGGCTTCATACGCCGGACGCGCGGGCCAGGCGAGCCAAACCAGAAACACGACCAGGGTCGCCACCAGCCCTCGGCCCACAGTGCGCGCGTTCCCGTTGAAAAGCGAGGTGTCGGCCGTGATGTGTTGCACCGGGTCCTGCGGGGCCGCTTTCCCGTGCCGGCGGCGGCGCACATCCAACGCCGTGCCCACGTACGGCAACGGGATCAGTGCTCCCCACGCCAGGCATGTGATGAGGCCGGTCGTGTACCAGAGCCATTGCGAACCGTTCAGCATTTGCGCCGAGAATTCCGCATGCAGCAGCACCCACGTGGCCAAGGCCCACACGCCGACGGACAGGCATAGCGCCCGCAATGAAAGGACGCCCGTCTTCCATGCGCGGATACATGCGCCGATAGTGACGGCGATAGCAAAGACGGGCAGGAGCATGCGCGTGTCGTGCCAATCGACGAGATCGTTCCAATGAAACGAGCCCAGCGTGGCGGCGAGCGCCACTTCGGCGGCGAGCAGGCCCGCAATCGTGCGGTTTCCACCGTTCATCAGCGGCCATGCGATCAGTCCAACCAATAGCCCCCGGCCGAGCAGCACCCAAAGAACTTCGCGGTACGACGTGGCGTCTATCGCGAGTGCGTTCGGGATGACTTCAGAGATGAAGCGGTTACCATCGAGGCTCAAGTGGAGAACGAGCACGACCGCGACAACGGGAACCAGGATGGTCGCGTTCGTGATGATTCGCGCGAAGGCGAACTGCGCGCTGGTTAACGGGTTCAGGAATTGCGCCTGCGTCTTGGCGTAGCGGCGACCAGCCAATCCGCCGTGCATAACCGCGCCAAATACAATTCCGGCAAAGGCGGGAAGACCTACCATGAAGGGAAAGTACTCGCGCAGCGTCTCGTCGGGTTTAGCGTTCAGCCAAAGCGCTATCGGAACAACAATGCAGAAAAGCACCGTAACCCCCGGCAATATCCACCACGTGCGCCGCAAGTCAAACCAGACCTGCGCCGCCAGTGGCGTGGCGAACGGTCTGCTCCGTACGAGCCATGGCACTGAAATGTAGCGCGGCCATTCCCAAAGCTCCGGGATGCCAATTCGCCGTCCAACGCGGGCGGCGTGTACCGCTGCAACGGCAACGCCGTAGGCGGGTGCAAGTGCGAGGCACAGCAGAATGGCCAGGGCCTCCGGATGATTTGCCAAACTTCGCGCGGCGTCTTCCATGGCCCCGCCGAGACCCAGGAGAATGGAGGCAACGACAAACGCGACAATGAGCAAACTCGACAACCCCGAGAGAGGTTTTCGCAACCAATCGATGGTCTGTGCGAGCAGATAGACCAACGTGATGCCCGGAATCGCGCCGATTCCGGGTCCATCGCCGAACAGCGCGTAACATGCGGTCGTGAATACGAACGCGGACACAAAGACAAAGACGGTTCGTGCCAAGAGCGCGACTACAACGGCCGCGGACGCCCGTACGGGCAAGTGTAGGATGCGTTGGGAGAACCCACCGACGAGATGGCCGGAGTAGTCCGTGCTGAGAATGAGCAGCAGCGCCGTGAGCATGGGCATCCCCACCGCAAAGAGCAAGATGAGTTCCGGATCGTGGCTCCACGCCGAGGCGCTCAATGACGCGCGGCTGAAGGCAAGACCAAGCAATCCTACGATGAGGCACCAACCGGCGATGACGCCGCCGACGCGGCACTCCTCCCAGGCCAAAGCCTTGATCATGGTGCCAAGCCTGCCGGTTTCCCGGCGCAACGCGCCTTCCGCCGCTTTCGAATTGCTGTTCATGGCTATGCCACCGCCTGCATGGTTTGACTGCCGACTACCCGAGCGACAAAAACGGAGTCGAGCGAAGGGGTGCTTTCGTCGAGAATGCGCGCACCGGCTTGCTCCAATGTGCTGCGCGTGACGTCCGCCTCGCCGTGGGTGATGACGGCCCATTCGCGGCCTTCACCCTCCACGTGCAGCACGCAATCCAGCGCGGGGAAGGTAGCGACCGGTTCGGCGAACGCGACGACCCGCCGCTGGTGCGTGGCCTTCAGCTCGTCCATGGGCATGTGCAACGCAAGTTTCCCGTGGTGGATCATCGCGACGTTGTCGACCACCCGCTCGACCTCGTCCAGCAGGTGCGAAGAGAAGACTACCGTTCGCCCCTCTTCCGCGACCGACCGCACCACCACGCCGAGGATGTCGCGCCGCGCGACCGCGTCCAACCCCGAAGACGGTTCGTCGAGCAACAACAGTTGCGGCCGGTGGGCCAGCGCGAGCAGTAGACCGGCCTTCGCCTTCTCACCGCGGGATAAATTGCGGATGCGGGCATTCGCGGGAAGCCGGAACTGTTCCCGCAGGCGTTCGGCATACGACTCGTCCCAGTCGGGATAAAAGGCCTGGGTGTAACGCAACGCCTCTTTGACGCGCATCCACTTGGGCAAATCACGATCCTCGGAGAGGTAGCCGATCTGCGAGAGCACGGCGGGCGGGTTCCGCGTCGGGTCGACGCCGAATACGCGAACCTCGCCCTGTTTCGGCGTGAGCGCGCCGAGGATGTGCTTGATCAGGGTCGTCTTACCCGCGCCGTTTTCGCCCATCAACCCAAAGACCCGGCCCTTGGTGATGTCGAGACTTACCCCGTCCAGCGCGACTTTCCGGCCGAACCGGCACGACAGGTTGCGCACCGTTACCAACGATTCGGATTGTTGCTCTACCATCATTCCCATTCCTTTCTGCGCTCTTGGGGTCGGCGGACATCGCCACGATATCTTCTGAAGGGCTTTCGGGCCATTACCCTGCCCTGAGTTACCCTTCCTCGGGCCGATTTCCCGTTGCAGCGGAAGAACATCCCCCTTGATCCCCCTTCAAAGGGGGAAATTCGCATACCCACGTTTACGAAGCAGTCAACGTTGATTGTCACCAGACGAAGTCGTGGGTTCGACAAAGACGCAACGCAAAGCGTCGCGGGCAATTCCCCCTTTGAAGGGGGATCAAGGTGGATGTTCTTTGAGCTAGACGCCATCGTTGAGTGCATGCCCCTTTTTCGTTGAGTTTCCCTCGGGTTGACGTGCGTGCCCGTTCAAGGCCCGGTCGCGTTCATGCAGCAGTTCGACGAGTTGGTCCGCGCTATACCCCAGGTTCCGGCCTTCCACAATGAGCGCGTCGGCCCGTTGCGACAGGATCCGCCGGCATTCCTCGTCGGTGTACGGCGTGGTCGCGGCCCCGACGTAGGTCCCGGCACCGCGCTTCTTGTAAATCAGCCCCGCTGTCTCCAGTTCCCGATAGGCCCGCACGACCGTATTGGGGTTGACCAGCAACTGCTCGGACAAGGCCCGCACGGACGGCAATTCGCTGTCCGGTTGCAACCGCGCGGTAGCGATGAGGTGCTTAATCTGTTGCACCAATTGGAGATAGAGCGGAACGCCGTCGCCCTGATTCACGGTAAGATGTAGCATGATGACCGGCCCTCCAGAGGCCGCAGTACAGTTTCACTGTGTCGAAAGTGTAACACACTTTGAAAGGGCCGTCAAGTAGTTAGACCGCTCGAATCTAGTCGGTTCTTCTTGCAACCTCCTCAAAACTGGGGTAAAGTTGTGTGTATAAACACATATATGGAGCCCGTCATGAGCCGTTGGAATTTGGTCATATCAGAGGAAACAGACCGGAGCGTGCGTAGCTACCTGGCGCGCACCGGTGGTAAGAAAGGCGACTTGTCAAAGTACGTCGACCGAGCCGTAAGGCGGGCCGTTTTTTGGGATACCGTCGATGCCATCCAAGAACGGAACAGGGACCTCTCGCCTGAGGAAGCCCAGGCCCTCGCGGATGAAGCCTTAAAGGCAGTCCGTGCGAATCCTGCTTGATACGAATATTCTGGTAAGTGCCCTGCTTTCCAGCAACGGTCCCCCCGGTCAGATTCTGACTGCTATTAAGCAAAACCAGCACACGATTGTTTCCTCATCTCATCTTACCGACGAGCTCCGTGATGTTTGCAGCCGAAAACACTTGCGTGAGCGGATTTCGCGCGAAGAAGTCGAAGACCTCGTGTACAACATGGAATCCGTCGGGGTGGTGGTTACTACGCTACCGGAAGTAGACCTATCTCCGGACCCGAAGGATAATCCAGTACTGGCAACGGCCATCGCCGGCGAAGCTGACCTCATTGTATCGGGCGACAAAAGCCATTTGGTGGCCCTCGGCCAAGCTCAGGGCATCCCGATACTCAACCCTCGCGACGCGCTTGACCGGATTCAGGGCAACGAGCAGTAAGGAACGCCGAGCGAAGCAAACTTGAAGGAAGCCCGCGACACGAGAACCTATTTTGCGACGCCAAGACTTCCGGCAACCAATTGAAGCCGCTTGTCCAAAGACCAGACCGGTGTGTTTGCGAGCAACGAGGACGCCAGCAGATGTGCATCGATCCAACCGATGCCCTGGCTCCACAAGCGCTTCCGTTCAACCAGACTCATGACTTCGTCGTGCTCTGCAGACGGTGCTTCCGGAAGTTCTTGGAGCAGCGCGAGAATCGTGTTGCGATTTGCGAGCGATCCGCAGGCAAGCTCGCCCACGACAAAAGGATGCGTCATCACCTCGCCATCGTGTAGCAACGTTTCAAGCACAGCATTGCCATTCCGGAAATGGTCGACCCATACCGACGTATCAACGAGTATCATCGCAGCTTGGCTGCCCGCCGTCTTGGCACCGGTTCAAGGCCCGGTTCAGTCCCGCCCAAAGCAGCCAGACGCCGAGCACTTTCCCGAGCGATGAGTGCTTCCAAACCCATGCGAACCAGCGAGGTCTTTTCCTTGATCCCGGTCAGGCTGGAAGCCTTGTCCACCAATTCGTCGTCTATATTGAGCGTAGTTCTCATATGTATCATTATGCATTATTGATGCATATAATTCAATCGGGGTATGTACGCTTGTTCCCTCACCCCCCGAGCGCCTCCCCCGCCGTAGTCAGGGTGACGCGTGCGTGGAGCGTGGCGTCCTCGGGAGGCTCGGCCTTGAACGCGATGGTGTTGCCGCCGGGTTGGAGCAGCGGGGCCTCGCCCTCGATGGTGCCGGTCGTAATTAACTCACCCGCCTTGTCGCAGACGGTGTAGGTGTTCGGCGGGGTGAATTCGAGCATGTGACCGCTTTCCAAAGTCACGGGAAACGCGATGCGCTGCCCGTTGAACGTGAGTTCCGGATTGTGGAAGGTCACGGTCTTGTGCGGGATGCTCCGGATCGGCCCAAGGAAGACCCGCACTTCCTCGCCCTGGGGCAGATCGTTGAGCGCCAAGTGCAGTTCCCCGATCTGGCCGTAGTTGAGATGGGCGTGGTAGACGGGATAGGCGAAACCCATGGCGGATGCCAGGTTGTTCTCCCACTCGCTGCGCGGACGGGAATAGGGCCACTCGTAGCGCTCGATGGCGTAGTCCTCGGTGTCGATCAATTCGACGTAACGCCAGCCCGTGAAATCGAGTTTCATGTAGTGTTCGGTTAGCGCGAAGGTCACGTGTTTAGGCGAGCGAATCTGAAGATCGAGCAACGCCCCCTTGCCGTCGCCGTGCACCCATAGCCCCATTCCGCGCCCGCTCAAGTCGATGGGCGGATCGAAGGTCCGCTGAACGGTGACCCAGGCGCGCGTGCGCTCCGCGCTTTGATTGGTCGCCACGAAAGACGCGCTTACAGGCGCGTCGTGCACCGGCGTGTCAACGATGGAGAACGTGGCGGATACGCCCTGATTGCACTGGACTTGGGTGTACGCGGATGGATTGGAGAAGTCTTCGACCAGCGCCGAGCCCGGTGAATCGTAGGCCTCGGCGGAAAGCAGGGTTTCGATCGTAATGCTTGGCGTTTGCGCTTCGTGCAGATTCTCGACTTGCCAGGAATCGTTCCCGTCCACCGACGCGATATCGTGGCGGGCAAACTCCACCGGCCGGAACTGGTACGTTCCGTCGGGGCCGTCCGAGAGATGAAAGGCCTGTCCGGGCGTGGCAAGCCGGTCGCGCACGGCCTGCGGCACGACCCCCGACAACCGCAATGTTTCGTAGCGCTTGATGATCGCGCCGAGGCGCTGCTGTTGGTAACTCGTTGGATACGCGCTGGGTGAAAATCCAAGCAACAAGGACAAGCTGCTGTCCGTCCCGAGTGCCTTGCCGCAAATGTATTCGACATCGGAGGGGAGGGAACGTTTGGGCTGTACACCGCTCCAGGGGAAGATGCCCCACCAGCCCAGGTTCGTCGGCAAGAAATGTCTGCGCCATTCGCTGTTCGACAGCACATGGATATCGGCAAACGTCTGAGGCGCGCGCTGGCAGGCGTCCCATGCGCCCATGCGCGAACGCACCGCCCAGAGATGGTGACCGAAGGTGCTCATCTCCATGAGCGGCGGCTTCTTGAGCTGCCGGAACAACTCGTACGTAAACTTTGCGCCGTAGTACCACGCGAACTGGCCGCCGCCCTTCAAGTCGATCACGTCCGATCCGTCGAGGGCGTCCATGTACATCATGTCGAAGCCGCAATCGTTGTACGTCTTCGCGGTTTCCGCGATGACCTTGTGGAACAACTCCGAGTCCGGGTCCGGCGCGAAGAGTCCGAAACATTCTTTGAGGTGATAGACCTTCGCCTCTTTGGTGTGGGCGGCAGGGGCCGTGCCGTATGCGCCGCGGGTGCATTGGCTGAACGCGTAGGGCGCTTCTTTCGAGACCGCCGTGAACACGATGAGTTCGTCGTCGATTTGAATCGTCGCGCTGTTACGAAAATGAAATCCCGTAAGCGGCGACATCTTCTCCGTCGTCTCCACGACGGGAACATCGGCGCCGGTTTCAGACAGGTCGCTTGCGAGTGTAAACACCGCATTCTTGGCCAGGCCGGGATCCGGCACCGGCGTGACCCACGGCGTGTCCTTCGCGATGAACATGGCATAAGTATGCAACCCGACGGCGATACCTGCCTCGTGCAGCCGGTCCACCACGTTCTTCAAACTGTCCCGGCCGTTCGGATACTCCTTGGGGTTGGGCGCGTAGTCGCCGAAGCGGAAGGCGTACCCGCCGTGGAGGTCGAGTTGCTTCACGCCCAGTCCATTCAACATTTCGATCCACGAATCGACGGTCTGCTCGTTGACTTTGCCGGACGTATCGAGGAAGTAGGATTGCTGGTTGATGTCGGCGTCCAAGGCCCACGGACCGCCCTTGTCGGACTTAGGCAACGCATCTGCATCCGCGATCGCGTCTTTCAACGCGTCGCGCAGTTCACCCGACGGGCATGCGACGATAGCGAGCGCACAACCTTCCATGCCCAGCTTCGCGAAACACTTTGCGCCCGAGAGCGATCCGGTGTACCCCGGAATCTCCGCGCAATACGTTTCCAGGTTCAAGGCAAGGGGGCTGACCGCGAACGGTTCGTCGAATGACCCAGCCAAGGTGAGCGGTATCGTGGCGAAATGCAGTTCCTGCAACGCGTCGACGTCGCCCGCGAGTCCTGCCAGTTCAAATTCGAGCCGCCGCTTATGGGCGGACACCCGAAACGACGCTTCCCGTTCGGCATCGCCGAACTGCACAATCAGCATTTCGCCATCGCGCCGAGCACCAGTCGCGGGATGGGCGGCATCATCAATCCACGTCGCGAACGGGACGGCTTTGTCCGAAACGCAATAATCCGTTCCCGTCGCTTTGTCGACAAACGCGACGCTGGTAGCCTCGGGCGAGAGTTCATAGCGAAACGAATCCGTTTCGAAAACCAAGGGATTCCCCGAAGCACCCAGACCGGCAAGAACGACCAGTATTCCAACCATGTGATGACTCCCCCAAAGACGCAGGCTGCGTCGTGTCCGCTGCCCAAGATTCTGGTATGACGCTAGCCCACCAAGCGTCCCGATCGCAATTGAGTCTTCTCCGGCCACGAAGAACATCCCCCTTGATCCCCCTTCAAAGGGGGAATTACGCGCAACGCTTCACGTTGCTTGTTGGACCAACAAAGCATCGGAATTTGGATAGAGCACCGACTGATATCAATGGACAGAACCAAACACAACTCCCCCTTCGAAGGGGGATCAAGGGGGATGTTCTTCGTCGATTCATCGTCAATTGAAGTCGCGGCAAGACCCAAACCGGGAACCTGGGGAATTGTGGCGTGAGCGCTGCTCCATCGAGTATAAGGAACTCGGAGACGCCTTCCGTTTCATGTGGAAAGGAAACGATATCTTGCTATCGAAATCTCGGCTTTCTCTTTTACTCTTCTTCTTGTCCCTCGCCCTCACGGCCCGCGCCGGGCTCATGCCGCCGAAGGTGCGCG
Source organism: Candidatus Hydrogenedentota bacterium (assembly GCA_963745075.1). Classification (GTDB taxonomy): domain Bacteria; phylum Hydrogenedentota; class Hydrogenedentia; order Hydrogenedentales; family SLHB01; genus JAHDWY01. The sequence continues at coordinate 19,566 of CAVUWV010000023.1, read as the reverse complement.
AACCCCAGTTCCCGTTGAAGACGGATCGCACCCTGGTGTCGGACGAACAAATCGCCACGGCCCGGCAGAATGTCGCGCAGTACGATACGGCGAAAGCCATCGCGGACACGATCGTCAGCCGAGCGGACGAATGGCGGGCCTGGGACGACGACGCCCTCCGCAAACTCGTGCCGACGGCCGACGTGCCGCGCGCGTTCAACGTGGGCACGGCAGGGTGTCCGAAGTGCGGCAAGGAGATCTACGAAAAGGGCGGCACCTATCCCTGGATCATCGATCCGAAGAAGCCGTTCAAAGTCACCTGCCCCGTGGACGGCACGACCTACCCGAGCAACGACTACGCTGCGTTTTACGCGTCCGGCCTCGAAGATCGTTCCCTGTTGACGGGCGACTACCCCGACGACGGCTGGGGCTGGACCGGACCCAATGGCGAGAAGTACTGGTTCGTCGCCTACGCGAACCACTGGACCTGGCAGAACCACACTCATCCCGGCGGTGCAGTACCTCGCGCAGGCCTACCTCTTGACCGGCGACGAGGCCTACGCCCATAAGGCGGCGGTGTTGCTCGATCGCATCGCCGAGGTCTATCCGAACATGGACTACCACGTGCAGTCGCGATACGGCCAGCTTCAAGCCGCGAACGGCTCCCGGTACGAAGGCAAGATCGTCAACCTCATTTGGGAAACCGGCACGCTTACTACTTTGTCCGAGGTCTACGACTACGTCTGGGAAACCATCGACGACAACACCGTTCCCGGCAAGACCGGCGAGCAGGTTCGCGCGAACATCGAAGCGAATCTGTTGGAAGAAGGCATCGACGCCTACTTCCAGGGCAAGATTCGCGGCAACTTCGGCATGCACCAGAAAGCCCTCGTGTACGCGGCCATCACGCGGCAATACGGCAAGCAGAAGGAATGGCTGGACGGCATTCTGAACAACGCCGGATCCAACGATCGTATGACGGGTCTGAACTACGCCCTATACAACCTCGTGTACCGTGACGGCGCGCCGTACGAGACGTCGCCGGGCTATAACTTCTCCTGGGTCGTCAATCTCACAACCGTGGCAAAGGCCCTCGAACGCGCCGGGTACGATGTGTACGCCATTCCGAAGATGCACCGGCTCTACGACGCCGTTCTCGACATCGTGAACATCGGCCTGTACACGCCGTCCCTCGGCGACAGCGGGTCGGTCTACGGCGGGCTTGTGGGACAAAACGCCTTCGTTTACCAGAACGCCTTCCGCGCGTATCACGACCCGCGTTACCGCAAACAGCTCCAATCCTTCGGCGCCATAGGCGGGGCGGGCTTCTCCACGTTCGACACGCTCTTCGATCCCCCCATCGAAGCGGCAAGTACGCCCGACGAACCTGTCGTGTCGCGCTTGCTCGACGGCTACGGCATGGCGATCCTGAACAATCCCGCCAACACGGTTTCGGTGTCGTTGTACTACGGCTACGCGGGCGGCCACGGTCACAGTGACCGGCTCCACTTCGATCTGTTTGCCGACGACCAGGTCATGATGCCGGACACGGGTTATCCCGATTTCATGAACGCTTACGTTCCAGGCATCTACACGTGGAGCAAAAACACCGTCACGCACAACACCGTAGTCGTTGACGCGTCGCGCCAATCCAACAACCACCACGGCACGGTGAATCTGTTTGTGAACCGGGATTTTGCCCGCGCCCTCGATATCGACGACGCCGGGATCTATGACCAGACCAGCGAGTACCGGCGACGCATACTGATGATCGATGTGGACGAGGCCCACTCCTACGTCGTGGATTGCTTCACGGTCGACGGCGGCGCGGAACACGATTACAGTCTCCACGGTCCGCCCGGAACCTTTCATGCCCTGACGGGCGAGTGGTCCGACCCCGTGGCCGGTACGCTCGCTGGAGAAGACGTCCCCCTCGGCGTGATGTACGACGACCCCAAACTCGCCGCGAAAGGGTACACAGGTGGCTACTCCGGCTACCACGGCTCGGGGTTTCAGCACTTGTTCAACGTGCAACGTTCCAGCGGCGGACCCGTCCTTTGCGAGTGGTCCCACGAGCACGACGCCAATGCGAAGCTTCGGGTTTATTCTATGACGCCGGACGCCGAAGCGATCCTCGCGGACGCCACGGTATCCCCCGTGAAGCACCACGAAATTCTGAAGTACCTGATCGCGCGAAGAACCGGCGACGCATTGCAATCACGGTTCGTAAGCGTCCTGGAACCCTTCTCCGAAACGCCGGCCATTGACAGCGTCCATGCCGTCGATCTCGCGGAAGGCGACGGTGTTGCCTTGTCGATTGGCATGCAGGAAGGGAACGGCGCGCGGGACGTGGTGCTCATCAACACGGGCGGTCAACCCTTGCGCATCGCCGACCCCGCGATCGAAACCGATGCGGAGTTTGCGCTGGTGCAATTCGCGGACGGCGCCGTTTCGCGACGCTGGTTCGCAGGCGGTACGTATCTCACCGTTGGCGATGACAAGCTGCCGCAACAGCCGCCGCTCGCCGGCGAAGTCGTTGGAGTCGATCCGAAGATGAGCCAGATCCACGTCCGTACCAATGCGACGAACATCGACCTAGACTCTCTCGTGGGAAGTGTGATTAATTTCGAAAACACGATCCGCCGGACGACCCACACGATCCAGCGCGCAGAGAAGGTCGACGACGGCTTCCTGTTTACTTTGCGGGACGATCTCCGCGTGGGCCGTGTACGCGTGTCTGAAGTGAAGCCGGAAGGAATTACGACGGAAACCGGTCTCGCTTTCGCATCCGTCTACGACGGCGCCTACGCCAGCGATCCCGGATTTACCGCGTTCATTCCCCTGCGCGACGTCTCCGACGGCACCCTCGAATTTGTCACGCCCGTCACAGAAGGTACGCCATTCACACCGGGCGGCGACGCCTGGATTGTCAATGTCGGTCCGGGTGACCGTTTTGAAATACCGCGCGCGACGGCAGCCGCTGCGGACTGAACAGCGATCATCGGCCTTCGAAGAGATCGCGTCCCTCGACGAGTGCGCGAATCTTGCGGTCTGCGACGCTGCGCTTCAACATCCAGAAGCCGCAGTCCGGGTTGATGTAGGTGACCCGGCCGTCTCCGAGTTTTTGCACGGCGTTTTCGATGCGCTTCGCGATCTGTTCGGGCGTCTCGACCACGTTGGTCTTGATGTCCACCACGCCCAAACCAATGCCGAGTTTCTTGTCGACCTTCGCAAGGTTTGCCAGTTCCCAGGTGTCGCGATGCGCGACTTCAAGGAGCGCGTGATCCGCGTGGAGGCCGCTCAGGAAACCGATGAGGTGTTCCCAGTCCCCGGTTTGAATCGTCTGGCCGCCATAGTTACCGAAACACAAATGCACGGCCGGCGTGGTCTTCACGGCATCCAACACGCGATTGATGGCCGCCAAGGCCCACTCCGCATCCTCGGGATGGCCCGGCAGATTCGCCTCATCCACCTGGACGATGTCGGCGTCGAGTTCCGCGACTTGTTTCGCGAGTACGTCGGCAATGGCGTTGCACAGCGTAGGCGTGTCTTTGTAGTGATGGTCCAGCAGCGTCTTGCACAGCATATGCGGACCGGTCAGCGTGAACTTCATTTTCGAGTTCGTCAGCGCCCGGGCGCGCCGGCTATCCGACACGATGTCGAGCGTGCCCTCGGTGATGGGGCCCTCCACCACGCCCGCGGGCTTTGCGCGCCATTTCATTTGCGGGTCCGCACGCATCGCCTCGACATCCGAGCGGCTGATCGCGGAACGCACGTTACCGAGAGGCCGCACGAAATAGTCGATCATGCCGTTCGTATCGGGATGGTTTACGTCGAAGCGGTACAACTCGCCGTCCGCGACGACGTTGATCCCCGCGTTCTCCTGGATCTTGAACACGACCGACGTTGCATCGATCACCGCTTGTTCCGAAGGCAACGCCGCCAGCCAGTCCGGAATAGGATAACTTCCAACCACCGTGGTTTGAATCATCGATTCTCGCTCCTCACAGGGTCAACGATTAAAGTCGCAATGACGAGTTCAACCCGGCAGCATCTTGATCGCATGCAACCACGCAATGCACAGGTCCGGCCAGGCCGACATCGGAAGGATCGGCTCCTTGTTGCCCAGTCCGAGACCGTGCCGTCCCTGCAGAAAGATGTGGAGCTCGGCGGGCACGCCATGTTCCACCAACGCGCGGTACAACTGCACGCTGTTCAGCGGGGAGACCACTTGGTCTTCGGTCGTGTGCAACAGAAACATCGGCGGCGTATCCTTGGTCACCTGCCGTTCCAGCGACAGCCGTTCCACGAGCGCCGGATCGGGATTGTCACCCAGCAGATTCCTGCGCGACCCGGCGTGCGCCACCGGATCGATCATGGAAACCACGGGATAACACAACACCGCGAAGTTCGGGCGCGACGAGACCCGCTCGATCGGATCTTCCGCATCGGGATTGCCGGGTTCCGGCAAAATGCTGGCCGTGCCCGCCAAGTGCCCGCCCGCCGAAAACCCGATGATGCCGATCTTCGCGGGGTCGATCTTCCAATCCTTCGCGCGAGACCGCACGATGCGCATCGCACGCGCCGCATCCATCGACGGAATGGGGTGCTTATACGGCGCGCGGCGGTACGCGAGGATAAACGCGGTGACGCCGTGGCCGTTCATCCACGCCGCAATCTGATACCCTTCGTGGTCCATGGCGAGATTCGCGTACCCGCCGCCGGGACATACTACGATGGCCGTGCCGTTCGCGGTGTCCGCCGGCGCCGGGCAGTACAGCAGGTACGGAATATCGTCTTCGCCCGTGCCCATCGCGCCCGGCGGTTCGCCCTTCCACAACGGAATCCGCTCGTAATCGGGCGGGTCCGCGGTCTGCGCCCAAGCGCCGAAAATCGAAAACATACACACGACTCCCACGAGAATTCGTTGAAACATGGCGCTTCTCCGGTTCGATCGGCCCAAAGTCAGGAGTCTAGTCACTTAATCGTAAAATCTCCAATTCAATGGAATATCTGCCTTCACCGGCCGCGCTTCGCCTTGCGCGCAATACGTGGGGGTGCTATACAAAGCCGATGACTACGCATGTTCCGCACACTGTACCGGACCGATCCGACCGATCCGACCGATCGGTCCGATTCCAGGTTGTGGTGGCGCTGCTCGTCTGCATCGCGGCCGGTTGTGGCGGTAGCGAATCGAAGCCCACCAAACAGAACGCGCTCGGCCTGACCCCGTTCCACATGGTGGCCCGTGAAGGCGATCTCGACGCGGTCAAGCAATACCTCGAAGACGGGGTCGCCGCGGATGTGCGCGACGTGGACGGCAATACCGCTCTCCACCGCGCGGCGCGGGACGGCAAACTCGCCATCGCGCAGATCTTGTTGGACTACCGCGCCGATCCCGACGCGAAAACCGCGACGGGATGGACGCCCCTTCACCTCGCCATCCGTTCCGACCAGACCGAAATGGTGGAGTTGCTGCTTCGGTACAGCGCCGACCCGAACATTCCGAATCCCCAAGGGGAACCGCCCTTGCACGTGGCCGTGGAAAAGGACGACGAACCAATGGTCCGCCACCTGCTCACCGAATGGCCGAGCTGGAAACTCGAGAAGCGCCAGCAGGAGGACGGCACAGAAGAATACGTTCGCGTCGAAACCGGCACCCATCAGGCCAACATCAACGCCGTGGATTCCGAAGGCCGCACGGCCCTGCACGTGGCCCTCGCCGCTGGAAACCACGCGATGGCCAGCACCCTGCTCGCGTACAACCCCGACCTGAGCATCGCCGACAAGGACAAGAACCTGCCCATCCATCTCGCCGCGGAGTCCGCCCCAATTTACCTTATCCGCAGCCTCATCGATCACGGCTCACCCATGAACCAGAAGAACGACGCCGGCAAATCCCCGGTGGAAATCGCCTACGAACGCGGTGATCGGGACATCTACGAGCTGATCTACACCCGCGCGGCCGGATAGCGCAGCGCCGCAAAACCTAGCCGAATCGCGGCCACGGGAATTCGTTACCACAGTACCAAAGAACGGCCAATCCCAATGCCACGGCAAACCATGACACGATGAGGGCGCCCTTTCCCGGAAACCGCGACATCTCCGCTTCACTCCTTGCCCCGCGCCAGAGAGCGGCGAGTCCGCCCGCGATCGTGAAGACGACGTACGCAATCGCAATCCACGGACCAACGTGCGCTTCCTCCGGCTCGACCACGATGGGCGTTCGTTCCACGCGTTCTTCGATGACATGCGCGCTGGCCTGGGGATACGCGCGGCGCAATTCTTTCCTCAGCACCTCTCTTTTTGCGACGCGGACCCGCTCCACCGCTTGCGCCCTTGCGGCTTTGGGGAATTCCACGCGGTGCAGGTTCGATGTCGCGAAGTTCAGCGCAGCGAGTGCAACGGTCGCCGATCCCAGCGTCAAAATGGAAAAGCTCACGCGTCGAAACGCCGGTGCAATTGGGAACATCCGCTGCTGAAGTCCCACGTACGGCTTCATGAGCAGGTTCGCGACGAACGGCGCGGCGATCAAAAATGGAAGCCATAGATATCGCCCGACAAATGGGATGCGGTCCGCCCATCCGCTGGCGTCGCCGAAATCATAGTAGAGACCGAGGCAAGCATAAGCCATGGGACCCAACGTCGCCATCAGAGCGAACACCATTAGCCCGAGCCGGAGCGTCGTGCGGGGCTGTCCCAATTTCAACCACAACAGCGCCAGCATAGCGGTGGCAACGTTTACCATCATGCCGCTGAAATCGTGAAGGAATTTAGGCAACCAATTCCCGGGAAGATCCAAACCATAGGCTTGGCCGCCCCCAAACCAATCAATCCGAAAACCCTCAGCCGTCCCGCCGAGCAACTCCAATGTCAAACAATGTCCCAACGCCTCATGAAAGAACGTGTTAGTCCATGCCGCCAGGATGATCAATGCGAGCAGCAGCGCAGCAAATGCGGTGATAGTACTCGCACCGATCCCGGGCAGTTGTTCCACGTCACTTTCGCTTTCCACGTTCATGCCCAGCTACCTCTAACACGCAGGTTCCTGGAGATCATACTCTCCGGAACACGTGGCAAGACACTTTTCGGACCCGGTAGATCGATGGGCTGTACACCGGCCGAACGGTGATCTACCATAGAGCCAGGATTTGTCGTTGCGCTCAGGGGTGATCATTGGCCGCGTTCCGCGAAGGCGGCGAAGGTACCGACATGGGAAAGATCGGTTTATCGCCACTCGTGGTGTTGATCTCGGCAATAGGACTCGGGACGTGCACATCCAATCCATCTTCCGAATCTTTTCTATTGCGGTTCACGCCGACCTTGGACGAACCGCTTGCCTACGAAATCTCCGTCGACCTCGACAAGACCACCAACGGCAGAAGATGAACGAAAACGTGTCCGCCGTTTGCGTTATGACGCCGGACGCCCGCGAAAGCGACGGCTACCGCATGACGATGACTGTCCACCTGAATTCACACAACATGGACGAATTGGTCGCAGAGCACATGGAGCGGCGCGCCAACGCGGGCAAATCGCTGACCATCTCCGACGGATATCGTCTTTTCCGGCGAAGACGGTCCTAACCTGTATCTCCCGGACGTTCCCGTGGCGGGGGGCGACTCCTGGGAGGCGGACGACGTGTTCAAGGTCGGCGATTTGACGACCCTCAAACCGCCCCACGTTCGCCTGCGCTTCACCGTCAATCAGTTCACGCACGAGGCGGACCGCACCTTGGCGCACATCGGCGTGGAGCTGCTGACTCACGAAGCCAAAGTACCTTTCCAGATGGGGCAGGCCGGTATCCGATGCAGCGAAGACGGCACGGTGGCGGAGTTGGAAGGCGACGCCGCGAAGAAGCTGCGCGTCAGGCGACCGCATCGTCGCCATCGGCGGAACGCCCGCTCCCGACCCGCGCACCCGTTCGATCCTCGCGCAAAACTTCATCGAGGATTTGAGCACGATCGACGAGCCGGTCCAGTTAACCGTCGAACGCGACGGACAGACGCTGGTCGTCAGCGTGGAAAAGCACGTGGCTTCTCTCGGCACGATTCGCGTAACCTTCGACGACTACGCGCGGACATCGATCTTCGACGCCGACGCGGGGCTCCTCGTTCCGACGACAGCACCGCGACCATTGCGCTTCAGCTACACGATCGATCCCAATACGGATTTTCTCGATGACCTCCGTGGCGGAACGACTTCTTCACCACTTCGGAAAACCGCAACGGAGAATGACATGCCGCCGCGCATCTACGAATACCATTGGAAAATGAACCGAATCGAATAGGAGAAATGGGTTGAGGGCGGAGCGATGCCCCGCCCTCGAGAGAAGTCCGTCTCAGGGTTCCGGGTGACCGGGGCCCATCAAGGGACACAAGAAGTATTTGTACCCGCCGTTGCCGTCGTCCATCTTCCAACGTCCGCCCAGGTACCCGACGTCGCCGGGACCGTACTCGGTGGTCGGCCCGTTCGGCCCGACGTACAGCAATTGGAACCGGCCGTGGGGTGGCAACGTGGTGGGCGCAATGGTGTCGAAATACAGACCCTGGCTGTTCACGTAAATTGCCCCAGCCGGAAACGGATTGCCTTCGCCGCGGGCCGCTGCCTGGGGAAGAAAGATTCCCAGTGCCATGACGGCCACCACGGCCGGAACCACCAATGCCACCATTCGTTTGTACCGCATTCGAATATTCTCCTCTGTCGTTTGCCCCACCGGAAGGTTGTACCCGGATCGATCGGGAGACGGGGCTGTTCCTGGTTTCGCGTGCGATGCATTCCCGCACACGTTCATCAGGTTGGTCGAGGAGAGGGTGGAAGCCTTACAAATCCGGCACGTCTTCCTGCGCGCGGATCGTCTTCTTGAGTTTATCCCGCAGTTCCGGCGGCATCCCGGGCCGGTCTACCTGCGAGATAACCTCGTCTTCGCACAGGCCGCATTCGTGCGCTTCGGATTTGATTCGGGTGAGTTGCCGGCGCACGAGCCGGCACGAACTGCAAATGGCAAGATGCAGGTACAGCAGCGCCTTTCGCCACGACGACAACTCGCGGTCGAGGTCTTGCGAAATCAGCAGTGCTGCTTGTCTACAGTTCAACACGATAGCAATCCCAGGCTCGATTTATCCCCAGTTGCGCTCGAGGCAGGCACGAAGCGCCAACCGCGCGCGATGTAGCATGACCCAATAATTGGACGGAGAAATCTCCATAATCTTACAGATTTCATCCCGGTCCAGGCCATCCAGCTCGCGCAACGAGAAAATCTGGGCCAATCGCTTTTGGCCTTTCGACAGACAATCCTCCAGATGCTGCCAGAATTCCCGCCGCTCGGCGGACGTTCGCGGATCGGTCCTCCACGGTTGGGGCGAGGCCTTGTAATGCCCGCCTTTCTCGAACAGATCGTCCAGGGCGGTCCGTTCGGCTGTGGCGCGGACCGCGTCTTCTTTGCAGTCCCGCCGGATCTGATCGATGATCTTGTGTTTAAGAATCGAGAATAGCCAAGTGCGTACCGTCGACTTGCCGGCAAACCCGTCTCTGGCCTTCAACGCAGCCAAGAGCGTCTCCTGCACGGCGTCCTCAGCTTGGGCCGCATTGCGCAAACGCGCCAAGGCAAACCGGTACAGGTCGTCGCCATAGGCGTCGACCCAGCGACCGGGGTCCATTTCAGAATCGAACTGCTTCATCCTCTACTCAACGCCAGTGGTTGCGCTCGGGGTCACGAAGTACGAGAAGTTCATTCGTGCCGAACCCGGTATGATGTCTTTAATTCCCGATGCGTCATGACTCCGCGCATTCCAAGCCCAAAGCACGTCCATGATCGTCAATAACAGTCTAGCTGCCAGGAAGCTCGGCGGTATGCGCCCCATCATCGTACCTCCCATCGCACTCCCGCTTGTCGCGTTTTGACTTGTGCCGTGCAAACGGGTAATTGTTCGTGTGCAGGCTTCTTGGAATCTGGGTATCCGTGGGTACACGATGGATTCAAGACAGGATAACTTCGAGCGCAACGGGTTCGCCACCACGCAATGGAGCATGGTGCTTGCCGCGGGGCACCTGTCGTCACCGGACTACCGCGAGGCGTTGGCGGAACTCTGTAGACGGTATTGGTTCCCCCTCTACGCCTACCTTCGTCGCCGTGGGTTCACTCCACAAGATTCCGAAGACCACGTGCAAGCCTGCTTCGCATGGATGCTGGAAAAGGGTACGTTGAACAAGGCCGATCGGGAATGCGGGAAGTTCAGGGCGTTTTTGCTGACGGTCCTGAAAAACTTCGTGGCCAATGAATACGACCGTGCGCAAGCGCAAAAACGCGGTGGTGGACAACATCCTCTACCCCTGGATTTCGCGGACGCGGAACGCCACTACGGTCTGAGAGCCCCTGAACGACTGACGCCTGACAGGGCATTCGATCGGTCGTGGGCTTTGGCTGTGTTGGACACGGTAATGGAAAGGCTCGCTGCAGAGGCCACCGCGACAGGAAACACGAGGCAATTCGAGCTACTTCAAGCGTATTTGACGGCGGAGAAAGACTCTGTTCCGTACCGAGAAGTGGCCAACGAATTGAAAATGACCGAAGGCGCTGTAAAGGTTGCGGTGCATCGGCTGCGAAAGCGATATCGCCATGTCTTGCGCGAGGAGATTGCGCAAACCGTCGTAACAGAAGACCAGATTGAAGAGGAGATTCAACAGTTACTCGCCGCCCTCGCGGACTGAACGGAAGGTCGGAACACCATACAGCCTTCGGACGCGTAACCTTTCCGGATGGTTTCTTTAGTACGGATTAGAGACGAAGCCAGAACGAGGAGTCGCCGTCATGAACGACGTGGAACGCTGTCCAAGGTGTGGGGCCAAGTACCCGGACCATGCACCCCAAGGGCCATGCCCTCAATGCCTTATGCGGCAGGGCCTGGACACTGAGTCGGAGTTGTCCGCCGAAACCTTTGAATCCGCTTCCACTCCGCCAGAGGCCGGATTTCGCGCGCTCCGTCCTACCCAGGCACCAATGGTTCCAGGACAGATGTTCGGACCGTATCGCGTACACCGGCTCCTGGGTCGGGGGGGCATGGGGCAGGTATATGAGGTCGAGCACGTCGAGAACGGGCGGCGCTTGGCCGTCAAAGTCTTAAACGAAGCATGCGCGTCGGAGGTCGACAAAAAGCGTTTCCTACGTGAAGGGCGCGTGGCGGCTTCCGTCAGTCATCCGAATTGCGTCTATGTGTACGGGACGGAAGAAATTGAAGGCGCCCCCGTAATCTCCATGGAACTGGCCCACGGAGGCACCCTCCACGAGCGAGTGAAACGGGATGGCCCAATCCCGGTCGAGGAAGCTGTGGACGCGGTCCTTCAGCTCATCGCCGGTTTGGAAGCCGCTGAGGCCGCCGGCATCCTCCACCGCGACATCAAGCCCTCCAACTGTTTTGTCGATACGCAGGGCCAAGTCAAAATTGGCGACTTCGGACTCTCAATCACGACCATTCTGAAAGAGCAAACCCAATTGACCAAAAGCGGTTCCTTCGTTGGAACACCGGTCTACGCGTCACCCGAACAATTGCGCGGTGAAGACCTGGACGTTCGATCCGACATCTATTCTCTCGGGGGAACGCTGTACTACCTACTCACCGGAAAGGTGCCATTCGATTCCGACAACATGGTGAACCTGGTTGCTCTGATTTTAGACCGTCAGGCGGATCCGCCGAAGAAGCTTCGTTCACAGATTCCGGCCGGTCTTTCGCAGGTAATCATGCGTTGTTTGGAGAAGGAGCCGGGACAGCGTTTTTCAAATTACGCGGACTTACGCAAGGCACTTCTCCCCTATTGCTCGACCGTTCCCGCCCCTGCGCCTCTCGGAAAACGATTCATGGCAGGTATCGTCGACCATATTCTGTTGGTGACATTCCTTTCCTGGCCCATAAACCTGCTGATGGGCGCCTTTGTGTATTCGCGGGAGGATGTTGGCTACACCGCGGGATCGTACTTCGTTAGCAATACGCTTAATGTGCTTGTAGTCAATGTGGTGCTCATTCTGTACTATTCAGTTTCCGAGGGCCTATGGGGCGCATCCATTGGCAAAGCGGCTCTACGACTTCGAACGGTCGACCGCAAGCAAAGGGTCCCTGGTTTTAAGAAAGCCCTTATCCGTGCAACCGTTTTCAAATTCATTCCGGCTCTTGCCACTCTGCTTCTCGCGATGTCAGCCCTTGCCCTGAGCGATTCGCCCGGCATGTATATTGCCCCCGCGCTGATCGGCCCCGTCTGCACATTGCTGCTATTTTCGACCATGAGGCATACCAACCGCTATGCGGCCATTCATGGTTTGCTTTCAGGGACGAGGGTCGTCGTGAAACGCGCCGCTTCCGCTCGCCGCGTCGAGCCTTATGCCGGGATGACGGTGCCCTCGACACCCGCAGTCGCGAGTATCGGGCCGTACAGCCTGTCGAGTTCGCTTCCAGCGCCGCATGAGCTACCGGCCGTCGTGCAAGGTCATGATCCAATACTTCGCCGGAAAGTCTGGTTGCACCTACTCCCCGCGGGTACGGCGCCGGTCACGTCCGCACGGCGCGACGTGAGCCGCCCGGGCCGGCCACACTGGCTAAACGGCGAGCGCGCTGGCGAGTTGTGCTGGGACGCATACGAGGCCCCGACGGGCAAACCACTTCTCGAGCGGATCGCCGATTCCCAGTCGTGGAGCATAGTGCGCGGCTGGTTACTGGATCTTGCCGAAGAACTGGACGCCTCGTTGGCTGACGGTACGCTGCCACCCGCCATCGACATGAATCGTGTGTGGATTACCGAAGGTGATCGGGCCAAACTGCTGGATTTTCCGGCACCCGGGCTCGCCGAATCACAATCGGCGTCGACGTGTCTCCGTGACTCTGAGGTGAACCACGAATCAATCCAAGGCTTCTTGCTTGACGTCGCAGTTTCGGCGCTTGAAGGTCGTCTTTTGGCGCGCAACGATCCATTCATCGTCCGCCCGGAATGGCGACTCCCACTACACGCGTGCGACTTCCTCCGGACGCTCGACAAGCGAGGTTATCGCGATGTCAACGCGGCGTTAGAAACCTTGAAGTTTCATATCAACGACGTGGCGACAGTGTCGCGTATGAAGCGTCTAGGACACATGGCGTGCTTCCAGTTTCCCTTCATGCTTCTAGCCATTTCGGCTGGATACGCCACCGTGTTTACGTCCCAACTGAATAAGAAGTACCCAACGGAAGAGGCGATGCGAGTGCTGGGGCGCTTGGACGAAATTGAGACGGCGGCAGCTTCCGGCGATCAAGACGCCGTTGAGGAAGAAAAGGAATTAGAGGCGTACTTTGCCTCGCGGTTTGGGGATATGATTTCAGACCCGATGTTCCGCAGCCAAATGATCGTTGAGCAAGCCGCGTTGAAGCGCGCTGAGCGCATCGTTTCCACGCATCCCGACCATTCCGATGATATGGTTGCCGCGGGAGAGCAGCGGGCCCGTGCGCTTCGGGAGGCGGCATCCCAGGAACATGCCTCCGGTACAAGGTCACACATTGCCTCACATGGAAATATCGTGCTCTTTGGATTGACCGTAGGTGTCTTGATGTGGCTGTGCGTTACGGCGCCTGTTTCTGCCTTTGCGTTTCGTGGAGGTTTTCTGTTCACCGTGTTTGGTATCCGGGTTGTAACGCGCCACGGTGTCCGCGCTTCGCGGGTGCGGTGTCTCTGGCGAGGACTTGTCACGTGGGCTCCCGTGTATGGATGGGTGGTCATGTTATTCACCGTTTTGCCAATCGCGCACCGAGGCATCGGAAAGGTCGCTTTTGCGGGAATCGCAATCCTGTTCCTATACGGGATTGTCGCGGCTGTCGTGCGGGAACGTAGCTTCCAGGACCGTTTCGCCGGAACCTATCTGGTCGCGAAATAACCTGTGGCAGCCAGCGTAGAGAGTTGCTCGCAGAGGTACACTTATTGAACCGTCCGAGATAGTGCGAAGAGAGATCGCAATCCGAACGCGGAGGAAGAGCCAATGCTGAAACTCAGCACCATTACATACGACCTCGGGCACGCTGCCGAGAAAGGCGAATTGGGATCCTGCGCATGCAATGGACAAGTTGGTCTTTAAGATCCTGCAGCAATTGTCTCGCAAGGACCGGAAAGGAGTTCTTATTGTTTGGCCATCACGGTGTCGGAAAGACGAAGTTGGCACATAGTGTTGCAGTCGCCGGGATGAAGCGACGGGAAGAAAGTGCTTCGCCCGAGTGCCATGTGCTCGAACTCAACCTGGGTGCGTTGCTATCCACCACGAAGGGCACCGAAGACGTGGTCAGTTCACTTATCAAGTTCCTCAAGGCCAATCGCGAGATGACCTTATTCGTCGACGGCATGTATTCGCTTTTGGCGTTGGAGGAAGGTCAGAACGAAGGTGCCGGAAATGTTGGCGGCGGCTATTAAGAATAGTGAGATCGTCTCCATCGGCACACTTACGCCGGAAGAATACGATGACGGTGTCTGCCGAACTCCCGAGTTATGAAGTTATCCGGCTTGAACCCCGATGACGAACCGTGCCGCTTTGGAAGTCCTCGAAACGGTTCGTCTCCTATCTGGAAGGGCACTACGGTATCGAGATCGGTGACGATGCTTTGGAAGACGCCGTCAAGATGTCCCAGGAGTACATGCCCGATCTTTACCTGCCCGGAAAGGCCGTCGATGTCCTCGATCAGGCGTGCGCCCGCTACAAACTGAAGACCAAGGCCAAAGACGACTATCCGAACATGGTCGATTCGGTGTCCATGAGACGCTTGGGCCGGGGGGTCGGCTCGCACGATATCAAGCGGGTCATCATGGAGATTACCGCCGTCGACATTGATGCGGACCAGGCCAAGGAATGGAAAGAGAAGCTTTCGCGAAACGGCTCATGCATTACGTCATCGGCCAAAATGCCGCGATCGATCGCATCGCAACCGCGATGGCCGATGTCCGAATGTGTTTTGGTCGATCGGGCCGGCCAGGGGGCATCATGTTGCTTGGCGGACCCTGTGGTGTTGGCAAGGCGCACACGGTCCGGTCGCTGCAGTATCAATTGACTGGCTCGGACGATGACCTGACGGTATTCAAGATGAGTGACTACACGGACCCGAAATCTGTTTCCCGGATGTTTGGCGTTACTTCCCAACATGAGGGCAACGCAGCGACGGGAGAATTGGCGGCGGCACGAAATGCGCCTTTCGCCACCATCGCTTTCGAAGGTATCGAACACACCCATGAAAGCTTCTTCCAGGCGTTGCTCCCCATCCTGATGACCGGTTCGCTCCAGGACGCCAGCGGCCATAAGGTCGATTTTCGGGAACGTCCTATTCATGCTCACGCTTAACACACCACCGTTGGAGCCGGGCAAAAGCTGCGTTGTGGAGGAATTGAACGGTCTGTTGTCCGGAAGGATTCCCAACGAGGTTATTAAGCGGTTCGACGCAGTCGTGCCGTTCAAAGCGCTCGAACAAGATGATGCGCGTTTGATAATCCGTCGCGGATTGGAAGAGCTTCATCGTGCGTTGAAGCCGCGCCAGATCGGATTACGCGTGCAGGAACAAGCCTATGAAGTCCTCATGAAGAAAGGATACACCGCCGACAAGGGCGCCGATGAACTTCCGGCCTTGCTCGAAAGCCATGTCGTAAGGCCGGCCTACGACATGATTGACGCAGGCGACGTACCGAGCGGGGCGACCATCAATGTGACCGTGCAAAGCGGCGAGATAGCACTCATGCCGGTACGCTGATGTCGTCCGACGTGGAACGGGAGCCAAGTGTGTCTTCCCGCTCGAGACGTTTGTCGACACAGGGTTCTGCGCAGGTAACGGTATGAAGAGCTCGCCTCGACGATTCAAAGCTAAGAATGCCCAACTTGCGTCTTTACCGGACCTCAAGCCATGCGATAGACTCGTTTCTAATTGCAAGGTCCGTCTTGGCGCGGTTTGGATCCACCAAGGCGTAACACTGTGCCGCTCAAAGGCACTGGCGTCATGAAGTGGTGATAGGAGAAATCACGAATGGCACCCCAAATACATTCATCGAGTGGCGACACGTCGCGTGCCTACACGGTACCCATGAACTTAGGACGAATTGCGTTAGTTTTTGGCATTGCTTCCCTGATCGGTGGCGCTCTGAGCCGCTTCGGAGTTCTCCCGAAGACGGATTATCCACTTGGCGGCCTCGGCATTGCCATGGTGGTAGGCGGGTACATCGCGTGCTTTATCATTCCTCCTCTGCATAGGCGTCTTTCTTTGTTGGAGCAACGCGTTGACACCTTAGAAAAGGCACGGACCGACACGTAGTCGATTGATAGGAACAAAACGAAAGGCTGTCCCAATGAATGCACGAATCAAGCTGGTCGTCGCCTTATTGGTGGGTGTGGTTGTTGGAGTGTTAGCACGTGCTTTTGGCTACACGGACGTTCTCGTTAATGCGGCCACCGTTGTCACCGTGGTAGTACTGTTCTTGGGTGGGTTTTGGTGGATGGGGAGGACCAAAGTCAGGTGACTATTATCTCTGTGCGCCACGACAGAGCAAATCGTTCTCCACATCTACGAAGCGATGTGAAGTGTCGAAGGCATCCGAAATCGGGCGGCATAGCAACCGGGCCGTGTCGCTGCATGGGCAATGTGTCATTACTTGAAAGGAGGACGTCCATCCATGAATGCATTTATCTTGGTCCCTGTCTCTATTGTCGCGGTCGCAGCGCTTAGTCTACTCATCTACTTGAAAGCCCCTCACTGGTTGAAGCGGGCATACGGCGTGATTGTGACGTTTGTTGCTGTGGTCGCCGCGTGTCTCTTGTTCTCCAGCATAGGCTATCAGCGGGGCTACAATACGGCGGTAAGCCACCAGACAGCCCCGCTTGTCAACACCCTCGACGCGTTGGACCAAATCCACGCGGGGAATGTCGATGGGGCCACACGGAATACCGAGGAAGCGTGTTTCTGGTTGGCAAATGATTTCCTCGAGGACGAACGGTATCGATCCGATCTCGGCGGCATCAGCGCCCTCCTGCCGAGACTCACCGATTACTGGGATACCTACTGTGCCGACCGGACACAGCGCGCGTGGGCGGAGGAGCGATTTGGAGAATTGCTGGCTCAGAGACGATGACCGATTCACGCAGGACGGCGATTACGCCCGCAGCCGTTTGCCTACCTCGCGCAGCGTCGCTACGTCGTCGGGGTGGATCGAGCCATCGGGCAAGGGGCCGCTATTCAGCAGCAAGTTTGCATGGATTGTCCGCGCGTCGCCGCACATTCATCACATCATCTGCCGTGCGGTGTTCGCCATTGGTTCGTTCGTCATAACCCCAGGCGCGGGGTTGCAGCGTGTCGCAGATCTCTTTTGGTTTGTCTTTGTTGATTTCCCACACGCGCGCTGCCACGTCGCCCCCTTTCGCCAAGCCGCCCGCTTTACGTTCCGGCGCAACGAAATCTTCGTCGCCGTTCGCGCCTTGTTTGAACGAAATAAGGCACTGGGGTTGTAGGGACCGATCAGCGCGTACGTCTCGTCGATCGGGAACAGGTCGGGTCGCGAGTAGTACCCCATGATGGGATCCAGCCATATACCGGCCAGCGGCCCGTATTGCGTGAGCAACTCACGCAACTGAGCGTGGACGAAGTCGATGTAATGCTGAAAATCCGCGTCCTTCTCGAATTTGTACGTGGGCTCCGGATCGTCATACGCGGGCCGGGCATTGGTCCAGCCCGCTTCGCGCGAGTAGAAATAGGGATGTTTCCAGTCGAGTGCGTACGTACAGTAAAGGAACAACCCGAGCTTCTTGCGCCGGCATGCTTCCGCCAGTTCTTCCACGAGATCGCGTTTCGCCGGTGAATTGACGCTCAAAATCGTTTTCGTCTGGAAAACAACAAAGGAGCCGTCCGTGATGCCTGCGACGTAATGTTCACATACTTCATACCCGCGTCGATAGCGAGGTCTGTAATGAAATCCGCATCGAAGTGTTCGGCCGTGAACCGATCCTTCAACTTCGCGTATTCCGCGACCGGGATCTTTTCACGCAGCATCACCCATTCGCCATGCCCGAGAATGCTGTACACGCCATAGTGCATGAAGAGGCCAAATTTTGCGTTCTGAAACCACGCAAGGGACGCGGCGCGCGGATTCTTTTCGGGCTGCTCTTCGTACCCACGCAAATGCGCGGGGACGGCTTCATTCTGCGCGGCCCGCGCCGTTGGTCCGAAAGCGGCGAGCGCGCTGCCCGCAGCGATTGCCCCGAATTGACGGCGTGTGAATGTGGTTCTTGTCTTCACTGATTACCTCTCGCAAGGTTTGGGCCGGTCATACGGAATCCATACCCAACAGCTTGCCATAGTCCGCTTCTAAATAGAACTTGCGCCTGCGAGTTCCCGTTATGCAGAGTCCTGCATTTGATGATCCTCACTTGCCGGAAGCAGAATCTCGACAACCGCCCGAGCGATCATGCTCAGAAACTCGGAAGTATCATCATACCCAAGACTGCTGGAATCACCAAGTAACATCGCCTCAGCAGCAAATGCTTCATGAGCCGCCACATGTACATATCTGCCACGTTTTCTTTTTCTCGATGCTCCGGGCACTGCTCCGCGTGGATGTGATGTCCTATTTCGTGGTAAAGCACGAATGCGAGTCGCACGCGAACAAACGCAGGGCGAAGCAAAGGCGCGATTGCTCGCTCGTACCAGTTCGGCTCGGGGCGTCCGCTCGGATAGATACAGTCAATGTAAAGTTGAATATACGCACGGCTGTCATGTCGAGCGTGTCGGTAGAATCCCAGTGACTTGATGAGCGAGACCTTTCGCTTACGGCTGTATGTTTTCTTGCGCCGCTCGCGGCGCGGCTGGCCCTCAGCATCGGTCAACACTACCTGGTCCAGACCGACGAGATACTGCTTGGGTACGCACGCGAGCATATTGCATAATGTACGGCGTGTAAGAACGGCGCGGTGTGTAGTCGCGATACGATTCGACGACGTCCACGCCCTGACACACGATCCGATTCTCTTCCTGGTGCATAGCAACAGTACTTTACGGAAGTACTGGCCAGTTTGCCAAATTGCGTAGTCCTGTGTCGCGAAACAGCGTCTTGCGACCACGACCGAATCCTGCAACAATACGCGGAAACGTCCGGTCACATGCAATGTATGACAGGAGGCACCCGGCCCCATGACGCAAATCGGTCCTCGCTTTTCACGTTGTTCACTTAGGTACATTGGCACTCTTTTCGTTGCAGCGGTCACAGCGCCGTGCGCATTCGGACAGATCGTCGACTACGACATCCAACTGGATACCATTCATGTCCGGGTTCGACCACAAGACCTGCTGGGTCCACCCGCGGGCGGGAACCATCCCCGGCAAGACGCCGATTGTCGTCATCACCATGCAGAAGCTGCTCCTCAGCGGCTCGGACATTTTCTACGCGCTGAACGAAATGCGCACGGACGACCTCGGCAAGACGTGGACCGGGCCGGTGGAACACGCGACCCTCGGGCGCGCGATGAGCCCAACGGGATGGGCGGCACGACGGTCATCTGCGATTTCACCCCGAAATGGCACGCCAAAACCGGCAAACTCCTGGGAACGGGTCATCTCG
>CAVUWV010000022.1:0-30470 GCA_963745075.1 Candidatus Hydrogenedentota bacterium | reverse complement strand
TGTAATCCAAATCAGTACTGTCCGGTCAACAAGGTTTTGAGGTTCTGCCATCCCAAACTTCCAGATTTAGCGCCGTATAGCGAACCACGAACGCGGGCCGCCTGTTGAGATGCTCTGGCTACGATTAGTGGAAGAAACGAGATCATAAGTTGCTCATCCCTGACAGACTTTTGGGCATTTTGCAGATAGGCCGAACTCTCCATGCATGTCTTGACCTCGGAAAACGGTTCTAGAATTCGTAACTCAAATCGTCAAGACTGCCTCTTCTTCAGCGAGTATAACCCACTGAAAATGAATATGATAATGCTTCAGTGATTCAGCCGAGATTCCTTGCCGCCGTTGTGAAGTAATTACTATGTGTTGGGTATGGCACAATTATTGCTTCATTCAAGCCGGTGCGTTGAAGTGTCGGTTGTCGTGAAGAAATGAAGACGTGGCAACCGAAAAGTAATTGGCTTCTAGGGGCGATCTCGTTAAGGGTCCGCTGAGAAGTGCGACTCCAGACTGGATAGAGCTAATTACTGGGGAGGTCACACTCGGTCCGGTAGGAACGAAATTGCACGGCGAGTTTCCGTGGGATTGCTGGCTGCACCATGGGGGTTCTGCACAACTACAGTGTCGGTCCCCTCGTGGGTCCCTATGGATACTATCCTGCCCGTGTAGTTCTCTGCTCATACTGAGGAGGACCAATGGGGAAGGACACTTTGACGTACTACACCATGGGGCGAACCGTCGGTAACTTCTGCCGACTTCCCGCGGGAGTTCTTGCTGTAGTCGCCTGTACGGCGTTATTGCTTATGTCGTCCGGATGCGCCACCGCTCCGAGAGTCCCATCCGTAGAAGAATCCAGCCTGCCCACGTCACCACTATCCGTCGTTTTCCAACCCGGAGACGTAATTGAGGTGAAATTCCGCTTCTGGTCCGACCTGGACGAAGTTCAAACGATCCGGCCTGATGGCATGATCTCCCTGCAACTGGTGCATGAAGTGAAAGCGGAGGGCATGACCCCGGAAGAGCTTCGGAGGGAACTGTTGAGTCTCTATGCCGACAAACTCAAAGATCCGGAAATCGCCGTGTTCGCACGCGTGGAAGAGAACCGCATGGTTCACGTTGGCGGTGAAGTCAATTCGACTCGCAACACGGACGGTCTAGTTGCAATACCAATCATCGGGCGACTGACAGTTATGGAAGCTATCGTCAAGGCCGGCGGCCTGCGCAACAGCAGCGCGAAGATATCGAATGTTTTAATCATTCGGCGGATGAATGGGAAACAATACGCCCGAACACTCGATCTTCGCGAGGTCTTCAAGAATGCCGAAAGCGAGCCCTTCTATCTTCAACCCAACGACATTGTTTTCGTGCCACGTACCAAGATTGATCGAATCGATCAATGGGTGGACCAGTATCTCAACAAGACCGTTCCCAATTGGGTGAATATGACTTTAGACCTCAACGATGTATTCGATATTAATAACAGTGACAATAGCAGTAGCAGTAGCAGTAGCAGCGGAAGTACCAATGTGATTCAAAACCGTTCGAGTTCGACCCCCAGCGGTATCAATTAGAAGCTCTTTTTGCGGGCAATTGGTGAGGGAGCGGGATCAATGTCGGAAAGACATGGTGAGATAGTCAAGATCGCATTCCGGGAAGTGCTGAGCACGATCTTTCGCTACAAATGGAAGATGCTGGCCTTCTTCGTCCTGGTATCAAGTTCCGCCGCGATCTATATCCTAACAGCCCAGGAAATCTTTGAATCAGAAGCCACAATTCTCGTCCGGCCTGGTCGGGAGAGCATGTCCGTCGACCCATCCGTGGTGGGTCCGACTATGGGTGGTGTGCCCCAATTCCCGGAACGTCGTGAAATCCGAATTGTCGATTCTCACAAGCCAGCATATCGCCGAGGAGGTGGTCAGCAATCTCGGTGTCGACACCATACTGGCCATGCCGAAGGAAAGAACGGCGGGCGAGGCAGATTCCTCGCGTAGCGCGCCAGTACCGGAAGAATCGGCCAAGGACTCTGGAAGCGACTCGGCCAACAGCGCGTTTGACGGAGAATCACAAGAGGATGCGGCACGAGCGTTGCACAACAACGCGATTCGAATGATCGTGCAAAGTCTGGGGGCAACTGTCAATGCTTCAACAATTGAACTCACGTTTGATGCCACTTCGCCGGCGTTAGCCCAGACGATCCTGGATGAAATCGTAAACACATTTCTCGACCGGCATGTCGAGGTGCACGCCGCTCAAGCGTCCCCCGAGTTTCTCCAGAAGAATCTCGAAGCGCTCGCTGCAAAGCTTTCGGCCCACGAGGACCAACTGGAGGCGTTCCGTCAGGAACATCATCTGGCGTCCCTGGAGGACCAAAAGCAGGATCTCATCAATGCTACCAGCATGCTGGAAACTAGTATCGTTGATGCTCGTGCGGAGGAGGATGCTTGTCAAGCGCGGTTGACTGCTTTGCGGGACGCAATTCGAGGGCGCGACGAGAGGATAGAAACCAGTCATAGCACGGGGACTCCGAACGCGGTGGCGGACGCGCTGAAGCAACAACTCATTTCGCTGAAGCTCGATGAAAAGGAGCTTCAATCCTTATATGCCGACTCGTATCGGCCGCTCGTCGAACTGAGAGGAAAAATCGCCCAGCTCGAAAGCTCGTTGGCGCAAGAGCCGGCAACAACCACGCAAACTACAATCGGAATCGATTCGAACTATCAAGCGCTCGAGTTGCAGATCGAAACGGAAACCGCAGCGCTTAAGGCTGACGAGGCACGAAGGAAGACACTCACAGGAGAGTTGGCGGCCACAAAAGAAAAACTTCAAGACTTGTCAAGTCAGGAAGTATCGCTGAAGCGTTTGGAGCGGGCCGTACAAACTGCCGAGGAGGAATATCTTCGCTATAAAGACAACGTTTCCAGGGCGAGTTCTTATGCAGCACTCGACTTGGCCCGGGTGTCGAATGTGAGCGTCGTGCAAGAAGCCACGTTGCCGATGGCGCCGATTCGTCCCAAGAAGTTTCGGAACCTGATGTTAGGACTGTTCTTGGGCGTATTCGGGGCCGTAGGGCTAGCGTGTGTTCTTGACTATTTTGATGACACCTTGAGAAACGATGCGGACGTGGAAAAACATCTCAACTTGCCGGTTCTGACGGTGATTCCGGAGCGGGAGTACAAAGAATGTATTTGAGGTACTACGGCCTCGCGAAACCTCCGTTTGGTGTTACACCGGACCCGGGCTTTTTGTTTCTAAGCATCAGTCACAAGGAAGCCTTGGCATCCCTGTTGTACGGCATCGAATACCGCCGGGGCTTTATCGCGATCACCGGTGATGTGGGATCCGGTAAGACAACCATTCTGCGGGCACTTCTTAGGAAGATCAACCCGGAACGCGTCGTAGTTGCGTACCTTTTCAATCCAGAGGTCTCTTTCGAGGAGTTCTTACGGACGATCTTTCTGGAGCTTGGAATCCCATTGCCGCGTGTCAGCCTAAACCAAGCGGTACGGCACTTTCACCAATACCTGATCAACCAATATCAAAACGACAGGCACGTAGTACTGATCGTGGACGAAGCGCACCGAATTCCCCCGCAAACACTGGAACGACTACGAGTCCTTTCGAACCTTGAAACTGCAGAACACAAACTCTTGCAGATCGTCTTGTGCGGCCAACCCGAGCTCGATCAGATGCTCGCCAGGTATGACCTTCGCCAGTTGCGCGAACGAATTGCAGTCCGTGCTTCCATTCGCAACCTTAACCGCGCCGAGACCAGTGAGTACATCCAATACCGGATGAGGAAAGCCGCCAACGCGGGGCATGACCGCGCCGGGGTCTTCACGGATGCCGCCCTGCGATTGATATGGCGTTACACAAAAGGAAATCCACGGCTGATCAACATCGTGTGTGACAACGTGCTCATCGCAGGCTACGCAAATGACGAGAAAGCGATATCGGCAAGCACGGTCGCGGAAGCCATTCCCGACCTCAGGCTGGCCCGGGGCGTGTTGTGGGCAAGACCACTTGCGGTTCGTGTGGCGGGTGCCGCGATCATCCTTGCGATCATCTTCTTCAGCGCGCTTTTCTGGGCGACATCAGTTTCTCGCGGGAAAGCTGCAGCTGACGCGGGCGAGAGTGGTGATACACGGGCCGAAAGTACTACTGAAGAAACAGAACGGGCACAGCAGGATAGTGTGGGTCCTGCCGTGGTCGTATCCGGCCCGTCAACGCCGGAAACACAATATCGAGCGAAACTTGGACTTCCAAAGAGTGTTTTTATCGCGGAGTCTGTCGAGTTGCGCGTATGTGAGAACGAAATTGCGAAGGCATCCCTTTCCCCCTATATCGAAAGCGATGCAGAAGGTGAAACAGATGGCTAGGATCTACGACGCGTTGGAACGGGCGGCACGGGAAAAGAAACCGCCGATTTTTGAAGAACCCATCTCCACCCCGGTGAAAGGCACGATTGGCAAGCCTATTCAGGAGAAACTTATGTCCGTCTACGATCGGATATCAGCGGACTTAGGCGAGCAGGAGTGCCGAATGGTTACATTTTTGGGCACGAGCGCGGGTGACGGATCATCTGTTGTGGCGCGCGAATTTGGAGGCCTGCTGGGTACCGGTCTCGGAAAACGCGTCGTGCTTCTTGACGCGAACCGGGGAGATAGCGGTCATTTTGCCCATTTTGGTTTGGATCAATGCGCCGAACATGAAGACCTGATCCACGGATTGGAGAAGATCGAAGATATTCTGCGCCCGACGGATAGCAACTCACTTTTCCTGGGCAAAATTTCGAATAACGGCATGGCCATTTCCGCGTTGGTATCGACGGAGTTGTTTCACGACGTGACACAAGAGCTTAAAGAACGTTTCGATTACATCTTGGTTGATTCTCCGTTTGAAACCAAATCCGCTGACGCGTTGGCGCTCGCGTCCAAGTCGGACGCCGTCGTCTTGGTTGTGCAGGCGGAAGTCACGCGCTGGCAAGTTGCTCGGAAACTGTGCGACGAACTCAAAGCGCGAGGGGGAAAGCTCGTTGGCGTCGTTATCAACAGGCGGCGGCACCATATCCCAAAGTTCATCTACAAACGTTTATAACATTTGGCGGAGCACAAGGGTGGTAGCTCGTGAGATTTCTGTAGTGATGTAAACGGCGATGTGGGGAGGACTTGGTAGGCGTGAGTGGACATAACGGAAACGGAAAAACGGGACTGTGGAACGGGTTTTGGGCGCAATCCGGTCTGACCCAACAGGTTCTCGGCGCCAATCTGCTTGGTGAAACCCAGTTCGAGCAGCAATTGCTGCGGGAACGGGCCCGCGCTGAACGGACGGGCTCCGTGTTTACCGTTCTCAACATGCATCTCGAAGGGAAAGACATACGGATCCCGGCCAACGGGCTACTTTGGAAGATTCTCTCGCGCGTCATCTGCGAACGGACTCGATTGATGGACGTTCCCGGCCACTATCGCGGAGGAGTGGGGTTAATCCTGCCGGACACCTCGCGCGACGCGATTCCGGCGCTTGTAAACAGTATCGAAGAACTCTTTCACAAGCGGATTCAGGCCCACGTAAAGGCAAATGAGCACCTTCCGGAGATCTCATGCAAGGTGTTTTTCTGGTCGGACGATCGCTTTGCGAAAACCACGCCCGACAACCCGTGAAAGGATGACCAATGGCCTCGATCACATACGTCGCCAGTAACCGGCTCTTCGGGGGGGAACTCCCCTTGTGGAAGCGTTCCATGGACATCCTCGGAAGCATTATCGGACTGGCCGTCTCGCTCCCCATTTTTGCGGTGGTAGCCCTGTACATCAAGTGCGTTTCTCCAGGCCCCGTATTCTTCAAGAGTAAACGCGTGGGCTTCAACGGTGAGCAATTTATCATGTGGAAATTCCGCAGCATGCACATCGACGGGGACTCGGAATTACATAAGGAGCACATGACGCAGATCATCGCGCAAGCGGGGAATCCCGTCGCGCGACGCACTTTGAAACCAATGGTCAAGCTCGACTCGAACGACCCGCGACTCATCCCGTTTGCTTCGGTAATTCGGAAAACGTGCATTGACGAGATTCCACAACTCATCAATGTGCTCCGCGGTGAAATGAGTCTCGTCGGTCCGCGTCCCGCCATCGAGTATGAAGCGCGGGAGTACTGTAGATGGCACTTTGCACGCCTTGACGTAGTTCCAGGAATGACAGGTCTGTGGCAAGTCAGCGGCAAGAATCGACTGACCTTCCGTGAAATGGTTGCTCTTGACATTAGATACAGCCGAGAGCGTTCGATTCTGCTGGACACCAAGATATTGATTTTGACTGTACCGGCAATCTGTAGACAGTTGCAGGATTACCAGGCGAAGAGGGCGGAGGTGAACAATGGATAAGCAGGTGAAGGTAGGTGTCATCGGATGCGGGTATTGGGGACCCAATCTGGTTCGCAACTTCAATGCCTTGGAGGACGCTGCCGTGAAGGTCGTGTGCGACCTCGACGAGGTACGTCTTCAGCATATGAGACATCTATATCCAAGCACGGAAACAACGACCCGAATCGATGACGTAATCGAAGACAATGAACTGGACGCGATTGTAGTTGCGGTACCTGTCAGCATGCACCATGAGATCTCCAAACGCAGTTTGCTCGCGGGAAAGCATACCTTCATCGAAAAGCCGATGGCAGCTACTTCGGAGCAATGCCGCGAACTGATCGAGATCGCGAATTACGACCGCAGAACACTTATGGTGGGTCATACATTTGTGTACACCTCTGTCGTGCGGCGGATTAAAGAGATCATCGATTCCGGGGACCTCGGCGAAGTACAGTACATCAGCGCCAGGCGCCTGAATCTCGGTCTCTTCCAAAAAGATATCAACGTGGCATGGGACTTAGCGCCTCATGATATTTCCATCATTCTGTACCTGTTGGGCAAGAACCCGACTTCGGTCAATTGCCAGGGTAAGGCCCACGTGGCCGAGAACATCGAAGATGTAACGGCCATGACGCTGAACTTCGCAAACGGCGGGTTCGCCACGATACACAGCAGTTGGCTCGATCCGAACAAGACCCGTGACATGACGGTCGTCGGTAGCCGGCGAATGCTGCTGTACAACGATCTCGAGCCGCTGGAAAAGATTAAGATATACGACAAACGCGTCGAAACGCCGCCCCATTACGACTCCTTCGCGGAGTTTCACTATTCCTATCACTACGGCGACATGTATTCGCCCTACGTCAAGCAGGTGGAACCCCTGCGCACCGAGTGCCAGCACTTCCTCGACTGCATCAACGGACGCGAAAAGTGCCTCTCGGGAGGAATCGAAGGCCTTCGCGTCGTCCAGATTCTCGAAGCTTCGTCAGAATCTCTAAAGAACAACGGCGCCCGCGTGCCGATCGAGCTAAAACTACCGATGGAGTGGGCACAAGTCGATGAATTAGAGGTGATGGCGAAGTAGAGAGAGTTAGTGACCGTTGATTGCCAATACGAGTTTTGTCTGATCACACATACCTGGCAACAATAGAACGACAGAGAGACAAACGATGTCCACACTCAGGAAAGGTGTACGGGGAACTGTTGACTTGACCGTCGGTCAAATCCTGTCCAATGGTTGTTCTTTTGTACGCCTTGCTATATTGGCCCGACTTCTGGGCAAAGAAGATTTCGGTATTGCCGCCACCTTTGCAATTACTACGACGATGCTGGAAATGGCGAGCAATATGTCTGTCAATGTGCTGATGGTACAGTCAAAGAACGGGAACGATGAGCGGTTTGAAAACACAGCCCACACACTTCAAGCTATTCGTGGAGTGATAAATGCCATAGTGCTGTTTCTCCTGGCATCCCCGGTTTCTTACTATTTTGGTATACCTGAGGCCCGATGGGCATTCCAGTACCTGGCGCTTGTCCCGTTAATTCAGGGGTTTGTACACCTTGACATAAACCGTCTCGAGCGTGAAATGAACTTCCGCCCAAAGATATTGACGGAGGTTGCTCCTCAGATTGCGATTACAGTCGCCGCTTGGCCGATGGCAGTATGGCTTCGCGATTATTCCGCACTTCTTTGGCTATTGCTTATTAAAGCAGCGTTCGCGCTTATCGCTTCACATTGTTTATCCAAACGAAGGTACCGGTGGGGTTGGCACAAATTCTGCCTTCGCGAAGTATTAAGCTTTGGCTGGCCCCTTCTAATAAATGGAATACTATTATTCGTAATAACCCAAGGAGACCGTATTGCTATCGGCGCGTTTTACTCGATGAGCGCCTTGGGGACCTTCTCGGTCGCGGTAGGTCTCGTGGCTGCTGCCGGTAACGCGCTCGTTGTGGTATCGAAAGGTGTTTTGTTGCCAGTCTTGTCTAGGACGCAAGACGAAAGGGACGTGTTTGTCGAGAGGTACAGAGATACGGTGCGTATCATGGTCATCCTGGCTAGCCTAGTCGGGCCGATGTTTATCGTATTTGGTAGGCCATTTGTCATCTTTGTTTACGGGGCCAAGTACGTCGATGCCGGTATCTTGGTGGCTTTGTTGGGTGCCGCGGAAGCGTTTCGACTTGTGAGGCTGGCGCCGATTCTTACGGCGATGGCAAAGGGGGATACAACTTGCGCACTACTTTCCAACGTCTTCCGGCTGGTCGGAGTGGGACTTGCTTTTGCGCTAGCATACGCGGGATCCGATCTTGCGTGGATAGCTGCAGCCGCGACGCTTGCGGAATGTGCCACACTCGTGGCTGCAAATCAAATACTTTGTCTCCGACACGGAACGCGTGCGTCGATTTGCTATGAGCCACTTTTCGTACCGATCGTCGGAATGAGTCTGGCAACGTTTACAATCTTTCTCCCGACCGGTGGATTGAGACTTTTGATTGGTGCAATCGGGTTTTTGGTGTGGGGCGGGATCTGTTTTGCGATCTTCCAAAAATGGTATCCGTTCACGATGGGAAGAATTGGTTCGCTTGTGATAGACATAAGAAAGAGGATATGGATTCCCGCGAACTAAGCTTCAGGATCTATAAAGCAGACTATTCATGGACACATCAACGTTGACATATGCGGCGAAAGTAGACCCATTTTCTCGCGTAAATGGGCGTCGGGACCCCACCGAATTAAGTTCATTCCATTTCTGTGTTAATTCTATAGGTGGCGCGTCTTTCCGTCAGCTTTACGACGTTTTAGAGGCTATAGCAAGCCGTGAGCAGGCGTCGTTCAGGGGAGATAGAATGTTGAGCGAGGCTGATACACGATGAAAGTATGCATTTTGGGAGCCCGACTCCACGTTGGAAACCTGGGGTGCCGGGCTCTCACAGTATCCCTAATCCGAGGGATCGTAAATGAGAGGCCGGAAGCGGAAATCACTTTACTATACACGGACAAACGTACTTCAACATTCGAACTGAAAATTGACGAGAAAAAGGTCCCAGTTCGTGTTCTGAATTATCGTCGTTCGCCATTAGCGAAACTACCGGAGAATGTAGTTGGCATCTTGTTGCTTGCAGTAATGCATAGACTAGTGCGGCTTCGTAGTGTGAGGCATCGAATAGAATCATATGTACCTTGGATCGGGGCCATAGCCGAAGCTGAATTCGTAGGCCAGATACACGGAGGGGATAGCTTCACAGATCTTTACGGCATCGTGCGGCTAACACTCCAAACGATTGAGAATTGCATAGTACTTCTCCTTCAAAAGCCGCTGATTATGTTGCCACAAACATATGGACCCTTTGACGGGAGAATAGCCAAAAGAATGGGTGGATTTGTCCTTAGAAGGTCGGCACTGATATTTGGTCGAGACATTAGTAGTGTAGGAATCGCGGTCGAACTAATTGGCAGTCCCAATGACGTTCCTGTGAAACACTCGCCGGATGTTGCGTTTTCCCTTCCGGTAGGTGGGCTTCTTAAGAGTAAATTTGAACCAGATTTTGCTAAGGGCGCCGGACAAATAGTGGTGGGTGTAAATGTGAGTGGGCTCCTTTACGCCGGAGGTGACCGGAAGAAGAATAGATTTGGTTTGCGCGAGAGTTACCAACAAGTAATGAATGTTTTGATTTGCGAACTACTAACACGCCCGAACGTGGAAATCTTACTGATTCCTCACGTACTTGGGGATAGTAAGGAGTCGGACATAACTGAGGGATGGAATTGTATGCCTTGTTGAAAAGCAGGTACGGGAAGCGAATTCATATATTGACGGGGAACTATGGGGAGCAAGAGGTCAAGGGGATTATTGGACGGTGCGACATGTTTATCGGCTCAAGAATGCACGCATGTATAGCAGCGTTGTCGCAAGGGATTCCGACGATAGGAATTGCATACAGTAAAAAGTTCCGTGGCGTATTTAAAACTGTGGGGGCGGAAGCTGCTGTCCTGGATGCTCGTTATATGTCGACTGAAGAGATAGTTGCGGCGTGTATTGAGGCGCTAAATACGAGGCTAACTTTGGAGAAGGAATTGCGTCGGCAAGCGCTTGCGGTAAAAGGGCAAGTCGAGATTTTTTTTAGAGAAGTTATCCGTTGGGCTATGTACGAGAATGATGCGGAAGTGTCCGACGAGGCAAGAGCATCGACGGAACGCGAGGTAGGCAAAGACACTGTCGGCGAAGAGACAATGAAATGGTAGTAAAAGCCGAATTATGACGGGTGTAACTACATTCTTGGCAATAGTAGCTTCGTTTGCGGTCTTAGTTGCAAGACCGGTGTATGGTCTTGCAGTTTACGTAGCGGTTACATACTTGTATCCGCAGTTTCTAACGGTGAAGCTGGGCACTATTGACTTCACTACGGGAAGAATTGTTCTTTTGGTGCTCTATGGGAGAATTCTCTCTCGAACGAACCTCTTTCGGGACCTTGAAGTAAACGTTGTCGACCGCTTGGTTTGTGTTGTCTTTGTTGCAAAGTTTGTTGCTTTGATCTTTCACGCGCCCGTCGGAGAAGTAATAGTGAGGGAGGGGGGGGCGTGCTTAGATTCTGTGTTTGTATACTTTGCAGTTCGAGTAACGGTGACAACTAGAAGGGATATGGCCGCGTTTGGTCGGGCGCTTGTTATCATTGCGACGCCACTAGCGGCAATGGGAGCCTATGAGGCTATAACGGGGGTAAATCCCTTTGGTTTTACTAAGGCGTACCACGCATGGATGGAGACCGAGCAACGCGAGTTGAGTCGATTTGGGTTTTATCGGGCTGACGTTACGTTCGGCAATTATCTTGCATTCGGGATGTTCTTCGCGGCCTTAGTCCCGTTGTCGTGTGGGTTCTTTCCCAAAAGAAGCGGTGTAGTGCGAGCAATGATCTTTTTCGGTTTTATGTTTGTTGGTGTTCTTTCCTCAATGTCTAGCGCGCCACTCTTTTCTGTATCGGTAAGTTTGGGTTTGTTGTTGTTCTTCCCGTTTCGGCGTTATGCGCCGGTTTTGTATATAAGTATAGTTGTTGTCTGCTTGTCTTTGGAACTATATAGTCATCGTCATTTTTATGAGGTGTTTACGCGATTCGCTATGGATGACGCAACGGCTAGTTATCGTATTGGACTTTTTAAGGAAGCCTTTGGCGGGGGGATGTCGGGTCACTGGTTTACTGGGTTCGGATATGTTGGGATAGGTCCAGGTAACGATAATACGGCATTTCATTGGGTGCATCAAGACTTAGTTAATCTTTACATTGACCACCTTGCGGGAAGCGGGCTGGTCGGCACGTTACCTTTTCTAATGTTAAACGTCGCATATTTTGGTTCGTTACGAAGGGCATTTCGCAAGGCCACACGGGCGGACGATCGGTGGTCGGTTTGGTGTCTTGCCGCATCCCTCGTGGGGTGGCAGGTGGCTTTGATGACTGTGTCTACTGTGGGGAGTATGTTGCAGCTTTTGTATATTCTTGTGGGTCTGGTTGGATCTTTGCCGACAGTTTTGGAGGGTGTGAAGGATGAAGAAATAGGAGGGGATGTAACAGAGTGTCACGGTTTGTCCTTAGAACGAGCTTAAGCGTAGCCAGGCGGGCCGCGCGGCGGGTTAGTTAGCCGGGAGAGGGGTGACGTGGAAGAGAATTCTAGTGGTTTTACGGAGGACGCGGGGTGGTGAAGATATCCTTTATAATTGTCAGCTGGAACGCCAAGGCCTATTTGGTTGATTGCATACAATCGATTTTGAAGACGGCTTGTGTCTGTGAAAGAGAGATAATAGTCGTGGACAATGGATCTACTGATGGGAGTCCGGCTGCCGTCGCGCGCCTGTTCCCGGAGGTGAGAGTTGTTCAACTCGGAAGTAACTTTGGTTTTGCCACTGGGAATAACGTTGGTTTGAGATTGGCAGCTGGGGAGTACCTATGTTTACTAAATTCAGATGTCCGCGTCCATGAAGGATGTGTAAGTCAGCTTCTGGAATTCATGAACTCTCATCCGGATGTCGGGATGGCTGCTCCTTTGATAAGGAACAAGGACGGGTCCGTTCAGACGAGCTGGCGAAAGTTCCCGACACTAAGGGAGGTGCTTTTCGAAGCATTCGGATTTACCGGGGGCCAAGTAGGTTGGAATGGTTCGAGAGGGAGAAGTACCGCGTTTGTCGGGGAGAACTTCGGGGAGATTGCGATTGATATAGCTAGTGGGTGCTTTTGGTTTGTCCGGCGAAAGGTGTTCATAGATGTGGGACCTTTAGATGATCGGTTCTTTATGTACGGTGAAGATATGGATTGGTGCAGGCGGTTCTGGGATCATGGATGGTCTGTAATGTTGGTCCCGGCGGCGGAAGCAACCCACTACGGGGGGGGCAGTTCGGAGAACGCGCCGGTGCGCTTTTATATTGAAATGCAACGAGCTTGGTTACAGTACTGGGGAAAGCACGTGGGGATACACTACCAATGCTGCCACGCAGTTATTGTTGCTTTGCATCAAATAGTTAGGATCGCGGTGTGGACACCGCTAATACTACTGAAGTGGAGAGATAGGGGCATTTTGACTATTAAGGTCCGGCGAAGTTGGGCCTGTTTGATCGCGCTCTTTACGCTTCGATTGTTTCGTCAGACGACAAGAGGTGAGAGCTTGTTGGGACGTTTGGCCTTGTGAGATCGATGCCGCTTTCGTGGGTTGTTGGACGGAGTTAGGTAGGCCAGGTGGAGATGATTTTGAGGTATATAGTTTACAAAAGATAAGAACAAGGAATTAAGGTAGAACTATGTGCGGCATTTTCTTATATGCAAGTGAAGGCCCGGAGAGAATTGTAAGGGGAGAGCGGGGGCTTGGGGCTCTTAGACATCGTGGGCCGGATAGTGCTGGTAGCTATGTGAGTGATGACGTTTATCTCGGCCATGCGAGGCTGAAGATCTTGGATCTTTCGGATGGTGCTAACCAGCCTATGGGTTCTACCGAGTGTGGTCTTTGGGTGGCCTTTAATGGGGAGATTTATAATTTTCGAGAATTGAGACAATTCCTTAAAGGTCGCGGTTACCGCTTTGAGACGACAGGTGATACAGAGGTTTTGTTGTATCTATATCAAGAGTTAGGCCGAGAGTGTCTAGATAAGTTAAATGGAATGTTCTCCTTCGTCATTTGGGATGAAAGAAATAGGACCATCTTCTGCGCAAGAGATCGACTTGGAATTAAGCCGCTTTACTACTCCTGGAACGGTAGAAGATTAATTGTATCCTCTGAAGTGCGTGCGATAACAACGTCGATTCCGGGTCGGTGGGCTATTGATTCAATCGCCTTGGAAGACTATTTGGTTTGTGGCTCAGTGCTGGCTCCAAACACCATATTTGACGAGATTAAGTCCCTTCTGCCGGGGCATTTAATGGTATTAGAAGATCGGAAGTTGTCAATTGAGAAATGGTGGAATTTGCCGTTTGTGCCAGAGCAGGAGAAGGTAGGGCGGGAAGCGAAGCAAATCCGCGAGGATGTTAGGGAGATACTTGAATCTTCTATAGACTATAGACTTCTTAGCGACGTTCCGGTCGGTGTTTTCCTTTCCGGAGGTATTGACTCAACCGCGGTGTTGTCACTGGCAAATCGCAGGCGCGATGGTATCGATACGTTTTCTCTGGGGTTTAACATCGGCGGGGATAGGTTCAATGAGACTAGTATTGCTCAAATGACAGCAAATGCGATAGGTAGTAGGCATCATGAGACAATCTTGACGAACGACGATGTGTTTGGTTCCTTGGGAAAGTTCATGAAGCATATTGATCAGCCATCAACCGACGGATTGAATACATATCTGGTATCAAAGATAGCAAGAGAGAAGGTTACTGTAGCGTTGTCGGGGCTAGGCGGAGATGAAGTGTTCTCCGGGTATGGATGGACGCGGCGATTCTACAGGCTTTTGAGATTGAGGAGAAATCTCCCGCTCCTGCCGGAAAATCTTAATAATGGAATTCGACAGCTTCTTTGGCGGGGCGTCCCAGATCTATTTGATCGAAAGTCGGTCCAGATCGGTATTGGCGCGCTCTTCGGATGGCCTGACCTAGCGGAACTATATCTGACTTTAAGAGGCGTAAACACGCGGGAAACGGCTCGAAAAGTGCTCAATTTAGAGAGAATGAGTAGACGGGACGGAGTGAATCTGAATGGTCTGTCTCCTCTCGATAAGGCGGGATATTTCGACTTTTCAATT
This sequence comes from Candidatus Hydrogenedentota bacterium, assembly GCA_963745075.1. Lineage (GTDB taxonomy): Bacteria > Hydrogenedentota > Hydrogenedentia > Hydrogenedentales > SLHB01 > JAHDWY01. The sequence continues at coordinate 15,902 of CAVUWV010000022.1, read as the reverse complement.
TACTTGCGAAACACTCTGCTTCGTGATTGTGACGCCGCGAGCATGGCTCATTCTCTTGAAGTGAGGGTTCCCTTGTTGGATCACAGGCTTGTTGAATATGTTGCACGATTACCGGAGAAGGACCGGTTAAGGCAAGGTGGACACAAGTCCATATTGACAGGTTGTATCGAGGATATCTTGCCGAAACACGTACTAGGTTCTAGGAAGAGGGGATTTTGTTTCCCGTTAAGCATATGGATGGGAAAACAGCCCATGAGGGATACGGTAATGGATTGTCTTTCCGAAAATGGTTTGAGAGGTAGAGCCTTCTTTGATCAAAAGTACCTCGGTTCACTTATTGATGACGCATTAAGCGCCGGCTGCTTTGAACCATATTCGGCCAAGAGTTACCGGCTTTGGCAGTTGACAGTATTGGAACTGTGGTTTAGGGAACATTTTGATTCAAATAATGCCCAGGAATCAGCCATAAAATGCGCGTAATGGAAAGGGATTGTTTGTCGACGAAAAAGCGGTCGCATGACAATACTCTTGGGCGAGATGATCAGGAGAGAGTGTTTATGGAGGACATACGAGGTCCGGGGTATGCGCTTATCACTCCGGCGAGGAATGAATCTAAATATATTGAGCTCACCCTGAAATCGGTTGTTGAGCAGACGGTGTGGCCGGTAAAGTGGGTGATTGTCAGCGACGGCTCGACTGATGGGATGGATGATATCGTCGAAAGTTATGTGGAGAAATTCGATTTCATACATCTTGTGCGGCGCAAGGTAGGTGCAGCGCGGGATTTCGGCTCGAAGATTCATGCGTTCAATTGTGGTCTGCGGAGGCTTGGGGGGGTGTCATATCGCTTAATTGGCAACTTGGACGGTGATGTCTCCTTTGAACCGGACTATTTCGAAAGGGTCTTGCGGGAGTTTTCGCTAAATTCGAAATTGGGAATTGCGGGAGGCGTTATATGCGAATTGGGAGCGCACGGTCGTTATTGGCCTAGGCCTGGCAGTCGCGCGAACAGTGTCGCTGGTGCCGTGCAGCTTTTCCGGAAGGAGTGTTTCGAGGAAATAGGCGGGTACTCGCCGTTGAAGTGGGGCGGGGTTGATACAATTGTTAATACTCGGGCTCGTATGCTTGGTTGGGAGACGAGAGAACTGAAGGAATTGGAGGTTTGCCACTATCGGCGTAGCTCAACCGCGTTGGGTGGGGGGATTCTCGCAGCTCGCGCTAGGGAAGGGCGCCGAGATTACTGTCTCGGATATCATCCCGCCTATGAGGTTCTTAAGATACTTCGTCGTACGTCATATAGGCCATTTGTATTGGGTAGCTGTTGGATGGCGCTGGGGTATTTCGATGCCCTTTTTCGAGGTGAAGACGGAGGAACGCCGACCGAGGTACGTGCCTACCTTCGGCGAGAACAATTGTCCAAAATGCTTCGCTGGCCAAATGTAATTGGCAAACGCTGCACGATTCCCGGCGTACGATGTGGATCGTCGACGACGGTCGACAAAGCTGGATGAATACATTTGGATGAGGTACGAGCACGTGTTCCTGCTTTCTTTTAGTCTAATACTTGCCGGGCTGGCATGCGCGGGAGCGATATACATACTCCTTCCGGCGCTTGTAAAGTCGGTCATGCGCAAGCGCTTCATCAAGAAGTCAGCCACGAGAAGGGTTGTGTTTCTCACGTTTGACGATGGGCCAAATGCTCACATTACGCCAAAAATCTTTGATATGTTAGAGGACTACCACGCAAAAGCGACATTTTTCTTAGTCGGTGAGAAGATTAAGGAAAGTCCGGATATTGTTCGAAGATTGATTGCCGAAGGCCATGCAGTGGGGGAACACTCTTTTGCGCACCTTCACGCATGGAAGACCGATCCGGTGCGGTACTTTCTAGATTTGTGGAAGTGCTCGCGAGTGCTGGATCAGTTCGGTGTCAATGAGGAAATGAGGCTGTTTCGTCCACCGTACGGAAAGATGAACCTGGTAAGTTTGCTTTATGTGTGGCTAACGCGTCGCACGGTCATTTTTTGGAGCATTGATCCCAAAGACTTTCAATCGAAAAGTGGCAATTTGGTCGGTGAGGAAGTTGTTCGGAGAATTACTCCGGGCGCGGTCGTTCTCCTCCACGATGGTACATCGAAAGTGGACGTCGAAAACGGTATGCCTGTAGTCGTTAATGCGCTGGAACGAATTCTCCGCGATTTGGGAAGGTGCGGTTATTGTTTCGCGGCGATGACCAATATTTCGGAAACAGCAGAATGCACGGGACACTTGAAGAGAGAGGAGCCTCGACGGGTATGACGATGCATACAGAGCTAGAGAGTTTTGACACGAGGCGGGTCGCTCCAGATGTCCTGCTCGGAGAGAACGTGCAAATCTACGCATTCGTGAATCTATACGGCTGCGAAATCGGCGACAACACAAAGATTGGAACGTTTGTCGAGATTCAGAAGAACGCGAAGATCGGCTGTAATTGCAAAATCTCCAGCCATAGTTTCATCTGTGAGGGCGTCGCCGTTGAAGACGATGTTTTTGTCGGTCACGGCGTGACCTTTATCAATGACCGATACCCGCGAGCAACGGACGGGAATGGGCAGTTGCAGACGGATGGCGAGTGGCCCTGTGTATCCACGACGGTAAAACGTGGGGCGTCCATCGGTTCCGGCGCAACGATTTTATGCGGTGTAACGATCGGCGAAAACGCGATTATCGGTGCGGGAAGCGTCGTAGCGAAAGACGTTCCACCGAATGTGATTGTGATTGGTAATCCGGCTCGTGTGCTGCGCGCGTTATAAGGACATCGGTGTCGCGTTGTTCGAGAGGGGGCGACTTCTTGTTGGCACGGCTGAGAATGGATGGAAGAAGGGGTCGGGAGGGGATGCAAATGCAAGTACCGTTTCTTGATCTGAAGGCGCAGCATCAATTCATGCGGGAGGAAATACGAAATACCATCGATGATGTACTCGATACTTGTGCGTTCGCTGGTGGACCGTTTGTCGAAGAATTTGAACGGGATTTCGCCTCTTTTTGCGGTTGTCATGACGCCGTCGGCGTCGGAAGTGGAACCGTTGCGCTATGGATGGCGCTGCAATGCTCGGGAATCGGCCCCGGCGACGAAGTCATTACAGTGCCGAACACTTTCATCGCTACTGCGGAGGCGATTTCGGCGTGTGGAGCACGGCCGGTATTCGTGGATATCGATGAGAGAAACTACACCATGGATCCGCGTCTACTTCGGGCGGCAATCACGTCTCAAACCAAGGCTATTATTCCGGTGCACCTATACGGTCAAATGTGCTGCATGGACCCGATCATGGCGATTGCACGGGCGGCTGGAATTTCCGTAATTGAGGATGCGTGTCAGGCGCACGGCGCTGAGTACAAGGAGCGACCGGCCGGTTCGATAGGAGATGCAGGGTGTTTCAGCTTCTACCCGGGAAAGAACCTGGGCGCATGTGGCGAAGCGGGTGCAATCGTGACAAATGATAAGGGGCTGGCCGAGTGCTTGCGGACGTTCCGGGACCATGGTCAGCGAAGGAAGTACTACCATTCGATTATCGGTTGGAACGCACGGATGGATGGTTTTCAGGGCGCAGTTCTCCGAAAGAAATTGAAGTACCTGCCGATGTGGACGGAATCGCGGCGTTCGCACGCCTCGCGATACCGGGAGCTATTGGAAGGAATCGACGGGATTGTCCTTCCGGTGGAAGAGCCTTACGGTCGGCCTGTTTATCATGTCTTTGTTGTGCGGCTTACAGAAACCAGCAGAGATGAGGTGATCGCTGAACTGAAGGAAAGAGGTGTTATTTGCGGAATACACTACCCGGTTCCCATACACCTCCAGGACGCTTACCAGGGCTTAGGGTACGGACCGGGAAGTTTCCCAGTAGCCGAAAGATGTGCTCGGCAGTTGCTGTCCTTGCCCATGTACGCGGAGTTGACTGATGCTCAAATCGAACTCGTTTGTCACGTACTGCGAAACCTGGTCGCTTGTGGTGTTGGCTGAGAAATGGAGGGTGAGACGATGACAGTAACCATTATGGACCGGGCGGCCGCGAATACGGATGCATTTAGTCACGAAAAATCGACAATCGAACAGCGATCGCCGCCGTTATCGGCTTGGGCTACGTTGGGCTTCCCTTAGTTCAGCACCTCTGCAATGTTGGATTTCGGGTGATTGGTTTTGACGTGGATGACAGCAAGGTAGACCAACTCCGGTCCGGCAGGAGTTACATCAAGCATATCGCGTCGGATTGGATTGCGGACGTGACCAGACGGGGCGACTTCCGCGTAACATCCGATTTCAGTCTGCTTCGTGAAGCGGATTGCATCAGTATTTGCGTGCCCACTCCGCTGAACAAGAACCGAGAACCTAACCTCGAGTATATCGAGAGGACCAGTGACCAGCTCAGACAGTGTCTCCGCCCCGGACAACTGATTATCCTGGAAAGCACCACCTACCCCGGGACGACAGAGGAACTTGTCCAGCCGTGTCTTGAAAAGTCCGGATTACTTGTAGGGCATGACATCTATTTGGCGTTTTCTCCAGAGCGGGAGGATCCCGGGGAACGGAAAATTTAACATTCAGAATATTCCGAAAATCGTTGGTGGCGTTACCCCGAAATGTGCGGAATTAGCCTCCAAATATTATCGAAGCATATTTCAAACGGTTGTCCCCGTCCGCTCCCCTGCCGTGGCGGAAATGACAAAGCTCCTGGAGAATATCTTTCGAAGCGTAAATATTGCGCTGGTGAACGAATTGAAAATGCTCTGCGATCGCATGGGCATCGACGTTTGGGAAGTGATCAAGGCCGCCTCGACGAAACCCTTCGGTTTCATGCCGTTTTATCCCGGTCCGGGTTTGGGGGGACACTGTATCCCAGTTGACCCCTTCTATCTCACTTGGAAGGCGCGAGAATATGGTATCGCGACTCGCTTCGTGGAATTGTCTGGCGAGATTAACACGGCAATGCCACGATACGTCGTAGCCCGCACTATGGAAGCACTCAATGCCCAAGGCAAGGCCATGAGGGGTTCGCGCATCATGGTGCTCGGCGCCGCCTATAAGAAAGACATCGACGACACGAGAGAATCACCCACGATTCCGTTAATCGAACTATTGAGCGGGCACGGCGCTCAAGTTATCTACAACGACCCGTATGTGCCTCGAATAGTCCCAGGACGGCACCATGACCTTGAAATGGAATCAACGCAGATCACGGCCGACACTCTGGAAGCAACCGATTGCGTTCTGATCGCGACTGCACATAGTTGTTACGACGCCTCTTTCATCGTCAAACATGCGCCTTTGGTGGTGGACACGCGCAACTTTACCGAAGGGGTAGAGGAGGGAAGAGGGAAGATCGTCAAGGCATGATTCGACACGAATCGAAAGGCTGATCATATTGTTCATAAACGAGGTCTGTCCCCCGAAAGGTAGCGCCGGTAAGCATGTCCCATTCAATGGACAGGAAAACAGAAGCGATACAAGATTGGTGCGCGAACGTCGCGATTGAGAGGCCGGATTACGCGCGCGAGACTTTCTCGTCCTCTGCCGTTGACCTGGAGATACTCGACGTATGCACCGAGTCGGGCCAGACAAGGTGGGACGGCTATCTTTCGGCATCGCATGACGCGAACGTGTTTCACACGACGTCTTGGGGCCGCGTGTTGCACGATACGTATGGCTACCGGCCCTACTACTTGGTTGGCCACGGAGCGCACGGCAGTACGACGCTGCTTCCGATGATGGAGGTACGAAGCGTACTAACCGGCAATCGGGCTGTCTCCCTTCCGTTTAGCGATCATTGCCCGGGCGTCTTTGTTGGTCCCTCAGCGCCTGCTATATCTCTCGATAATTTAGCCGTGATCGGGAAAGAACGAGGTTGGCGTTCGATAGAATTGCGCGGTGGAGTTGCGTGGTCCTCCCACCCATCGGCTTCGTACTACAAGCATGTGCTCACCTTGGCAACGGATACAGAACGACTTTGGGACGGTATGACTGGCAGCCACCGAAGAAATATCAAGAGGGCCGTTCAGGAAAACCTCGAAGTAGAAACCTCAGGTACGGCGACCGCAATGAAGCAGTATTACCGGTTGCACTGTCTAACTCGAAAGAGATACGGTTTGCCGCCACAGCCGTATGCATTTTTTGAAAACATACAAAAACACTTTCTCAAAATAGGTGAAGGTTTTATCGTCCTGTGTTCGCAACAAGGCAGGCCAATTGCCGGGGCGGTGTACCTGACGTACGGAAAAAGGGCCGTATACAAATTCGGTGGCTCGGATTTTGCGTACCAACATCTCAGGGCAAACAGTCTCGTGATGTGGGAAGCGATCAAGCGATTGGCGGAGACGGGGTACGATAGCCTGTGTTTCGGGAGAACGGACATCGAGCAGGATGGTCTAATTCGTTTTAAGAAATCTTGGGGGGCGAATGAAGAGCTTCTGAATTACTATTGTTACGACGTCGAAGAACACAAGTTTCGCGGTGCAGGTAGAGGAATGGTCAAGCGCTGTGAGCCATATCTCGAAAAGCTCCCTATTTCCATGTTACGCGTTATGGGAAAAGTTTTGTATCGTCACATGGGATGAATGGTTACACCACGCAGGCCCCGTCAGGGCGCCGTGGTAGGAAGTTGGTAAATGGCAACACACTTGAGTCGAATGCGGTTCTATTATCGATTGAAATCTGTTTTGCCCAAGAGGGTCGAGTTTCATATTCGCCAAGTTCGCGCACAGATTTTTGCCCGGCTTTATCGTAAGCAGTGGCCCATACACGAGAAAGCGGGTGCGTTGCCGGTCGGATGGAACGGTTGGCCGGAGGACAAGAGATTCGCGCTCGTTCTGACGCACGACGTGGAATGGCAGCGCGGGCTGGATTATTGCGACAAAGTGAGCCAAATTGAAGAGAAACAAGGTCTGCGCTCGGCGTTCTACTTCGTTCCGCGCCGGTATGACACGCCAAAAACGGTTCGAGAGGGATTAGTATCGCGGGGTTTTGAGGTCGGCGTACACGGACTGTTCCACGACGGACGTCTGTATTCTTCGCGTGAAGTCTTTAATGACCGCGCAAAGGAAATTAACCGGATATTGAAGGAGTGGAACGCATGTGGGTTCCGTTCGCCGGCGATGCACCATAGCCTCGACTGGGTCAGAGAACTTGAAATTGAATACGACGCGTCTACGTTCGACACGGACCCGTTTCAACCACAGTCGGACGGACTTGAGAGGGTTTTCCCTCTATGGATTCCGCCGAAGGAGGACCGGGCTGGCTATGTGGAAATGCCGTACACCCTGACCCAGGACTGGAAGCTGTTCAGTATTCTTCGACGCAAGAATATCGACATCTGGAAGAAGAAAGTGGATTGGATCGCCGAACGCGGTGGGATGGTGTTATTGATTACGCATCCGGACTATATGAACTTTGGGGACCGTCGCCGGATGTATTGGGACTACGACGCGCAACTTTACGCAGATTTCTTGGAGTATGTGCAAAATCGCTATACCGGCCAGTTTTGGCACGCGCTTCCGCGGGATGTCGCCCGATTTTGGGCTAGATATAGACATAAAGAAGAAGATTTTAAGATGTGGAAAAGGAATGGTCTTCTCTCACAACAGCCGACAATGTTTGGAATTAAAAGAACCGTCGTCGAGGTGTGATTCAGTTTTATAACAGAAGGTTTCGGGCGAAGACCGCAACGAGGGCAACCCTCGATTGGGTTACGCCCCTTTCACGGAGGCGCAGAGTTTTTCATGGGACTTGATAATAACGAGGTGAGTGTCGCGTTAACCGGCCTCAGACACTACCCTTCCAAGAGCCCGTTTCATCCTCCGGAGCGGTACCCGGAGTACCGAGGTACGGAGGTCGCCCCCGAAAACCATGTTTACGCGGGAGTGCGTGATACCCTTGCAAGCCTGGGGCTCGACGCGGAGAACTTTGGATCGCCGGCGTGGAACCCGTTCCATGAAGTGGTAAAGCCGGGAATGACGGTATTCATTAAGCCCAACACCGTGCGTCATTATCACCTGGCAGGGAAAGATGTCCTTTCCGTCATCATCCACGCATCCGTTCTCCGGCCCGTGCTCGACTACGTGTGTATCGCGCTGAACGGAAGGGGTCGAATTATCATTGGTGATTCCCAGGTGACCGAAGGAGAGTTCGACAAGGCGCTGGTCGCGTCCCAATTCGACAAGCTTCTCGATTGGTATCGCCAGCAGACTGAGGTGTCGATTGAGTGTATTGACCTCCGGATCAACCGGTCCATTCGGACGTGGATGTATGGGAAATGGGGACGCAAGCGCATCGAACAGGATCCGAGGGGGTACACGTTCGTGGACTTGGGCGATGATAGCTATTTCCGCGACATAGACCCCAAACGACTCCGGATCGCCATTGCCAGCTACAAGGAAATGTATCGGCATCATTCAAAGGGACGCCACGAATACCTCTTCCCAAATTCGGTCCTTGAGAGCGATGCCGTTATCAACATAGCAAAGCTCAAAACGCACCGCCGAACGGCGATTACCGTGGCAATTAAGAACTTTATGGGATTACCCGCTCTCAAAGATAGTCTGCCGCATTTCATTACCGGCGCACCATCGGAGGGTGGCGACCAGTATATTCACCCTTCGTGGCGAAAACGTGTTTGCACGATGCTTCATGACCAGATCCAGACAGTCCCGTGGATTCCGGCCAAGTTCGTATACGCCGTTACGAAAAAACTGCTTTGGAATTCCCACAAAATCGTGCCGTTCAAAGACGACATCTACGAAGCGATGTGGTACGGCAATGACACACTTTGGCGTACCCTCCTCGATCTCAATCGCGCAGCACTCTACTCCGATCGCAAGGGTAAGCTTTGTGACACGCCGCAGCGTACGTACCTTTGTATTGTGGACGGAATTATAGGGGGCGAGAAGGATGGGCCTGTGTCGCCCGATCCGGTTCCCGCAGGGGTGCTGCTTGCCGGCCATAACCCCGTCGCGGTGGATTGTGTCGCCTCGACGCTCATGGGATTCGACCTCGCCAAAATACCGTTGGTCCAAAAAGGTCTCGAAGATAGTACCCATTCTCGGCCGATATTTCGAGGCGAACGATCGGATGTATGTGCCCGCGTTGGCAACCGGGATTTGTCCATCGAGCAGTTACAGCAGGAATACGATCTTCACTTCGAGCCCCATCCCAATTGGAAGGGGCACGTAGAGTTGAGCCGGCCGATACCGGAAGACATCACGGGGGAAAGCACCAGTGGCATTTGCACGACCCATACGTAAACTTCAGCGCAACATCCAGGATTACGGGTGGCAAATCGCGCTTCGGAAGAGTTGTGCCCGTCTCGTTGGTTCCATCTACGAGCGGCGGGTCTATCGCATTTACAAAATTGACTGTCAGGACCGAACGTGGAACGAACCCGTCGCGGATACCATAGAATTCAGATTCATCGAGAAGAGCGACAGAGACTCCATCGAGCAGGTTGAAGATATGGCTGAGTGGCTGACTGGACAAGTAGCCGGAAGATTGAAGAGAGGGGACTTCTGCCTCGGCGCCTTCGCGAATGAAGAGGTCGCTGGGTTTAACCTGATTAATCTTCGAGACGCGTATATTCCGCTAATCAATATGCGACGGCGCATGCGGCGGGGCGAAGCCTGGTCCGAACATATTGGTGTCAAAAAGGCATACCGGAAGATGGGCCTGGCCAAACAACTGAGATTCGGGGTCCTTCGGGAACTGCAACATCGCGGCCATAAGCGACTGTACGGGGGGCTCTGGCGAACAATACCGCGTCGTTACGACTCGCACGATCGGTGGGATTCAAGGAATTTGTAGACGTGTCTTACGAAAGGATTCTTGGATGGGAGCGTCGGACGTACCGGCGCGTGCGCGTATGAGTATGGCGAACAAAATAGAAACCTTTGTGACCGGACGGATTGCCTTTCCCGTAACGAACTATTCGTTCAACCGGCGAAATATCCTTCAGAACTACAAACAACTTTGCAGTTCAGAAAGAATGCCCCGCGACCAGATCCGTGAGCTTCAGCTATCGCGGTTGCGGGCTCTCGTAAAATTCGCAGGCGAGCGAATACCCTTCTATGCCGATCGTTTTCGTGCGATTGGACTGGATGCCGAAGACATTAAAACGTTGGACGACGTTGTCTCGATTCCACCGGTGTCACGGCAGGACGTGATCGACCACCACCGACAAATGGTGGATTCCAAACGGCAGCGCGAAATCGAAAATGCGGAACGGTCGGGCCAGGGACCGGGACAACCCATGTTCCTTGCGCGCATTCGTCGCAATAAGCTGGTACGAAATACGTCAAGTGGCTCGACGGGCTGGCCGACGGTCTTTTTCGAGGATGGGTCGGCTACCGCCTTGAACTGGGCGCACGACCTGCGTTTGCGGAAGTGGTTCGGCGTTGAACCGGGGGAGCGGGAGGCGCGCTTGGCGAGGATGTCGACGGATTTCGATATCCGCTCGCGTTCGATCCGGTTTAGAAGATTGCTATGGGGGCAATTGCTTCTCCCCGGAGTCAACTTACAGACCAAAGATTGTGAATTGTGCCTTGCCGCACTCAATCGCTTTCGTCCATCCGTGATCTGGGGATTCACTTCGGCGCTGGCGGAGGTTGCGCGGTACATGTTAGCTACCGGTGAATCGTTTGACGGATTTCGCCCAAAAATGGCCATCGGTTGGGCCGCCCCCCTTTATGAACACGAGGAACGGGTCATCGCGGAAGCCTTCCGATGCCCGGTGACCAACGTATATGGAAGCCGGGAGGTCGGGCATGTCGCGGGCCGTTGCCCGGCGGGCAAGTATCATCTTAACGAAGAATCGCTATTGGTGGAAGTGGATGATAGCCATAGCGGAAACGGTGAGGAATCCGGAGAGATCCTGGTAACAACCCTTAGTGTAAGTCCCATGCCGTTCATTCGGTATCGCATGGGCGATATAGGCTTCCTTTCCGGGAAATCGTGTTCCTGCGGTCGCACGCTTGGCGTGTTCGGGCAACTTCTCGGCAGGACGGGGGAGATCTTCAGGACCAAAGACGGCCGCATGATTTCACCCAATTTCTGGTGCCGGACATTCATGAACGTCGACTTGGCGGGAGCCGTGCAGCGGTTTCAAGTGATATACACGAAAGAGAAGGACTTGCGAGTCCGCATTGTAAAGGGGATTGGTTACTCCGACAGGACGGAGGATCACCTTCGTACCTTCCTCCGGCTGAATCTAGGTGAACGCGCCCAAGTCACTTTCAATTATGTTTCTGCAATCGATCCTGAGACATCGGGTAAGTACCAGATGGTGGTCAACGAGGCACAACGTACGGGTTCGTAAGAGTTATGGATACTGTTATTGTTAATCGAGACCAGTATGACGAGTGGGAAGCCTACATTGAAGGCCAGCCCGGAGCGATTGCCTGGCAAAGCTACGCTTGGAGCGACGTTGTAAAGAAACACTACACGGCAACATTCTACCCCATTGCCGCGTACGAAGCCGGTCAAATATGCGGCATTCTCCCACTCTATCGCGTGCCCGCAAAACGTGGAGCGAGCAACCTTATTTCAGTCCCTTACGCGGTCGCGGGCGGAATAGTGGCGGACTGCCCAGATGCTTCGGAATCGCTTCTCAATAGGGCGAAGGATCTGATGAAAGAGCACGGCGCCGGCCGAATCGTCTTGAAACAGTACAAGACGTGCGTCGAGGCAGATCTGCTAACGGACACGAACTACTATAACCGCGAACTTTCCTTGACGGGGGACACGGTCCGCCTTTTCGAATCCTTGCCCGAGGAAACGCGCCGAGAAGTCGAAAAGGGCGCCAATCGGAGTCTCGTTCTCGAGTACCCATGGCGTGATATCGACGCGTTTTACAAGCTGCTTCTGCAATACCACCACAAACGCGGCATTCCTTGCGCAAGCAAAGAATGGATAGCGGACCTCGTGGGTTGCGGCATGTACTCGATGGCGATACTGATGCGCGACGCGCAAATTCTCTGCGGAACGATGGTAAAGGAATTCAAAGACACCATTTCGTTCCCGTTTACCTGCGTCAATCCATCGGTAACCGAAACCCATCCGCCTTATATACTTTATTGGAGGCTGATTGAGCACTTTGCTCGGGAAGGAATGCAAATCTTCCACTCGGGTCGCATTCCGGTCACCGAGGAAGCGGAGCCTTACCGGCGAGCCTGGGGCGGAAAGGCTTATACGTATTATTACCAGTACTTCCCGAATCTCGGAGGCAGTACCGAGTTTCGGGTAAAGCGAGGCACAAAGAGGAGAATCGCACAGACCGCCTGGAGATGTCTTCCCGCGCAGGTAGCGCGGGTCTTGGGCCCGGTGATCGTGAAGAGATATCCGTGACCTCCGCGAACGTTTCTGCGAGGCAAGGTAGTGGTCTTGGACGAAGGATTGGGGAAAAGTATTTTATGCGAGTATGTATGCTGGCGTATACGAACTACGAAAATGACAATCGTGTGATGCGGTATGCGGACGCACTCGTGTCGCGAGGGGATCACGTCGATGTTGTGGCGATTTGAAAGAGGGACCAGACCAAATATGAGGTTATAAACGGGGTAAACGTCTATCGGGTGCAGCGTCGAACCATTAACGAACGATCTCCTTTTTCCTATCTCGTAAAATGCTGGCGTTTTTTGCGGGTCCGCCTTCTTTGTTACCAGCAGACATCTTCGAAAAAAGTATGATGTGATTCACGTGCACTCCGTCCCCGACTTTGAGGTCTTTGCAGCATTGATTCCCAAATTCCTTGGCGCCAAATGTGTTTTGGACATACATGACATTGTGCCTGAATTGTATTTAAGTAAATTCAAGTTGGGCCACGATTCTCTGGCCTACAAAATGTTGCTGCTTATGGAGAGGCTTTCGACAAGATTCTCTGACCATGTTATCGCTGCCAACGATATTTGGGGCGAGCGCTTGCAGGCCAGGTCGGTTGGCGCGGACAAATGTTCCGTCTTCTTGAATTATCCCGACCAGGATATCTTTGCCCCACGGGTAAGGCATCTTTCCGAAAACCGGTTTGTGTTCATGTACCCCGGAACCTTGAGCTGGCACCAAGGCCTGGATATCGCGATTCGCGCACTCGCCGCGATTGCCCCCAACGCGCCAATGGCGCGGCTCGAAATTTATGGAGACGGCACAGAACGTGCCAGTCTGGAAACTCTTGCGAAGCACTTGGAAGTGAGCGACCGGGTGAGTTTTCGCGATTTCCTGCCCATTCGCGAAATCGCAGATCGGATGGCCAACGCCAATGTTGGAATAGTCCCCAAAAGGGCAGACACGTTCGGCAATGAAGCGTTTAGCACCAAAATATTGGAGTTCATGTCTCTCGGAGTACCCGTATTGGCCGCGAGAACGGCCATTGACACGTACTACTTCGATGACAACTCCATCTACTTCTTTGATTCGGGTGATGAGGAAAGCCTCGCCAAAGCGATGTTGGATCTTGTCAATAACCGAAGACCTGTGTGAACGTCTTTCAGTTGGCGCCCAGCAGATGGCCGACACGTATAGCTGGACCCGACACAAGCAGCGCTACTACGAACTCGTTGATAGACTCTCCCAGAGTCAAAGGGTGCCCCGTACCAGCCGGAAGGTGCGGGAACGGGATGTTTAAGTCTGGACGAGGACTTGTTCGAATCGTGACAGCGCCATACGTTGTTCACTAAAAAGCCCATCCTGAAAGGGGCCTGATTGCAGCGGTTGGCATGATGAGGAGGGGAGATATTCGGCGATGCTACGAATACTTTTCGTTAGTGCGATACATCGTCAGTCGGAGGTTGAAAACAGATATCCTCCACTCTGGCCAGGTTATCTGGCTGCCTATGTAGAGAAGTTCCTGGGGCCAGGCATCATAGAGTTTCGTTATGCACATTATCGGTTGGGCCGGGAGCTAAAGAACTGGAAACCTGATATTGTTGCGATAAGTTCGGTAACGCAGAATTTTGATTTGGCTTGCACGTATGCCCGCCAGGCAAAGGCGGCCGGCGCGGTGGTGATCATTGGAGGCGCGCACATCGCTGCAGTACCCGGTTGCATGCCGGCAAGTATGGATGTCGGCTGCATCGGAGAGGGCGAACAGACGTTTCTCGAATTGATACGTATGTTTCTCGAGCGCGGGAACGAATGGCGCCAGGGTCTAGCTCAAGTGAGCGGTCTGGTCTATCACAGGGATTCGTCTCTGGTGCGCACTCCAAATAGACCAGTGATCGAGAACTTCGACGAGATCACCCATCCGAACCGTGCGCTGACCGCCTATTGCTACCGGAGTGACAGATATCGAGCGCACGAGGCTGCAATTGTGTCAAAACTGGGCTGGCACCAACTTTCCCGAATCGATTCGAAGCTCAGAAAGCGCTGTCTGTTCAAGAACATTCGAGCTTTGCGGCGATCTCCGTGGCGAAATGAATTCGTTAACGTCATGGGCTAAAAGATGCGGTTATTGTTTTGAGGCCAGCGAAGAAAGATGCGAATACTACCTCTTCAAAATAAAGTGGTTCGGGGCGTCGGGGTCCTTGTCGTGGGCCAAGTACTGTGCCAGGCCATGTCCTTTGCGCGGAATATTGTAATTGCCCGCCTTATAAGTCCAGATGACTACGGAATTGCCATAACCTTCGTCATAGCTATTAATTTACTCGAAATGACGAGTGACTTATCCGTGGATCGGCTCCTGGTTCAAGCAAAAGATGGTGACGACCCGGAATTTCAAGCAACAGCGCAATCCTTTCAACTTTTGCGCGGTCTGATACTTTCAATAATCATGTTCCTCCTTGCATGGCCTATGTCTCGCCTTTTCGGAATTCCTCAGGCCTTGTGGGGATTTCAAGTCATTGCGATCGTTCCGTTGGTTCGTGGCCTTTCCCATCTGGACCCAAAGCGCCTCCATCGGGAAATGAATTATAGCAGAGACGTTATCGTTGAATTTGTCACACAGGCTGCAATGTTGCTTGCGGCAATACCGTTGGCGAGTTGGCTCCGCAATTATTCAATGATGGTCTGGCTTTTGCTCGCACAGGTGTCGACCACGGTATTGGTCAGTCATGCCGTTGCGAAAAGCCGCTATCGACTCCAGTGGAATAGGGCATTTGCTGGCCGCATGATCCAGTTCGGCTGGCCCTTGGCCATAAACGGATTGTTGATGTTCGGAATCTTTCAGGGGGACCGTATGATTATCGGAAGCACACGCGGACCAAGTGAGCTTGCAGTCTATTCCATAGCTCTCAGCTTGACGATGATCCCGGTGCTGGCAGTCGCGAAAGTCAATGCTTCAATCCTGCTTCCCTGTTTGGCCCAGCGAAGGGACGATACGATCGAGTTCGCTAACGCGTTGCGGAAGAGCACGGGGGTTCTCACCATGGTCGCAGCGGCATCGCGCTAACCATGGTGATCGCTGGGCAAGAAATAATTCTTGTAGTTTACGGAGAGAAATATCGCGGTGCGGCGATGATTGTGGGATGGCTCGGTGTAATGCAATCCGTGCGTCTTACTCGGACTGTGCCCAGCCAGGCTGCAATGGCACTCGGGGATACGAGAATCCAAATGTACGCCACATCGTGCGAAGTATTGCGTTAGCTTTTATGATAGGTGTTGCGTTCTTTCAACTTCCCTTGCAGTGGTTCGCCATCAGTGGTTTAGCTGGCGAGTTGCTTGCCCTTGCCGTAGCAGTCATCCTCCTTTACCGTGTTTTCGCAGTGTCGCCAACCGTATTCATGATCTTTCCGAGCGTTGGTGCGGCTTGCATCGCTGGTGCCGTGGGCTTTGGGTACTTTTCCGGATTGGGCGATACCATATTGGGGTCGGCCCTGTTGTTGTCTATCTGTATTCCGCTCACACTTGTGCCGTTGTTGTCGCTTATCGCTGGGCGTGTAGCGATTGTGAGTTG
>CAVUWV010000021.1:0-201840 GCA_963745075.1 Candidatus Hydrogenedentota bacterium | reverse complement strand
CGTAGCGATTGCGCTGGGGCTGAAAGTGGTCGTATTTATTCTGGCACTCGTTGGCTGGGGCACCTTGTGGCTGGCGATCCTCGCGGATATGGGCGCATCGTTGATCGTCATCTTCAATGGACTTCGATTGTTGGGTGCGAGTTCCGAGAATTGAGCAGACCTTGGAGTGCGGTCGTTTGCGGCTGCTTTTCTTTGGTCAATTGCGAAAAACCTTATCCCGCCAAGCGACAAGAGTCGATACTGCCATAAAGTCGAGACAAACCGCAGGCAAGCCTGCTCGGCGAAAGCAGCCGCAAGCGGCCGCACTCCATAAAAGGACGACAGTTATGGGAATCGGTACGAAGAGTTGACTTCTACTGATGGGTAGGCTGTGCGTTAACCCGCGCACGTTCTTTCTGGATGTGCTCGACAAGGTCCTTTACCGTCTTGAGACGCTTGTGTCTTGGCCAGAATGGGCGGGACAAGAAACCGGGTAAGCCGAACCAAAACGTGACGCCCAAGCCGATAACGCCGAACATTATTGGGAGTAGCCACATTGAAGAATCTGCCGCGTCTGGAAATCTTAAGTCCAGAGCTAACAGCAGCCCCGAAAACGCCGCCACGACGATCAGGGTGCCAACCATTCCTGCTTTGGCCATGTCCAGTTCGGAAGAAAATGTGCGCAGCACGTCGCTCGCGACGTTGAAACGGCGCGCGAGATAGTGTTCCAACTCGTAGGACGGTACCTTTTGAAATAGAGTTTGGAGCGGAGTGGACAACCGAAGCGAGGGTTTCGACACGCCGTACTTCTCTTGCGTGAGGAATTTCCGGATGTCGAAGAAGATGGCCGGAGCCGTGCAGGAGAGCGCTTCGAGTGCATTCGGGCCTTCGCTGGGCCAGAGACAAACTTTCTTGATAACCGCGGCCGGATCGGTCGGATCCCGCAAGAGGGCATCGACGACCTCACCGAATGTTAGCTCCCAATATGCGGTCCAAGCATCTTCGTCGAAAGCATCAATGCCGGTCAGCTCCTCCATGCGCATTGCGATGCATTCGACCTCCATGCCATCCATAAAGTAACCGTCCCAGTGAATGTTACAGATGACAAGGCTAAATGGATCTTCCGGGATGAAATTCGAATTGGGCCAGCCGATCTCGTCTTGGATAATCTCGGCGATCTCCTTGCGCCAACTCGCGGCGTTTCGGGTCCGCGTCCCCAGACCTCCTCGGGAATCGGTCTCCCGTTGCTTCATTTGCGCCACCAGGGCCTTGGCCTTGTGGCTCATGCGGAAGCCATCGACCACGAAGTGTCTGATGCGTGACCGCCAAGCGCCCGCCTGCGGATCGTCTTCGGGTAGATGGAGTGGCTCATAGATGGATGCATTTGCTGTCATCTGCCGGGCTCATTGTTTTCTCCGATCACCGGGTCAGTATAGCTGAGATTCCCCGAATTCAGACCCGCTGTGCCTTGCTGGTTCTGGTGAACCTGTACGAGACATTTCAACGCGAGGACATTCTAATCCCTGAGTATCTCCGCGAATCAATTGGGAGGCGAAGCGCCCGTGTCAGAGCGTAATTACTTGACACAATTCAATCCTAAGTTTCGGCATCCTGCGCGTTCCAAGTCATTGAATCACACTCGATTAACATCGCCAAAGGGCTTTGTCTTGCCTTGGATGGGACGTACCGGATTCCACCTATTTCAATTGTTAGAATCGGGCTAGCCAGCGCCGCGGCGATTTGTTATAGTGGCTGACCTATGAAGAACATCTACCAGATCCGAGAAGTCTCCACGCTGTCCTTCAACGAGCGCGTTCTGCAAGAGGCTGAGGACACCCGCAACCCCCTCATGGAGCGTCTCAAGTTTCTC
Source organism: Candidatus Hydrogenedentota bacterium (assembly GCA_963745075.1). Lineage (GTDB taxonomy): Bacteria > Hydrogenedentota > Hydrogenedentia > Hydrogenedentales > SLHB01 > JAHDWY01. Next base: position 199,991 of record CAVUWV010000021.1, on the reverse strand, counting down.
GGAATCTTTTCCTCCAATATGGATGAGTTCTTCAAAGTCCGGGTCGCCAGTATCCATCGCCGCATCGAACTCGGTAAGAAGAGCATGAGCGCCGTGCTGGAAGTGGTGGTCGACAAAGCGCGCGATCTGGATGATCGGTTTCGCAAAGCGTACTGCGATATCACGTCCGCGCTCGCGAATGAGGGCATTCGGATCCTGACCGAACAGGACATCAACGGGCACACGGGCGACCTGGGGCAGTGGCTTCAGGACCATTTCCGCGCGAATGTGCTGCCCAGTCTGGTTCCCATCATTATTCACAGTGGTCTCCCTTTTCCCCCAATCAAGGATGGCGCCCTCTATTTCGGCATCAAGATGGAGGGTGAGAAGGAGCGTTACGCCGTCCTCGAGATCCCGAACGAACTACCGCGTTTCGTTCAGTTGCCCAACGGCGACATCATGTATATCGACGATTTGATTCGTTATTCGTTGAACGACATCTTCTACATCTTCGACTACGAAGGTATCGAGGCATTCGAGTTCAAGATCTCGCGCGACGCGGAATTGGACATCGACAACGACTTCTCCGAGGGGTACGTGCGGAAGATGGAGCGCGTGCTCCAACAGCGAAAGGGCGGGCGCCCCACGCGCATCGTGTACGACTCTGAAATGCCGCCCGGGCTGTTGAAATTGCTGCGGAAGGAGTTGCGCATTACCAGCGACGACGCCCTGATCCCGGGCGCGCGTTACCATAACATGAAAGACTTGATGCAGTTTCCCAATCACCGGCCCGATCTGGCATTTCCCCGAGCCGAGCCTGCGCCGCACGTGATTCTGGATAACGTGAACGAGCCTATTCTGGACATCATCCGGGAGCGGGATATCCTGGTGACGTACCCCTATCAGAGTTTTGACCACGTCATTCGGCTGCTCCGCGAGGCGGCCATCGATCCCAAGGTGGAAGAGATCAAGATTTCCCTGTATCGGGCCGCGACGCGATCGCAGGTCGTGAACGCACTGGCCGCCGCCGCGCGCAACGGCAAGAAGATATTCGTGTCTATCGAATTACAGGCGCGGTTCGACGAGAAGAACAACATCAAGATTTCGGAATTCCTGTCCGAGGCGGGCGCGGTCGTCTCGTACGGCGTTCCGCCGATGAAAGTGCACGGCAAACTGCTGCTGATCAAGCGGAAGGGTGCGCTCATCTGCGGTTTGTCGACGGGGAATTTCAACGAAGCCACCAGCCATCTGTACGTGGACAGCATGTTGTTGACTGCTGACCGGCGCATTACCGCCGAAGTCGCTGCGGTCTTCGATTTTCTCGAACAGGCGTCGAAGATGCATACGTTAACGTCCCCGAAGTTCAAGCACCTGCTTGTATCGCCCTTCAATTCACGGAAAGCGCTCATCAAGCTCGTTAATCGCGAAAAGGCGAAGGGTCTGGACGGATATATCTGCCTGAAGGTGAACCACCTCACCGACGCAAAGATCATCAAGCGCATTCGCGACGCGGCCGACGCGGGCGTGCAGATGGATCTCGTCGTCCGAACGACCTATGCGATGCTGCCGCACCCGAACATTCGGGCGATTTCCATTCTCGACCGGTATCTGGAACATCAGCGGATCTTCATGTTTGGGAAAGGGGACGACCGGAAGATTTTCATGAGTTCCTCCGATCTGATGGAACGTAATCTCGACTGGCGCGTGGAGGTGGCGTTCCCGATTTACGATCCCCATCTGCTGCAGGAAGTCGCGGACATGATGGCCCTTCAGGTGGGCGACTGTTACAAGGCCCGCGTGCTGGACCAGACCCAGTCCAACCTCTACGTCATCGACGGGACGGGGAAGCTCCAGGCGCAGCGCGCTACGCAAGAGTACTTCCACGAGATCACCGCGCAGCCACCCCATGCGTCCGAAAGCCTGCCTGGTAGCTGAGTTTCTCGGACTCGCCTTTAAGGAGGGCGGGTTTTCCAACCCGCCGCGCCGAAAGCTTTCTTGGTCGCAGCGCCGACCCGGTTGAAGATCGCTCAAGATATACTTTTTCGATGGCGACTGTTTCGCTGTCCCGGACAGGCATTTCAATGGCGGGTAAGAAAACCCGCCGTATCAATTTGCCAATAGGCCGCAAACCGCATGAAGCCTCACAGATCTTTTACAATCGTATGACACCGGCCTGACCTGTGGTTGGGCCGGTCACGGTACCGTTGATGTGTAGTGAGCGAATCGGAGAATCCTGAGACAAGACATCAACGGGAGAATTATCATGAACGCTTACACGCTTGTACAACGTCACAGCCTGCGATTGGCGGTCGCGTGCCTCGCCGCGCTGGCCGCATCGGCCGTCGCGATGGCCGACACGGCCCGTCTGGATGCCGCGCTGGCCACGCCGGTGCTAATGGAGGGCGCACGCCAGAACGCCTACCTGCGCGTTGCCGTGACGGGGCAGCCCTTGCCCGGTGAAGCCGAGCGGGCGCCGGTAAACCTCGCCATTGTGATTGACCGGTCCGGCTCGATGCAGGGCCAGAAGATCGCCGCCGCGCGGGATGCCGCCAAGCGCGCTATCGACCGTCTCCGTGGCGACGATATCATTTCCGTGGTTGCGTACGAGTCGACCGTGGAAGTGCTCGTTCCCGCGACCCGGGCCACGGATACGACTGCGATCTATCAGGCCATCGACGGTATCTCCGCGGGCGGCAGCACGGCCCTGTTCGCAGGCGTGAGCAAAGGCGCGGGCGAAGTCCGCAAGTTCCTCAGCAAAGATCGCGTTAACCGGATCATCCTGCTCTCCGACGGGCTGGCCAACGTCGGACCCAGTTCCCCGGGCGAACTGGGCGATCTCGGCACGGCCCTTGGCAAGGAAGGCATCACGGTTTCCACCATGGGACTGGGGCTCGGCTACAATGAAGACCTGATGACGCGACTGGCCCTAGCCAGCGACGGAAACCACATGTTTGTCGAGAACGCCGTCGACCTGGAGCGTGCGTACGCGCTTGAATTCGGCGATGCGCTCAGTGTTGTCGCGCAGGATGTCGAGATGCGGCTGTCGTGCAAGCCCGGGGTGCGCCCGGTGCGCGTGCTCGGGCGCGAAGCCACCATCGACGGCCAAATCGTTCGCACGTCACTGAACCAGCTCGGCAGCGGGCAGACCCGTTACGTCATCGTCGAGTTGGACGTTCCCGCTTACAAGGCGGATGACACGGCTGCGGTGGCGGACGTGGAAATCACATACCGTGACATGAACAGCGGCAACCGGATCGAGCAGACCAAAGTGGTACTCGCCCGGTACACGAATTCCGCGGAGGTCGTTGAACAGAAGACGGACCCGGAGATTATGGCCAACGTCGATCCAACAGATTGGCGCTGAACGGGCCAATCTCGCATTGACATTGCGTGACCAGGGACGCGTAGAGGAGGCTCGTAAGCAATTACTGTTCTCCAATACAGCGGATTTCTTCGCGAGAGCGCGAATCGCTACAACAATGAACGCTCCGGAAAGACGCCGGAACCAACGATTACATTTCTGAATAACCTGGATCCCGAGAATTACGTCAAATCGCGCAAATTGGGGAAAGAATACGACGTGAAGACGAAACAACAACAAAGCGTGAGGTCTGGATAAAAGAATTGAAACCCCGATTACTCGTCATATTTGCGCTGATCGTGATTGTGCCCCTGGCCGTTCTCGGATGGCTGGGGGCTAAGCTCGTTCGCGACGAGCAGACGGTCCTCGAGCACCGCTTCTCGTTGCTCATGGAGAACCAGCTACGCAGTGTCGACGGCGAGATCGCCAATGTCCTCGAACGATGGCAGCGGGACTTGCGGACCGAATCTGGCTTCCGCGCCGGCTTCGCCGGAAGCAACTTCGCGAACGCGCACGGCAGTCGCCGACGGTCTCGCAGTATTTTGTCTTAGATTCGGACGAACGCCTGGTGTACCCGAATCCAGTAGATCAATTGACCACCGACGAGAGTGTATTTCTCGCGAGAACCGCTGACATCTGGGATCGGCAGACCTTGACCAATGATTTCTCCTCGGAGCCGGAGACGCGCCGCAGCAGTTCGTGCCGCGGAAAGGGAAAGGGAGCGGCCACGCAGCTTGCGGCGGGCCCTGAGCGCGCCGAGGGCTGGTACGCGTGGTTTTGGGGCGACGGGACCCACCTCATCTACTGGTATCGCGACCCATCCGGCGAGGATTATTGGGGCGGAGCTGAATGCGGCGCGGCTGAAATCCGACATCGTGATCGCGTTGCCGGATACCCCTGCGGGAGCGAGTCCCGCCGGAAGACGTGCGGATGGTGTTGCTGGATACGAAGGGGGCGCCCATCTATCAATGGGGCGGATACGGACCGGCGGACGACGAGCGGCCGCGTGCGACCCTGGCGCTCAGTTATCCGCTCGGCGGTTGGTCGCTTGCGTATTATGCGCCCCCCGAACTTACGCGTGCGGGGCTGTCGCGGAGCCTCTGGTTCAACGTCGGATCTGCGGTCGTAGCCGTGGCGCTGGCGGTTTTAGGGTTGGCCGCGTATTTCTACCGCGAGAACGCGCGCGACATGCGCGTGGCCGCACAACGTGTTTCCTTTGTGAATCAGGTCTCCCATGAACTCAAGACGCCGTTGACCAACATCCGCATGTACGCCGAATTACTCGAACAGGAAATCGACGAGTCGCAGGAGAAGCCGCGTCGCCACTTGGATATTATCGTTTCCGAAAGTCAGCGTCTGAGCCGGTTGATCGGAAACGTATTGACGTTCAGCCGGAGGGAGCGGCACACGCTCCAACTTCGACCGCACCCGGCGTCGTCGACGAGATTCTGCGTGCGGTGCTCAATCACTACAAACCGGCCTTGGAATCCAGGGAAATCGTCACGACGTTCAGCGGCGGCGCGACCGGCCCAGTGATGGTGGACGCTGACGTCCTCGAGCAAGTCGTCGGCAATCTCATCAGCAATGTCGAGAAGTACGGCGCCGACGGCAAGCGCCTAGACGTCCAAACCAGTCAGAACGGTGATACCGTGAGCGTCACGGTTTCTGACGCCGGCCCCGGCATTCCCAAGTCCGAACGCGATCGCGTCTTCCAGCCGTTTTATCGCGTCAGCGATCGCCTGTCCGACGGCGTAACGGGCACCGGGATCGGTCTTGCCATCGCGCGCGAACTGGCTCGTCTTGCATGGCGGCGATTTGGTGCTCGTCCCCAGCGATGTGGGGGCGACGTTCCGGCTTACGCTGCGTTGTCCGGTTGTTCCCGAAGGAGACGTTCGATGAAAGTGCTCATCGCCGAAGACGATGCCCATATCCGCAACGGGTTGGCGGAAATCCTGCAAGGCGAAGGATACGAGACCCTGACCGCGCGGGACGGGAAAGAAGCGCTGACGCTGTTCAAACAACACGGTCCGGATTTCGTCTGTCTGGATATCATGATGCCTGGCGTAACGGCTACGACGTCTGCCGGGAGATTCGGAAGAGCGATGCGTCCGTGCCGGTCATCTTCATCAGCGCCAAGTCGGAGGAGGTGGACAAGGTTTTGGGTCTCGAACTCGGCGCAGACGACTACATCCTGAAGCCCTTTGGCGTGCGCGAAGTTGTTGCGCGTATCCGGGCCGTCACCCGACGCTGCATGGCGGCGAAGACTATCAATCCTCCGCCGGCGCCGTTTACAATGGGCGACCTGGAGGTGTTGCCCGCGCAACTACGCGCGCGGCGGGCGAAGACCGTGCTCGACTTGAGCTTGCGGGACGTGCGTGTCCTCACCGCGTTGCACCAGCGGCAAGGGAGTGTCGTCGACCGCGATACGTTGTTTGACGAATGCTGGGGAGTCGACCATATGCCGAACAGCCGGACGCTCGATCAACATATTTCGCAACTGCGGAAAGCGAATCGAAGTGGACCCGAAGAATCCCGAAATCATTCGAACCGTCCACGGCGCCGGATATCGTTATGACGGATAAGTCCGGGCTTGCCCCCGATCGGCCCGTGAATGCCCTGCCCACGCGCGCCGTCGCCTGGGTCTGTTCGCGTGGTTTGGTCTGCGCGTTCCCTTTGTCGAGCGCATGGAGATGATCCGCGATGCCGGGTTCGAGGCGACGAGCCTTTGGTGGGAAGAGGAGAACGAGCCGCGCCGCCGTCTTCGCCATCTTGTGCCCGACATGGTCCGGCGAATCGGGTTGCACATCGACAATATTCACGTCCCGTACGCCGGATGCAACGACCTGTGGTCGGAGAACGATGAGACCCGCGACAGCATGGTGAAGCGTCACCTTGGCTGGGTTGAAGATTGTGCGCGCCACGACGTCGATTTGCTCGTCATGCACGTCACCCAGGGAACCGGTACCCCACCGCCAAATCCGTCGGGTACGGACTCGCTGCGACGAATCGTCGACGCGGGTGAGCGTGCAGGCGTAACGATTGTCATTGAGAATACCCGCAGTCCGGCCCATATCGATTGGCTGCTTGAGCGCATTCCGTCGGCCTCGCTGGGGCTCTGCTACGATTCGAGTCATGACTGGCTGTACAGCCCAGAACCCGGAGCGCTATTGCGGCGCTGGGGACCGCGCGTGGTCACGACGCATCTGTCGGACACCGATGGCCGGCGTGACCAGCACTGGCTTCCCGCGCATGGAGTCGTCGACTTCAAGCTGCTGAGCGAAGCAACGGCATGGAATGGCTATACGGGGTGCTACCTGTTGGAAGTGGTTCCCAAGGACCGCGGGCAGTCCGCACCGGAATTCCTCGCCGATGCCATGCGCGCCGCGCGCGACATCGTGGCAGAATTCCGCGGATGACGATCGGTGTACGCTCTGAACGTTGATGTGATAGCGATCGGCGCCGGCGCCGCGGGCATGATGTGCGCCTTGACCGCCGGACGGCGGGGCCGGAAGGTTTTTCTTCTGGAACGGAACGCGGTTGCGGGCGAGAAGATTCGTATCTCCGGCGGCGGTCGCTGCAATTTCACCAACATTCATGCCGCAACCGAAAACTTCGTCTCGCGTAATCCGCGGTTTTGCACCTCCGCCCTGGCACGGTACCGCCCCGACGATTTCATTGCGCTGCTGGAACGCCACGGCGTCCCGTATCACGAGAAGAAACTGGGGCAACTGTTCTGTGATACTACGGCCCAGGATGTGATCGATCTGCTGCTCGCAGAGTGTGGGAAGGCCAGTGTGCAGCGTGTTCTCGACTGCGACGTTGCGGAAGTGACCCGCACAGAGACCTTTCACGTCGTCACGAACCGGGGTTCGTGGAACGCACCCTCGCTCGTGATTGCGACGGGCGGACTGTCCATCCCGAAACTCGGCGCCACTGACTTTGGCTACCGCATCGCGCGGCAATTTGGACTCGCTGTGAACGAACCCGAACCGGCCCTCGTACCGTTCCTCTTCGGTCCCGAAGACTTGCGCCGATTCGACGGCTTGGCCGGTGTGTCGTTCGACGCAGAGGTACACTGCAACGGCAAGACATTCCGCGAAAGCGCCCTATTCACCCACCGCGGACTGAGCGGCCCGGCCATCCTGCAGATCTCGTCCTACTGGAAGCTGGGAGATGCGGTTTCCATCGATATGTCGCCCGGCGTCTCCCTCGACGAGCGATTGCTCGCGGAAAAGAGGCGGGGCGGACGCGCCGGGATCGGAACCGTGCTTGTTGAATGCCTACCGAAACGGCTCGCCCAGCGGTTGGTCGAACTCCACGGATGGCAGGGGCGCATCGCGGATCAGAAGGACGACACGCTGACGCAAATTGCCACGCATATTCATGGCTGGCGCGTCATTCCTGCCGGAACTGAGGGGTTCAAGAAGGCCGAAGTGACCCGGGGCGGGGTCGATACCGCAGAGCTTTCCCCGAAGACGATGGAGAGTAAGAAGGTACCCGGTCTGTATTTCATCGGCGAAGTTGTGGACGTCACCGGCTGGCTCGGGGGTTACAACTTCCAGTGGGCTTGGTCGTCTGGGCACGCGGCGGGAATGGCGGTATGAAGCCCACGGACTCGGAAATGTTCCGAACATAGACCCATACCTATGCGTACAAGACAACAGATCGTCGGGGCCGATGTAAAAGTTCCGGTTTTATCCATGAATGGGTTATGATTTTCAGAGGTTAGGGTCTGAGATTTCTCACTCGGTTAAGCTCCCAGGGATTAGGTGACAGATGCCAGGACATCGTTCAGTGGTTTTGGTGCCAAGACATCGTTCAGTGGCGAAGCATCATGTTTGGCTCGTGAGCGACGATGTGCTCTCTCCAAGAAAGGGAGGAGCACATGGACGAGCAAGAAGAATGGCGTCGAAGACGAGCGGTACAACGGTATTTGAAGGGAGAGAAAGCCCAAACGATATGCACGTGTCTTGGGCGGACGGGGAGATGGCTCTACAAATGGCTGGAGCGGTACCAAACAGGCGAAGCGGAATGGTATCGGGAGCATTCGCGCAGGCCGATTCGATTGCCCTCGCGAACGCCCGCCGAACTCGAGGAAATTGTGAAGCATGTGCGGCTGCAATTGTACAACCGGGGCGAGTTTTGCGGAGCGCAGGCGATTCGCTGGCAAATCGAGGAGGAAGGGATAGAGCCGCTTCCCAGCATTCGGACCATCGGACGCATCCTCGCTCGCCTTGGCCTCACCCATCGGCGCACGGGGCGCTACGAACCCAAGGGGAAAAGCTATCCGGCCTTGGATGCGCCTCGTCCCGGTTTCGTGCATCAAAGCGACTTCGTGGGGCCGTGCTATCTCCGGACACCCATCCGTTTCTACAGCCTGAACAGCGTCGACCTCGCCACCGGGCGCTGTGCCGTCGAGCCGGTTTTGGGCGGCAAAGACACCGTAGTGGATGCCTTGTGGGCGACTTGGCTGCGTTTGGGCTTCCCGAAGTACCAACAAGTGGACAACGAGGCCGTATTCTACGGCAGTCCCAGGCATCCGCGCGGCATGGGCAAGCTCATCCGACTGTGCTTGCCCCTGGGGATTCGAGCCGTGCTTCATCCCCTTGGCCGAGCCTTGGCGCAACGGCGTGGTCGAGAAGTTCAACGACCATTGGCGACAGAAGCTCTTGGGGCGGGTCATCATGGAATGCGAAGAGGATCTCAAGCGGGAGAGTCTGGCCTTCGAGCAACGCCACAACCTCCGCTATCGATACACCAAGCTCAATGGCAAGACCCCCATGGAGGCCTTGGCGGCTACCAACAAACCGCTGCGATTCCCCCGCAAGGAACGGCCACCCAAACTCCCTTTGCCCAAGCCCGAGGCCGGATGCTATCACGTCATTCGGTTCATCCGCAGCGACGCCGTCTTCAACCTCTTCGGGGAACAGTTCTCGATGCCCTCCGAGGCTATCTACGAATATGTGTGGGCCACCGTGGACGTTTCCAGGCAGCGGCTCTTGCTGTATCTCGACGGCGAAGCGATCGACGAACGTCCATACCCGCTACGCTGACCGGAAAAGCGTTTTCTGAGGCATGGGAGGTCTATCATCCGATGTTCAGAAAGGAGATGGGGAGCCTGTACGCTCCCCATCCCAACCCATCGTCTGATGAGCCTCACCGGGCTATCCCTCGGCGGGGTGCTCGCCAGCAAGAACCGCTTCCGTTTCACCCGGCACTGGCAGCTTATCATGCAAATACTGAACGATGTCCTGGCATATATTTCACTGAACGATGTGGTGGCACTTGAGAATTAGGCAATAGGATGTAGAGGATGATTGATGAGCAAGAGTTGAGAGAGTTGCTGAACGATCTAGAGTCGGATCGCATTGAACGTACCGTTTCTACGCGAGATACGGACAAATTCTGCGAAGCCATTTGTGCGTTCGCCAATGATATGCCCTCGAACAACATGCCTGGTTACTTGATAATTGGTGCACGAGATTCCGACGGTGCGATCGAAGGCGTTGAGGTAACTGACGACCTCTTGCAGAAGCTCTCCAGCTATGCGGACTCCGGACAGATTCAGCCGCTTCCATCTGTGACGGTGCAGAAGATGCAACTTGCGGAAGGGGAAGTGGTCGTGGTCGAGGTTCGTCCTTCCGGCATTCCTCCCATTCGCTATCGCGGTCGTGTTTGGATACGTCGCGGTAACCGCAAGGCGATTGCGAACGAGCAGGAAGAACGAATTCTCACTGAGAAGCGCACTCATCACGCCCGCACTTTTGATTTGCGGCCTTGCCGAGGTTGTGGCCGGGACGAACTCGTACTGGATCTATTTCAACTCACTTACAGAAATGCCGCAATCGCTCCGGAGATTATTGAGGAGAATGATCGTGACATGCTTCTTCAAATGGCATCCCTTGGCTTCTGGTCGTCTCGGGAGGCCTGCGCAACAAATGCAGGCGCAATCCTGTTCGCGCGCGATCCTCTCATCTGGTTTCCGGGAGCGGCAATCCAGTACGTACGGTATGAGGGTGAGGCGCTCGACTCAGAGCCTTCAGACGAGCGACGATTCGAAGGTGACTTAATTACCGTTCTTCGTCAGATGGATAGTTTTCTGAAGACGTTGTTTCCAATACAATCGGAGACAGTCTCGTCTCTCAAGGAGGAGAGACGATCGCCGTATCCCATTCCGGCGATAAGGGAGTTGCTAATGAACGCGGTGATGCACCGAGACTACGAATCGAACGCCCCTACACGCTTCTATTGGTTCACGGACCGAATAGAGATTCAAAACCCCGGTGGATTGTACGGCGCAGTTACGCCCGAAACTTTTCCGAACCAAAATGACTACCGCAATCCCAAGATCGCAGAAGCGATGAATACTCTTGGATACGTTGAGCGGTTTGGTCGCGGTATTGCACGAGCTCAGCGGTTCTTACGAGAGAATGGCAATCCTTCCGCAGAGTTTGATATCAGTGAACCCACATTCTTTTTGGCCACGATTCGAGAGGCCACGACGTGAAGACAGTTACTTTCTTCAATAATAAGGGTGGTGTTGGAAAGACAACGCTCGTCTATCATGTCGCTTGGATGTGCGCGGAACTCGGTAAACGAGTGTTGGCGGTTGACCTAGATCCGCAAGCAAATCTGACTACTATGTTTCTTGACGAAGAACGTCTCGAACTATTGTGGCCTGAGAGCGGCCAGAATCAGAGCATCTTAGCTTGTATTGCTCCTATCATCGATGGTTTGGGCGACATAGGCGATGCTCCGTTGCAGCAAATACGCGATGAGATCCACCTTCTTCCGGGGGATTTGGGCCTATCCCAGTTTGAAGACCGACTCTCCGACAGTTGGCCGAGGTGCCTTGGCGGCGACAAAGCGGCATTTCGAGTTATGACTGCCTTCTACCGAATTATTGAGAACGCGGCGAAATCGGTCGGCGCGGACACCGTCCTCCTGGATGTAGGACCGAACCTGGGTGCAATCAATCGGGCGTCGCTTATCGCGACGGACTTCGTTGTGATGCCTTTGGCCCCTGGTCTATTCTCTCTCCAAGGACTCAGAAATCTGGGCCCAACGCTTCATAATTGGCGCGATGGTTGGCGCCAGCGTCTAGATGCGAAACCGCTAGATCTCGATATACCGATGCCCATGGGCACGATGTCTCCCGCGGGTTACGTAGTCATGCAACATGTCGAACGAAGAAATCGCCCAGTGAAAGCCTACCAACGATGGATTTCGAAGATTCCCGCAATCTACGAAACGCATGTTCTTCGAAGCGTTCCCTCCGAGGTGGACCCAGAATCCGACCGCAACCGAATCGGCTTTATTAAGAATTATCAAAGCCTGATGCCGCTCGCAGAAGACGCGAGGAAGCCAATATTTAAACTGACACCCGCCGACGGCGCGATTGGCGCGCATGCCGCCGCAGTTTCGAAGTGTTACACCGACTTCAAGAACTTGGCGGAAGAGATCCTCAAGCGAACGACGGAGACTCAAATGCAGATTGGGCTCTGAGAAAGCGTAGAATGATTGACCGATCTACTGCTGCCGCTGTTCCCCAACGCTTTCGCTCATCAGTTTCAGGCGCTCGATGCGTTCGGGCTCGGTCTTGGCAAGCCGCGGGTCCTGCGACAGTTCGCGGTAGGCGAGGGCGAAGTACTTCATGGCTTCGTCGGGTTTGCCCAAGGCGAGCAGACACTCGGCGAGTTCCTCGAATACGTAGCCGTCCGTTTGGCCCGCTGCTTCAAGCTCGACGAGCAACGCCCGTTGTATTTCCAGCGCTTCTTCGACCCGGCCGAGCGAGCGCAAGGATCGGGCCACGGCCCACCGCGCGATACGAATCTGCTCCGGGGTGCCATGTTCTCCATACCATGCAAGGGCCTGCTCGAAGAACTTCAAAGCCTGGTCGGGGTGTCCGGAATCGTGGTATGACCAGCCCAGGTTGTTGTACAAGGGGCCCAACCATCGGCGCGCACGGGGATTCTTGGAGGATTCCGCGATCTTCAACGCCTTCTCCGTCCACGCAACCTGGTCTTCCGGCGGTTCGACAATACCCAGCATGTGCGCGGCGTCGACCGCGTAATTATCCTGCTTCGCGTCCACGGCACGTTGGAATGCATCGAGGAAAGAGGCGCGGCTTTCTTCGGGATGTCCTGAACTGTTGAGCACGCGCCCTCGTTCCAGCAACAATCGGATGCGGGGCACCGGTGTATCGTCCGGGATGAGTGCCTCGGCCTCGTTCAGTGTTGTGTTCGCCTCGTCAAATTTGTTTTGCAGCCCCTGCGCGCGCGCGATCTGGGTCAACGCTTCCGCGCGAAACGCCGGGTCTTCCGAACTTGCCATGAACGCACGGAACCGCAACTCTGTTGCCGCCGGATTCTGGAAATCCCAGAGTTCGTCGAGGCGGTTCATGGGAATACTCTCCTTGCCCAACTTGTCGTTCCCCGCGGTGGAGCAGGCAACGCACAAGGCGAGCAGCCCGGCGGCCAGGCACACTTGCCCCCGGAATCGGAAATGCGTACGGTGTAGGTTCGCGTCAATCATGCGCTATAGGTGTATATCATCGGCTCAAATTCGTCAAGCTGCCAGATGTGCGCCCGCGCGGCAGTATGAGAATTACGGTAATCTCGATGGAACAAATACAACAGATTCTCCAGCAATATTGGGGTTACGAGTGCTTTCGGCCTTTGCAACGCGAGGCCATGCAGGCGGTCCTCGACCGCAGGGATTCCGTCGTCATCCTGCCTACGGGCGGCGGAAAGTCGCTGTGTTTCCAGGCACCCGCGTTGGCGTTGCCGGGCATGGCGGTTGTCATATCGCCCCTGATTTCGCTCATGAAAGATCAGGTGGACGCCCTCACCGCGAATGGCGTCCCGGCGGCGGCCATTCACAGTGGGCTGAACGCGGGGGAACGGCGGTCGGTAGACAGGGCCATCCGTGAGGGATCGTTGAAGATCTTGTACGTGTCGCCCGAACGGTTGGCGCAGGAACGGTTTCGCGAGTACCTCCACAACGCGGACCTCTCGTTTATGGTGGTCGATGAGGCGCACTGCATCAGTCAATGGGGCCACGACTTCCGGCCGGAATACCGCCAATTGCGGGGGCTGCGCGACGCCTTTCCCGAGATCCACGTGCATGCCTACACGGCAACGGCGACCCGACACGTGCGCGACGACATCGTGGAGGAACTGGGCCTTCGCGATCCGGAGGTACTGGTCGGATCGTTCGACCGGCCGAACCTGGTATACCGCGCGGAACGCCGCCAGGATGCGTTCAAACAAATCGGGGACGTGCTCGGACGGCACGAGGGCGAATCCGGGATCATCTATTGCATCAGCCGGAAAGAGGTGGATTCACTTTGTGCGCGGTTGAACGCGGCGGGACACAACGCCGTGCCCTATCACGCGGGTCTCAGCGACGAGGAGCGCAAGCGCAACCAGGACGCCTTTATCCGGGACAAAGCTGACATTGTCGTCGCGACGGTCGCGTTTGGGATGGGCATTGACAAACCTGATGTCCGTTACGTCATTCACGCGGGCATGCCCAAGTCCATCGAGCATTACCAGCAGGAGAGCGGGCGCGCGGGCCGGGACGGTTTGGAGGCCGAATGTCGTTTGTTTTACTCCGGTGCAGATTTCATGATTTGGAAAAGCATTCTTTCCAAACAGGAAGGGGACGGCGTCGCGATTGCCATCTCGAAGCTGGAAGACATGCAACGCTATGCGACGGGCGCAGCGTGCCGCCGCAAGACGTTGCTGGCCTACTTCGACGAAGTTTACCCCAGGGAACGGTGCGGCGCTTGCGACTATTGCCTTGAGGAGCTCGATACGGTCGACGGCTCCGACGAAATCGTTCGTTCGATCCTGACCTGCGTGGATGAACTGGGTTCCATGGCCGGCCCGACGTACACCGCCCTGGTGCTCTCCGGCGCCATGGAAGACAGAGTCCTGGCCAAAGGCCACGACAACCTCAGCACCTTCGCAAGTCTCGCTTCGGAGGGACCACGCGCGGCGCGCGACTGGATTGAACAGTTGGTGGCCCAGGGTTATTTGGAGAAGAGGGGGGAGTACAACATCCTCAGTGTAACGGCCAAGGGGCGCGGTTCCGGCGATGTCGCGGCGGCGCTCACGAAAACCGTAGCGCGGGGGAGGAAGGCCTCGAAAACGGCCGCCAAATCATGGGAGGGCGTGGACGAGGGGCTTTTTGAACATCTGCGCGCATTGCGCCGCCGGAAGGCCGAGGAACTCCGCGTGCCGCCCTACGTCGTCTTCAACGATGCTTCACTGCAGGACATGGCGCGGAAGCGACCCGCCAACTCTATCGATTTCCTGGGCGTTCATGGCGTGGGACAGAAGAAGTGGCGCGACTTCGGTGACGAGTTTATCGAGGCCATCCGCAACTACTGCAACGAACATGGGCTGGACGCCAAATCGGCGGCGACGCCGGCGCGAAGCGCAGGTACGAGCGGGAAGTCCCTAGGTAGGCGATTATCCGCGGCGGAACGTCAACGTCAGTGCGACGCACTTTTTGCCGAACGGCGAACCATTGAGGAGGTTAGTGAAACCCTGCAACTCGCGGCGTCGACGATCGAGGGGTATCTGGTGAAGTACATCGAAAACCATGACATCACCGATCCGACCCCGTGGGTTCATGAATCCGTCCTTGAACGGGTTCGTACTTGCACCTCCGAGTTGGAGACCAACCATTTGAAGCCGGTTTTTCAAGCCTTGGAAGGCGATGTAAGTTATAGTGAGATTCGCGTCTGTATGGCGTGCATTCGAAACGGAGCGTGACGCCGTCGCATCTTGGGGGGATTACGAGTCGTGGATTCACGAATGTATCGAATTATAGCGGCTGTCGTCTTCGGAATGTCAACCGCGTCCGCTCAGAACAACGCCGAACGTGCGCTTCCGCAA
Organism: Candidatus Hydrogenedentota bacterium; assembly: GCA_963745075.1. Classification (GTDB taxonomy): domain Bacteria; phylum Hydrogenedentota; class Hydrogenedentia; order Hydrogenedentales; family SLHB01; genus JAHDWY01. Next base: position 184,745 of record CAVUWV010000021.1, on the reverse strand, counting down.
TGCCGGATCACGAAAGCCGATGATCGCTATGCGGCTTCTCTGGGCGACCAGGATTGGTTCGAGTTCACGGGCCCGCTCCTGGAGAATCGCGCGCCGGCAATTTCCGTAGTTGACACGGCCGATGGTTGGCGTCATGTCCGCATGCAATGGAATGTGGACCAACCCGTCCAACAGGACGAACTATCTATTCGATTCGACTTGCGCGTTACACCCGACTTGTGGTGGGCGCCGCATCTTGCGCCGGAGGCGGGCTTCTGCATCGCGCAGCACGTCTTCCGTTCGCCAGCCATGATCGCTGTCAAGGGATCCGATGTCCTCGTCATTGTTCCGGATTTGGCTATGGTTGGGGCGCGGCCGGATAATCCCTGGTTCATGGACTATGACGCTCCCGCGCAAACCATGTGGCTCGGCATGTCGCGCACTTCCGTGCCCCTCCATGTGCTGTTCAAGAAGGAGCCCGGCATGACCTTTGAACCGGGCCGCGTCGAATTGGGGTTTTACCTTGCGCTCTACCGGGACGACGAAACGCCGGTGAATCCGTGGGCGCGCGTGTCGCACTTTTTATGGGAGCGCTTCGCACGTCCACTCTACGCCCAGGGTGAGCCCCTGCGTGTTCCCATGGACACGTACGTGGACCATACGTACCACTGGGCCTTCGATTCGTGGAAGGACAGCATGTGGCAGGAATTTGAAATAGACGGCAAGCGCGTGGGAGGTCCTCCGTTCATTGTCAACGTCAGCCAGTCGCCCAACTACCCCGGTCCATGGTTTCAGCGCGAGTTTCTGTCGATTTGGAACCAGGCATGGTTCTCAACACTTCGTGTGGGTGCAGGGATGCGGCGCTACGCGGTGCGAACGGAAGACTCGGATTTACTGCGGCGCGCCAATTTGATCAAAGCGTTTACGCTCGCCGCGCCTCAGACGAAAGGACTTTTCCCGTCCGTGTACCGCACCGCGAATGAAACGATCGAGGTGGACGGCGCAACCGTAGACCGGCCGAAACCCTGGCGCGAAGGCTATTGGACCAATTCCGATCGTGTGCCCAGGAAGAGCGGGGTTACGGATCGCTGGTATCACGTGCTCGACGCGAGTTGGACGTGCCTCCTGATGCTGCGCTGGTACGATGAATTCGAGCAGGATCCGGCGTTGCTGGAGTACGCGCAACGCTACGCCGACCGGCTGGTGACTCTTCAAGATGCGAGCGGCTTTCTTCCCGCTTGGCTCGATCCCGAAACGCAGGAGCCTTGGGGTAAGTACCGAAAGACGCCCGAGACCAGCATGAGCGTAACCTTTCTTTTGAAACTCGCCGCGTTGACAGACGAAACCCGTTATCGCGACGCGGCACTGCGCGCGATGGACGCGGTGATCCGCGACATCATCCCCGTCGGCCGCTGGGAAGATTTTGAAACCTATTTTTCCTGTTGCCAGTGGGGCTATCCCGAGTATCTCGGCGAGCAAATCGCTCGAAGCGCCATGTACAAGCAGAACAACTTTTGCGTTTTCTGGACCGCTGAAGCGCTTCTGGAGGCGTATCGTGCTACGGGCGACGAGGAGTACCTACGCTGGGGGCGGCGCACGCTGGATGAACTCAGCATGACCCAACAGGTCTGGCAACCGCCGTACATACCCATTCCTGCGCTAGGTGGTTTCGGCGTCATGAACTGCGACGGAGAGTGGAATGATTCCCGGGAGTGCCTGTTCGCGGAATTGTTTATGGACTACTACAAGGAAACCGGCGATACGCAACTTTTTGAACGCGGAGTGGCAGCACTGAAATCCGCCTTCGTCATGATGTACTGCCCCGAGAATCCCCGCCAGAAAGTGTTGTACGAAAAGGTGCATCCCTTCTTCGGTCCCGAGGATTACGGGTTCACGATGGAGAACTTCGGACACGGTGGGACGGCGTCGGAGGAGGGCGAAGGAATTGGGCCGTTTACCATCTTTTCGTGGGGGAACGGTGCGGCGGCAGAGGCGCGCAACCGCATTCGCGATCATTGGGGAGACGTCTACGTGGACCGGAAACGCGGAGGAGCTTTTGGCATTGATAGCATCAACGCCAAGTTGCGCGACAGCGAACTCGTTTTGGAAGATCGCGCGTACACGCCGCGAACGATCCGGATTGTGTTTGAAGACGACACGAGTCGCACGATCAATCTGTCCGGCACGACGATCGTGCTGCTCGACCCATAGGCCCGTCCGAATTGGCTGAAGGCCAATTCCTAATTCGCATACCGTCCCCATTCTCGGTTGGCATCGTACATGGCCCAAAGGTTCTCCATCGGCACGGCCGGCGCGAGATTGTTCCCTTCTCGCAAGACAAAGCGCCCACCTTCCATGATGCCGCTTGACAGAATTCGCCGCACCTCCGCGGTCACTTCATCGGGTGAGGCATCCAACAGAAACGGCACGGACGGCCCTCCCTGTATCTCGACGTCGGGTCCCAGCGTTTCCCGTAGCCACGAGAAGTCCACAGGAAATCCCGTGTCGAAGTTTCGAATGTTCAGATGATCTCTTAGGAACGGGAAATGACGTGTCGCGTTTCCGCAGAGATGAATGCCGTTTGGGCCGCCATCGCTGAAGGTATCCATGAGGCGTTTGTGATAGGGATAGACAAGTTCCTCGTACATTTCCGTGGAGATCAGCTGAATGGAATCGTCCGCAAAAGACCACCCCTCCGTTTTGAGCGGCAAGTCGAGACGTTTGCGATAGGCCTGAATGCGTGCGATCGTGGCTTCGGTGATGAAATCCAGCAGTTGGCGCGCGTACTCCGGATGGCAGGCGAGATCCGTCAAGAACTCCGTGGCGCCACGAACATTGCACGCGACCGTGACGGGACCGTCCGTGCCCAGCCCGCTTGCAGTCACCTCGCCGATGGGAAGGCCCTTGTAGGCAACGCCGCGGTCGCGAACCTCGCAGAAATGCTCGTAGTACGACCAGTTCTGGGCCATCAACCCACCGCGGAAAGGGTCCGGGATCCCGGCGTCAAACAGGAGATTCTTCTTATCGTCGTCGGCCAGCAGTGGCGTCGTATCGGGAACCTGGTTGTCCCGGAAGTTCACCGGGCAGCCCAGCCATGCCGCTTCGTAGGTGTTTTGAAAATCCACGTAGACCGGCCACCCGTCTTTCGGATAGCCCATCACCTGGTCTTGTGGGATGTTGAACCGGACCCATTCCTGATGAAGCAACTGTCGCTGCAACATGCAATCGGGATCGCTCAGGTATTCGTGAAACGAAACCCCATTGGGGTTGGCTTTGGGGATATCCTGTGTGAAGCGGGGGTTGATGCCGAAGATAAGCGGAACGCGTAGCGGCTTCCCCGCCCGATACGCAGTCGAAACCGCGTCCACTTCAGCATTGTGTTGGTCGAAATCGATGGATCGCATATCCGGTTTCCCCCACCGGTTGAGAGACGATTTGGGTTACGTAAGGACTGGCAATTCGTAGCCCTGGCGATACATGCGCGATATTAGTTGGTTCGCTTCCTCATCCCCGTCAAATACGAACCGGTCCGAATCGAATTGTAGCCGCCTGCCAACGCGGGTCGCAATGTTCCCCAGGTGACATAGCATGGCCGATTGGGCGCCCTCGGAAATAGGTGCATTCAATTTGGAGGGGTCGTTCGCCTTGACACAGTCCAGAAAGTTTCGAATATTGGCGGAAAGGCTCGGGCTCTCGCCAAGCTTCTTTGGCTCTTCACCGATAAAGGTTACAAAGCACCCCCTGCGCCCGATGTCTACCGTGCCTTTGTCTCCGTAAAAGATCACGCCATTGTCGTGTCCGTCCATTTTGTAGTCCGTCCACAAGCGCATCTCGAAGACAAGATAACAGTCGTCGTATTCGTAGGTGGCGATTTGCGTGTCCGGCGTCTGGTGGTCGTCATTGTAGAAGAGCTGGCCGCCCGGAGCGGTGACCGCGTGCGGCAACCCGACATTCAAGCCCCAGCGCGCCACGTCGACCTGATGGATGCCGTCGTTCCCGATGTCTCCCGTGCCGTAGTCCCAGAACCAATGCCAATTGTAGTGCCAACGATTCTTGGTAAACGCGTGCACGGGCGCCGGCCCGAGCCAGAGATCGTAATTGACACCCGGCGGGGGATCGGTTTCCGGCGCCCGGCCGATCGGTTCGCGCAACTGGTGGTTAATCGCCTTGGCCAGACGGACTTTGCCCAGATTTCCATCGTGTAGAAACTTGATGGCCTCCTGGATACCGGCCCCGCTTCGGCTTTGCGTGCCGTGTTGGACGCACAGGCCGGTCTTCTCCGCCGCCTTCATCAGGAGAGACACCTTCACGGATGTTGTGACAACACGGCTTTTCCACGTAGACATGTTTCCCGGCTTTCAACGCCGCGAGCGCGACCGGCGTGTGCCAGTGATCCGGAGTCGCAATGCTTACAGAATCAATCGACGAATCGTCCAGCACCTCGTGAAAGTTCTCGACTTCCCGCGCGGGGGACTTCTTAGCTGCTTCCTTCGCCGCGGCCGCACGGCGTTTGGGGTCGACATCGCACACGGCAACCACTTGGCAATCGTCGAACGAATTGAATGCGCGCAGATGCGAACTTCCCTGTCCGCCCGTACCGACGATCGCGTGGCGAACGGGATGATTGTCATTCGCAGGTTGGGTTTCCCCATGCGCGAACGCGCCAGTTGACGCGGCAATACCGCTGCTTGCGATTTGAATGAAACGCCGGCGAGTTACTGAAGTCACGGACGATTCTCCCGAAGTTGTTTAGCCGAATTCTATCGGCTGTTTTGTCGTGCGCGCAGGTCGCTTTGCGTATTGTCTTCATGCTAGCATGATCGCCATAGAAATGGCGCCCACCATTGTAACACGTCATAGAGTGCGCAAAATGGACCGTGGGATTGGGGTTGTTTATTGCCAGACGACAAACTGCCGGAGGATTGCATTATGCCTAGTACGATCAAAAGAAAGGCCAGGTCGAAAGCGGCCAAAGGCCGCCGCGTTCGTCGTTCCAGAAAAGAAGTGCAGGCGTTACTCCACCAAATCGATACGATGGTCGCGAACGGCGCAACGATCAAAGACGCCCTCAAAAAGATAGGTGTTTCCTACAGTAACTACAACTATTGGCGAAAGCGGGAAGGCGCACCGTCAAAGGGGGGGCGAGGCAAAGGGTCTCCTGGAAAGAGTTCCGTGGTGGCATTGTTGAACGAAATGACGGAGAATCGGCGTCAAGCCGAGTCCGCTCGCAAGAGCGTGGCCAATCTGGACCTCCGGTTTGAGAAACTGAAGAAACAGCTTGAGAAGGCGAGTTCCTGATTTCCGCCAAACGAGTTTGGTATAGATGGGCGCGTGCCCGGCCGCGGTCACGCGCCCAAATCATAATTGCGACAGTAGAAGATGGGATACGCAAATCATGGAGGCAGGACGTTGACGCCTGTGCGACGACCGCGGTGGGAGGAAACCAGTGGCCGCCCTTGAACATTTTCTTGAACAAGCCAGTGGGTGGGCGTGGGGTCCGCCGATGCTGGTGCTGCTCTTTGGAACCCACATCTTTCTGACGATTCGCCTTCGTCTGATTCAACGGTTCATCGGAAAAGCCATCCGACTGTCGGTCACACGCAGCAACGAGGCCGATGGGGATATCAGCCATTTTGCGTCGCTGGCCACGGCGCTGGCGGCGACCGTTGGCGTGGGTAATCTCGCCGGTGTAGCAACTGCCGTTGCGGCCGGGGGTCCCGGCGCCGTGCTATGGATGTGGCTAACCGGCGTTTTCGGCATCGCCACCAAGTATTCCGAAGCGTTGCTGGCGGTGAAGTATCGCGTGACGACGAAAGACGGCCGTACGGTCGGTGGCCCCATGTACGCGCTCGAACGGGGGCTGAATGCGAAGTGGCTCGGCATCTTGTTCGCTGCCTTTGCGGCTATCGCGGCCTTCGGCATCGGGAACATGGTGCAAGCGAACACCATCGCCGAGGCATTAGAGGCATCCTCCCTCCACATTCCCAATTGGCTTTGCGGGATTGTGCTCGCGGGTCTGACGGCCATCACCATTCTCGGCGGTATCCGCTCCATTGCACGCGTCTGTGAAACGCTGGTCCCGTTCATGGCACTTTTCTATGTGCTCGGCTGCATCGCCCTCCTGATCATGAACGCATCCACCATTCCCCATACGATCGCGCTCATCTTCCGCGACGCCTTTTCCGGTCAGGCGGCCGTCGGGGGTTTCCTGGGCGTTGGGATGAAGGAAGCCGTGCGGTTCGGTATTGCGCGCGGTTTGTTTTCCAACGAATCCGGATTGGGAAGCGCGCCCATTGTGGCGGCGGCGGCTCAGACGCGGAATCCCGTGCGGCAAGCCCTCGTTTCCGCGTCGGGCACCTTCTGGGATACGGTGGTCATTTGCCTGATGACCGGACTCGTTATCGTAAACTCGGGCGAGTGGACGACCGGGAGCACCGGAATCGAACTTACAAGACGAGCCTTCGACGATTTGACCATCGTTGGACCGTTCGTGTTGTCCGTTGGCCTCGTGACGTTTGTATTTTCAACGATTCTGGGGTGGTCCTACTACGGAGAGCGCGCCTGCGAGTACCTGCTGGGTCCCCGCGCGATCCGGCCCTACCAATATCTGTGGATACTTGCCGTATTTGTCGGCGCTGTGGTCAAAGTTCCGGTCGTCTGGAACTTCGCAGACATCGCGAACGCTTTGATGGCCGTGCCGAACCTGATCGCGCTGCTGTTGCTGAGCGGCGTGGTTGTATCGGAAACGCGAAAGTACCTCTGGGAAGGCGACATTGATTCCTGAGTAACGGTATGGATAGCGAGGCAACCATGACTGACATTCGTGACATGACGGGCACCATCAACAATCTGGCGACCAGTTTTATCAAATCCCACGTTCTTTTTGCGGCGAACGAGGCGAACATCTTCGCCTTGCTCGACGAGCCATCCGGGGTCAATTCCGTCGCTGAACAACTGGGTTGGTCCGCGCGGACGACCCGCATGCTGCTGGATGGGCTGGTCGCTCTCGAGTTGGTTGCGAAGTCGGGTGGCCTGTATCTGAACACGGGATTAGCTTCGATGTGCCTCGTGCCGGGTAGACCCTACTATCAAGGGCATATCATCCAACACAATGCCTACTCAGCCGCCGCTTGGGGGGGCCTCGGCGAAGTACTTCGTACGGGACAACCCGTCGGCGCGGCGGAGCGGAAGCGGTCGCCGGAAGAACTGCGAGCCTTCATTCTGGGCATGAGCGATATCGGAAAATTGAGTGCCGTGGAGATGCTGGACGCGATCGACTTGTCGACGTTCAAGAATCTATTGGACGTTGGGGGTGGACCGGGCACGTATTCGCTGACCTTTCTTGAGGCTTGTCCTGCGATGCGTGCCACGATCTTCGACCGGCCTGACGTGCTCGAGATTGCCCGCGAACAGGCCAAAGCTGCGGGACTGGAGGATCGCCTTACACGTACGCCCGGAGACCTGACCACCGATTCGCTCGGCGAAGGATACGATCTCGTTCTCGTATCCAATATCATCCACAGCTATGGGCCTGAGACCAACCGGGAACTCGTTGCCAAATGTTTTGCCGCCCTGGTATCCGGCGGTACACTGATCCTCAAAGACTTCCTGACGGACAACGATCGCAGTGGCCCGGCGTTCAGCCTCTTGTTCGCATTGCGTATGCTGGTTGCGAATGGGGAAGGTGACACGTACTCGTGTGAGGAAGTTGCGGCGTGGACCCGCGACGCAGGGTTTGATGATGGCCGTATGATCGATCTGTCGCCCCAGACGCGTCTGTGGGTCGTAACCAAGCCTTAGGCGCCAGGGTAGAGGGGGAAATTATGCGGTCGCTTTGTGTTTACCTGTTTATGCTGTTGATGGTAGCCGTTAGTTTGGAGGTTTCCGCCGACGAGCAGCCGGAGTCCCTGGCGGAGATCGGCGCGCGTCTCTCCGCCGAATCGCAGGCCGCCTACCGCGCCTGCCCATATTCCGCGCTGTCTACCAACTACTTCACCCGGTTCAGCCGCGATCCGGAGGCAAGCCCGACGGATTCCGAGATCGCGGTAACAAAGGACTGGTCCGTCGAACTGGATTCGAACGCATCGGACCTCGCCAAACGCATGGCGGACGCCTTCGTCGAATTCATGAAAGACCGAATGAACGTGTCTTTGGCCGTTGTGACCTCGTCAGCGCCCGGGGCGGTCGTACGGTTCGTGGAGAACGATGGCGGCGATCCGGACCGGCCCGAAAGTTTCACCATTGCCGTCGCTCCAGACTCGGTCCTCGTTCAAGGCCGGGATTCGGAGGGTCTGCGGGACGGAATCGTGAAACTCGTGGAACGAATCGGGCTGCGGCAGAGTCCCTATCTCGAACGCGGTACGCAGGTCTACCGTCCGCGTCTCCGGGTTCGATTGGGGACGGTCCCGTGGATGGGGACGCAGCGCGATCTCGTGTTCATGGGATACAACGCGACCTTTGTATCCGGCGGCAGTTTATTCGGCTTGTCCACCAGCGATGCCATCCCCGAACTTGCGGCACGGCGTCAGCCGGGAGCCCTTGATGGTCTCGCCCAGTCGGTGAACGCAGCGCAGGAATACCACCTCAAGACGTTCGCCATGCTCGGCATGCGCCAGAAGTTCGACAAGGACGACCCGATATTCGAGGCTCATCCCGAGATTCGCGGCGCTTTGACCTGGAAAGCCGATGGCCAATACGTGCTATGCACCGAGCATCCCTTGGTGAAACGATACCTCGCCGAGAGCATGGCCGGTATTTTCCGCGCCGCTCCCGAACTGGATGGGGTCGCAATCATCATCGGCGGCGAGAGTTTTTACCACTGCTTCATGCGACCTTACGGCGTGGAGAAAGGGCATACCAACTGTGAACGTTGCGAGCCATTGGGCGCCGAGACGGTTGTCGCCAACCTGTGCAATTTACTGGCCGACGCGGCCCGGTCCGTGAATCCGAACGCGGAGATCATCGCGTGGCCCTACTCGGCCGAACACGTCTGGTCCGCGGACAAAGCCCAGGCCGGGTTTATCGAGAAGCTCGAACCCGGCACCGGTATCTTTACGGAAATGGAGAAAGACGAATACATCGAGAAGCCTCGAGGCGTCCGCAAACACCTCTGGGATTACAGTATCGACCTCATCGGCCCGGGAGAACGGGCGAAAGAGCAGATCGCCGCGTGCCGCGCCGCGGGCATTCCGATTTATATGAAGAGCGAGCCGGAGCTTGGATTCGAAGCGCCGCGTCTGCCGCACATCCCGTGCATGGACCGCTGGATCGATCGCGCCGACGCGCTCGCTTCCTGTGGATCGGACGGCGCGTGGGTATTTCCCGCCTTCCGTCCCTGTTATGGAACCAGCGCCGCCGAGTCCTATCAATTGATGTGGTGGGAGCCGGTCCCCGACAAGGAGTCGATCCTTCAGCAGTTCGCGGCACGCATTGCGGGGCCGGACGCCGGGCCGAAACTGCGCGAAGCGTGGCGTTGCGTATCCGACGCCATCGCCTTCTCGCCCGAATTGCCACCCTACTATACGGGGCCCTATTACTTGGGCCCGGCCCACCCCATGTGCGTCGATCCCGACGCCGAACTCCCCAAGGTGTTTTACGGCCGGTACCTATTCATGGCGGAGATCAGCGACAAGGAGGGGTTGCCGCTTCGGCCCACCTTCACCACGTCGCCACGCGGCGACATCCCGGTTTTCGGGGCCATGTACAAGGATATGGAGGCCGCGCTTCAAGAGGCGGTGGATGCTGTCGACGAGGCCGATCCGCTGGTGCCGGATCGGTGCAGGTTGCCCTTCGACGCAGAAGTATCGGCGGTCCGGTGGTTCTATCACACCGCGCGAACGCAGGCCAACTTCTATGAATCCTGCCAACTTCGTGACAGCTTGCGTCAGCTAGCCAAACTACCGGAACGCTCCAACGAGCAACGGCAGCAGGCCAAGAAGGACTATACCCGCTGGCAGGTCGTGCTGCGCGACGAATTGGAAAATACGCAGCAGGCGCTTCCCGTGATGGAAGGGGACATGCGCCTCGACTTCTACTACGGCGGAGACCACACTTTTCCTCACGGCGCCGACATGATGCGTGCGAAACTGGATATCCTCCAACACGAGATCGACGTTGTGCTTCCGGAGTTGGCGGCGGCGTGCGGAATAGACGATTGAATGATGTCGAGGCAAGAAAAGGCAATGCCACGCCCTTTCGGGCGTGGCATTCAGCGCGACCACTCTTGCGATATCGTTAACGCTATTCGAAAATTGTCTTGAAATAATCCCCGTTGTCCAATCGCGGCAAATCGGACCGCAAAAACTGTTCGACTTCGGAATCCGAAATCAAGGCCGGTTTGCTGGGCTCCGGCTGCGTCCGGCTCGAATCCGCGCTCTCATCCACCAGCGCTTCCGGCGAGTAATCCCGCAAGCCGTCTGCAGTTTCAGGGGAAAGCTGCTCCACAACCGTGTCGATCCTCGAATCCAGAAAATCGATCAACACTCCTTTGAGGTGTTCATGCTTTTCCGTGTCCGTACCGTGAAGCATGATCTCTTTGTCCAGCGCCAAGGCGCGGCCACAAAAGACGACCACCATCTCTTCGCAATTCGGGCAGGGACCCACAATAATCGCACCGAGCGGCGGCAACAGGATTTGACCTCTCACCGCACAGTGGGGACATCTAACCTCAATCATTGAGAGCATTTACGTCTCGCTTTCTAGGGCCTTCCGCCCTCATCCAAATTGTAACATCCCTAAGTGCGAAAAAGCAAATGACGTAGATTTAATTGACTTTATTGCTTATTGTAATCGATTTTCGTCGTAAATTGTCTCCTGACCTTACGGTAAGTATACCACAGGCCACCTAACCAAATACAATGGATTCCCCTTTAAGAATTCCCCCGAAATAGAAAGTTGGCGGTTTAGGAGCCCATCGTCAGGGGCAAAAACGGGTGGGAAACCTCAGCTTGTACGGGTGCGCAACGCTTCCAGAATGGCCAAGGCCTCTTCATTATCCGAGGTCTTCCGGTCGTGCCAGTCGGGGTAAGTAAGGGGCGTCACGCCGTAGACTTGGTCGACGGTTTCGATGGAGACCGAGGTGGAATTCCCCGTGACGGGCTCCATCGTGATCGTGAGTTGGGTGCGGTGGGGCGTGAAGAGATGGAGGTGCCGCTTCATGGGGGTATAGGCGACGAACTCGCCGCGCTTGTCCCGAGTGTAGATATCCAGTTCCATTTCGCGGAGCACGGTTTTGGCGTCCTGCCAGGTCTCATCCAGCGGCTTGTTCACAGTGATGGTATCGGTCATGGTAAACCCTGCCGTGTTCAACTTCGCGCGGGCACAACCCACGGACAGCACCGGAAACGCGAGCGCCAGTATCAGCAAGCCTTTGATAGTATAGCTTCATAGCGATAAGATCCCCATGTTGGGCGGCATTTTAACATACGGCCTGGGTCCGCGCAAGGCGTTTGACCCCCTGGGTTTCCTTTGCTAAACTTTCCGTTCTTCAAGGAGTTGAGAATGTCTGGTGAAGCACCCGCGGCCGCTGTGCTGCTCGTTGATCGAGACCCCTCCATCACCAATGAGATTGTGCCCTACCTCGCGAAGTGCACCTACCACGTCGAGTGCGTCGATGACGGCGAAAAAGCGTATAACCGGCTCGATTCGCAACCCTATGATGTTCTCATCACCGAACTGAACGCCCATCGCATTAACGGTATGCGACTCATGGCCGTGGCTAAGGAGCGAAACCCTGAAATCTGCGTGATTCTCATCACCGAGGTGCCCGACGTGGAACGCGCTATCGAAGCGATGCGCCAAGGGGCGTCGGACTTTCAGACCAAACCCGTCAATCTGGGCAAGCTGGAGGCGGTCATCGAGCGCGGATTGGGACGGCAGCGCCTGATTCTGGAGCAACACGAACTGCGCCGCCGCCTGGACGAACGCTACGGTCTCGGCAGCCTCGTGGGGAAATCGCGGCAAATGGTCCGCGTCTATGACGCCGTACGCCAGATTGCGCCGTCCCGCGGCACCGTGCTTATCCAGGGAGAGACCGGCACCGGCAAAGATCTGGTCGCGCAAGCCATTCACAACAACAGTCCCCGGCGTGACGCGAAATTCGTCAAGTTGAATTGTGCCAGCATCCCCGAGGCCTTGGTCGAGAGTGAGTTGTTCGGCCACGTGGCGGGGGCGTTTACCGGCGCGACGCACTCGCGGGAAGGCCGGTTTGAACTTGCCGACAGGGGAACGCTGTTCCTCGACGAAGTGGGGGAGTTGACCCCCGCGCTGCAGGCCAAACTGCTCCGCGTCTTGGAGAGCCAACAATTCGAGCGGTTGGGCGATTCGCGTACCGTTTCCGTGGATGTCCGAGTCGTCGCGGCAACCAATCGGCCCTTGGAGAAGTTGGTCGCCGAGGGCAGCTTTCGCGACGACCTCTACTACCGCCTGCGCGTGGTCATCATTGAAATGCCCGCGTTACGGAGCCGCCGCGAGGATATTCCGCTGCTGGTGAACCACTTCCTCGGCATTGCCTGCGAGGCCAACGGAAAAGCCGTCGACGGCATCACCCGGAGCGCCGTCGACGTACTCATGCGGTACGATTGGCCCGGCAACGTGCGTGAACTGCGTAACATTATTGAAGGCATGGTGATTATGGCGCGGCATGGCAAGTTGCTTGACGTGAGCGACGTGCCGGAACACGTGCGGCGGAGCACCGTGCCCGAAGTCAGCGAAATTCGAATCCCCACCGGCGTGAAAATGAGCGAAGTCGAGCGCATCGTCGATCGAGGAAACCATGAAGGTCAGTGGCTACAACAAGGAAGTGTGCGCCAAGACACTCGGAATCGGATTGCGCACGCTCTACCGTAAACTGAAGGAGTATGATATCCAATAGTCCGCATTTCTCTCCGTCCGAAAGGCCTTGTCTTACGGACCGGCGCCGCAGGTGCGTGTGAGAATTCGCGGATAAGACGGATGGGGCGGGTCTGTGGAAAGCATGCAAGCTGAGGGGCTGGTCGTTCACTTAACGCGGAGCCATGATCCGGTCGAGATCATGGCGGCGTCGCGTGCGCTCGCGGGGCTCGGCGCGAAAGCGTCATCCGTGGCGCCGATACTGCAAAGCCAGTTGAACGACGGCGACGCGCAACATGCCGGCGCCGCCGCTTTTGTGCTGGCTGAACTCGGCGCTTCCGCCGTTGCCGTGTCGCCCGGGCTGTTGGACACGTACCGCCGTCAGCTTTCGAGCCGGTATACCATCGTTCGCCACTGGGTCGCCGCGGCGCTGGTGCGTGTCGGACCGCGCGGCGTTGAAGCCGTTCCGGAATTAACCCAGGCCCTAGGCGATCCCGATCCCGGCGTGCGGGCCAATTCGGCCCACGCACTTGGCGAAACGGGAAGCGCGGCTCTCCCCGCCCTCGACCGGCTGATGGAATGCCGACACGAAGATTCCATTGACGTGCGTGTCGCTGCCATCAGCGCGCTTGGAAGAATCGCACCCCATGCCGAGATCCGTCCGGGCCGCCTTGGCCGATGCACTGTCCGACGAAGACTATCAAGTCCGTTCCGAGGCAGCCGAGGCGCTGGGTGCGATGGGTGGCGCCGCGGCCTCAGCGGTAACGGCATTGCAGCGGCGCGTGCGGGACGATCGTCCCGAAGTGCGGCTCCGTGTCCTGGATGCTCTGGCGCATATCCTGCCACCGGGAGAGTCCTTGGCCCTTCAACTCGCCAAGTCGCTGGACGACTTGGATGCGGGCGTTCGCCTCTCGGCGGTGAAGGCTCTGGAAAAGCAAGGACCCCAAGCCGCGGCGGCGGCACCCCGGTTGTTGACGGCGTTGCGCGATGCGGATGAATCGGTTCGCTACCACGCCCTGCATGTCCTCGAGCAAGTGACGCCCAGTTGCGGGGACATTGCACCCGCGATCCTGATTGCCGTGGGGAATAGCCTGCACGACCGCAGCTCGCGGGTGCAGGTTCGCGCGGCCGCCGTTCTGGGCCGGCTATCGGGGAAGACGGAACAGCCCGACCCGAAAGTCATGCGGTCGCTTCGCCATCGCGATCCGGCCGTTCGGCTGGCGGGTGTGGAAGCGCTGGGCCGCGTCCGCGGCGACAACCGGGAAGTGTCGGATGCGCTACGGAAATCCCTCCACGACGAAAACGGCGCCGTTCGCGTTGCAGCGTGCGCGGCCCTGCTCCGGCTGGGGACCACCCCGAAGGCGGTCTTGCCGATTTTACTTCGCGCCTTGTCCGAAGAAGGCGCGGCCGTCCAACTGGCCGCGATCCGTTCGCTCGCATCGGTTGGGTCCGTTGCGTCGGAAGCTCTTGCGGCGCTGCATGTTAAGTTGGGTGACAGCAACCCGGAGGTGCGTTCGGCATCCCGGTAATGCCATTGAGCGCATTGAAGATGCGGGGTGACGCGAATTCGATCGCGCCACCCCGCAATTTAGCAGGTATGTGAAAGAGAATCGGTCGTCGCGACTACGCGTGCTTCGATTCCGCAGGTTCCTTCTCTTCTTCTTTATTCTTCGCCAACGGCTCGTCTTTCTCGTCCTCGTCCTTACCCTTCACGCTGTCCTTGAATTCGGTAATGGCCGTACCCAGGGACCGTCCAACCTGCGGGAGTTTTCCCGCGCCGAACACGATAAGCACGATCAGGAGAATAATGAACCACTCGGATCCACCTGGCATTCCAAACATTGCATGTCTCCAACTGAAGGCGGAATTTGCGCCTCAGCCTTGTTGTATTGCATGAGGAGCCGAACGACGATCACCCGTTTGTGCGCCTTGAACCGTTCACGCACCAGCGCCTCAGCATTAACTAGATTATATGATGAGATCTCACGCCTTTGCAAGAAGGATGTTACTTCACAAAGATCTGGTCCAGCCCGATTTCCGACACCTTGCCTTTCTTCGCGATAGTTTCCATGTCGATTTTCGCCTTATCCCCAACAATCGAGATAAGTTTTGGCTTGTCCTGGATTTGGGACTTGTAGAAGCCCAGCATGGTCGCCTCGTCTGCGGTCTGGATTTCCTTAAATCGCTTCCGGCGCGGGTCTACCGGAACGTCCAGGCGCTCCCAGGAACGTACCGCCCCGATGATGTCCCGGAAACCGATCTTCCCCGTTCGGTAGTTCTCGACGAGGGCTTCTTTGGCCGTCTTGAAGCGGTCGCCGGAAACCGGCATGGAGTCCAGGATGTCGATGAACCCGTCCAGCGCCTCGGGCGCTTTGTCGGCCTGGGTGCCCATGCCGCCAATCATCAGGTCGCGATCGCCGGCACGGTACGGCGTGACGTAGTGTGCGCCGGCGGAGTACGCCAAGGCCCGCGCTTCCCGCAATTCCTGGAAGACGACGCCGCCCATGCCGCCGGAGAAGTAGCTGTTGAATAACTGGCTCGCGGGGACGTCCGCTTCATTGAAGACCTCGGCGGCGTATTCGATCCGGATCTGCGCCTGGGCCATTTCTTTATTGAAGAAATAGATCTCGGATTCTTCCGGCGAACGTGGCGACAACCGCCGGTACGGCGGCGGATCCTGCAGAATTTCATTCAACGGTTCGTACTTCTTCATTACGCCGATCACTTTCCGCATGGGCAGGGACCCCGTGTACATGATCGACTGCTTGTACGTCAGAAGATTTGTGATGATGCCGTGGAGTTCGTCGATGGTGAGTTCTTTCACCCGATCCGACGGCATCATACGAAGAAATGCGGATTCCGGGCCGTAGCGGTTGTACTGCACGAGTGCCGAGTTGATCGAATTCGCGTCTTTCTTGGCATCTTCGCGGTTCTTCAGAACGATCTGGATCAACTCGTCCAACGTGGATCGATCGGCCGTCGGATGGGTCAAGAGATCCATCAACAGCTTCACGGACGCTTCAAAATTCTCGTCGAGCCCGGCTATGGTAATGGAAGTTTCGTGATCGCCCGAGCCGATGCCGAAGTCCGTCCCGAGTTTGTACCACTCCTTCTTGAGATCCTGTGCGGAGAACTCGGGGGTGCCGGACTTGTCCAGCAGTTGCGCCGCCGCGCCGAGCCGGTTGTCCTCGAGGGTGCCCAGGTCCACGGCGATGGTCAGGCTGAACAGGTCGTTGATGGGATTCTTGACGTGGTAGAAGCGAAGACCCTTGGATTCGGTTTTAATCTTGTAGTCCTTCTTCGGGTCCACGAACACCGGCGTGATGGGTTTCACCGGGATGGCAAGGATCTGCTTCGCAAACGCGGATTCGCGCGTGGGATCGATTTTGATGGCATCGATTTTGGGCTTTTCGATTTCGGGGACCTTGTGTTGCCCCTCTTTCCGGTATCCCGCCACATAATTGCCGTCAAAGTATTTGTTCGCGACGCGGACGATATCGCCTTTGGTGAGTTCTTCCATCCGATCGATGTCGTGCACCGTGTACTCCCAATCCTGGTGCGCGATAAACGAGTCCCGCATGGTGGCGACCCGCGAGGGGTTGGATTCGAGCCCCGCCTTTTCGGTCTTTTTGAAGTCGGTGATGATTGCGGGGATGATCCAATCCTCGAATTCGCCTTTCTTCACCAACTCGACCTGTTGCAGAAGCAGTTGTTCTACGTCTTCGAGCGTTTGACCTTCTTTCGGTATTCCCCACAGGTATTGGGCGCCATACTGGTTGAACATCATCGGATACGAACCGGCCGCACGAACCCGCTGCTGCTGATTCAGATTCAGGTCGATCAAGCCCGCGACACGGTTCGACAGGATCATGTCGAAAAGTTTCAACGCATCGGCATCGGGATCGTTGATGGGCACCGTGCGAAATGCGAGGAGCACGTACTCCTCGCTCTCATAGTGCGTGACGACCCGCTCCACGCCGTCGATCGGTTTTTCCT
Organism: Candidatus Hydrogenedentota bacterium; assembly: GCA_963745075.1. Lineage (GTDB taxonomy): Bacteria > Hydrogenedentota > Hydrogenedentia > Hydrogenedentales > SLHB01 > JAHDWY01. Next base: position 167,942 of record CAVUWV010000021.1, on the reverse strand, counting down.
GCCAGGTTTCGATTTTCGGGAGGGGTTTGCGTTTCCACGACGAGAACTGCTGGTCGATGGTCTTTATCGCCTCGCCGGGGTCAATATCCCCCGAGATCATAATGGCCATATTGTTCGGCACGTAGTAGGTATGGAAATAATTGTATATATTCTGGAGCGACGGATTCTTGAGGTCCTTCACAGACCCCAGCGTCGTCTGCTGGCCGTAGGGATGGACCTTGTACAAGTCGGCATTCACGGCTTCCTGGATGATCCGATCCTTGTTGTCCATCGACCGGTTCTTTTCTTCATAGACGATTTCGAGTTCGGGTTGGAACAAGCGGAAGACGGGATCGGAGAACCGTTCCGATTCGATGGCGGCCCACTGCTGGAGCCGGTTGGCGGGCAGGTCCACTTTGAAGACGGTTTCTTCTTGCCAGGTGTGCGCATTCAGTCCGCGGGCGCCCATGGCGCGATACAGGCGATCGAATTCATTTGGAATGGCGTACTGCGACGCCTTCTGAGACTCCGCGTTGATCTCGGAGTAAATTTCCTGCCGCTTGGCGGGATCGGTTTCGTGAAACCGGTCTTGGTAAAGCTGGGTAATCTGGTCAAGATACGTTTTTTCCGTGGCGTAATCCGTCGTGCCGATATGCTGCGTCCCTTTGAACAGCAGGTGCTCGAGATAGTGCGCGAGTCCGGTCGTTTCCGCCGGGTCCATCACGCTGCCGGCCCGTACGGCGATTTCCGCGTAAAACCGGGGCGATTCGTGGTTTTCAGTCATGTAGACGGTCAACCCATTGTCCAATTCGAAGATCCGGGTCTTCATCGGATCATCCGGGCTGATTTCGTGAATGAGTTTGTAATCCGCGTGCGCGGTGGCGACGAGTCCCAGCAGGACGATAGTCGCCAGGGTGAGAGCGCGAGTGTACATGGAGGGGTTCCTTCGTGAGTGGTTCACTGCGTGGTCGTACACGCAGACAAACAATTCAGACCATACAGCCTATTTCTTCTCGGATCGGTCGGGATCCTTTTGGAAGATGAACAGGTGCTGGGACGGCAGAAATTCCTGTAGGTCAACGAGTTCGAATCCCGCCGGGTTCCATTCCGACAGCACCTGCTTCACCGACATTCGATGCTCGATCTTGATGTGCTTGGCCGTGTCGCCGTGCAACCGGTACTCGACCAGGGCGACTTTGCCGTCCGGTTTCAGGGACTCTCGCATCTTCGCCAGCATGGCTTGGGGGTGCTGAAACTCGTGGTAAACGTCTACCAAGACGATCCAGTCGATCGCGCCCTTCGGCAGTTTGGGGTCGTTCTCAACGCCCAGGACCGGCACGACGTTCGTGATTTCTTCCTTCTCGCAGTACCCTTTGAGCATTTCCAGAAATTCCGGCTGGATATCGACGCCATAGACCTTGCCCGTCGGCGCGACGGCCTTCGCCATGCGGCGGGCGAAGAAGCCCGTCCCGCATCCCAAGTCCACCGCCACATCGCCGTCCTTGAGTCCCATCGCCGCGATGACTTCGTCGGGTCGCTCCTCTTCTATCCGGCTCGGGCGTTCGAGCCAGTCCGCTCCGTGGTAACTCATCACCGGCGCGGGGCTGCGCGTTTCGGCGGCTTCCCCGGCGACGCTTTGCAGCGCCCAGACCAACGCCAGCCCGACAGCGACTAGAGCACACGCTTTATTCACGAACCTGATCACACGGCACACTCCCTTGAGACGTCGAATGGGGTTTGCAGCCAGCCCAAAATACGACCCGATGAGCATACTGGCAAGCGTCACCGCTTGTCCATTTCGTCCATCAGGTCTATAGCGTCCGTCACGGGTACCACAATTTGCCTCTCTGGCCCTCCCAAGACTATTCTCAAACCACTGGTGACCATGTCGAACCCCTGATAGCTGTTGGAGTCTCCATGACCTTTTCAAAGTCGCTCGAATTTGCCGGTACGGACCGGTATTACCTCGACCCGGAATTGCAGGCCATCGTCAACATCGCGTTGGCCATGGAAAAGCCGTTGCTGCTGACCGGCGAAGCGGGCACCGGTAAAACCCAGCTTGCCCTCGAGGTGGCCCGCGCCCTGAACATGGATACGGAAATCCTCCGCGCCAAGTCGACCATTAAGGGCGAGGAAGCCTGCTACACCCAGGACACGGTGCTCCGTCTTAACGATGCGCGGTTTGGTCCCGGCGAGAGCGGGAGGGAGGTTCAGGAATTCTATGACTACGTCATCTGGGGTCCCATCGGCCGCGCCTTTCGCGCGGACAAGAAGGTGGTGCTGCTGCTGGACGAAATCGACAAGACCGAGTCGGATGTGCAGGACAACCTCCTGGACATCCTGGAGGAATGCCAGTTCACGATCCGCGAGGTGAACGAAACCATCAAGGCCGCGGTCCGGCCAGCGATTTTTATCACGTCTAATGCAAAACGGGAATTGTCCGATCCGTTTCTGCGCCGGTGCTATTGTCACCACATCGCGTTCCCCAACCCGGACCAGATGCACGAGATTGTGAAGCTCCACTACCCCAAGACCAGCCCGAGACTCATGGAAGCGGCCATCACGATTTTCTACGAACTGCGCGAGCGGGGGTTCGAAAAGCCTCCCGCCACCAGCGAGCTCCTGAACTGGATTGGGGCTCTGCAACGGACCGGATCGGTACCGAATCCCAAGGACCCACCTTTGACCGGCATCCTCCTCAAACGCGCCGGGGACATCCAGGCCTATCGGGAAGGGGATAAGGGCACGCGGTATATGTAACGGAGTCTCGAAAGAGGTGGCATGATTGTCGTAAACCTTTTGGTGCGTTATGGTGTCCAATTGAGGTGAACAAGTACGTCGGAGCGCAACGCGTTTAGATAGGAGATCGTGCCATGACTGCCACTACTTCACAGCGCAGGACGCCGCTTATCTTCTGGCCGCTCGTCCTCTTGTGGCGTCTTGTGACGTTGGTCGCGAACGCCACGGGAATTCTATTGGCCCTGGTTATCGGCGCGGTGTTGATGTTTGTGGGTTGGATCCTCATCGGAACCATCATCGGCGCTCTGATCGGCATCCCGCTGTTCATTATCGGGTTGTTGCTGTTCATTCGCGGGTTGTGGTGAGGGCGATCCCTGTGCTTGGTGCGCGGCTCCCATGACCTCGGCGTCCACACAATACTCGACGGCGCTCTTTGTGGACTTCGTCTATCTCCTCCGCGACTACGGTGTTCCTATATCACCCGAGGATCTGCTCCATCTCAACGAAGGGCTCGAAAAGGGTGTCGTCCAGACCCTCGATGACCTCTTTGTTTTTTCCCGCCTCACTTTTGTGCGTCGCAAAGAGCACATGGACGCCTTCGAGCGGGCTTTTGCGTTGTACTTTTACGGCATCGACATTCCCGCCGTGGCCGAAGGCGACATGGAACTTTTCCGCACGAAGGCCTTCAAGGACTGGCTCGCGCAGCAGATCAAGGAGGGCAAACTCCCGGAACGCGCCGTCTACACCATGACGCCGGAAGAGTTAATGGAGAAGTTTTGGGAGACCGTCCGCGAACAGATGGAGGCCCACGCCGGCGGAAGTAAATGGGTTGGGCAAAAGGGCAATTCGCCCTTTCGGCCATTCCGGCAACGCGGAACGGGGCATCCGGGTTGAAGGAGAATCCATGAACCGGTCCGCCCTGAGCGTCATCGCGAACCGCCGCTATGTTGCCTACGCGGATACCAACACGCTGAAGGCGGCCAACCTGAGCCAGGCCCTCGAATCGATGAAGCACATGAAGGATGTGGGCGCGCATACGGTCCTCAATCTCGACGAGACCATCCGCAGCACGGCGCGAAATGGGGGAGAGATCGACCTCGTCTTCGACCGGGAACTGCACGACCGAACCAGCGTGGTGCTGCTCATCGACAACGGCGGGTATTCCATGGACCCCTTCGTCGACATCACGCGGCTGCTCTTCAGCAAACTCCACGAACGCTTCGAGGATATCCAGACCTACTACTTCCATAACACCATCTACCAAAACGTGTGGATCGACTACCGGCGCATGAAGAAGTACGCTACGGAGCAGTTGCTTCAGCGAAACCCCGAAACGCGGTTCGTCATTTTCGGCGATGCCACCATGGCCCCGGAGGAATTGGAACTGCCGTACGGCTCGCTCTACCATTACGCGCGGGAATCCCAGCCCAGCATGTACTGGCTGCAGCGCATCGCCGATCGCTTCCGTCACTCCGTATGGCTGAACCCCATCGCGCGCCAAGCCTGGGATACCACCTACGGGAGCTGGACCCTCAACCGTATCCGCCAAGTCGTCCACATGGAAGACATGACCCTCGGCGGAGTCAAAGGTATGGTCGAATTCCTGAGCGAAACCCGCTGAATTCCTCCATCTCCATTCTTGTCCATAGCGTCCATTCTGTTCATACAGTCCATGGGACTACTTGCAGGTTTCTGCCATATGGCATATAATTAATCTGCCAATTGGCAGGAGCTTTCCATGGCTAAGAAGACAACCAAAACCGAAGAACTCCTCGCCCGCGAAAGTGCGGCCGTATACGGTGCCTCCGTCGGACTGCGCAGCGACGATACGGAGAACGTGATCCGTCGACTGAAAGAGGGACTTCCGGCATCTTCGTTCGACAAGTTGTGCAAGGCGATGGCGATTCCCAGTGCGGACTTGGCTCGTCTGGCAGGTATCGCGCCCCGCACGCTCGCGCGTCGCAAGAAAGCCGGCCGGCTCCTGTCCGACGAATCCGAGCGCGTTCTTCGTCTGGGCGTGCTCTTTGACCGCGCGAAGGACGTTTTCGGAGACGCTGAAGCGGCGCGGTCCTGGTTGAAGTCGCCCAAGCGTGCACTGAGTGGAAGCACGCCTCTCGACTACGCCGACACCGAACCCGGCGCCCGGGAAGTCGAGAATCTGCTCGGGCGCGTCGAGCACGGGGTATTCGGTTGACCATTCGTGCTTGGCGCCTCGTCAAGGCACGATTTGCCGATGGCGCGTTTTCCGGCGAGGGTGCCCGGCGCTTTCCAGGCAGGTGGAATCATCGCGGGACGCCCATCGTGTATTTGGCGGGAAGTCTCTCCTTGGCCGCGCTGGAGATTCTGGGGAACCTTGACGATATCCGCCTGCTCAAGGGGTACGTTTCAGTCCGAGTTTCTTTCGACCGGCGTCTGTGCTCAACGCTGGAAGATAGATTCCCTCCCCCGCGACTGGAACGCGGTTCCTCCCCCAACATCGACTCGCGATATTGGGTCAGCTTGGGTGGTTTCCGCGGAATCATGCGTACTGTCCGTGCCCGGCGCGATTATCCCTGGCGAGTGCAACTACCTGCTGAACCCGCTCCATCCGGACTTTTGCAAGGTGCAGGTTGCGGAGCCGGCGGTATTTCATTGGGATCCCCGCTTGCAGCGTCCCTAGTCCGCATTTCTCGCCGGCAAACAGGCGCCGTCTTGTGGACTGATAGCGCTGGATCGTGGGAGCATTTCGGGATAGCCCCTCCGAAGTCTGTCAGACCGACGGAATCCCGTCAATTTATCGATTGTCAATCAGAACCAGGCGCCAACGGATACTGGGGATTGCTCTCGTTATGAGTTAGCAACGGCTTTATTTCTAATAGGTTACATGTGAACCACTACGGCCCTTTCGACGCTTCAAGGGATCGGTATGTGGCTTGCTGTCTACTTTGCGCAGCCTATGTGCCACGTACCTTCGCCAGAAATACCGGCACACGGCCAGCCGGGATCACGCACCCATCCCGGCTGGCCCCCTTCCTGATTGAAGGGTTAGCACCGGGTGGCTAGCGGTACTTGTCAAGTGTCTACCTAAATGGCACAAGATGTGGTATACTTGCCCGCGGGAAGCTACGAGGAGATTGCGTCTATGCCAACCTTTACCTATACGGCCCGCACGCGCGAGGGTCAGAAGAAGAGCGGTACACTCACGGCCGAGAACCGCGGGGCGCTGGTGCGGAGCCTGCAAAGCCAAGGCATGATTCCCGACCGTATCCAGGAGCGTGGCAAGTCCTCGGGTCCGAAGCGTGGACCGCGTGTAAAGGGGACCGAGCTGCTGGTCTTCACGCGCCAGTTGTCCACGATTGTGAACGCGGGTCTGCCGCTTCTGCAGGGGTTGGACATTCTTGCCGAGCAGACGGAAGACCAGCGGTTTGCCCGTGTGCTTGCCGAAATCGGCCAGGACGTGGAAGGCGGTGAATCGTTTTCCGAAGCGTTGCGGAAGCACCCGCGCATCTTTACCGATCTGTACGTCAGTATGGTACGCGCCGGTGAGGCGAGCGGTAACCTCGACAACGTATTGCTTCAACTCGCCGATTACCTGGAAGCGATGGCCGAACTAAGACGCCGCATCCGCGCGGCGATGACCTACCCGGTGGTTGCGTTCAGTATGATTCTTCTTATTGCGGCGGGCCTTATCATCTGGGTCGTACCCCAGTTTGCCGAGATTTTCTCGAGCTTTGACGCGACGTTACCGGCGCCGACCCGGCTGCTCATTGCGATCAGCGATACGCTTCGGAGTTGGCGCATGTTGGTTGTGATCGCGGTCTTTGTCGCGGGGGTCATTGGATTCCGCATGTACGGCCAGACCGATGTCGGCCGCTACAACATCGACAAGGCGATGCTGAAGTTACCAGTTTTTGGAAAGATGCTCCGTAAGGTAGCCATCAGCCGGTTTGCTCGCACGTTGAGCACGCTGACGCGCAGCGGCGTTGCGATACTTGGCGCCCTCGAGATCGTCGAGCGCACGGCGGGTAACGAAGTGTTCGCCCGCGTGGTACGGCATGCCAGCGACAGCGTGCGCGGCGGTGAAACTCTGGCCGAACCCTTGGCGCGCAGCGGCGAATTTCCCGCCATGGTGACACGCATGATCGGAGTCGGTGAGAAGACCGGCGCCTTGGAACAGATGCTGGGTAAGATCTCCGACTTCTACGATTCCGAAGTGAAAGCGTCCGTCGATGCCTTGACCAGTCTTATCGAACCCATCCTGATTCTGATGATGGGTATCGTCGTCGGCGGTATCGTGATTGCCCTCTTCATGCCGATCCTGCAGCTTTCGAGCCTCGTGAATAACTAACGGCTTCAGACCACTTGTGGCAGAACGAAGCGCGCCCGGCCGACTCGGCCGGGCGCGCTTTCTATCGTGTCACGGATGGCGATTTGTCGCATGCAACGGAGACTGGCGTTTCCGATCACGAGAGCCCCTTGTCGTCATCACCTCCGCCGCTGTACCGGTGTGTAAATCCATCTTCCGGGTGACCGATGTGACAGACGCTGCACGTGTCGATCGGCCCCGAATGACCTTGCAAAGCAATCGCCTGCACGTTGTCCGCCGGAACTCCGGTTGGCGTTATCGCGTGCGGACTACCGTGGCACGCGGCACAATGCACGCCATGATGGCCTTTCGAGTTCCGGTATAACGTGTTTGGCTGCTCAAACTCGAAACCGGTCCGAACGTGGCAATCATCACAACGCGGTTCGTCGACCCACGGCATCCGGTTCGTATTTGCCACATCCGTCATGTCGCCGTGACAGTCGTTGCAAACCAACCCCTTCGTTTTGTGCACCCCACGCAAGCAGTCCGTATTCACGCCGGGATGGCACGCGTAACACTCGACTTGGAGCGAAACCATCGACATCCGGGAAGCGTGGGCCCCATGCATCGCGTGGGAGAGCAGCGGCGTTCCCGTGGTGCCGAGCGGCGGCTGGCCGTGGCAGTCCCCACATGCGACCGGCGTCTGGTTCGCGAGGTCGGTCATATGTAGCCGGTCGTGGTCGGTGAGGATGTCCATCGCCACGGTGGCATCGGCCGTGCCGTCTGCGCCGTCGGTGGTATGGCACAGGTCGCAGCTGATCTCCCAGGATACGGGCACCACCGCCTGGGTCGACGCTACGTCGTTACCCGCGCGCGTTACCGTGATGTCCGCCAACGGATAGGGGTTCAACGTCTGGTCATCCATGATGGGGGTCAGCGGGATGCCCTCCGCGATCCAATCGTTGTCGCCGGTCGGCACCATCGTGCCGGACAGCCCATTCCCGGCCAGTCCAACATCCGGCGCCAGATTGACGCCGAACAGATCGTAGGCGTAGTCCCAAAAGTTCGTTTTGTTCGAGGAGGTCGTGTTCCCGGGAATCGTATAGCTGACGGTAATTCCGCTTTGCAGAATCCGCGGTTCTTCACCACGGCGTTCGATCACCTGTGCATGTAAATTGTTGTACGGTGGCAAAATCATCAGTTCTGAGAAGTCTTCGTTCATGCAGTGCATGCCGAGATCGTTGTAACCGAGCACGACCACGCTGCCTTTTCCCGGTGGTGGGGTGCTGGATGGGCAACCGGACAAGAGAAGAAAAATGGACAAGGTGAGAAACAGAATCGGCAAGAGACTAAATCTACGCATGTGAGGATCCCCTTATCGAGTACAGAACATTGCAGCACCTTCCCTGGGCACCCAATCTACATTTGAGATCAAAGTTCATAACGATGTATCTCACATGCATGTTTTGAAGGACAGTTCGAACGATCGATGCATGGCGAAGCGGGTGGGTTTAGTCCAGGAAGCGCTCTTCAAGACCTTCGTAGGCATCGATGCGCCGGTCGCGAAGAAACGGCCAGATACGGCGAACGTCTTCACTGCGTTTCAGGTCGATTTCCGTGACGAGTACTGCTTCTTCGTTCACGGAAGCCTGTGCGAGGATTTCTCCTTGCGGTCCGGCAACGAAACTCGACCCCCAGAATTGGATCCCGTCGGTAGCACCCGATGGATCCGCTTCGTGCCCGACGCGGTTGACACTGATTACGGGAAGACCGTTTGCCACGGCATGGGCGCGTTGGATGGTGATCCACGCGTCGCGTTGGCGGTCTTTTTCGTCCTGGGAATCGGAAGGAGTCCATCCAATGGCCGTGGGGTACACGAGGAACTCGGCGCCGCGCATGGCCATCAGGCGGGCGCCTTCGGGGAACCATTGGTCCCAGCATATGAGCGAGCCAACGCGGCCGGCGGAGGTTTGAATTGGAACGAAGCCCAAGTCGCCGGGCGTGAAATAGAATTTCTCGTAGTAGCCGGGGTCGTCCGGAATGTGCATCTTTCGGTACTTACCTGCAATGGAACCGTCTTTTTCAATGGCGACTGCGGTATTGTGATACAAACCGGAGGTTCGCCGCTCGAAGAGGGACGCGACAAGAACCACGTTGCACGCTTTCGCCACTTCGCCCAATCGTTGCGTCGTCGGGCCGGGTATTGGCTCCGCCCAATCGAAGATTTGCGTGTCTTCCGTTTGGCAGAAATAGGGGCCGGTGTGCAATTCCTGAAGCGCGACGACCTGTGCAGCTTGGGCGGCCGCCTCGCGAATGTTTTCGATCGTTTTTTCGAGGTTTGCGGTCCGGTCGGCAACACAGCGTTGCTGGATAAGGCCAACCTTCAAGGTTTCAGGCACCATTCCACTCCCGTTGGCAGTTGCATCGTCACGCAATGCAACGAGCCGTGCTGTGCGATCAAGGTATTACATGGAACTCCGATTACCACGCGATCGGCAAAGCACGTTGCCAACACGGACCGCGCAATCGCGTCTTCCGGTACATTGTACGCCGGCACCAATACGGCGCCGTTGAGTATCAGAAAATTCGCGTATGTTGCGGGAAGACGATTCCCTTCGTCATCATAGCATGGTGTAGGCAGCGGCAGGCGCACGAGGCGGTATGGCGCGCCGTCCCGCGTGCGAAAGGCCTGCAATTCATTTTCCATCGCACGAAGCGACTCGAAGTGTTCGTCCTGTGCGTCATCACAAAACACATGCGCGATGGTTGATTTATTGCAGAAGCGTGCCAGCGTGTCCACATGCGAGTCCGTGTCATCGCCCGCGAGATAACCATGGTGGAGCCACAGAATACGATCCGCGCCGAAGGCATCGCGCAACGTCGCCTCGATCCGGGTTTGATCGAGTTCCCGATTGCGGGTGGGCGTCAACAGGCATTGTGACGTGGTCAAGAGCGTGCCTGCACCGTCGGAATCGATCGACCCGCCTTCGAGCACAACGTCGAGGCTGCGAATCGGCGTCGTCCCGAACGCTCCGGCCTCATGTAGCGCGCGGGTGACGCGGTTGTCGCGATCGGCCGTGAACTTCCCGCCCCACCCATTGAACGTAAAATCGAGGAGCAGGGGCGCCCCGTCTTCGTAAACCGTTATGGGGCCGTGGTCCCGCGCCCACGTGTCGTCCGACGGGATCTCGTACGTGTGAACGCTCGAGAGGTCGACGCCGGCATCGCGCAAGACGGAACGTGAATGTTGCCGGTCCGAAGCGGCCAGGAGGACCGGTTCCCATTTCGTAACTTGCCGGACGATTTCCGCGAACGTGGCTTCGGCGGCGTCCAAGACGGGCGCCCAGTCGCTGTCCGCATGGGGCCATGTAAGTTGAATGCCGGCTTGTGGTTCCCATTCCGCTGGGAGACGGCGACGCAGTGTTGAACGGCTGGAAGACGAGGGATGAGTCATTCTGCGCTACACGGCAAAGGGTCGAACGTGTTTACACCCGGACCTAGAACTAACAACAGCCGCCTCTCGGGAGACGGCTGCTCGGAAATGAAGGGACGATTAAAACGACATGCCACCGCTGGACTCACCGCCGGATGAAGGCGGTTCGGGCGCAGACGGTGGCGGCGTCGGGCTGGATGGAGCACCGGTGTCGGTCTGGCGTGCTTCACCCGGTTTGTGTCGGCAATAAGCTCCTTCATCTTTTTACCTGGACGGAATGTCACCACACGTCGTTCCGGCACAGGAACTTGCTCGCCCGTGCGGGGGTTTCTGCCGATGCGCGAGGCGCGGGTCTTGACTTCGAACACGCCGAAATCGCGCAGTTCCCAGCGCTGCCCTTCGGCCAGCGTGCGGGAAATGGTGTCGAAAGTACCTTCGATGATCTTGGCCACGTCGCTCTGGGTCATTCCCAGCATGTTGGCCACCCGGATCACCAGTTCGCGTTTTGTCATTGTCACCGAGCCAGACCCTCCTTCCACTGACGGCCTGCTCCCGCCCATGCGGAAGCGTGCACCCATTGCACCGAACTAAGGACGAAATGCATTATACGGAATGGGCCCCATTTCTGCAAGTCCATTTCTAAAGGCAGCTTAGAATATCTGAGCCGACTTGTCAACCACCTCGATAGGTAGGCTGGAGCGTCTGCCGTGGATTTTGACTCCCCATACGGCGTTGCCGTATACTGCCGACGCTAGCACATGACAAGCCCGTAGTACGGGTATTTCACTCACCGCGCACCGGCCTCCAGCGGTATCGCGCCACATTCATGGCGAGGTAAGTCCTTTGAATATAAACATTTCCGTACTCCTGATTCAATACATGGCGCTCTTGTTTTCATTGTGCGTTCATGAAGCTGCCCATGCAATAACCGCCGACCGATGCGGCGATCCGTCTGCCCGGCTATTGGGCCGGGTATCCCTTAACCCCTTGGCCCATATTGACCCCATCGGCACCGTCGTGCTGCCCCTGTTCATGATGTTTACCGGAATTCCCTACCTGTTCGGGTGGGCCAAGCCGGTCCCGTTCAACCCCGTCAATCTTCACAACATCCGTCGCGACCCCATGCTCATTGCCATCGCCGGGCCGGTCTCGAATTTGATTCTCGCCGTTGTGAGCGCCATCGCTCTGAAGATTATTATCATGGTGAATCCGCCCATGGGGGTGTCCGAGTTTCTGACGGCTCCGCAGTACAGCATTCCCATGGCGTTGATCATGATCAATCTGCTGTTGATGCTGTTTAACGTTATCCCCGTGCCACCATTGGACGGACACTACGTACTGCATTATTTGCTTCCCGAGAAAGGTCAGAAGGCACTCGCGTCCATCGGACCATTTGGTATTCTCATCGCCATTGTCGCGGCCAACACCATCCTTCCAGGCCCACTGATGTTTCTGCGCAAGGCCGTACTAATCTTTGTTCTCGGCGGGTGATTTCTCGCGCCGTGAAGGGTGCAACGCGGCGAGTTGTCCTGTTATACTTATGCCTTTCAACTTCTTGCAGCGGTTACGGTTCCGCCTCGGATCCGTAGAGTGTTTTCCAGGAGTGATTGATGAGCGTTCCGAATACCGAACTGCCGAAAAGGTATGCGCCCGAGAGTCTTGAAGAGCGGTGGCGCAGCGAGTGGCAAGAGAAAGAACGTCTATGCGTGGGATCCATCCAAGGGTCGCGACGAAACGTTTGTGGTGGACACCCCGCCGCCGACGGTGAGCGGGTCGCTGCACGTCGGTCATCTTTTCAGCTACTCGCACCAGGATTTCATTGTTCGCTTCCAGCGCATGTGCGGCAAGAACATTTTCTTTCCCATCGGTTGGGACGATAACGGCTTGCCGACCGAGCGCCGCGTTCAGAACCTCTACAACGTGAAGTGCGAACCTCACCTGCATTACGACCCGGAATTCAAGGGCGAACGCGCCCGCAAGGGTGATCCTTTGCCCATCAGCCGCCGCAATTTCATCGAGCTGTGCCAGGAAGTCACGCGCGAGGATGAAGAAGCCTTCCGGCATCTGTGGAGCCGCCTCGGCCTGTCCTACGACTGGGACCAGGAATACGCCACCATCGACGAACATTGCCGGCGGATTTCGCAATTGAGCTTCCTTGAATTGCTGCGGCAGGGCGAAGTCTATCAAGCGGAGCGGCCCGTCATGTGGGACGTGGATTTCCGCACGGCCATCGCCCAGGCCGAAGTCGTGGACAAGGAACGTCCCAGTGCCTTTCATTTTCTGCGGTTTGGCATTGAGGGGAGCGACGAGAAGATTGTCATCGCGACGACGCGGCCCGAATTGCTGCCGGCGTGCGTTGCGGTGCTCGTCCATCCCGACGACGACCGGTACCAGCATCTCGTGGGTAAGAACGCGGTCACGCCGATGTTTGAGGCGCCGGTGCCGATCATGGCCGATCCCAAAGCGGATCCCGAAAAGGGAACCGGGATCGTGATGGTCTGTACCTTCGGCGACCAGACGGATATGGAATGGGTGCGCGAATACAACCTGCCGATTCGTCAAGTGCTGGATCGTGACGGGCATCTTCTTGCCGTCCGGTTTGGCGCGCCGGATACGGATCACCGATTCGTCAGCGTGAACCCCGACGCGGCCAACGAAATCTACGCGCAATTGCAGGGCATGTACGTCAAACAGGCGCAGAAGCGGATTGTCGAAATCGCCACTGCGACTGACGGCGTCATCGCCCGGCCGAGCGAAGCGATTACCCACGCCGTGAAGTTTTTTGAGAAGGGTGATCGGCCCCTGGAACTTATTCCGGCACGCCAGTGGTTCACGCGCATCCTCGATCACAAGGAAGCGCTTGTCGGTCAGGGGCACAAAATCCAGTGGCATCCCAAGCACATGGGCATTCGTTACGAGCACTGGGTCGAGGGGTTGAACCAGGATTGGTGCATGAGCCGGCAACGCTTCTTCGGCGTGCCGATCCCGGTGTGGTACAAGATTGACGTGGATGGTCGGATTCTGCATGACGAACAAATCGTGCCTAGTGCGGCATCGCTGCCTATCGATCCGTTGGACGACGTGCCGCCGGGGTATACCCAGGAGCAGCGCGACGAACCGAACGGCTTCACCGGCGACCCCGACGTGTTCGATACCTGGGCGACGAGTTCGCTGACGCCGCAGATCGCCACGCATTGGTTACTCGATGGCGAACGCCACGGAAAACTTTTTCCCATGGACATCCGTCCGCAAAGCCACGAAATCATTCGTACATGGGCTTTCTACACGATCGTGAAGGCCTATCTGCATGAGAACGAAATTCCCTGGCGCAATGTCGTCATCAGCGGATGGATACTCGATCCCGACCGCAAGAAGATGTCCAAAAGCCAGGGCAACGTCGTCACGCCCGAGCCGCTCATCGACCAGTTCGGCGCGGACGCGGTGCGCTATTGGGCGGCGCGCGCACGGCTCGGGGTGGATACGGCCTATGACGAGCAGGTCTTCAAAGTCGGTAAACGGCTCTGCACGAAGCTTTTCAATGCCAGCAAGTTCGCCATCGGCCGCTTTGAAGGGATCGATACCGCGCTGCTGGGCCCGGAAAAGATCGTGAACGAAACCGACCGCGCGGTCATTCAGGAGCTGCGCCCCACCATCGAGCGGGCGACTGCGGCGTTCGAGCAGTTCGACTACGCCCAGGCGCTTTCGCTGATCGAGGATTTCTTCTGGCGCACGTTCTGCGACAACTTCCTCGAACTCGCAAAACCCCGCACGTACGACGAGGAACTCACCGAGGGCCGGTTGTCCGCCGCGTCCGCGCTGCGTCTCGTACACCGCGCGATGGTCCGGATGCTGGCGCCGTTTCTGCCGTACCTGAGCGAGGAAGTCTGGCACTGGTGTTACAACGGCGACGAGGGGATGCACGAATCCGTACACCGCAGCCGATGGCCGTCGACCGCCGAATTCGAGGCCGTGCCGCGACCTGCCGCTCCACAGACCTTCGATGCGGCGGTGGCGGTCGTGGAGGCCGTGCGCAAGGCCAAGGCCGAAGCCAATCTCAGTATGAAAGCGCCCGTCGAACGACTCGTGGTTTCGGCTCCCGCGGAGGTTCTTTCTGCGGTCGAAGCCACCCGCGACGACATCATGCGCATGCTTCATATTGAGGTCTTTGACGTGGTGGAGGGTACCCCGGAGAATGGACTCCTCACCGCGAATGTGACGTTGGGGGCAACCGGCTGAGGTTACGGCCACGGCGTGCGCCTTCGCCCAGCGATTCGGTAAGGAAACTAGCCTTGCGCTCCCTCTTGTTTTACGTCGCGCGTCTTCCGGTCCTCCTGACTGAAGCCGTGGAGTATGGTGTAAGATGGGCGGCCGGCGACGACTGGTGCCGCGCCGGTCTCTGCATCGTCACGCTGTTCTTGGGAGACTGGGGTTTAGCTCTGTGGCGTTGGCCCATCCGGTCGGATTTTGGACGGGCAAGCGCCCGTTGCGCGGGCTGGCTTTTGTGTCTTGCCTGGCTTCCCCTGCTGCTTTGGCTGGCCACGTTTCTGTCCCCCGCTCGTGTGGCGATTTGTGTGGCTTGGCTTGTTTGCATCTTCGTGGTGCTGCGGCAGGGGAAACATCTTCGCCGTAAACCGGTCGAAGCACCGGAACCGCTTTGGCCGAAGCGCCCCCTTACGTTCCGGCTCGAACGGCTCGACTATGTTAGCTTGGCGGTGATAGGCGTGGTGTGGATCGCCTTGTGGGTTTCCCGCAACCGGTTTCTCGCCTTTCCCCCGGATTCGTATTACCACCTCTCCGTCGCGCGCACTATCATCGAGACCGGGCACATCCCGCTCTGGGATACCTGGAGCTTCGCTCCGGAGGGGCGTCCACATCTGTATCCGCCGCTCTTTCACCTTCTCATCGTCGCGTGTTCGTTGCCATTCAGCGGCGACGTGCTCCGGGGATTCCAGGTTCTCCAGGCGTCCCTTTTTCCCTTGTCCCTGCTATGCACGTGGTACCTCGCCCGATGGCTGTTCAACGACAGGCGGGCTTACCTGGCCATGCTGATTGCGGGCACCGACCTCGCCCTTGTGACCTTCAGTTTCATGTGCACCCCCAGCGCGCTGGTGAACGTGCTGATGCTGCTGCTCCTGGTGTGTTTTTTATCCAAGCGTTTCATCCTGTCGGTATTGCTTGTCGTGCTTGGTCTGTACGACCATATGGGCGTTCCGCCCTTCTTTGTGGGAGGGCTTCTGCTTTTTTCCCTCTGGCAACGCGATTATTTGCGGTTTTGGTTGGGCATGGTGGCCTGTGCCGTGCCCCTGGTGCTGCCCTGGTACGCCCACGTCTGGCACTATCGGGACTGGTTCAGCAATCCCGTGGACACGGAAATCCTCCGGAACGCCGGTCCCGTCGCGCGGTTCTTCTTCAAGCTGTTTTGGATGCAGGCCATCAACGTCGTCATGGTGCTCCTGATGATACGCGCTTGGGGGTTCACCAAATGGTCCGAAAAGCGCAATGGGCTGCTGGCCGCGGTCATCCTCGCGTTCATTCCCATGCTGTTCTCCTACGGCGCCCGGTTCTTCATTCACACGTTTGAACTCTGGTCCATCCTCATTGCGGTCGTTTTTGTGCCTTTTCTCGCAGGCAGGCCCCCCATGCGACGCGTCCTGGCCATGTTGGCGCTGGCCGTCGTATGTCCGTCGATCGTGATTGCCGGTGTCGACAGCAAGGGAATTCCGCCCGGACCCATGCTGAACGTATCCGGGTGGCTTTTGGCGGCCTCCGGCGTCGGGGGCCTCGGGTTCTCCATCGTGGACGAAACGAGAAAGGACTTGGGGAACCTGGGGGTACGGGAAGCGGAGGATCTGGGGCAGCTTATCGCCGCCTCGACCAAGCCGGACCAGATTCTCTACGTGGACGACGACCGGGACACGGCGCTGATGCTGGGTTTTTTTGCCCACCGCCGAATTGCCGGGGGCGCCTGGCCGGAGGTGAGCCCGAAGAATCTCGACCTCGGGACCCAGCGTCTGGGAGCCCTGGCCTCGGGGGAGGGGATATTCATTACCAGAAAGTCGCCGAAATCATTACAATATCCCCCAATTGTCAGGTGGCGCCACCAAGACGGATTCTACCTGGGAACGGCCGCATGGAATTCGATTGATTCCAACGCGCAAACGCCGTAACGTTTGGACTTCCAGGTGGTAGCGTATCGGAGTTGCGTCCCTCAGCAGCCCCCGAGGAGCGGAGAGCCGAGCCAGTAGGCTTCGACGTAACCAAAACAGGATCGCTATAGTTTTTATCCTTGTTCCGGACTCGCGATGCGATCGGAAATGCGCAGGAGAGAACGTAGCCCAACGACCGTATCGACCGGAGCAAATACACAGCCGTGAGCGCACCCACATTCAGTATCGTCATTCCCGCATACAATGAGGAGAAGCTGATCGCGCGATGTCTCGACTCGATAGCCGTGGCCGCCGAAAAGGCCGGTGAACCCGTCGAAGTCATCGTCGCGAACAATGACAGCACCGACCGTACCGCGGAGATTGCCGCTGCCCGCGGCGCAACGATCGTCAATGTGGAACGACGCT
Organism: Candidatus Hydrogenedentota bacterium; assembly: GCA_963745075.1. Taxonomy (GTDB): domain Bacteria; phylum Hydrogenedentota; class Hydrogenedentia; order Hydrogenedentales; family SLHB01; genus JAHDWY01. The sequence goes on along the minus strand of CAVUWV010000021.1, from coordinate 150,934 downwards.
GCATTTCGACGGTTAAGAATCACGGCGCGGCCGCCGCGACCGGAAAGTACCTCATCTTCACCGATGCCGACAATACCATGTCGGATACCATGCTGGTTGAAATCAAGAATTGTTTGGACTCCGGCCTGTACATTGGCGGGGGCGTGGCCAACGTGCGGACCGACCGCCAGTCGCTCGGGATTAGGTTGACCTTTCTCGCCCTGGCGCCGTTCGTTCCCTTGACGGGGGTTTCGCTCTACATTTTCTATATGAGAACCGAGACCTTTTGGGAAATCGGCGGCTTTGACGAGGGCAAGCTCGTGATGGAAGACGTCGATTTTGCGTTAAAGCTCAAACGACACGGCAAGACGCAAGGGTTGAAGTTTATGAATCTTCGCAAGGCGCATGTTACGTTTTGCGCGCGCAAGTTCGATGCGCACGGCGATTGGTTCATGTTTCGTCATCCCACCTGGCTGATCCGCGCCTGCCTGCGCGAGCGGGAAATCGCGGATTTCTTCTGGTACCGGGTCAACCGCTGACCATCGCGTTCTCCGGCAGACCGCGCAATTCTTGACTTCACCAACGCCTGCATCGGTATGATGAATCCTTCGCCGACACCCCATTCGCTTATAAGGAGTTGTTCAATGGCAGAACCGGAGATCCCCGACCGTAAACCCGCCGTACTTGAACTCGACTGCGGCTCGTACTGGTGGTGCCGATGCGGCCGCTCGAAGACGCAACCCTGGTGCGATGGTTCCCACAAAGGAACCGAATTCTCGCCCGTGGAAGTCGTGATCACGGAGAAGCGCCGCTACGCCATGTGCGTATGCAAACACACCGGCAATTCCCCCTTCTGTGACGGCAACCACAAGCGGTTGTAAATGCGTGGAGAAGATTACCCGGAAGGATCGGACCAATCGGTCGGATCCGTCCGATCGGTGTGGCGGACCTGATTCGCTTTGCCCGCATCTGCGCTGGGTCATAGTAGAATCCACTTCAGTTCATCACCTTGCGCTTCCCCGCACCCATCGTTAGGATACGCGCCATGCACGACGCAGACGATAACGCGACAAATCCATCCGACGAGACCATTCCGCTGCTTGGGCTCATCGTAAAGCTGCAGATCGGCGCGCAGGCCTTCTTCCTTGCGCTTTTGTTTGCGGCGGTCACTACCGCGTCGCTTTATAACGTCGTGCTCGGCGGGTTTCTGGGAATGGACGCGGTGCTGGTTCACAGCATTCTGCTCGCCTTCGTCGCGGTACAATACACGTGGTTGCGGAATTCGTCCTTGTACCGCCCCTTGCTCGATGATGAAGAGTCGCCCGAGGTGCGGAAGGACCGCTGGGCGCGTTTCGCGTTTCTCTGTGTATTCCTCGTTTGTTTGAACGTCTTCGTCATAAGTCTGCGCGGATATACCCACTGGGGTGTCGTTTCGGGACACGACTCTCCGCAGTACTACGCGTACCTTCATTCCTGGGTGTTCGATCACGACCTGAACTTCGAGAACGAACTCAAAGCGATTCCGGGCGTCTGGGATCTCATGTCGGAAGCGCATCCGAGTCGTCCCGAGTACAACGTCGCACCCATCGGCGCGGCCGTTGTCTGGCTCCCGTTTTACCTCGCCGCGCACGGATTGATGCTGGTGTTGTCCGGGATGGGCCTCGACGTGCCCACGAACGGAATCGCCAGTCCGTATGCTCTGGCCGCGGCGTTCGGCAGTCATTTCACGGTGTTCCTCGGGTTGCTCATGGTCTACGCGGCATTGCGCCGGTGGTTCACGCCGCGGACCGGATTCTTTGCGACGTTGCTCATCGGACTGGCCTCGCCCCTGATCTGGTATCTGACCGACCAGCCGTGGATGTCTCACGCCTGTTCATTCTTTGCCGCGGCGCTGGTGTTCTGGCTTTGGGTGCGCAATCGGGACGGCCGGCGCGTCCGCGATTGGGTTTTACTAGGCGCGGCGATTGGTCTCGCCATGCTGGTGCGACCCAGCCACGCGGTGCTCATCGCGTTGCCGTTGCTGGACGTCGCGTTTCTTGTGAAGAGTGGCCGGCAGGTCGGCCGCGTCGCGTTGGGCGCGAGTCTGTCGGTCGCGGGCGCACTCGTCGTGTTCGCATGGCAGCTCGCCACGTGGTGGTTCCGGTACGGCTTTAGCCCGCCGCCCGGATCGCCCATGCAATGGGGCAATCCCGCGATTTCTCACGTCCTGTTTTCGGCCCATCACGGCCTCTTTGCGTTTCATCCCGTCCTGCTTCTTGGGTTCATCGGCGTCGTGCCCTTCTGGCGGCGCAGTCGCTATGACGCGTTATGCATAGCGGCGCTGTTGGCGGGATATGTCTACATGAACGCTTCCATCGCCAGCTGGTATGGAGGAGGCTCGTTTGGCATGCGTCGTTTCGTGGGCGTGCTGCCGTTCATGGCGCCCGGGATTGCGGCGTTCGGCGCGTGGTTCGTCACCTTTTGCCGCAGGCGGCCAGCGGTACCCGTGAGCGCTGTCATTGCTTTGCTCACTATCTACAACGCGACGCTGGTCATCCAGTATCGCCAGGGGTGGACCGATTTTCTCAAGCCGGTTTCATTCCAGCAGATCTGGTCGTCATCGGCGACGATCTTCCATGATGCATTCGGCAACCCCTTCTCGTATCCCGCGAATCTGTGGTTTGCATTCAAACACGACGTATCCCCGGCACAGTACGACGTTGCCAGCGGCGTGCCTCCCAATGCCGAATTGGATGTCCAGGGAATTGCGTTGCGGCCATATCTGGGCAAGGGATGGCAGGGCAATTTCCGTTTCGCGGCTTTGTTGAAGGGCGCCTATCCGGCAGAAGAGCGGGAGTCCGAGTTGTTTGTGTACTGCCAGGAAGGGCACGCGTACTTTATTGGGCTATCCCTGTCCTTGCCCAACGAAATGCAGGAGAACCAGTACGTGGGGTTCTCGTTCAACGGCGAACCCATCGGCTCGGCGGATCTCGAGAAAGGCACGCGCTCCGAAATCACGCTGGAGGTCCCGGCCGAGTTGACCAAGACGGGTCTCAATATCCTCTCGCTGTATTTTGAAAAGCGGGTCGAGAAAGAGCGCGAAGGTTCACAAGGCGGGGACAAAGGGTATGGACTCGAGATGAAGACCCGCGACAAGTTCCCGGCTTGTGCGCTTCTTTGGCGAATGCAGGTCGCCACCGACACCGGGCACGGTCCGCCGTGGCCCAACGCGGACACCGTGTCACCCCAACCCGAGCAACGCGGTAAGTAGTTCCACGTCTCCCGGTGCGTAGCCGGAGTAGTGGCTGTTGATGTAGCCGAATACGGGGGTCCGGTTTTCCAGCGTCTTCCGAATGATGGGGACCCAGTTCTCGAGATCCGCCTTCCGGTCGTATACGTGCGATCCCCAAGTTTTCGTAATCTTCTCGATCGCGTACCGATCCCCGAGCCACCGAATGTACGCAAAACCGCCTGCCGCCGTTCCGTCGATTCGTGCGAGCTGCTCGGGCCGATGCATCCAGGGATGGTCGATTAACGCCAACGTCACATCCTGTTCGCCGAGGAGATCGGTCAACCGGCGGTTCAGCCAAGCCTTGTTTCGCACCTCGACAACGTACCGATGGCCGTCTTTGGGTAGATTCCTCAGAAAAGGCGCAAGCCGGGCCAAGAAGTCGTCTTGGGTTACCTGGCGTTTCCTTGCGAAATACGGGAACTGAAAGACAATCGGACCCAGGCGCGAATCGAGGACGTCCATCGTCTGCAAGAATTCGGCCAGCTCGCGTTCGCATCCCGCGAGAAACTTCTCGTGAGTGATACCCTGTGGCGCTTTGGCGGAAAAGATGAATTCGGGCGGAGTCCGGTCTCGCCAACCTTCGACCGTGGACAGACGCGGCGTGCCGTAAAACGTCGAATCGATTTCCACGGTGTTGAACCGTCGCGCGTACTCGGCAATGTAGTCTGCGGCCTTCGTATCGGCCGAGTAGATCGAGCCTACCCAGTCGCGGGTACTCCAGCTACAGGTACCCAAACGGACGGGGTCCTTTGCATTCTGCGTCATATCACCGTACCTTGCCTTGCCGGGTTTTCGGCAGATAATTTATTGTTTTTCATACAATTGAGCACTGGAATTTGCCAAAACCCTGTCTCAAGTGGTATTCTATAAAAGAGTATTATGGGAAGTCGATTGCCTTGGGAGTGGTCGAAATGGGTTTGCGGATCAACTCGAACGAGTCAGCCTTATTCATCCAACGTCAAACACAGCAAACGTCCAACGCCCTGTTGAAGGGGTTCGAGCGTCTTGCGACGGGACAACGGATCAACCAGGGCGCCGATGATGCGGCCGGTCTGGCCATCGTCGAACGATTCCGTGCCCAGGTCAATCAGCTCAATCAGGAGGTGTCCAACCTTCAATCCGGAGTCAATGTAGTCCAGACCGCGGATGCCGCCATCGGTACGCAACAAGATGCCACGCAGCGTATCCGGGAACTGGCCCTGCAGGCATCGAACGGAACCTTGACGGACGACCAGCGCGCTGCGATCAACCAGGAAGCCCAACAACTCGTCCAACAGATTAACGAAACGGGGAACAACACGGAGTTCAACGGTCGGAATCTGCTGGATGGAACCGCCGCCAACGTCCAATTGGGTGTCGAAGGCAACGTGGAGGTCAACATCCAGGAGTCCACAGGTGATTCACTGGGAATCAATGGGCTTGACTTGTCTACGCAGGCGGGGGCGCAGAACGGCATTGACACCGTGGACAATGCGTTGACCCAAATTCAGAATAGCCGGGCAGAACTCGGCGCCCAAGCGAACCGGTTCACACGCGCCATTGACGTTCGCCAAACGGAATCGCAGAACGCCGCGGAGTCGGAATCGCGGATTCGGGACGCCGATATCGCCCGGCAAACCATCGAACAGACGAGAAACTCCGTCCTGCTGCAAAGCGGTCTCGCGGGGCTGACCCAGTCCAACATTCTCGGACAGAACGCGGCGCGCTTACTCGGTAGCTAGCGAGCCACGGTCTTCCTCGGTCCCTTTCCCATGCCGGGGTACGGCGTGAATCAGATGAACGCTCCGTCGTCCATTGAATCGGTAATAGTTGGTTTTGACGCCCAGTTGTTGACGCGCGTTTTGAAAACGCTCGATCCCGCGGTCGCCTCCCACCGACAGAATCCAGATCGGGTGACCGCTTATGACTTCGCGTTTTGCGTGGCGGAGATACTTCTGCCCCATCGTTAGATCTTCCACCGGCACGTTGGCGTAGAAGGCGAAAGCGAGCCCCGACTCGTAGATGTTGTCCAGGACGAACGTTTCGCCTCCCACACTGTCGCGTTCAATCACAGCCAAGGCGCCGCGCAGATTCGGGCGCAGGGGTCTCGGCCACTGCGCAATCGCGGGGATGTACAGCAGTGCCAGAAGGACTACGACGCCGCGTTTCACCCAGCGCCGGTTTATGGCGCTCACGCCGGCGCCAGCCAGCAGAAATAGTGGCAGCGCGCAATGTCCCGCGTAGCGCTCGACAAAGCAGGGCTGCACGGCGTATGAAAGCGCGACGAGGGTGAGGACCGGTGCCGCAAGCCAGAGCACGAGCAGCAATACTGGTGCTTTTCTGAAGCGCTCCGGCAACGTCCCGCGTGCACCGTCATGTTTCGATCGCACCCTGCGCCACACGAGCCATCCTGCACAGAGCCATACCAGGAACCCCGTCGCGTGGCTCAACAACGACGGCATCGTGGTCAGTTGAATTTGCTTTCCACCGTCGAGAGCGACTCCGGGGAGCACCGTCCAGAAGGTGTCTAATACGGCGGGGAACGGTGGCATGGGGATCCAGCGCAAGTGTTTCTCGAGGGAGACCTGCGGCATACGGAGCAGGTACCAGCCGAGCGGCGCCAGATACGCACCCTGCGCCATGACCCATGCCGCGACCGCCCGGTAGCGACGTCTCCATATCCACAGCAGGGCGAGACCCTGGGCCAGTAGCACGAGTGTTCCGAAGAGATGGGTCCAGACCAACAGGCCGTTTGATGCCCAGTGTGCGATCCACCATCGCGGTTGGCCGGTAGCCAAGGCCCGTTCGAGGAACAGCATCGACAGTGCGGCCAGGAGATACATCAACGCGTACATGCGGATCTCTTGCGATTGGTAGATGAGGATTTGGGAGCAGGCCGTGAGGAATGCCGCAATCAAGCCGGCTCCAGGGGAGAACATCACGCGCCCCATCCACCAGACCGCGCCTACCGTGAGAAGCCCAAGGAATGTCGAAAGCAAGCGCAGCGAATACTCGGAATTCGCAACGTAGTGCCACCAGAAGTACTCCAGGCAGAAGTATGCGGGCACGACCGCCGGGTCCAGAACGCGCTCGTCGTTCAAGAACTCGGCGAGCCCCGGCGCATCCAGCGCCCGCACGCTCACGACTTCGTCGTACCAGAGGGACTCCGACTCAAGGCGATAGAGCCGAAGCCCGGCAGCTAGTAGGAGGATGCCGGCGACCATGCAGGCCTCTACGAGCGTGATAGTTTTTGGTGTTTCGTTTGGTAATCGCATTCGACTTTGGCGCGCGCAAGGCTGCGCAGCAGTTGGGCCGATGCCCGCCGCATCAGTTGATGGGACGGGTACCGGCGTGTTCTGCGGTCCAGAACCAGTTTTCATCTCGCGCGAGGTGTCGCGCCAGGCGCTCGGGGTATCCGAGCCGATTCGCCAGAAGTTTGTATGACGAACCTGTCGTTGGAGTGTTGACGTGCGCGAGCGTACCCAGCGCCTCCGACAGCCAGGCCATCTTCTCGGAAAAATCCGGATAGGCGAGCAGGTCCGGCCATACGGCATGCTCGACGAGCTTCAAGGGCTCCAACGAACAGTCCGGAGCCAGTTCGCGCATGACGTTGCGCAGAATGTCCAAGTCGCCGGTCGCGTCCCATCCGACGCGGTCACCGGGACTAATCGAGCTGATGTCGTTCCGCACCGCGCGAATCAATTCTGCAATCTGGTCCTCACACAACGCGACGAGGTCCTCGTTTCGGCCGGCTGCACAATAGATCCGGGCCAGCAAGGCCTCCGTTCGTCTCGTACGCGGAAATCGAGACATCAGTTCCAGCGCGGTATCGAATTGTCCCTGGGCGATATGCAGATAGACATACGGTTCCAGACATCGGTCAAGTGCGTCCGGCTCCATCTGCAGATATGTGTCCAACAGCGCTGACGCTTCGTCGAGTTCGCCGGCCTCCACCTGCAACTCGGCCAATCGCCGCACGGCTTCGTATCCTTGGCGCGAATCGCGAACCCGCATCGCTTTCACCAATTGGCGGCGCTCTTCGTCGGTTTCGCCGGTGGCGTGGAAATAGGATGCCAGCGCGATGTGAAACGCGTAGGGGCTGGCGTCGCGATGTTCGCGCAAGTTGCGAAGGCGAACGGCGCGCTGATATCCGTCGAGCAGGGTGAGCGAGCGCATCTGGAGTGCCACCTCCTGCGCGGAGGCATGCTGGAAGGAGGGGGAGGAGTACGTCGTGGTGAAAACGCGCTCGAGGACAAACCGGAGTTCGTCCCGTAGTTTCGCGAAACTCGACCACCGAGCTTCCGGCCGTTTCTCGAGGCAGCGCATGATGACCCGGTTCAGGTCTTGCGGGCAGTTTTCCACGCGATCCTGGAGCGGGACCGGCGGTTCGTGTTGATGGAATTGCCGTAGCGCGAGCAGGTGTTCGAGGGCCGTTCCCGCGCGAATCGTGAACAATCGGCGCCCGCTAATCGCCTCGTAGAAGCAGCACCCGAACGCGTAGATGTCTGCCGCTTCGCCCACGGTCGCGGCTTCGACGAATTGCTCGGGGGCCATATAGGCCGGCGTGCCGAAGGTGGCCCCGGCCTGGGTGAGTTCCTCATCGAGTTCCATCGCTTCCAATTCCGCAAGCGGGATGGTTTCGGATATATTGCAGCGGACGAGACCGAAGTCCGTAATCTTCAAGGTTCCGTCGCGTGCGATCAGTAGATTCTCCGGTTTCAGGTCGCGATGGACGAGGCCCGGGACGGCGGATACGGCGTGAACCATTCCCTCACAACATTGGATCGCCAGGCGGAGCGCCTCGCGCGTGTCCAGCGCATCCCCGTGTAACCAATCCGCCAACGACACAGCGCCGCGTTCGTTTGGTTCGATGTACTCCATGAACAAGTAGGGGGCGGCGTCGATGATATCGAGGAAATACGCATGGACGATGTTCGTGTGGAAGCCCGTGAGCAACCACGTGCGGGCCTCGCGCAGGAAGCGCTCGACGAGGGGAAGGTTCTGGCTGAACCGGTGCTGGAAGGTCTTGGCGGCGAATCGTTTGCCCTCGGATTCCACGATGTACACGACGCCCATTCCACTGACACCGGGTCCGCCCTTTACTTCAAGAACCCGGTATCGCTCGTCCAACGCGCAGCCTGGAGACGTGATAAACCTGGGGTCGGCGTCGTCGCGGGATTCGTCGAGGACCGTTGTCAAATCGCTCGTGGACAAGGGCGATCCCACGGGAAGGGTCGGGGTTGCGTCGGGCGAGCGTGGCTCGGGGGAATCTGTCACGAAAGGTTACGACTCCTGTACGCCGAAGGCGGTGAGTCCCGCACGTTGGTCCTCGCAGATTTCGTATCGTTTCGAGAGGTTCGTGATCTCGAACACTTCCGACACAAAGGGGGTCAAGCCGCAAAGCTTCAACGTACCGTTCACTTTTTCCAGGGCTTTCGTCACCATGATGATGACGCGAAGACCGCCGCTGCTGATGTATTCGACGCCGCTCAGGTCAATGAGCACTTTCTTGGTTCCATCCTGCAGATAGCCCTTGAATGCGTCTTCTGCTTCCGGGGCCGACGGGGCGTCGAATCGCCCACTGAGGGTTACAACGGCCACGCCAGCGGTCTTATGATGGCGAATTTCCATGATCGTGTGGTACCGAGATTGTTGCGTTTCCTATGCCAACAATCAGTGTACCCGATGCGGTATTCCGATGTCAGCCTTCGGGAGAGTTTCACGCCGCCTGGGGCGCTACGTGGAGTACTCTCGCAGGATGGCCAGAATCTCTTCCACCGCTTGGTGCAACCCGATGAAGAGGGCGCGCGAAATGATGGAGTGCCCGATGTTTACCTCATTGAGACCCGGAATGGCCGCGACAGGCCGGAGGTTGCGCACCGTCAACCCATGACCGGCGTTGAAGACGAGGCCCGCCCCGATGGCCCGCGCCGCCGCGCCGGCCAAACGGTTGACTTCACCGAGAATGTCGAGATCGGCCGCGTTGGCGTATGCGCCCGTGTGCAGTTCCACGAAGTCTGCGCCCGTCTCGGCGCTGGCGTCGACTTGATCGAGATCGGGGTCGATGAACATGCTGACCTTGATGCCGCCGTCGTGAAACCCCTGCACGACTTTTTTCAGGCGTTTCACCTGGGCCGCCACGTCGAGGCCGCCTTCCGTCGTAATCTCCTGTCGATTCTCCGGAACCAGGCACACGACGGCCGGTCGAATGCGATGGGCGATCGCGACGATCTCGTCGACCGCGGCCATTTCCAGATTAATCCGCACCTGGAGCACTTGTGAAAGCAGTTCCACGTCGCGGTCCTGAATGTGACGCCGGTCCTGGCGCAGGTGCACGGTGATCTGATGGGCGCCCGCCAACTCGCAGATCTTTGCGGCCGCAATTATGTCGGGTTCGACGGCTTTACGCGCTTCGCGCAAGGTCGCCACGTGGTCGATATTCACACCAAGTTCGATCATGGTACTCCTTGAATGCTCCCGTCGCGTAAATGTGCGTTACGACGCCGCTTGGGTCGGGCGGTTCCCATCGGGCGGTTGGCCGTTGCCGGGCTTCTCCAGCAGCAATCGGGTCGCCTCCTCGATGGAAGTGCCGAGGTCCGTCAAGGTTTTGGATAGATCCCTGCGGAGCTCATCCCGCGTTTGCGTATCATCCCGGAGGGCCGCAAGACGTTCGCGTATCTCGTCCCGTTTCTCTTCCAATTTCATGCGCACCTGTTCGAGGGACTCCCGAACCGATGCTTCGGCCGATTCGGCGGCCCGCCGTTCGGTGTCCTCGACCCGGCGGTCCAACTCGGCCACCAGTGCGACTGCTTGTTTCTCGATTTGATCCTGCGTTGCAGTCTTGACGTTCTGCAACGCCGATTGCACCCGGTCGGACAGTTTTTGGGAACCACCTTCCTGTGTCGAGCCATTCGGGGGCGCGCCGCACCCGGCGGTCCAGCCGAGCAGCAATCCCAGCATCAACCAGCGCAGTACCTTCACGCTTCCTTCTCCGGTGTCTCGGGTATGAGTTCGAGCAGTTGTTCGGCCAAACCTTCGTCCATACCGTTTAAGGCCGTATACTCGCGCATGACCGCATCGCGATTTCCCAGCGCGGCGTAGATTTCGGCGCGGGTCATGTGCGCGACGGCGTATTTCGGATTGATCCGAAGTGCTTGCGTGCAGGCCTCGATCGCCTCCTGGTGGCGGCCGAGTTCGAGCAGCGCCGCCGCACGGTTGTTTTGGGTCGTGGGGTTCTTCGGGTCGAGCCGCGCCGCTTCGTCCCATGCTTTCAGGGCGGCCTCCATGTCGCCCGTTTCGTAGTCAGATTCCCCCGTGCGGAGGAGTTCTACAGCCTTGGCCGCCGGGTTCGGCTCGGTCGGGTTGACGTCTTCTGCTGCGACGGGCGGGGCATCGATGGCCGGCATGCCGAGTTCGATCCGTACCTGCTCGATGGCCGTGTAAGCCTCCGCGTGGTTGGGCTGCAACCGCAGGGCCTCGCGAAAGCATTCCAGCGCCGCCTGCCGCTGCCCTTGCGCGTGGTGAATGCACCCGAGATCGTAATAATTCTCCGCATCGTCCGGCGCGAGTTCCTGCGCCTGTTCGTAGGCACGCTGCGCGTCGCCGGCCGCGCCCATCTTGTAGTGGCAGAATCCCATGTTGGAATGGGCCAGCGCAAAGTCGGGTGCGCGTTGCATAACCGTCTCGAAGTAGACCAATGCCCGCTGATAGTTCCCGCGTTCGGCGAGACGTACGCCCCGGTCGAAGAGAAAACCGGTTCGCAGTTTGTCGAGTAATCTTGCCATTGCTCCCACCTTGCAACTCGGGTGAGGGCGTCATCAGGGACGCCCGCTTTCTCGCCACATCCACCGCCTGGACTCGGGGCCTTTATTGTACTGGGTTCGCCGGCCGCAGGCTACTCTGTGCCGTCGCCTCGGCCTTGGCGCCTCCGCCGTTCGTGCGCGGTTGAAACAAGATCTCGACGACGTTGCGGACATACTGTTCGTCGGCCATGCCCAGCGTCGCGGCCTCGGGAAACTCCACCAACGATCGGAAATGATCCGCGATATCTGCAAACAGTTCCACGCGTGCCTGCGGATCCAATGTATTCCTTCGCAGGACTGCGTGAAGCGCGATTCGCGCCTCTTCCGGCGAAACCTGCTGTCGTAACCGGGCCGCCAGATGGGGGTATTCCCGAAACGAGTTGTACTTGCCGCTGAGGACGTGGCTCAGGTCCGGGTCCGAAATCCTGGGCAGCCGCATGACGACCGTATTGGCCACGTAATCGCCCAGGCGCTGCGAACGGCGGCTCAGGATGCAGGCGATTCCCCCGATGACGTAGAAGGGGTACAAACTGTCCACGAACCGCATCAGATTTCGGATCGCGACCTGGCTGAATTGCAGGCGAAGCCCGTCCGCATCCACGACGCGTATGCGCAGGGCACGTTTGCCGAAGGTCTGACCGCGCATGAACCATTCGAACAGCATCGAATGGACGATGGGTACCACGAAGTATGCAATCATCACGAAGGCGAATGCCCAATCTGCCAGGCTTACGCGGAATATGAGCGGGAGAACGTTGAGTATGTTGATGAGGTAGGCGATCGCTATGGTTGCAAGAACCTCGATAAAGAAATCGATGGTCCGCGCAAGAAAGCGGGTCACCGGCCCGGCCAGGTTCAGCGAAAACGCAATTCCCTCCGGCGTGTGAATGGTCAGCTTGTTGGTTCGTGCTTCCATGATGGCCTAAGCGGGTGTGGATGGGACGGTTTCGTGCGTCACGTCGTGTGTGGATTCCTCCGATTCATCCTTCCACCGTTTGCGTCCGGCGCAGGTCAAAAACGAAATAAGCAGGATCAGCTCGATGACACCGAAGGTAATCTTGACGGCATAGGGAATCACGGGTTCATGGTATTGCGACAGCCACGCTTCCACGAAGGCGGCCCATACCAGCATGAGTGCCACGCCGCCGATAAGCGTCAGGAGGTCCGGCGTGACGCTGCGGAGCCGCGCACGAGTGGAAAGCCGGGAATCCCATCCTATTAACGCTTTCCCGAGCAGGAGGCCGGCCTGCCCGGCGATTACAATGGCGGGTATCTCCAGGGCGCCATGGGGGAGTAACCAGGCCGTCAGAAAGACGCCTTCGTGCGCGTTGAGATAATCCATCGTCACGGCGCCCATCATGACGCCGTTGCTGAAGAGGACAAGGATGGTGCCCAGCCCCCAAAGCGCACCCAGTGCGAGCGTCATGATCGCGACTTTCGTATTGTTCGCTATGTAGAAACTCGTGCCCATGGCTTTTGTTCCCGCGCGCGGATCGAATTTCTGCGTCTTCTCTTCCTTTGCAACGCGCTCGCGAGGGTCGATGCGCAGATGAGGAAACGGCATCAAAACGTCTTTCGCGTTCGGGTCGAAGGTCACGGCCGCGCCACCCAGGGTCGTCCCGGCCAGGGTTATGGCGACGCTGACCCAGAACACCGCGATATGACGCCGGAACGTTCGCGGAAACGTGCGACCCCCCCAGCGAATCGGGTGAAACCGGTGCGGTTTTCCGCGGACCTCGTGAATCTCGCCGTAGGCGCGTGCCACCAGCGTTTCGAGGTACCGGCTCAGCGCGGGCTCCGATGCAAACGTGGAAAGCTTGGACAGATCGGTGGCGCTCCGTTCGTACAAGTAGTGGAGCCGGCGGGCCTGCTTCAGGTCTAAGCGGTACGCGACGTCCGCTTCGAGGCGGTTCAGGGTTTCCTCGAGTTCCGTCCAGTAGGGACGTTCTTCCGTGATGAAACGTTCCAGATCGATAATCACGTCTCGCGCTCCAGCGGCGTATTGGTTCTACCGTGTTGAATCCGTTGCCACGTCACAAGAGTTGCCTCTGTTTGACGCTCGCATACTGGCTGACCAATTCCGCGCACATGCGCTCGTTGTCGAGCAGAAAGAAGTTTACGCCCTGACGGTGCAACACGCGCTCGAGTTCGCGGAGATCGTGCCATTTCATGTGGCCCGCCAGGGACCGGTAAATATCGTCCATGGATTCGGTCTTCTCGTCGGAGAACAGGGGCCGAATACCCGGTGGTGACAGCATGCCTACCAGCACCAGGTGATGGCGCCGGATCATCTCCACGTTTCGCACAAAACTCTCCGCGAGGACCGCGTCGTCCAGGTTTGTCAGGAAGACCAGCAGCGCCCGTCGACGCAACCGCATGCGCAAGAACGTAAACAGTTCGTCAAAATCCGGATTCACCGTCTGGGGTTCGAGGGTGTACAACGCGTCGCGGCAGGCCGAATAGTGCGCCTGACCGGTGCTCGCCCGCACGAAACTCCGCACCGAACCGCCGTAGGTCAGCAACCCGAACAAATCGCCCTGCCGCTCGGCAACCAGTCCAAGAATCAGTGCTGCTGTGATAAATCGTTCCAGTTGAGTCACTTCCATCGTGTCACCGCCGTCCTCGCCGCCCGGCATCAAGACGCGGCGGGCGCTCAGGCGGGACGTATCGATAACGACGTAGATTTCCTGGGTACGCTCCAACTGGTAGAGCTTAGTAATGGGGCGGCCTCGTTTGGCGGTGGCTTTCCAGTGGATGTCTTCGTAGCCGTCGCCGGGGACATACTCGCGCAATTTCTCGAATTCGCGGCCTTGTCCGACCTGCCGTTGCGCGTGGACCCCGAACGCCCCCCGATTGAGAAAGAGCGCCGCAAGCCGCCGCCGCTCGGTCACGAGGTTCGGATAGACGCGCAGTTCCGATTGGACTTCCGACGAACCGCGTATCGACCAAAGGCCCAAAGGAGACGGGCTTTCCATGTATACCCGGTCGAGTCGATAGTTGCCACGGCGGGACGGCTTTACCGACCACGCGAGATGGGCGACTTGCGTATCGGGCGGCGCTACGGTGTGGACGCTGTCCAATTCGGACCCGATCTCCCGGGGAAAGGCCAATCCAATCCGCAGCCGTTGCGCCCGGCGCCGATCGTTGCGCACGTAGATATCCACGTCGCCGTCCCGATCCTTGCTGAGGCGAATCACGTCCGGAAGGGTGACGGCGATACCACGAAGCGTGCCGGCTCCGAGCAACGCATCCACCACCGCGATCAGAACGAGCAACGCGGCGGCATACGGGATGTTCGGCGCGACCGACGGCACTGTGACGCCCACCGCGGCAATCGCGATGACGCCGCCGACGCAAATCAGGAGCAATGTCCGGGGAACGATCATCGGGGGACTGCCACCTCTTCCACGATTCGGCTAATTACTTCGGACACGGTCAGGCCTTCGATCTCGTATTCGGGTCGCAGTATCAACCGGTGTTCGAGCACGGGACGTGTCATTTCTTTGACGTCGTCGGGGGTCACAAAATCGCGGCCGGCGATGGCCGCCTGAACCCGGCTGGACAGCAGGATGGCCTGCGTCGCACGGGGTCCTGCGCCGACCAGGACGGTGTTGTGGGTGCGGGATTTACGCACGATGTCCACGATGTATCCGATCAACTCTTCGCGTACGGTGACGCTTTGAAGCGCGCTGCGTATTTTGGTCAGCTCATCGGCCGTGATAACCGGCTGCACGGCGTCGCTGGCCAAGGTCGCCTCGGGCGATTCCGTCCCGAGCGTACGCGTTGCCAGGGACAGTTCCTCGTCCCGCTCGGGGCAACCCATGGAGATCTTGACCATGAACCGGTCCTTTTGTGCCTCCGGCAGCGGGTAGGTTCCCTCGTATTCGATGGGATTCTGCGTGGCAAACACGGTGAAGTTGGGGGAGAGGACGTGCGTTTCCCGGTCGATGGTCACGCGGCGCTCCTGCATGGCCTGTAACAATGCAGATTGCGTCTTTGCGGGCGCCCGGTTGATTTCGTCGGCCAAGAGAAACGTTGTGAAAACCGGACCCTTTAGCAGGGTGAACTGGTTGTGCTGGAGGTTGAACACGTTGGTGCCGGTGATGTCCGCCGGCATCAAGTCGGGCGTGAACTGGATGCGGGCGAACTCGCAGCCCAGCACCTTTGCCAGCGTGCGGACTAACAGCGTCTTCGCCACCCCCGGCACGCCTTCCACCAAGGCGTGGTTGTTGGTGAAGATCGCGATGAGGCATTTGTCCACCACGTCGCGCTGTCCGATGATAACCTTGCCGACTTCCTCACGCGTCCGCGTCAGGGTTTCTTTTAGGTGATCCAGATCGAGTTGCACGTTGTCGCTTCCTTTCCTCTCCGGTTTCCGTAGCGATCCCTTGTGAGGAATCGAATCTGTGGAGGCTATCCTCGTACGTATTCTTTCAAGACGCGGCACATCGCGCGGTAGGCGCTTACGGGGTTCCGCTCATTTGCCGGCTTCAAATCTTCCTGTGCGGCGATGGATTCCATTTGTCGTATCGGTTCGGCCAGATCGCGTTGCCGAGCGCCAAGTGAATTTCGGTATTGCGCGATGCACGTCTGCAGCAACTTTCGTGGCGCGACGCTGCGGCGAATCAGGTTGGCGAACCCGGCGGCCGAATCCCGTCCTGCGGCATGGCGCGCATCGGAAGGCGCTTCGTCCCGGTAAGGCGGCACGAATGGAACGGCGTTCTTCCACAGGTATAAAACCGCGAGGCCGATGAGACCCCAGAACACCCCGTAGAGGCCGTAGCCCCGAATCAAGGTCATCACGCCGGGCACGTGGGCCACGCCCAGATGCGATTCCTCGAATACGATGAGGTCGTTGTCGCCCACCATCCAGGACAACAAGCGGGGATGTCGCTCGTCGCGCAAGGCCTCGTTGCTGAGGAAGTAAGTGTCCGACGCAAAGACCAGGGTGCCCGCGCCGAACGGCCGTTCGATCACCACCGGCTTGTCGTCCCGCTCGTACAGGACCTGCCACTCGTCGCTGAGTGTATCGAACGACGTCGCCGTATGCCACGTTACGTTCTTGGGCAAGTTATCATCGGCGACCAGTTTTGCGTCTTGTTTTGCGATTTTGTCTTCGGCGTCCACCTGGACCGGATCGAATTCCAGCCGGACTCCCCAGTGTTTCTCGATGTCGACCGTTGGTCCGAACATGTCCTCGTAATCGTTGCGTTTTTCGTCGTCCTCGTTCGTCTCGTCGTCTTCCGGGGATTTGTCGGGGGATTCAGACTTCTTAGCATCAACCGATTCCGTTGGTTGGTCATCTTTACTAGTCGCCTGGGATTCTTCCGATCGATCCGCGTTCGGGCTGGCTTCATTGTTTGCGCCCTTTTCCGGCTCGTCCCCTTCGTCCGCCTTATCGTCCTTCCCGCGGCGGCGTTCGCGCATACGCTGCATACGCTCCTCCCGCTCCTCCCATTTCTCGAATTCTTTCCGCAGATCTTTTCCCGTCGGACTGAAGGCGATGACTACCCGGCCGCCGTGCTGCATGACTTGCTCGACACCGGTTACGATATCCGGCGGCGCATGGTCGGGATCGTGCGCATCGGTTCCCAAGACCAGCCACGTGGACGCAAGATTGCCAACGGTATTACGCACGGAATCGCTGGAGAATGGTTGTGCATGCCGTTTGACCGATACCCCATCAAGTTCCTTCAACGACTCGTACAACGCGCGGGTTCCCACCGGGTCGGCGCGAAACGATGAATACGGCGGATAGACGTCGCCGGCGGTGAACCGCAGCAGATACAGGTGCAACGCGCCGTAACCGAACACGACGAAGAGCGCAGCGATTCCGAGATTGATCCATTTACGGCTTTTCGGCAAGGGCCCGCATCCTGTTCTGGTTGTCGTTGAACTGGCGCGCGAGGTCCGGTCCGGCCTCGTGCGTTCCGTACCATACCCGTTCAAAGAGGGTCACGCTCTGGGAGAAGACGTTGAGGATTTCCGGTTCCGCGTGGGCGCGCCGGGCCAGTTCCCGTTCGTACTCATGATTGGACTTGTACTTGGCGACCCGGATCATTTCGTTTCGCGCGAGCAGCGCCAGTCCGGCAAGGAACAAAGCGCGCATTGCGAGACGCCATTCGCCCTTTTCCATCAATTCGCGCGCCAAGGCCAGCCAGCCGTCTTCCGGCAGGGCGTCCGCGCCCACGCTCTCATCTTCGATGTCGGGCACCTGGAGCACGGGCATTGCTTCGAGTTTTGCGATGGGCGATCGCCGTACGCGCCAGGCACGATACGTGAGGAAGGCCAGCAGAATCGCCAATACGGCGAGAATGCCGTACATGGTCCACCGTGGAATCGTGCGCCACCCGCTCCACGATTTGGGCTCTTCGTCTTTTGACTTGGGCCACCAACTCCGGAACCAATCCACGATCTTTTCGACCCACGTCTGGACTTTGCGTACGCCCTCGGCGATCTTCTCCTGAATCCATTCCATCCAAATCGTGAGTGCGCCTTTTTCCTCGTCGGTATCCGTCTTTCGGTCGAGCCGCCATGCGTATTCACGCTGTTCGAGCACGCGATCGATGGCACGATTCAGCGCTTGCGCAGACACGGCCGTATCGCCCGCGTGCGCGACCGGCGCGGCGCCGAGGCAAATGGTTGCACCGGTTGCCAGTATCAACAGCAGCGATGTGGCCCGACGGTTCGCCGCGCGCACCACGCGACGCAAGGCCACCTTCAAATCTTCGCCGGTTTGCAGCGACTCGCCGTAAAAGCAACGCATGGCGTATGCCGTCTTCTGGACGGGATCCAGGACGAGATAGACCACGGCGCAACAGATCGCTTCGAACGTGGAATCGCCGACGCCTCCACCCATGGCCAGAATGTTTTCGATGCCGAACACGCGCTCCAGAATGCTGGGCAGGACGGCGATCAGCGCGCCGAAATCCAGGGCGACGATCATGCCCAACGGACTGAACGGAATCATGAGAACGGTAAAAAGCATCGTGTACATTCCGAGCAAGTTGCTCGTCCATCCCGGCGTAGTCGCTTCCACGACGGGTGCGATGACCAGGAACAATGCCGCGGCCATCACGACGAGCGCGGGACTCAGGAGCCACACCATGGTGCTGCATTGCCGTGGCCAGAGCCGGGCCTGCCGAAAGGCCCGTGCCGAAAGTTTTCGCAAGTTGCTGTCTTCGCCATCACCCAGCACGGTCACGTTCTGATACCAGGCCTGAACCCAGATGTAGGGCAGCATGGTCAACATGGCCGCCGGCAGCACCAGCAGGCCGGTCGTTTGCAGAATCGTCTGCGTTTCCACGAGCCGCGCGATGCGCCGCAGGGTCCAGGGCGGCGGATCGTCGTCACAAAGCCGGGCACGAACCAAGGTGCCGAAGATTGACTGCCAGGACTTCATCCAGACGAACAGTACGGCCAGCATAAGCCCGCTCCCGGCCGCATGGTTCTGGGAAAATGCGCCCTGACTCATGTCGACCCAGAAGTACAACAGCGCCAGGATGAACGGGAGTGTCCCCACGTAATACATGCCCAGGATATAGAAGGGTGAGGTGCGCAGAAGGTGCACCGCCTCTTCAATGAGTTCGAGCGCGGGCATGCCGCTTTGCCGCCGCTTCATTGGTCGTCCGCCCCGTTGATTACCCAGAGCGACTCATCATGGGTGACGGACGGGATTTTTAGCAGGGCGTGGCCCATGAGAAAGAAGAAGATCCACAGGACGAATACGCAGCCCATGAATTGCACGACGCGCCACGTGGCAATCAGCCGCCGCGTTCCCACCGATTTTTGTTCCGCCAGTTTCCGCAGGCATGACGAGCAGACCATTCGGTCGTCGTGCTCGACGACGCATTCGCGGCAGAAGAATCGGCGGCATTCCGGACATCGCGCCACCGCTTCGCGCAAGGCGTGGTTGAGACAGCGTTGGTCCGCCAAACTTGCCACAGTCTACTCCTGTTCCGACAACGACGCAGGGGAGGGGCCCGTCGCGACCTTCGAGCGATTACGGTATTCCCAAAGGACGCGAAGCCCGAAGGTGCTCAATAGCACGTCAAAGATAACGGAAATCGCACTCACGACCTGGCCGAGTCCGGCCTGGAAGGCAACCAGGTCTGGCGGCACGTCCTGATTATCCATCTCCCGCACAACCTGGTCGGCGATCATAACGCCCCACAGAAAGAAAACCGTCAGACAGATGTAGAAGAACGTGGCCCACGTCACGCTGCGCAGTTGGCGGGGAAGCGTGCTGTTGGCCTGACGAATCAGCGCGGTGACCGTGAGCGCGATCACGGTGAGAAGAACGCTCAGCGATACGGGCATCGGCACCGCTGCCGGTTGTATCAGCGCGATTACGCTCATCATTGCGTCGATGATGAGCACCGCGAAGAGAGCCATGTGAACGGTACCGCTTTCCCTGCGCAACGGGGTTTTGCCCCGTGCCGCCGTCTCGACAAGCATTGCGGGGGAGCCGTAAACATCGCCTTGCCGCATCCGTAAGGCGTCCATATCGCCATCGCTCAGGGTACCTTCCTGCGCCGCTTCGATTAGGGGTTGTACATTTCGAATGACGCGGCGAGCCCGCCGGACGCGGCCCAGGCAGAATAGTTCCTCACAGTGAACGGCCGTATAGAGATAGCATCGGCATGTGGGGCCCAGAACGATGTTGAGTGCCAGGAATACCGTGCAGAACGCGGCAATCACGCCGATCGCGCTTACAGCACCCAGACTCCAGCCCGGCGTCATGTACGCGAATACGGCCCAAAGGAAGAAAGTGCCAGCGAGTATCCCCAATGCGACATTGATGAGCATTCCGGTCACGGTTCGGGTAATGGTTATGGCCTGTATGTCATTGAAATAGAATCGCTTATAATGTTCCGTGATGTAATGGGACGAAATCGACAACAGATGGTCACCGTTCAGCCATAACCGTTGGCCGGTCATCCGCTTAACGGACCATGCCCCAATTCTCTTGTAGGGTATTTGCGCCTCCGCCATCACGAGACCGCCTCAAGGACGATCATCGTGATGAATATCCCGATAGCCGAAATCTGGAGAATCCCGATAAGAAACGCGAGGACAAAGCGCCACCGCCATGGCCGCACCGGGCTCAAAGGCGTTCGCCAATGCCGGACCGTTACAAACAGCGCAGCCGGAGCCGTGAAGATGACAAAATAGATCATCGGAATAAAGAACACAATAGGTAGAAGGGCGAGCGCCAAGGCCACGCGGTCGTAGCGCGTGCGCTTATTCTCGAGGTGTTCCATCTTGCCTTTTGACTTTCCCGCGTCGATGCAAGATGGGCACAGGTGCTGGTCGTTCAGTTCCACGTCGCACAGGGCACAAAGAAACCGGCCGCAGAGGTCGCAGGGTACAACGGCCCGTTTCTTGGGGTGGTAGAAACAACTGCTCTCATCGTCAAACAACACGCGTTCGCCGGACGTGCCCGCCGTCAATTCACGAAACAATGCGGGATATGCCACCGCCTCGACGTGGGCACCGCATTGCCGGCACAACACCGGGGCCGCGCCGTTGACGGCCTCGAAGGGGATGGGGGCATCACACACACCGCAAGTAAGAACCGTTTCCTGCATACCATCTGAACCTTACACGCGAATGACCCGCGTGTCGCATATGTGATCGTGCAACCCGCGCTTTTCCTCGTCGAAGCCAACGATAATTACGCCGACCAAGCACACCATGAAACTCAGGATCCTCGCCCAATAGCGTCCAAAGGCCCGCAAATAGGTCAGCGAGGACCCGTCGGGACGCACGATCTTGATTCCGCAGACCATTTTGCCCGGGGTCTGGCCGAACTTTCCGACAAAATAGGTCTCGTACGTCATGGGAATCGCGATATTGAGCAAATACAACAGCGCCATCACCAAGGCATAAAGTGGATTGAACGAAGTTTGCTGCATCGCCGCCATAACCAAATTGATCAATAAACCAACGACCAAACTGGGAACAAACAAGATGACGTAGTCGATGAGATAGGCGCCGACGCGAATCCAGAACCCGGCGTAGTCCATGGCTCCGCCTACCAGGGCGCCTTCCTTCAGTTGTTGAAAGAAGATGGGTTTGCATTCGGCGCAGATGTAGCTGCCCTGATACTCGATGACTTCATCCGAGGGGAAGGTGCGGCCGCACGAGGAACAGATCGTCATGGGCGCTGCTTGAATGTCTTCCGGCTGTGGGGGGCCGCCGGCCGGCGTCTGGGGCTGGACCGTCCCGTACGGGGCCCAATTCTCCATCCCTTCACGCCAGACCAGCGTTTCCTCGGTGATCGACCCTTGGTGGACCAACTGCTGGAACGCCTCGTCCGTGAGCGGTCCAACCCGGTCATTCCCTTGCGCGTAGTACCATGCCATCGTGTGTTCCCCTTATGAACCCCTGCATGTTGTGGACCAGCGCCACTAGCGCTCTAGCATAGAGAAACGCTGGTCTCTTCGCAAACCAAACCCACATTCTCCACCGCAACCGGCGATGGACTGTGTTCGCGAGTAACCCCACTGGGCTCGCATCCGAAAGATTCCAGGTACCGCATCATACCATGGCGCGGGACAACCCGAAAATTAACGAATCAAGAACCGCAAGCCATTACGATTGCTAGGATTGCGCGGGCGGCGTCCAGGCTGTCCACCGGGCGTACGGCGCGAGCCCGTTCTATTGCCGGTAACAGGATTGGTTTCAACGTTTGAAGACGGCCGGGCTGGTCACGCCAAAGAAACGCCAGATCGCAGAGCGTGCGCAGGGCTTCGTCCGGAGGTGCGGCATCGAGCGATGCGAGGGCCTGTTGTGTGGCCGCGTCCCACCGTGGGTCGCCCGGGTCCAGTATCCCCGCCGCCCAGTAGGAGAGGGGGCGCGCAGCAGTCCAGGTTCCGCCGGTCGAGAACGCCCGCGATTCGAGGGCATCCTCCAGGGCCTTTACGCGCGCGGCCCATTCGGGCCGATCCTGTCCCGCAAGGTGGGCGAGGGCCGAGGCACTGCGCAGTCCCACGCAACACGCAATCAGGAAATCGTCTGTGGTTTCCTCGCGTAGTGCGCGCGAGTTGAACGAATAGGGCGGGATACCCGAGTCCACGTCCGACCGGCTCATGAGAAACGTTGCCAGGTTATCCAGGGCGGGCCAGGAGTCTGCAATGAACGCTTCGTGACGTTCCCCGGACAGGAAGGTGTCGTGCTGTTGAACCGCCCAGAGCAGCCATCCGGCCGCTTCACCGTCCAGCACCGCATGGGGAAGCCCCTGCGTGCCGTCGCCATAGACGGCGACGGGGAGCGACCCGGCGGGCATTCCGGTGCGGTCTTCGATCCGTACGAGGGAAAGCAGGAACTCGAGATGCCGTTGCGACGTTTCCGTCAGCCCTAGAAAGTCCAGGGCCAACCCGGCCCAAATGCTGTGGCGCGGGTAATCCAGAGCGAGGACCGGTTGCGATCCAGGCGCCCGGACGATGGCGCCGCTCTCCTGGCTTGTGGCAATGGAGAGGGTTGTCAACTCGTGAAGCAACGGTTCCCGAAATTCGGGCGAGTCCGGCGAAAGCACATGCGACGCCCCCGCCAGGACGGGCTCCCAGGCGTCGAGCATTGACTGGCGCAAGGCGTCGTATCCACGCTCCAGCGCAAACGCGATGTCGTCGTCCACGCCCTTCCGGCTGGCCCCAAACGCCACGTACATCGTGGCCGTTCGTACCCGGTCTCCATCTTCCAGAGTGGGGACTGCTGTCGCCGTGCAGTCACCGACTGCGGATGGACCGGCGTGCGTGCCGTCACTGCAGGAAGACGATTGCAGACCGCCGGCGCAGGCATAGGCGATCCATACGCCGTCCCGTTGAAATACTTCCGGCTGCGGTGTTTCAGGGTCGCTGATCCAGCGGCGCGCTTCGGCCCAATCCTGCGCCGCGAGATCCTTGGGCCGAAATTGATAGACAGTGCGACGCGTTTCGTCGGCGAATGCGGCGAAATCCTGCCCGCCGCGCCAAAGGAAAGACAGAAAGGGCAGCTCCGGAACGACCGTCGAGCACGGCGATGCATCTGCGTACCAAATCGCCTGGCCCTGCATCGCAGGTGAGACCTGAATCCGGGCGACCAAGACGTCGCGGTCGCCAAGCACGAAAGTTTCTTGGACGACCGCGCCCGGAACCCCGTCGAGATCCGATTGCGTGCGGATAATCGGTCCGTTCGCAGGGACCGATTGGGAGTGCGTGATTTCGTGGGCGCCGTCGAGCCATACCGTCTTGTCGCCAATACGAAGCCCCCACAGCAGGCCGTATCGGCTATCGGTCTCAGGGTCTGCGGGCACGGAGGAAATCTGATTGGCTCGGGCCGGACCCGGCCACCGGCACGCGTCAATGTGTCCGAAGGCATTCACGCCAACGGTCAATCGCCCGTTGCCCGAAACCGCCGTGCTGCCATTTCCATCGCCGAGAGTCCCGATAAACCCATAAGGGGATGCGGCAGCAACGGTCACGGCACAGAGGCACCAAGCGGCCATTCTCAAAACGGCAGTTGAACGAGACCGTCGCGGTTCTTGTTGGAAGACCACAGCCGGGAGCGGCTGTGCCACACGTTTAACTCGACCGACTCCGGCTTTATCAATCCGGAAAGCGTATTCGCCCAAAACCGCGGCCGACATCCGGGACACGAATGCCAGGCAAGCGCGTGTGGCACAGCCGCTCCCGGCTGTGGTCTTTCTGGTTATGCGGTGCTCGCCGCGATGACGACCAGCAGGCCTTGCGGAAACCCTTGGAAGAGTCCGCTCTCGCAACCGTGCCATCGCGTCGACTGCTGTTTTTGGAGTCACGACAGTATTCCGCCGCTTATTCCTCATCAGACGGTCCCGAATCGAATAGACGACCATCGAATTCGAGCCAGCCGTCCTCGAGGACCCGGCCATCGAGCCGAAACGACCCGAGTTTGCCAAGGGCGTCGAGCTTGGGGGACAGGTCGGCCTCGGCATCCTGAAGACCATACTCGGGAAGCAGGTCCCGCGATGCGAGTTGGAGCAGCATCGACTTTGCGGCGCCTGCGGTGGCATCCCACTCGACGCGGGCGGT
Organism: Candidatus Hydrogenedentota bacterium; assembly: GCA_963745075.1. Lineage (GTDB taxonomy): Bacteria > Hydrogenedentota > Hydrogenedentia > Hydrogenedentales > SLHB01 > JAHDWY01. The sequence goes on along the minus strand of CAVUWV010000021.1, from coordinate 126,854 downwards.
CACGTCAACGTCCGGCGCCTCGGTGGGGCCTGGGAGGAGCGCGCCCGCCAGGGAGGCCATGCGGGGTTCGTTCGTGGTCAGAATCCAGTCACGGCCGTACCCGCACAGGCATGGCGATACGCTTTCTCCGAGCCATGGTACGGACGTTCCCGGCTGGCCTTGCCACTCGTAATCGATGGTCAAGTCATCGCCAAACATTGGCCGAAGGGGATGTTCGCCGTCGGTCGGACCATTTTGCCGCATGACGAATGCGGTATCGGGAATCGGGAGGAATTCGGCGGTGTCAACACCGAGCACGGCGACGGCCACTTGCTCGACGCCCCGATCCCAATCCTTCGGCGGAGCATGCAGATCCCACGTCTTCACGAGTTCACGCGCCGTCGACGCGATCTCCTTCCAGGGGGCTGTTGAACGTAAGGCGCGTTCGGCGACATTTCCCAGCGTCTCCAAGTCCTGCGGGGTTCGCGCCGCGACCGCAAAGACGGGGGGAGCAGGCCAGGCGTTGGTGAGACTCAGCGGCGTGTCGCCGTCGGACAGTGGTATGCGGCAGCGTCCTTCGACCGGTAACCCGGTACCCGGGAGCGTGCGGATATAGCCCTCGTTGGGGCCGGTCCACTGCAACGCAATTTGCGCGTCGTTCCCGGATCGCAAAGGAGTTGCATCGGTGTTCATCATGCAGGCTTCGACATAGGGGCGATCGCGGGAAAGAATCAAGAAACCGCTGCGCCACGAGTAGTAGAACGTCCCCCATTCGGGCAATACCCGATGCGTCCGGGCCGTGGCCGAACATTTGCACTCCGCGGGATACGATGCGCAGGAGGAGTCCAGGGTACACACTGCAACCGATTCCGTCGGGGGACTGGCTGACCGTCAATCGTTTGCCCATCCAAACGCGCCAGCGCGTGGGAGTGGGGCGAACGCCGGTCGCAAGCCGGAGGGCCAGTTCGAAGCTTCCTTGGGGCCGGGGCCAGTCATCCTGGACGCGCGCGAACACGTCGCCCCCTTCGAAATCACGCCAGAACTTGGGAAAGTCGCCTGTGGAGAGAACCCACGTCGCGTTGGCCGGACGCACCCCATACAGAGGAGCGGTCTGCTGGATATGCTGGTCCCATACGACCAGTCCCCCGAGGACGAGAATCGTCGCAAGAAGTGCGCGCCACCCCCGGAGGCCCGAAGCAACCCTGCTGAGGATCGGGATCAAGGCCGGGCCAACCTAGTTGGCGTTCCAGATGGTTTCTTTTTCTTTCTCGCGCTTCTCCTCGAGGGAGGCGATGTGCTCCGCCGACTCCGCGCGGATTTGTTCGACCTCCTCGGCCGATGCCGCCTGAGAAAGCCGGCCGTCGAGTTTCAGACGCTCTTCCGCGATTTGCGAGTCATACCGCTTGTCGATCGCGGCGATTTCCTGGCGCTGGTCGTCGGAGAGCGTCTGGACCGGACCGTGCTCTTTTTCCAGGCGTTCGAGGGCGATTTCGTATGCGCTTTTCACCATTTCCTCCTTCACATGTTGGGGATCGCCGGGGGACGCCGACGGGCCGATCATAGCGAGAATTCGTCGTCCAGTACACTGGCGATGAATCGCTCGACCGAAACGGGAAAGTACCGGCTGTTCGGCGTGATAATGACCCCGGTTGAAATGTCTTCGTGCCGTTCCAATTCGTCCAGCGTCTCGGCAAGGACCCGATCGAGATGCGCCTCCAGCCGCTTCACGTCCAGACGGTCGGATGTGCATTCCACCGGTTTGCCGCGGAACCCGAGAAAACCGAACAGGCGACCCGTAAGCGCCGTGTCGACATTCTCCTCGCCGAAGATTTCCTCATAGCTGGGTTCATATTGCGACGGCCGGATTATGAATCGCGGCGACACGTGTACCGTTCCGCGGACCCGTACCGTGCCGTTCGCGGTTTCCCACTGTTTGCCCAGGCAAACGTAAGGCAATTCGTGGTAACCGCTTACGACACCGTACGTTGGCCGTTTGACGATCTTTGTGCGGAGATATATCTCACGCATTTCATCAGAACCGAACATCTAGCTTCTCTGATTTACCTGTCATGGGGGGCTTTCGTTGCGCGACGCAAGCCGTCAGGCGAGTGTACCGAATCGCCTCCCTGCACGGCAAATAGGCGCAGGTTTATTGCCTTACACACGATCCCGTCGTGGGGCGGGGGACGAATCATTTTACCATCAACGAACGAGGCCGCGAACCGGTTTTGGTCCGCGGCCTCGTCGATCGTTCCGATTATTCTATCGAACGGAGCGGCGCCATTTCCAAATGGGGTCGCGCATCTCCTGCGGTTTCACGTAATCTTTGAAGAGCGCCCGCTGCGAGTCCGGGACCTCAGGCGTCGCATCGAGCTTATCGTATTCCCGCTGATGGGACGGCGACAGTTCCGGAAGGCTGTCGCCGAGCACTTTGCACGTCAGGAAGATCAACAGCTCGGTGTTGACCTTTTCGATGTTGCTGTTCTTGAACATGATGTTGAGCAAGGGGATATCGCCGAGTACCGGAATCTTGCTCACGGCGTGGGTGTCGGAAACGTTGCGCAGGCCGCCGATGAAGATGGTCCGGCCATCCTCAGCGCGCAGTGTCGTTTCGGCTTCGCGCAGATCCTCGATGGGCACGCCCGTTTCCGTCAGTCCGCTCACGGAACTCTGTTTCGCCTTGATGGCGATAATCGTGTCGTTCTCATGCGTGACCCGGGGAGTCACTTCGAGGGTCACACCGATGTCTTTGAACTCGGTGGTCGCGACGGGCGGTCCCGTCAGCCCCTGGGTGATTTCCTGATAGGGGAATTCCTGCACGATGGAGATCGTGGCGGGCTGGTTCTCCACCGTGACCACGCTTGGATTGGCCAGGATTTCCGCGTTCCGGCTCTGGGCTTCGGCGGCGATCACGCTGTTGAGCCGGATGTCGTTGGTCAGGATTCCCAACGTGATGGCACCCGCATCGAGGGCCTGTGGAAGGCCGGCCGCGCTGGGATTGCCCGTTATGTCGAAGGGCACGCCGAGGTTGCTTCGGAAACCCGCCTGCGATACATCGCTGATCAAGTCGCCGTTGGTACTGTATTTCCGGATGGCGTCCAGCATCCACGAAACGCCGGTCTGCGACGCATCGCGCATGACGGCATCCACGATCATCGCCTCGATGGCGACCTGTTTCACGGGCTTGTCCACGTCGCTCAGGACGCGGCGGATCTGTTCGACGACCACCGGCATATCCGTCACAATCAAGTGGCGGCCTTGTGCGTCCGCCTCGACCTTACCGATATCTTCGGTGATGAGCGACTCGGCGATCGGCTTGGCATCGGCCGGTTCGAGGTAGTTCAACTTGATCGCCTCGGTGACCGTCGGCAATGCCGGCTCCGATACATCGAGCTGATGGGCCAGGTCTTCAAATTCGTCGACGCGCTTTTCCGGGCCCGAAACGATCAATACGTTTGTGGCGTCGTTGGCGGACAGCGTAACGAGCTGCGCGTCCTGCGCACCGACGAGGATACCGTCCAACGTTAGTTTTACATCATTCGCTTGCGCGTTCTTCAGCACGACCATGCGCGTCATGCGCCGCGCCGCGACTGCTTCGTCATAGGGAACGATTCGAAAGACGCCCTCTTCCTCAACGATCCCCAAGCCGTTCATGCGCAGGACCATGTCCATCGCCTGACGCAGGGGTACATTGCGGATATCCGCGGTTACGGTGCCGATGATGTCCGTACCGGCGATCACGTTGACCTGGGCTTTTTTCGCGAGCAGCGAGACGACTGCGCTCAGATCCATCTCCCGGAAGTCGATGTTGACGGGCTGGTCCAAGGGGTCCATTCCCGGAGGGAGCTGCTGGCGTTCGACTTCGCCGAGGGGTTCCTGTTCCACGGTTTCAATTGCCGGCGTGGCAGCCGCCGGTTGCTCGACCGGTTTCTCGACGGGCTTCTCCATAGCGGGTTTCGCTTCCGGCTTCATCTCGGCGGCGGCCGGTTTGGGCTCTTCTTTGGCTGGTTTGGCCTCGACCGGTTCGGCCTGCTTCTCCTGCACCGGCGCCTTTTCCTTTGCGGGCGCCGCTTCCTTGGCTGGCGTCGGCATTGCTTTGTTTTCTGTCTCCGGCGCGGGCGCCGGTTCCGGTGTAGATTCTGGCTTCGGTGTTGATTCCGGCTTCGGCTTCGCAGGCGGGTCGGTGGCGGCCGCGTCTGCGCCGTGCTGGAGTTGCGCGGCAGCGAGATCCAACGGCACCGAAGTTACCAGTTGCATTTCCGACGCCGGTGTCGTCAGGACGGTGTCTTCGATCACCGGGGCGACGGGTTCCTGAAGCGAGGCCAGCGTATTGTCCAGCATCGCATCCGCTTCGGGCGATTCCGGGGCGTCTGCCACGTCCGCGACATCGGTTTGTTTTTCCGAACCCGCCTCACGCTTCGCATCGGTCAGTTCGGGCATTTTCGCCAACTGTTTGCTCAGCCCCTCCAAGGCTTCGGTAACGGTTTTCGCGGAAACACCCGGGGCCGTATCGGGAGTGGGGGAGGGGGACCGTTCGGCGGCGTTGGCCAGTCGCACGAACGCTTCCTGCGACTGTGCCTGCTGCGAATTCAGTTCAGCGAAACGATCGGCGAACGCGGCCCGATCCGTATCGATCCCGGCACGGGCTTCTTTGGCGAGGCCCTGCATGGCCGACTTGCCGGCCTTTTCAGCGACGTTGCCGTTTTCGATGGATGCCTGAAGTTCCCGGACGCGAGCCCGCAACTTGGCGATCCGGTCGTTTGCGGCAGCGGTAAGGTCGTCGACCCGCTGCCAGAATTCCGCGCTGGTCGCTTCGTCTTGCGCGATAAATGTGCGCAACGCACGCTGGGCCGGCGAGTCCGCGTCCGGCGTCTCGCCAAGGCTCACCGCGGGACGGTCCGCGCGATCGCGAAGGGCGGCCTCTTCGAGTTTCGCGCGGGTGTCGCGAATGGCCTGCTCCTGTTGGTTCAAGTCCGCCAGAATCTGTTTGGCGCCCTCCGGCAACGGTGCGGGCTTTTCACCATCCGCGCCCGAGGGAGAAGTTGGCGTAACGTCTTCGATCGCTTTGCCAATGGGGGCAGGCGCGGATTCTTGGATGGGCGCGCCCGCGGACGCGAATTGCAGTTCGAGTCCTTTTTCCACTTCTCGGAAGAGCGGTTTTGCTTCGCGTTTCATATCGATGACCACACGCGATACAAACTGAGGCTCCAGCGCAAACAAGCTGGTTCGCACCCGTTCGATCAATGGGTCGTTTTCCGCTTTCAGCACGTTGCCCGATTCGAAGTTGATGGTGTTCTTGAAATCGACCACCAGTTTTGCCTCGCCATCCAGGAAAAACCAGTCGTATTCCGGGCGCCCATTGGTATGGATCTGGAGCATCGAGCCTCCGGGCGTGCCGCTCAACTTCAGGCTCACAATCGCCGCGGCGTTGCGCGCCGATTCGAGTAGAGCGGTGTCCGCCTCGCGTCCCTGTTTCTCCAGGGCGACACGAACTATGCTCTCCTTACGCTCCTCGATGGCATCCGTCGCGGCAAATGCCGCTACGGCGAGTAGCGCGGCCAGTACGGCCACAGTGCACGTTCTATTCCGTGGTAACATCGCCTACCGCTCCTCTAGCTCGATGGGGACCTCAACACCGTTAATGTTCAGAATGACCCGATCCTTTTCGATATCGTGAACCGTAACTCCCATATCCGGGAATTCGAATCCGCGCGTCACAACTTCGCTGATCGTCTCGCCTTGCACGGGGAAACTAACGACCGCCATAGGATCGTACTTGTCCCACATGATCCCGGTCACTTTGAGGGTGCGGACCAGGGCCTGAATGTCGTGCCGCATGGGCGTGGCCTCGCTGCCGCCTTCCTCTCCCGTGGCGGCGATCCGCTGCGGGGCAAAGGGGCCAACCAGCGGCGTCATCGGGTTTACGTCCATGGCGACTTGATCGTAGTCGAAGTCGACTTCCTTAATCCCTGCGATCAATTCGTCAATATTGACGTCGGCCTTCTGAAACGCGCTTGCCTGGGCGGCCGGGGCCGCGCCGGTTGCCGGGGCCGCCGCAGTAGCGGCGGGGCTCGGCGTGCTTGCGGCTGGGGTCGCGTCAGCACCGGGCACCGAGGTCTTGGCCAGATTCTCCCGGTACTGGCGGTCGAAATCCGACTCCGTGAAGAATTGCCAGTACAATACTCCCAGCGTGGCAACGCCTAGCACGATAAGGATGATTACGTTCCTACGTTGCTTCGGGTTCACGGCGCACCCCCCGTGTTCGCAGCCGCCATGTTTTGCAGTCCTTCTTGCGGATTCTCACCCAGGAATCGAAACGTACTGAGCGTGAAGCTGGCTTTGGACACGCCGGCGTCCTCTTCTTCGATCTTGAGGTCGCTGATTTTCAGATAGCGTTCAAATCGCTCAAGGCGATTGATGAAACTCGCGGTCTGGTGAAAATTCCCGAACGTGTCGACACTGTAGGGGATGGTTTCCTTGGTCTCGTCACGCTGGGGCGCTTCCGGTTTCAGCGAATGGGAGAGCCCCACGTCGTTGGCCATGGACTCGAACTGGCGCACCAAGTCGGGGATTTCGCGCTGGGTCGGAAGCCGCTTGTTGAAATCCGACACCAATTGCTGAATCTTCCGTGTCTCTTCGCGAAGTTCGCCAATCCCTTTTTCCGATCCCGCGCCTCGGCGAGATCGGATTGAATGGCCTGTGTTTGGGCTTCTACGCGCGCCAGGGCTTCGGTCTGATGCTTGTGCACGAACAACACGTAGATCGCGACGAGCGCCACCATAATGCCCACCATCACACCGACCGCCGCCCAGTCCTTCGGAGTGACCGTGCCTTTCAGGATTTCGATCATTCTCGGGCCCCTCCCGCCGTGATGAGAAACTCCAACGTAAACCGTTTCACCGGGAATCCCTCGAATTCATCCGAAGAGAACGACGGTTGTTCCAACTGGAACAGGCTGGAAAACTCCTCGTCCTCGGTCAGCGCGTCCGTCAAAGGACTTACATCCTGATTGCCGTCCGGCGAGTCGATGACGTAGCCCGACAACCGCAGGATCGGACGGCTGACCTGAACGGTCTTCATTTCGATGCGGTTCGTATTGGGATTGATTTTGGGTTTCTTGGTTTGGGGGTCCAATACGGGTTCTTGCATGGGATACGACTTTGTCGTGACCAGTATTTCGCTGTACCAGAAGTTGGGCGGTGTCAATTTGGACAACAACCACAACTGCCGCGACCAGATGATCCGGTCTTTCACGATTTCATCGATGGTCTTGATCTTGTCGGCCAACTGGAGTTTCAGCGCTTCCAACTGGTTGGACTCGTCCACGATGTGCTGAAGATTCTGTAAGTCGGTCTGCAACTGGTTGAGATGCTTGGACTCGGCCATGACCTGCGCTTGGGTCGTGACGTAACTGCTGAACATCCCCAGGAGCAGAATCACGAACAACGCCGCGCACGCGATATAGGGGAGCGGGGTTCGCTTGATCGGTCGTAGATGATGGGGAAGCAGGTTTATCCGAATCATAGGTCAGCCATCCCCCTCGCGGCCAGTCCCACGGCCACCATAAACTGCGCGGGCTGTTCCAACATCCGGCCCACGTTGTGCTCCGGTCCCAGGACCAGCGCGCTGCGGGTCGGATCGGCCAGTTCCACGGCGACGCCAAGTTCATCGGCCACCGTTTCCCGCAGCAACGGCAAATGGGCTACGCCGCCGCTCACGATCAGCCGGTCCACCGGGTGCTCGTAGAGTTGTTGTTCGTAATAATCGAAGGAACGGCGAATCTCACTGACCAGTCGCGCGAGCGGCGTTGCGAGAATCTCGCCGACATCTTTGTCTTCAACGGCTGGGGCCGGCGTTGCCGGGGTGGGAGCCGACACGTCCAGGCCGCCCAACTCCTCCTCGAGTGGGTCGAGGAGACTGCCTCCCATTTCATCCAGCCCCCCTAATTGGGACTCGACCGGCGGGGGAGACTCGGGAATCTCCTCGTCATCTTCGGGAAGCGGCGGGGGCGCCAAGGCGGCGGGCTCTTCTTCCGCCGAGGACACCAACAGTTTTTCCGCATCCGAGATTTCCACGCGCCGCGCTTTGGCGATGGATTGAATCAGTTCGCGCGAGCCCCAACTTACATCACGGATGAAGTTTGAGATACCGTCTTTCACAAAGTGTATGCTTGTGGTGGTTTGCCCGATATTGACCAAGGCCACCGTTTCTCCCACCCGGAGGAAATCGCACCCTTCGGCGGCGTCCGCCAGTGCCAGCGAATCCACCCCCAGCGCGGCGTAGTTGATTTCCGCCTCGTGGGCAATCTGAACGCGCGTTTCGACCACCTCATACCGCGCTGCTACCAACAGCACCTTGAGCATCGTCTTGGAACCTTCGGTCACGCGGTCCAGCGGCGTCCAGTCCAGGAACACTTCCGACCGTTCGTAGGGAATGTTCTGGCCCGCCTCGCGTTCGATGGAGTCCGCCAACTTGGCATCGTCCATCTCGGGAAGACGCGGGTACCGGATTACCACCGTCTGTCCGGGAAGCGCTCCGACAACATACGCTCCCGACAGGGACAAGGTGCGGACCGCCTCGCGCAGGGCACTTGCCTGGGCGATGACGGGGTCCATGTTGAATTGGGACCGGTCGACGTATGCAAAGCCCACATTGTCGACTCGGAGCCTGCCCCCGTGCCGGGACATCTGAACCGCCTTGATCGAGTGGGAACCGATGTCAAGACCGACGGCTTTCGTGGGTTTCGAGAATAGCAAGGCTAGGTACACTCCCCGTCCGCAGGGACGTTTCTGGCCAAGCGAGCAAACGACTTAGCCGTACCAACCCCATAGGCATGTATGGCCATGACGCCTGCATCCGTACTCTGCCACTCAAAACGATGGTAGCAAAAATATGAGTATCTGTCAATACTTAACCCGTGGCCGATTATGTATGTCATGGATGCTAAACACCCCGGTTTTGTGTCGTATCGTTCCATTTTGCAATACTTTGTGGTCAACGATAGACAATTGGTCAACTGACCCCTCCGTTCCACGGCCCCACTAAAGCGAGATTATTTAATTGACGGCTCCGAATACCCCGTAGATCCGTCTGTCTCTAATTGTTTCATTATTCTATAAATTTGTCAACTGTTTTGTTTCGCCCAAATAAGATGAGCGGGACCATTTCAGTGTCCCGCTCAGAAAAAATTCCCCGCACATTGCCGTTGGGTGGGAAACTTTTGAACCTACCCACTAAGGGGGTGCCCTCACGATAGCCGACCGGCTTCCACTCTACGATGGCTTGTCGTTAGCTACGACGAATGTTGGGCTCCCGGTTCAAAAGACTAAGGTACAAAGTTTCTCCGCCCTTCTCGAACACAGCAGGGAAAAGCAAGTTCCAAGTCGAAGTGTACCAAGAAAGGTTGAATTTAGTCAAGAGAAGATCCGGCAGAGGAATTCGGCGGTCGGTAGCGCTCGTCTCTTGCTCAGTGGAGATAGCCGGGGGACCGGAGGATCTTTTCCATGCGCTCATCCGGACTCGCGCTCGGGAGTGTCTGGTCCGTTGACAGTGAATCTCTCAGTTGAATCGTTCGGCCACCCGTCATCCGTGGGATTCTCCCGTCCGTCCATCTTAGATTTCCTTCGTTTCAGTCATTCGAACTTGGTTCCGGCAAGGTGGATAGGCCGCAACACGGGCTATTCGCGGCGAGTGCCGGGTAGGGTATAGTGTGGGGTCCAGGGAGCACGTATGGATTACGCGATTCAGACCACGAAACTTACCAAGATTTTCGGCAGCCAGACTGCGGTGAACGGGATCGATCTCCAGGTACCGGGCGGAAGCCTCTACGGCTTTCTCGGGCCGAACGGCGCCGGCAAGTCCACGACGATCAAGATGCTCACCGGGCTCATGGCGCCGACGTCGGGAGATATCGGCGTGTTGGGGCTGGACCTGATGCGCGATCCGCTTAGGGTCAAGCGCCGCATCGGCGTGGTACCCGAAGATTTGTGCCTCTTCGAGAATTTGACCGCCCGCGAGTATCTGACGTTTATCGGGAGGATGCACGGGCTATCCGCCCACGTGCTGGACGAGCGGTGCGACGAACTGATGACGCTCATGAACCTCACCGAAAACGAGAAGGCGTTGACACTCGAATTCTCGCACGGCATGAAGAAAAAACTGTCCCTCGCCGCCGCGTTGATTCACGATCCCGAGCTGCTCTTTCTCGACGAGCCCTTTGAGGGAATCGATCCCATTGCGTCGCGGACGCTGCGGACGGTCCTGGAGCGATTCGTCGAACGGGGGTCGACGATCTTCATTACGTCCCATATCCTCGAGATTGTCGAACGATTGTGCACCCACGTCGGAATCATTAACAACGGCCTGCTGGTGACACAGGCCTCCAAAGCCGAGTTGTCGCTGCACGGGTCGCTCGAACGCGCGTTTATCGACGTTGTGGGCGACGCCGGGCGGGGAGACTCGGCCTTGTCCTGGCTGGGAAGCGCGCCGTGATCGGGACGCAAATCCGGGCGCTCGTCATTTTGAGATACACGCTTCTGCGGAATTCGTGGATGCGGGGGCAGCGCTGGTCGTTCATCCTGGCCGTGCTGTATTCGATTCTGTTCGTAGGAACCGCCATCGGTTTCGCGCTGGGGCTTCTCGTGCTCGGCATCTATTTCCCCGCCATCGTTACGAGCACGCACGGAGCGGTTTCGTCATCGGAACTCGTGCTTTGGGTGTGCGACGTATTGGTCGTCGTGTTCCTGTTTGTATGGACAACGGGATTGGTAGCCGAGTTGCAGCGGTCCGAAGTGATCGACTTTCGCAAGATGCTCTTTCTGCCCGTTCCGCTTCGACTCGTTTTTCTCTTGAACTTCGCCGTTTCTCTGATCTCGCCGGGGACGATCTTCTTCATGCTGCCTTTGGTGGGGTTCACGTTGGGCTTGACCATCGCGTACGGCCCGGTGATGGTATTGACGTTCCCATTGGGCGTGGCGTTTTACTTTACGCTCGCGGGGTGGACCTACTACGTGCGCGGCATTTTGGTGTACCTCATGGAAAATAAGCGCCGCCGCCGGACGCTTCTCGTCTTGATCACGATGGGTTTTGCCCTCATTGGACAACTGCCGGCCCTGATGAACTTCACGATTCTGTCCTGGGCGAAGGACCACGCGGGGTCGCAGGCGCGGCCGGGGCGCAATTCCGCATTTACGTCGGAGATGCTGACCGAGACCGTGCTCGCCGCGAACTCAGTCATCCCGATCGGGTGGTTTCCGGTGGGCATGTCCACGCTTATTGACGGTCGCGTCGCCGTGCCGGCGTTTGCGTTTCTGGGTCTGACGGGCTTAGGTCTGAGCGGCCTCGGCCTGGGATATCGATCCACCTTACTTCACTACACCGGGAAGGGGCGCGGGAGAAAGCGCCGCGTCGCGCGACCGGGGTCGCGAGCCTGCAAACATGGACGGGCCGCGCTGGTCACCCGGAAGATTCCCCTTCTGGACCCGGAGACCTCCGCCTTTACCATCGCCGCGTTTCTGGGATACCTGCGCCATCCGCAGATTCGCATGCAGCTTGTGTTTCCGGTGGTGGTCGGCGCGATCATGCTGTTGTATTTCCGCCAGATCGGTTCGGGAGTCGCGCATGGCGCTTTCATGCGGACGCTGGCGCCGATCGGCGTGGCGATTTGGCCGGTGTTGACCATGGGGCACTTCATCTTCAACGTGTTCGGAATCGACGCCGAAGGGTTCCGGACCTTGGTGCTGCTTCCCACCAACCGCGCGAAATACCTCTTCGCAAAGAACCTGGCGTTGTTACCGATTACCGGCGGTATCGCCGCTATCTTTCTCGTGCTCTGCGCACTGCTCATGTCGTATACTGCCTTGAGCTTCGTGCAATCGATCCTCCACGTCTTGTTGGTCTATGCATTGTTCTGTATCGTGGGTAATTTCATTTCCGTGTATGCACCGTATCGAATCCGGTATCAGGGGAGACAGGCCTTGCAGAGCGGGGGATGGGTGCGCACGCTGGCCGTGCTGGCGATCTTTCCCCTGGGGTTCGTGTCCGCATTGCTTGCGCTGCTTCCCGCCGGCGTATCCCTTGCGCTGCGCTTGTCGGTGGACGAACTTCCCCGATGGGCCGGCACCGCCGCGGGGCTGCTGACGGCAGCGCTACTGATCGGATGCACGGTGCTGCTGTATGCGTTGAGCGTCCGCGCGGCCGGCCGGCAATTGCTGATCCGGGAACAAACGATTCTCGAAACACTGGTCAAGGACCGCGAGTGATCCGTCGGCTGGAGTTGAAACCACACATTCAGCGCGTATACTTAGATGCTACCGAAGGTAGCCGGCGCGGAATCGGAGGCAACGAAGGGGAGACGTGCGAATGAACGGGTTTACCCGCCGCGAATTCTTGCAGGGAACCATGGGAGTCGCCGCGATGATGGCGTTGGATCGATTGAGCGAAGCGGAAGCGGTCAAACCGGTGACCATCGATCGCATCGAGATCTTTCCGGTCCGCTATCCTACGGTGATGCGCTTCAAGTTCTTCGAGGGACCGACTTCCGGCAGCGGGCGGGCCTCGGTGTTGATCAAAGTCACCGCGGACGACGGCACGGTCGGATGGGGCGAAAGCGTTCCCGTGCCGCGTTGGAGCTACGAAACCCTGGAAGGCGCCGTCAGCACGCTCGAGCATTATCTGATCCCCATCGTGACCGGCATGAACCCCTTCGATTTGAAGGGCATTCACGACGCGATGAACAAAGAGATCGCCAACTCCTTTTCGACCGGTTCTCCGATTACGAAGGCAGGTCTCGACATCGCCTTGCACGATCTCATCGGCAAGATTACGGGCCGCAATCTGGCGGAACTGTGGGGGCGTTCGCTGCCCGACGAACTCGTCTTGAGTTGGACGTTAAACCCGAAGACGCTAGATGACCTGGAACCGCTGATCGCGAAAGGACGCGAAGAAGGTTTCGAGAATTTCAACGTCAAAGTGGCCCCGCATCCCGAGTTTGACATCGAGATGTGCAAGATCGTGAAGCGGCTTGTCCCGGATGGATTCTTGTGGGGAGATGCCAACGGCGGCTACGATCTCACGACCGCGATGGACGTTGCGCCGAAGCTGGCGGATGCCGGTATGGAAGTCTTCGAGGAACCACTCAAGGCAAATCAATTGACCGGGTACCAGGAATTGAAACGCCAGGGCGCGCTCCCGATTATTATGGACGAAGGCGTCGTGTCGCCGTCGGACCTCCTCGAATTCATGAAGCTGGGATGCTGCGACGGCGTGGCCATGAAACCGGCGCGTTGCGGCGGGCTGGTGTCCGCGGTGCAACAGGTCGAAATTATGGAAGACGCGGGACTCATGTTCCTCGGCAGCGGCTTGACGGATCCGGATGTCTCGCTGGCAGCGTCGCTGATTCTGTACGGCGCGTTCGGGCTGAAATTCCCTGCGGCGCTGAACGGCCCCCAGTTCCTCGGCACGAGCGTCATCACGGAACCGTTTGTACCGAAGGGCGGCAAGGTTCGAATTCCCAAGGGGCCGGGCCTCGGGATCGAAGTGGACGAAGCGAAGGTCGCCGAACTCGTGGAACAATCGAAGAGCGCATCGTAACATCGCGCAAGAATGACGGAGACCCGACAGCATGAAACGGGGTGTGGTGATGATGAAACAGACGATGATCCTTGGGGCGTTTGTACTGGCCGCTTCCGCTCAAGCGGAGTTTGCCCTCGACAACGATGGGGAGCACGTCCTCATCTCCGAAAATGGGTCGCCCGTACTCGTGTACAACTACGGGATGATCGAGCCACCGGAAGGGGTTGATCAACAGCGTTACCGGCGGTCGAGTTATATTCATCCGCTCTACGATCTTGATGGCGGCGTCATCACGCAGGATTTTCCCGACGACCACTATCACCATCGTGGCGTATTCTGGGCATGGCCTCACTGTTCCGTCGGCGATCGGTTGTTGGACGTTTGGAGTCTTGACGGCGTGCGGCCGGTCTTCGACCACTGGGTGGCGCGCGAGGCCGGCGCCACGGCCCATCTGGCTGTCGAGAATCTGTGGCGGTACGACGACGACGGATCGACGCCCGTTCGCGAGCACGTCGACATCACGGTTCATCCCACGGAGGGCGATATCCGCGCGATTGACTTTATCCTGCGTTTCGAAAACATCGCCACGCAGCCCGTCACGTTCTTGGGATCACCGGTGCAGAATAAGGGATATGGTGGGTTCGGGATTCGTCCCGACAATGTGTATCAGCCCTTCACCTTCACCACGGCCAACGGGATCGCGGCCGAGGACGCCTTGACGTGCCAAACCCCGTGGGCCAACGTCTCCTGGCAGCGGTTTACCGATGGACCGCACACCGGCGTCGCCATCTTCCAACACCCGTCCGACCCCGGCTATCCGCATCCCGGTTGGATATTCCGCCACTACGCCTTCTTGGGAGCGTCGTGGCCACACAACGATCCTTACATCCTGCAGCCGGGAGAGTCCGTTGAATTGCGGTACCGGCTGCTCGTCCACCGCGGATCGGCGGAGGAAGCGGGCGTTGCCAGGGCGTTTCAGACCTACACGGATGCCGCGAAATTGGGCCATTAATACGTTGGAGTGCGGGGGGTGATGGATCGATTTGCACATTGGTCTCCCCGGTATTTCATGGACCGGTTCAAACTTCTTCTTTACCAGGCATCCCATCCGGACGCGCCATGGCTCACACCGGAGGCAATCTCTATTCTCGAGGACTGGCTCCGTCCCGAATATGTTGGCTTGGAATGGGGCGCCGGACGCAGCACGCTCTGGTTTGCGTCGCGTGTCGAGAGTCTCATCAGCATCGAACACGACGCGCAGTGGTACCAGCGCGTGCAGCGGAATCTGCTTGAACACCCTCGCAACAACGTTACGCTCGTACTGGCAGTGTCCGAACCCGATGACTATCTCCGGCCCGCCCGCGCATTGGAGGACGCCAGCCTCGACTTTGCGCTCATCGACGGGATCAGTGCGATGCGCGATCAATGCGCGGAATGCATCATCCCAAAGATCCGGCCCGGCGGACTCTTGATTCTCGACGACATTCACCGTTACCTTCCGTCCGAATCGCGTTCACCGCGTGCGCTGGCTCTTGCCGCCGAACCGCTGACCGATTGCTGGGCGCGCGTTGCCGACATGCTCGCAACGTGGGAACTGACTGAAACCTCGAGCGGCGTCACCGATACGGCGATTTTGCGCAGTCCAGCACCGGTTGATTCGGAAACGGCAATCCCGTAATCTGCCTGCGGAGAAGTACGATTCAGGATCGGCGCTGCAACGTCGGCCTGCCCGAATACCCTCCAGAACGTTCATTCACGAGTGACATTCCCGCTCGGCCGGTGTGTTTGGCGTGGAAGTGCATGGCGCTTCACAAATCGCATAAGAAACGACGCGACAGTGTCTGAATCGAACTACATCAAGTTTCTTGGCACTTCCGGATCCCGGTGGGTCGTGGCGCGACAGTTGCGCGCATCGGGAGGGGTGTATCTTTCGCTTTGCGGACATCGGCTTTACCTGGATCCCGGCCCGGGGGCGCTGGTGCGATGTGCCCAGGCGGACCCGCCCATCGATCCCGCGGAGATCGAGGCCGTTATCGTCACGCACAGCCACATCGATCACTGCAACGATGTCAATATCCTCATCGATTCCATGACGGGCGGCGGGTTCAATAAAGGGGGGACGCTGTTCGCGCCCGCGGCGTGTCTCGAAGGCGAGAACGCCGTGGTCATGGGCTACCTGCGGCCATTTCTGGACACGATCGTTCCGCTTGAGGCTGGTACGCGCTATTCCTTCGGCAACGTATCGTTTGCAACGTCGGCGCCTCACCATCACGGAGTCGACACCTTCGGAATCACGTTTGATGTTGGAGAGACGAAGCTTGGGTTTCTCGTGGACACGCGCTACTTCCCCGAACTCCCCGCCATGTACCAGGACGTCGATACCCTGGTGATCCACGTGACGTTCTTCGAATCCCCGCCCCATCCGCGCATTCTGCACTTGGGCATCGACGATGTCCGCACGATTGTTCGGGAGGCGCGGCCGAAGAAAGTAATTCTCACGCACTTTGGGATGAGCATGCTGGAAGCCGGGCCCGAGCGGGTTGCCGAATCGTTGACCGAAGAGTTTGGCGTGCCGATTGTCGCCGCCGCCGATGGACTCGTGGTGCCGATCGGTTAGTTCTTGTGCATCACCCCCATGCGGCGCCAATCGATTTCCCTGGTGACTTGTGTGCCGGTGGGTTTCTTGTTGAGGAAAGCTTCGTAGTTGGTGCGGAGGATGGGGTCGAGGAGGTCGGCGGGCAGGGCGAGGCCGTGGAGAGTCTGGCCGGGGAGGAGGGGGGACTGGTAGGTCTCTTTCCGGAGCATGTCGAGGTAGGACTGGTACCGCGCGCGAATCCAGGCCTCGTGTTTCCGCTCGTTAGCGGTGATCACGCAGTCCGTCCCGAACATGAACCGGTCGGGATACTCCCGGAACAGCCCCCGGAACTTGGCGGGATCGCGCGAAACCCGTTTGAGCCCCGCCTTCAGGTAGTCGTCGTGGCCGAAGCTGATGTCGGAATACAGGTTCGGAAAGGTGTCCAGAAACTCCCGCAGCCGCGAATCCTTGATCGACGACAACATGAAGTGGGGGCAGATGACTTTCAAATCGGGGAACTGCGTGAGCACCGCGATGAACTCTTCGGCGAACCCCGGCGTCTTCGGTCCGGGGTTCACGTGGAAACACACCGGGATGAAGTGTTCCTCGCAATAGGCATAGAGTGGCAGCATCGACGAGTCGTCCAGGGGCCGCGTGTGGAAGAAGTACGTGCCCGTCTTCTTGGACTTGAACCCGTGGCCAAGATACAGTTTCAATCCCGTCGCGCCACGGTCCACCAGCGACTGAAACTTCGGCAGCATCTCCGGGTCTTCCGGGTTGACCGTCGGCCACGCCTCGAACCGACCCGGATACCGCTCCACGATACGCAACAACGCCTCGTTGTTCTCATCGTACCGGGTAAACCCCACGTCCTCGTTCAACGTAATCGTGAACCACGAACTCCCCACCAACACCGTCCGCTCGATCCCCAACGCGTCCATCACTGCCAGCAGCTTCGGCACTTCGGCCTCGGACTGGATGTGCTCGTGGATGTTGATGGTCTGCGCCGCACACGGAAGGAGAGTGCTTACGAGGAATAGTGCGACAGTTGCGACCGCAAAACGCGCCGCTCGGACCTGTTGAGCACTTGGGACATCGCTATACCCTATAGAGAGAGTAGATTGAGTGCAACCCCGTGTACTTCCATTGTTCGCGCATTTGTTCTCTACAAATTCGGTTTCCGGATTCTCAATACCCACTGTTCAGTCAAATAGGTCTATACCGGTATGTTCTTTGACGTATTCTATGTGCTCCTTCAAGAACGTCGGTACGTGAATCGAGGTATTGAGGATCGGAACATCAACCTGGCCAGTCGCCTCATTCAAAGCATAGCCGCTATACATCAGCAAGTTCGATGTGTCAGGATCGAACATCAGGTCTCCAACGTGTTCCATGCTTATCAGCTTGAAGTGTAGCCACTCGTTTTGTTCGTCGGACCAAAGGTACATGTAGACGGAGCAGTTCCGCTGCGTACCGGATGGTGCCTGCCCAACCAGTATCAGTGGCATCTCCCTCTCTGGGAGTTGCAGGAATCCTAGCAAGAGGGGGAAGAGTCCGGGGATCTTGCCCACGACCCACTCATTCCCCAACGGGTATTGCAGTCTGGTCAGACGGACCTCCCCGGGTGATCGAATAATGACCCCCATATCCACGCTTCGCCAGAAGAATTGGTCATGAACCTTAGGAAAGCAGTACGAAGTCTGGAGGTATATTAGTTGCAGGTCGGCGGACACCCGATGTTCCCGGTATATCAGAACGACCTGCTCCCTGAGCGAGTCTTCAGCAGTCTGGTTTGCCGCGTTGTTGTCGAATCCGGTGGGTCTAACCGCTGAGTCGAGACCAATCCTGTAAGGCCAATCGCTCCACGTCAGGTACGGATCCGAGAGCTGCTGAATACCCTCCAACGTCAAGCCCGCTTCGAACCCCTTCACGACCAATCCGAAAATGGGTTTACTCGTGGAATGATACAAATCAGCCAAATCCTGGGCACGTACTAACGCGCTTTGCTCTGCACGACCCTGAGCACCCGGCGGCGCAACGATCCCCGGCGCAGACCGGGCACCATCGGCGGTTGCCGCACGAACTACTTGGAGTAAATCATGGAAGTCCGGCTCCTGAGCGAAGCCCTGTCCCAACGTCAAGAAAAACGACATCAGCACGAGGGCACTGGTCTGAAGCGCGCGCTTTACACGCATCTGAGTGGACATCGAATCATCTCCTTGGTTCTATTTCTCCTGCACATCGTATTGCTTTACAGGAATCAGCCTATTCTTCTGCCAATGCTCGGTCAGCATATCGCGGAGCGCGATCAGCAACTACATTATTCAAGTGAGCGGAATCTGGGGTAAATGTGGGTATGCTATATGGGTCCCCTGGCTGATCACGAACCCCGTCGCTGTTGTAATCCCGATAGCCAGCATTCCTATTTCCCACAGGGATGTATCCCATCTTGGCCCACCCGGCGGCGGGCCGGAAACCGGCCGTATTGCTTACTGCATACGGTGCCGGAGCTCCTTCGTGTATTCGTTCTCGCGTTGTGGACCCCTGATAAGCAAGGGATAGGAAGATGTTTATTTGATCTTGGTCTGAACCTGACACGAAGTCGTTGCCTTGCGTCGCAAAAAGCGTAAGTGCGATCGAAGTCCATTGAAACGGGCTTGTTGATGGCAATGGGTCGGTCCATGGGATTACGTTTGTCGAACTGCTCTCGTTTTGAAGTGTGATCGCTGTAAGCCCCGTAACGAGACTGTTAACCTCAAGGTTCAAGTTGGTGGTTGCTTGGTTGTGAGACTCTGTATTGTTCGTCGTGCTCGACGTGAGTTCTGTACATGATACGACGCTGCCCTGATCGTTCCACCAATAATAGTGGGAATCGGAGCCACCGTTATAATGCGTGTATGTAGTTAACCGCAGGTCAACGGCTGTCGGGTTGGCGGTATGCGCCGTCAAGTAAAATATCGATTGACTGGCATAAAACGATTCGAGCATTTGTATCCCCTCGTTGACGTTTTGTTGCCAGTCCCAGATTGTGGCTCGATTTATGTTTTGCTGTTCCGAAATCTGCATAAGTCCTACCCCGAAACCTCTGCTGGGGTTACCGTTGGTGAACTTGAGTTCCCAAATAGGGTAGCGGTCATGCGATACGTACCCGTCCAAACCGTGACGGTTTATGGGAAGAAAGTGAGTGTTGTCCGATGTCTCCCATCGAGCCACACCGCGACCCATGGCCTGCAGTTGACTCAATGGTACTGTACTGGTGCTAAGTCCAAAATCGTTGAGCGTCCGGGAGTTTATGTACTGATTTACCGTCGCTTGTTGCAGCGCGCCCCCCACAATATAGATTCCCGAGAATCCAGCGGTGCTACCCGCGACCAGAGTCTGCTTTTCAGGGTCCTGATTCGGCACCTGGACCTCCACGGTCAGGCGCTTAAGATGGCCTCCGTAGATCCCTTCATTCGTGACGTTGCTATTCTGGTCCCACGCAATCTGCCACGAGTTCTGGGCGAGCTGGCCAGAGTCCAACGCCCCCGGATGCGTGTAACCGGTTGCTGGGGCGTCGGCATACTCCAGCGCGTGGGCTCCTGAGGCATCGCTACCGACGACGAACCGGTAGGTAGTTCCCTGCGGCACGCTTGAAGGTACGTTGAGTCTCACCGTCACTTCCGGCATGGCACACGGTGTAAACGTCTGTGTTGCCGACTCGTAATGGCCCAAGTCGAGCGGAACGTTCGCACCCTGCGCAAGCACGGTCATCCCGCCCTGTCCATCGGGGACAAGGAAGTCGATGTTAGAAAGATTCAGTTTGTTGTGGTTTACGGTTGCCACCGCGTATCGAACTCCGGTCGGTGTAGTCAGCGTCGCCGTAACTCGGACAACCTGTCGATCATCCGTGTTCTCAATGGTTTCCACCGTATACTCGGCCGACACAGATTCTGGAAGAGCTGGCTCGAAATCATACGTAAGTACGTCTTCCAAGTCTTCGCCCGGCAAAAGATAATCACGACCATTATTCGTGCCCAGTACCAACTGATGGTTCCTGAAATGCGCCGTCAACGCCAAACTGGGGGCTTGCGGGTTAACCTCTGCGGTTCCCGCGTACTCGGCGGACTCGGTACTGTCACTGGCCGTCCATTTGTGGAACAGTGTGACCTTGTCTCCGGGCGCAGGCGTCGTAATCTCGCAAGGTGCGTTGGGGCTTTCGACCTCGAAGTCCACCGTGAAATTGGTCTCAGCGGTTAGATACCCGCTGTAACCCCAACTGTGACCGCAGTATTTGGTCCCATTCGCCGGGTCTTCGCTCGCCGGATACCCGTTCGCGTAAGTCTCGGCGATGCCGTTGAAGTAGCCGTACACGAAATCCTCGGTAGCGGGAACGGAAGACGTATAGGCAGGTGGAAGATCGACCACCGAACTGCCGGAAACCGAATAATGATAGACCACCACCGGCGGCGGGTCTTCCTCCTCGCCTTCGCCCTCGGCTTCGGCCTCTGCTTCTGCCTCGGCTTCGGCTTCTGCCTCGGCTTCCGCTTCTGCCTCGGCTTCACCCTCGCCCCCGCCGAGGATGGTCAGGTTCAGGGGATAATCGTCGTAATACGACACGTCGTCCACCGTCCATTCCGCGAGGATGCTGTGGTACGTGCCCGGCGGGATGGCGGACACGCCGAAACTTTCGTCCCGCGTGCCGGAGGAACGGGACGCGCTCATGATTTCGTGCGATGTGCCGTCCCCTTGCAGGGTCAATGAAAACGGCCCCGAATGGCCATCCGGCGCCAGGGTCACGTTGATCGTGTCCGCCACGATGTCCACGGAATTGATGTTCACCAGCGGCGAATCCCCCGTTCCCGGCATAAACTGGGCCAGCACGTACTTGTTTGAGTCCATCGTCACCGTCTTATCCGGGCTGCTTCCCCCGATGGACCCTTCCCACTCGACAAAGTTCTCCGGCGGCGTTGCGCTCAGGCCGATCTCGGTGCCAGCGACGTAGCGATTATTGCCCACCTGCGATCCGGCGGGCGCATCGATATCCACGCTGCCGGGCCCTTCGGATTCCACTTTGAGCCGGAACGTCTCTTCGAGCACGGCTTCGACGGACTTGTCCGAGTCCACCGAGATCGTCACCGGATTGCTCGTCTCCTGTCCCGCCGGCACGTCTCCTTCCCACCGCACAAACCGGTAGCCCTGCCCCCGGTACTCGCTGAAGACGTGCGCCCGCAATGTCACTTGGGAAGTACCTGTAAACTGCAGAATGGTGTTGCCCGGTTCCGTCGGATTCGTCCCGCTGCTCGTCCCGTTTGGATTCGCGTCGACCCGGATCTTGCAGCCTTCCGGGGTGGTGATCGTCAGGCTCTTCCTGTTTGCGCGCGTGAATACCGCTTTGGCGTGCTTGTCCGCGTCCATCGTCACATTGGTTACTGCATTGGTCCCGGAGGCATCGTTGCGCCATTCCACGAAGGTCCAACCTTGACTTGTATTCGGCTCGGCCGTGAGTTCGACCGACGTTCCCGAACTATAGGTGGGTCCGGTGGGAACGGCCGTCACCTCGCCTTTACCCTTGGTGCTTGTTTTCAGCACGAATTGTTGTGTGAAGACCGCTGTAACCTTCTTGTCCGCGTCCATCACAATCATGTGCGGATCGTTGAAGGTGTCCACGTCGTCCGCGTCCGGTCCGTCCCAGCCGCTGAACGTCCAGCCGCCCGCGCCCTGCGGCTTGAGCGGCACTTCCGTTCCCAAGGCGTGGTTGGTTTTGCCGGCCGGCGATACCGTGCACCCCGCGGCCAACGCTCCCGAGGGTGATACGGACGTGCGCAGCGAGACCCACTGGTCCGGGTCTTCATCCGGCGGTTTTGGTGAAAAAATAGCAGTGAACTCGTCCGTTCCCGAGATATAGGGGCTAATCGACGCGCTTGTAGACCCGGTTTCCTCCCACTTGTCAAAGACCCAACCCGTAGCCGGGCTGGCCGTTAAGGAGACATACTGTGGGGACGTGTAGTTGACATGCGCCGACCACGTAACGACTTGAGACGAGCCTCCCGTTCCGTAGGGGTTCACCGTAACGGTTCCGGCTCCCGACATGCTGACAATGAGCGTGTTCGCAGGTGGGGGAGGGTTCGGCGGGTCATTTCCCCCGTCTCCGCAGGCCAGGACCACGAGGTGGAAGACTTGGGGTCCCAGTAGCGCGGTTAACAGCACCAGAAGAAGGACCTTGCCAACAGCGACGGCCCGCATCCGCCGAACAACGATTCCACCCATTACCGTGTCCCCTTTGGCGGCGGCGCTCGCGCCGGATCGCCCGTTCAGCCCTCTTCGCTTTCGTTATACGTCCTGATGAAATGGACGGATGATGTCCAAACCTCGTTCGGCGCCGCTACTTGGACTTCTCGCGCGCCTCCGATGCCAGTTGCCGTGCTTGAATCGCGATCGCGCTATTCGGATAGTAGTCCCCCAAGCGTTCGTACGTTTTCGCGGCCTCCTCGTACAACTGCCCCTTTTCGAGACTCTCCGCGAACTCCGTGTAGACTCGAATCGTCTCTTCGTAAAGAATGCGTTCAGGATGTTCGTAGAGCCGCTCCTGCTCGGTCAGGAGCCGTTCAGCCCAATACGAAGCGTCCTCGAACTCACCGGCCGCGCTTTCCACTTCGCAAAGCAACACCCGGGCGTGGTATACATCCGGTGTGAGTTCACCGCGGTTTGCGAGGGATTCCACACCGGGCTGGATGAGCTTCCAATACCCTTGCGCGCCTGTCCCACCCGGCTGGGGTTTCATTTCGGGTTCCAGCATCCGCAGGTAGCTGTAGCGGTCCCGCCAATCCGTGTTTTCATCAGCCAGGAGCGCGAGAAGTCCCTCAATGCCTTTCCGTTTCGTTTCGTTTTGGCTCAAATAGTCCACCAGAGGTTCCACGTTCGTGATGAAGGGATCCTGTGCAGCCACATTCTTCTCCGCGTTCGTGGTCTCGCGGATGCGCGGCTTTCCCGGCTCCTGAGGCTTACCCTTGTAGGCCCGTATCCATTCCCCGGCGATGGCTGGGCGGAGCTTTCGGTGGTAGATCGGCAGCGCCAGCATATTGCGGGTGGCTTCCAGGTTGGGATACCGGGTTACCATCTCGTGGCTTGCCTCGATCCCGATGTCCATGTCCTCCGTATAGTAAGGGTCGGCCAGGAGATACAGTGCGACCCCGGCAACGAGATCGTTGGAACTTTGCGAGTACTTCCAAAGCCGGCCCAAGAAGTCTTCGGCCTGCTCCGGCGTAAGCTTCAACGAAGCCTCATGCAGGGTCGCGATCAACGCGTCAATCTCGTTTTCTTTTGTATCCAGGAGCTTCGTAAAGAACTCGTTCCGCATGGGTTCGGTCATGAGAAGGTTGGTGTCGAAGAGCAGGAGTTGGAGGTTTCCCCCCGCGTAGTCAAGAACCGCCGGGTCGTCCGTGGGCAATGCATGAATCCCATTGAGGAGATCCACGGCCGCCTGCATGGGATACCCGGCTGTCATCGTTCGGAATGCTTGATGGCGTTGTGTCAGAAGATCCGACTCAGTTGGTGCTGCAGCCTGTGCGAGACTTCCCAAGAAAAGCAGAGTCAGAGCGATGGTGGTAACATTTCTCATGGTGTAAGTCCTTTGAAGTTCCCGGAGAACCCGGGGCAGGGAGGGGGCCAGCGACGCAGCGAACCGCAGTGCAGCCCGATCATGCACCATTCTCCCCTTAGCGAACAATTATCTCTAGTTACCCTTTAGATCTAACAACCCACTGCACCATTAAAATAACATCAATCTAAGTCCTTGTCAAGTGCAGTTTACATATCTAGCAATCAGGGATATATGAGAAGTGACATTTCTGTAACCATGTGTCATCTAAATAGTCTGCCGTGATGCATCGCGAAAACGGTACGTCAGGTGAGTGAAAGAATCGTCACGGTCGAGGACGGTTGGTTGGCGTCAGCATGCGAGATAAACGTTCTCGATTTGACAGCTCCCTCGCGCGCTCCCTGACATTTGACGCTACCGCTGCCGCGCCCGGGAATATCCCCACACCTTTCGCGCTATCATACTTGACTCCAGTTATCTGGTAGGTTGTAGATCTGTTCCCGGCGTTCATGGGTTCGGTTGAAGAAACAACCAGAAGTCTAGCAGCCCGTGGTAAAAGGCATCTTTTGAGTTCTCTCTCGTAGTTGAGTCACGTGGCGTTCGGCACGATGTGGTTGGGATTCCAGAAGTTGTCTGGGCGGCCTTGTACGCCGAATAACCGTTGTATGGTGTTCACGCACGCCTTAAACAGACGAGAAAGGGCCGGTTCTGCGACCCGGTACCCGTCCTGCAATCTCCTTGGCTTGCCGAATCCGTGTTGGCGGCGCAGGATGAGACTGAGGTTGAATCCGCTGGCGTGAATCAGGACCCGTTTCAGGATGTTCTCCCGATGGCGCAGATGCGTTCGTCGCATGCCGCCGGTTTCGTACATGTGCGCAAAGGTGCGTTCGACCTTTTCCCCGCGCTGGCGTAACAAGGCCTTTCCACGGTTCCCGCGAATCCTCCGCCGGTTTCCGTATACGCAGTAACGCTCGTAGTCTTTGCCTTCCCAGTCGCGTCTGCCACGGGCCGGTTCGGAAGCATAGGAACGCATACCAATGAAATCCAGGACCATCAATGTTTCGTTGCTGTGGTAGCCTTTGTCCAGAACCGCCTCGCTCATGAGGTCCTCGTCCAATTCGTCTGCCGCCTCTTCATCGCGCTCCACTTCAGCCAGGTTCCCGGCGGTTTCTCTCACCGTCTCGCGCAAGGTTTCGGGATCGCCTTTGTCCGCGGGCTGCAAGGTCACTGCGACCAGCGCGCCGCTATCCAGGTCCACGGCGTGCTCAGCCTTATGGGCCAGATGCGTACGCCCGTCTTTCATCTTGGTGATGCGTGCGTCGGGATCAAACGGGTGTTCCCAGTCCTTATTCGACCCTTTGCCCTTGCGTTTCTTATCCAGCTTGGCCAAGTCCGCCCGCGTCGGCGTCTCGATGCCCGATGCTTGGGCCAGCCGCGTCAGGAACTCCTCGTAGCTCTCGCCCGTATCCCGGCGCACAATACTGCGTAGTGCCGCGTTCGCTTCCAGAGTCGATGCGTCAAAGCCCAGCGTCTTGCCGTTGAGTATCTTTTCTTTGGCCAGCACCGTCAGTACCCATTGAAACACCTTCCGGTGCGTCTCCAAACTCATCAAGCGCCGCGTCCGGGAAAGGCTCGAATGGTCCGGAGTCCCTTCGGTCAAGTCATATCCGAGGAAATCCCGAAGCGCCATCGAGTCCGCCACGCGCCATGCGATCCCTCGTTCCGAATCGATCCCTTCGAAGAAACCGATGAACAGCATCTTGAAGTACACCGTCGGCGGAATACTCGGCCGCCCCAGCTTCTCCGCGTAGTACTGCCTGCACTCCTCCTCCGCGAACTGCGTGAAACCGTGCTTCTTCAGCACCCCGTTCAACCGCTCGTAAAACGGGTGGCCCGGCGCTCGCGGCAACAAGCTCGTCTCCACCCACATCGTTTCCTGCCGGTCCCGTTTTTCTTCGCCCATCGCCATCGCACGCTCTCCTCTCCAGTGCTACAATGACGATGTGCCAAACGTCCAACGATCTGTCAAGAAAAAATTGGCGATAAGCGACTTTTACCACGGGCTGCTAGGCTGGGGCTAGTGAGCGAGGCTACAGGTTCCGCTTGATCGGGGCCACAACGCGTAACGCCGCTTCCTGCACCTCGAATTCAGCCGGAAGTGTGCCCGCGGGATCGCCGTCGACCTGTAGGGGCATCGATTGTGAATCAGCCGACTCGAAGACGATACGTTTCCCGCGCCGGTACAGGACGTTCTTGCGCGAGGTGAACCGTGGCCGCCACGAAGCGATGGCGTGCGCCGCCAGCCGGAGCATGGAAAGATTTCGCATCACACAGACATCCAACAAACCATCGTCGATCCGCGCTTCGGGCGTGAATCGAAAAACCCCCGCCGAGAATTTGCAGTTTCCGACGATCGCGTAGTGTCCGTCGTCGCAGAGTTCTTCCCCGTCCACTATTACGCGGATGTGCGGCCACGGATAACGCCACAAGGTCTGGAGCGTGGGAGCGAAGTAGCCGGTAATCCCGAGCCGCTTACCCCGGCGCGCATGAATGGCCGAAACGATGGCCGCATCGGGCCCCGCGCCGGTACCCAGCAAAAACAAACGTCCGGCGAACCGGCCCGCGTCGATGGTGCGAACGCTGCCGCTGACGATGAGGTCCGCTACGGCGTCGGCGCTGAGAGGAATTCCGAGTTCGCGCGACACGACGTTGGCCGTGCCCAGGGGAAGGATAGCGAGCAGGGTGTTCGATCCCGCGACACCGTTTGCGACTTCGTTGGTGGTGCCATCGCCGCCGACGCTGACCACGCAGTCGTAGCCCGGGGTCGCCGCGACCTCGCCGGCTTCACCGGCACGCGAGGTGATATGCAGCGATGCGTCCATGCCGCGTCCCTGCAACGCGGTCAGCATGGCCTCACCCAGGCGGCGTCCGTTCCCTCCGCCCGAAATAGGGTTGGCGATAACGCGCACCTTCATCCGGGAATCAGTCCTCACTCCGCCCGCGATGGGGGACGGCTAGTTCGAAATGGACGGGACGATCATTTCAAAGGGCGCGATGTCCGCGTGAAACGTCGAACCGTTATCTTTGACCATGCGGTATTCGCCGCGCATGTTGCCGTACCGCGTGCGCAACGGACAGGCGCTGGTGTATTCGAACGTCTCGCCCGGGTCCAGCCGCGGCTGTTCGCCGACCACGCCGGGCCCCCGCACTTCTTCGATTTGGCCGAGTCCGTCGGTGATGAGCCAGTGCCGGCTGATGAGCTGCGCCGGTTCGGTGCCTTCGTTGGTGATTTGAATGCGGTACCCGAAGTAGTACAAGTCTTCTTTTTGCTTCGACCGTTCCGGCACGAAATAACTTTCGCACCGAACGCGAATCTGCTGCGTCAGTGTGTTCGACATCACAAGCCGCTACCTCCCCAAACAACCGAGCATAGAATAGCAGGTTCTGTGCCCGAAGTGCCACGTTGCGGGGTCCCCTCCAAATTGGATCGGTGGGCGGTGCTGGCCTGGTCCAAACGGGCCCACCGGCTGTGGTACACTCCCGTCTTTGACCGTACGATAGAAAGCGGGGGGAAGGTTTTGAGCGCATCCGACCACGAAATCCCGGCGCCGGAGGTTCGGGCGTCCGGCAATGCCGGCGAACGGGTCGGGTCCGAAACGTCCGAGGTACCACGCGCGCACCCGGAGACGCTGTCCTTGTACGAGCGGGTGCACACGGCCTTACGTCGGGATTTCTTCGTCGGCGGTATCTCGCCTCGGTACTTCGTCACTCGCTGGATGTTCCTGCGGGTGCTGGGCATCGTCCATCTTGTCGCGTTCAGTTCCCTCTGGGTTCAGATCGACGGCTTGATCGGACGCCGCGGAATTGCGCCTGCGTATATGCTGCTCGATTTCATCCGCAACCGCACGGGGTTCGAACGCATCTGGAAGCTCCCCACCATTTTTTGGCTGAATGACAGCAATTGGTTTTTGCATGCAGTCTGCGGCGCGGGGGTATTCTTTGCGCTGGTGCTCATCGTCGGATACGCGCCGCCCTTGTGTCTAGCCGCACTGTACATCCTGTATCTGTCATTCGTTTCCGTTAGCCCGGACTTTCTCAGTTTCCAGTGGGACACGTTGCTCTTGGAAGCCACCTTTCTCGCGATCTTCTTCGCTCCCATGCAATGGCGGCCCAAGCTCGCAAAGGAGGACGTTCATTCTCGCGTCATGCTCCTGCTGTTGCGCTGGCTCTTGTTCCGCCTCATGTTCATGTCCGGTGTCGTCAAGCTTGCCGACGCGAACTGGCGCAATTTGACGGCCCTGGACTACCACTACGAAACCCAACCCCTGCCCACCACGATCGGCTGGTACGCCGCGCACCTTCCGGAATGGTTTCAGAAAGTGTCTGTGGTCGGTATGTTCGGCATCGAACTGTTCGTGCCGTTTCTCATGCTGGCGCCCCGTAGCATTCGCGGCGTAGCCGCGGGGATTCTCATCGGCTTCCAGCTTCTGATTGTCGCGACGGGCAACTTCACGTTCTTCAACCTGCTCACCATCGCTCTGTGCCTCTTGCTGCTCGACGACCGGCACTGGAAGGTCATGTTGCCGAAGCGCTTCATTGCATGGCTGAATCCGCCCGAGTTCATTCGGCCGCTGCCGCTCTACCGGAAACTGATCATGGGCGGAGTTGCCGTACTGATCGCCGTGATTACGGGCTCCCAGATCGCGCAGTTGCTCCCGAAATCGTCCGGCCCGCCGCCATTGTTGTTTCCCTTGGAGCAGCGCATGTTCCCCTTCTACATCGCCAACCGGTACGGCCTCTTTGCCCACATGACGACAACGCGGCCCGAGATCATCATCGAAGGAAGCGACGACGGGGTTCATTGGAAGGCATACAATTTCAAGTACAAACCGGACGCGTTGGACGAGGCGCCACGGCGAATTGCCCCATTCCAACCGCGACTGGACTGGCAGATGTGGTTCGCGGCCCTGCGACAGCGTCCGCCCAACTGGTTTCTCAACTTCTGCTATCGCCTCCTCGAAGGAGACAAGGCAGTCTTGGGGTTATTGAAAGACAATCCGTTCCCCGATCAACCTCCGAAAGAGATTCGGGCGATGCTCTACCAGTACCACTTCACGGATTTGAAGACCAAGCGCGAAACCGGCAACTGGTGGCGGCGGGAACTCGTCGGCGTCTACATGCCGCCTATGGTCTTCACACCGATGAAGACGGAGTAAGCGGTGCAGCCGCGGTTGCAATCCGGCCGCTGCCGTGGTACACTTGCGCCAAGGTAAATTCTATTATGTGTAATTCGAGCCATATCGAGAGCCTGCTTCTCCCACTCCTCCTCCTGGAGGATAGCGGGCTCGGTGTGCCTCGAATTTCCTAAGTAACTTCCCCACATAGGGTTTTAGGTAGAGGCCGCGAGCCAGATGCTCGCGGCCTCCTTTTTTTGCGCCATGAGGGCGCTCGAAAGGAGGTGATGTCTTATGGACATGGGGCTCAGGTAGTTTCCGCTGTCCAGGCGCTTGAAGCTTTGCGTATTCGGTGAGTTTTCAACAAAGCAAACGTTACGCAAAGGAGACAAGTCATGTCCGTTCAAGTGCGAATTTTCGATACAACCCTGCGCGACGGGGAGCAAACCCCCGGCGTGCACATCCCGTCCGAATACAAAGTGGAAGTGGCCCGGATGTTGGAAGACTTCGGGGTCGCCACCATCGAGGCGGGGTTCCCCGCGTCTTCGCCCGGCGACAAGGCCGCCGTGTCTGAAGTGGCCCGCGTGGTTCAACGGTGCGAAGTCGCGGCATTGGCACGGTGTGTTCCCGGTGACGTCGACGCTGCGTGTGAAGCGGTGTCGCGAGCGGTCCATCCGGTCGTTCACGTGTTCTTGGGCGTATCCGACATCCACCTGGCCCGTAAGCTGCGCATGACGCGCGCGCAGGCCATCCGTGCCATCGAACGCGTCGTGTCGCGTGCTCGTGAGCGGGTCGAGGTGGTCCAATTCAGCGCCGAAGATGCCACGCGCACGGAGCGCGTATTTCTGCGGCAATGTGTCGAGACCGCGATCAATGCCGGCGCGACACGGATCAACATCCCCGATACGGTTGGATGCGCGGTACCCGTCGAATACGCGGAAATCATCGACGACGTCGTGCGTTATGTCGACGGCGCCGCGATGGTCTGCGCCCATTGTCACGACGACATGGGCATGGCCACGGCCAACTCCGTCGCGGCCATCCAAGCCGGCGCGGGACAAGTCGAGGTGACCGTCAACGGAATCGGTGAACGCGCCGGCAACACGGCTGTGGAGCAGGTGGGTGTCGTATGCGCCCTGAAGGGGATCGCCCAGACGGGTTTGGACCTGACTCGAATGGCCACGTTGAGCCGGCGCGTATCCGAAATCACGGGCGTCCCGGTTCAGCCGAACCGTGCCGTGGTGGGTGATAACGCCTTCGCCCACAGTTCCGGCATTCACCAGGACGGCATCATTAAAGATCCCGTCTGCTACGAGTTCGTGCCGCCGGTGATGGTTGGTGTGCCCGGCCATCGCTTTGTGCTGACGGCCAGTTCCGGCCGGCGCGCCATCGAATTCAAAGCCCGTGAGATGGGTTTTGACCTGTCGAATGGTGTTGGCGATGCCGTCTACCGCGAATTCATCGCCGTCGCCCAGGATCGGAATGGCGCGGTGTCAGACAAAGATCTGGTGGATATCATCCGCCGGACGGTGGAGGTGTCCGTGGCTTGATGGATTGAAGCGATACGTCCGCCGGAATGAATGAAACCATTCCGGCGGACGTTTCCAGTCAATGCACCATCACGCCCCAGCGGCGTTCGCCGAGATACGTGGGGAGCCGCTCCTCGAAGAACGCTTTCGTGCGCGCGAGTCCGTCTCGAAGCGGAACGGTCGGTATCCAATGGAGCATTGCGCGGATCTTCTCGTTGGAGATGGACACGTCGCCGACGTCCATGGGCTTCCAATCCTCCGGCCACGGCACGTGTTTGACGCCGCCCGCGCCCATAACGTCAACGACCATCTCCGCGAACTCGGCGATCGTATGTTCCGTGTCGCCGGCCGCGAACAGGACCTCTCCTTCCGTCTTCTCGTCCAGCGCCACTTTGATCAGGGCATCGACGCAGTCGTCCACGTACATCACGTTGCGGCGTTGCGTGCCTTCGCCGTAGACCGTCAAATCCTGGCCTTGCAATGCGAGGCCGATGAAGTAATTCAACACGCCGGCGTCGCTGCTGCGGATGTTGGCGCGCGGACCGTACACATTGGCGAGACGGACGACCGAGGTCCGAAGTCCGTGCGCGCGGTGGTAAATGAGATGGTACTTTTCCGCGACGCTCTTGTTCGCGGAGTAGATATCCAGCGGATACTCGGGATGCAGTTCGGTCATGGGCGACTGTTGCATGGGTCCGCACTGGGTGCTTGTGCCCACGTACACCACACGCGCCTTCGGATTTGCTTTGCGGACCCCCTCCAGCACGTTCATGGAGCCGATGCAATTGATGTTCACATCGAGATAGGGATCGCGCATGGAATACGCGTGCGAGGTGTGCCCCGCGCAATTGAAGATGTAATCCTGATTGCGAATCGCCTTGTCGACGAGATGAACGTCGCGTATGTCGTTGATCACGACGCGAATCGAGGGGTGTTGGTCGAGATTGGCGATGTTGCCGCCGCCGTGATCCATCAACGAATCGTACACGGTGACCCGAGCGCCGTTTTCGAGACATTTCAACGCAAGGTTGCTTCCAATAAAGCCGAGCCCACCCAGGACCAGAACGCGTTTGTCGTGCATCAATGTACTCATCACGGGTTCCCTCCTTTGGTTGCGGCCATGTTCTTCATGTAATCTTCGATCGGCTGATCGCCGATGTAAAGCCCTTCAACGACGGCTTCGCCGTCGAGCACGCGCACCGTCACATAGGCATTCTTGTTTGCAATCCGGCTGTTGTCCCAATAGGCGCGCTCGGCCTCCGGCGCGGACCATTCGTTCATGTAATACCGGTCAATCGGAAGGTTCACGGTGATCGTCTCCGCGAAATCGTCTACCCGGACCATATCGGCGCGGATGTAATCCCCGATTTCGGGGGGTTCCGAGCGAACGTCTTTGATAATTGCGAACCCCTCCTCGTCGGCGCCGAGCACGGCGTAAACCGGAGCGTCGTTGTCGTGCTGCCAGCCCTCCGGAATCGGTATTGGATTCGTCTCGACACTGATACGAACGTATCGTCCGCGGAACGGATCGTTCGGATCGACCGGTTGCGTGTGAAACTTGTACAGCGTGCCCTGATGTAAGACCGTCTCGCGCGAGAGGATCATGCGCGCGGGTATTGCAAGCTGCGCGATAGCAACGACAGCGAAGAGGCCCAGTCGAATACGTGCACTCATGCCTGCTTCCTCCGGCGCCGCAGCATGAACAGGTTTGCCGTAAGAAACCCGACGCCTAATACGATGAACACCAGACCCCGTGTCACAAAATCCAAATCGCTATCAAAGAATCGGGCCGTGATCCAGACCATAAGGATGAAGAGCCCGAGATTCAGAGTCCCCAGACGTTCTTTCTGCAACCCGATCAGGGTGATTCCGACCCCCAACACCAGAACGTAGCCGTTATACAGCACTTGTGCCGGGACCGGCGCGTCGGCCGTTGCGCTGAATACGTACGCTACGAGCGCAACGACGGGCGCTATCCCGAGAACGGCGCTGAGCTTGTGGAAGCTCCGCAACGTTCTTCCCAGCATCACGATTGCGCCCGCAAAAAACACCGCGAGGAGCACCAGATCCGTGATGTTGCCGATCGTGTCGAATTCGGCCCCGGTCCGGTAATGGCTCCAGCCGATTTGTTCCCAGGGCCATTCGTAGCTCAAGAGGATCGCCATCCCGACGATTCCCAGGCCACCGGCCGTCCTCAGGGGCCGGCGCCAGAACGCATGCGATGGTCCCGCCCAAATGACGCCCGCAAGATACAGGAGGGTGAAAAGGCTCGAATAGATAACGATCCAAAGACCCGGCAGAGACTTCTCCAACGAAATCCCCGTCGCAATACAAAGCGTGATTGCGCCCGCCCATGAAAGCCACGTGGAACGAATGCCATACGCGTCCCGCCGAAACGCGATCCAGATGTGCGGCACGATCAGCAGCGCCAGCGGCCAAAACGCTTCCGCGTAACCGTGCCGGTCCTGTTGATATCCCGCCCACGCCGTAATCGCAGCCATATACAGCACCGCGGGCACGCTCGCGTTCAGCAGATATACCAATGGTAGCCCGAGCAGTGCCCAGGTCAGCATGAACGCGCCGAAGTCCCCCGGTACTTGGTAGGTTTGGCCGATCAGCGCGATAGAGGCTCCGACGCTCAGCGCCAGGAAGGTCCCGGAACCTTCGCACCATGCCACGGACTTGGGGTTTCGCCACAAGGTGTAGCCAACCAGTATCTGCCCCGCTGCAAGTGGGCCGAAGGACAGGACCGTTCGCTGCGCCCGCGAAAAGAACTCCCAATTGTGGGCGAGTACCAAAATGATGCCGAGGCCGATCAGCGTTGCGCCCAGCACACTGCAGACGATCAACGCTATGGGAAGCCGGTTGGAATCGGGCGATTCGCCATAATGCGCTCGCAAGCGCTCGGCGGCGTCCGCGGTCAACACCCCTCCTTCAACGAGCGCCGGCAATTCGCCGTATAACCACCGTATTCCTCTCGTGCTCAAGAGCCCTCTCCCCGCGTCCCAATGCCACTCCCACTATCATCGCAGAGGGCACCGCGAAGCGCAATGATTCCGAAGTGTGTCAAACGTAAGTCTGGGTGCGGATTGTCTGGACACCATCGAAGGGGAATCGGCTGACGAATTGGCCAGCATAGGGAAAGCGTTTGGTGACAAATTTTGTCGCCAAGTAACTGTCAGTGTTCGGTTTTGGGCGGTAATTGAGACGGAATAGCCAGCCGAAATCTTGATGTAAGTTATTTATTTTCAAGTTTTTGGATGTCCTTTGTGTGCTTTTGGCACGCGGGTTGCCTATGGAAGGGCCGAGAGTTGAATGGAATACGTCGGTCCTATGGGGGGCCGATGTTGGGAAATCCAAGTAACGGGTTAGGTCTGTTGGAGGGTATGAGAATGAAAGCAACGAAGAAATCCGGTTTCACGCTGATCGAGTTGATGATCGTGGTCGCCATTATCGCGATCATCGCGGCTATCGCCATTCCGAACCTGCTGCGTTCGCGCATGAGTGCGAATGAAGCGGGCGCGGCGGGCGCCATGCGCACCATTTCGACGGGTGAAGTGGCCTATCAGACGGCCGCTTTCACCGACACCGACACCGACGGTGTGGGTGACTACGGCACCTTGGCCCAGTTGGCCGACCCTGATGGCGGCGGCGCTACGCCTCCGTTCATTGATTCGGTTCTCGGCAATGGCCAGAAGCATGGCTACACCTTCACGGTTGCGGTCACCAACGGTACGGCCGCCACGATGCCGGCCTACACCTGCACGGCGATTCCGGCTGCGGCAGGCCGCACGGGCTATCGTCAGTACTTCGTCGACGAGTCCGGCGTGATTCGCTTCACCGCGGACGGCACGGCGGTTAGCGTCGCCTCGTCTCCGTTGAACTAAACCAGGCTCCTAATCCCAGCGCGTAAGCGGGGGTTGAGCGGCGGTTGCCCGGGTACGGGCTCCGCCGCTCTCCCTCTTTCTGGGGAGGCTTGCAGCCCAAAGCAGCTACCCGATCTACTCGCGCTTCGCCTACGGCCAATTCAACGACAGCAAGGACATCCGCGAAACCAGGGACCATGATAGACAAGGCCAAGTCTGCGGCCGCAGAACTCCGACCGCGCGCGGCTGAATCCGCTCCGGGAATCGGCCGCCGACTTTGAAGTCCATGTTTGTTTTGTCTCCGTTGTCCGTGGTGTCTCTTGGCTTCCGCATACTTCGGCGAATTCTCTTCCACCCCCGTTGGACACTCCGATTTGCATTCTTCATAATGCAGGAAATCGGAGGAAGCCAATATGGATCGTCGATCGTTTCTGTGGGCGGCAAGTGGAAGCGTGCTGGCAGGGACTGCGTTTGCGCAGCGTAACGCACCGTCGGCGCCCGCCGCCTCCCGGCCGAATATCCTATGGATAACCTGCGAGGATATTAGCCCGCATCTCGGCTGCTACGGGTACGATCGAGCCACGACGCCCAATCTGGATACACTGGCAAGCGAGGGCCTTCGCTACGAACTGGCGTTCTCGATTGCCGGCGTTTGCGCGCCGAGCCGGTCTTGTCTCATCACGGGCATGTACCCGACGACCTTGGGCACGTGCCACATGCGGTGCAACAATCCGCCTCCCGAAGATGTCAAATGCTTCCCGGAATACCTCCGGAACGCGGGATATTACTGCACCAATAACGTCAAGACGGACTATAACTTTCCGCCGCCCGAGGCGGCGTGGGATGTATCGAGCAAAACCGCGCACTGGCGAAACCGGCCGGATCCGAACCAGCCGTTCTTTGCCGTTTTCAATTTCACGATCACCCATGAATCCAAGATCGGGACTTTACCCGAGAACATGAGCGAGGGTGAACGTAAGCTTCTCGTCGATCCACCGCACGACCTCGCAAAGCTCGATTTGCCGCCGTACTATCCGGATACGCCCGTGACTCGCCGTCATTGGGCACACTATTTTGATCTGATCACGGCCATGGATCGGCAGGCGGGCGAGGTGCTCCAGCAATTGGAGGAAGACGGGCTTGCGGACAACACGGTTGTGTTTTTCTACGGCGACCACGGCGTTGGACTGCCGCAAGCGAAGCGGTGGCTATGGGACCGCGGAATCCAGGTGCCGCTCCTCGTGCGGTGGCCCGGCCATTTGAAGGAAGGCACGTCGACCGATCGCATGGTGAGCTTCGTCGACTTTGCGCCGACCGTATTGTCCATCGCAGGCGTTGAAATTCCGAACCACATGCAGGGATTGCCGTTTCTGGGCGAGGCGCAGAAGGCCCCGCGTGAGTACATCTACGCCGCGCGCGACCGTATGGACGAAACCTATGACATCATCCGCGCGACGCGGGACCATCGCTACAAGTATATCCGCAACTACGAGCCTGAACGGCCGTACGACCAGTATCTGACGTATCCCGAGAGTTTTCCCGTCATGCAAGAGATGCGCCGCGTCGAAAAAGCGGGGGAACTGAAAGGGCCGGAGAAACTCTTCTTCCGGGACCACAAACCCATCGAAGAGCTATACGACACCGAAGCGGACCCCCACGAGCTCAACAGCTTGGTCAATCTCCCGGATCACGCGTCTGATTGTCAACCGGTTGCGGGGGGCGATGGATGAGTGGATGGCCCGCGGCCGGGACCTGGGGTGCATTCCGGAATTCGACCTCGAGGAGTGGCTGGCGAATCGCGGCAACGAGCCGCCCATTCCGGCCCACCAAACCTATGAATATCTCACGAATTCCGAAATTTCGATTTTCGGTAAGCCGGTGAATGACCTTGTCGATCAGTTGAACGGCACCGACCGCATCTCGCGGCTTTGGGCGATCAAGACCTTGGGGATTGTCGGCAAGGATGTGGAACCGGTCCTCATTCAAGCCTTGAGCGAAGCCGACCGTTCCGTAGCATTCTGGGCCGCTATGGCCTTCGAGAACTACGAAGACCGTTCGCCGGAGGCGCTTGACGCGCTTCGCAACGCGATGGCCAACGCCACGATGCCTGTCCGGGTTGCCGCCGCGCGCACGCTGTATAAGGTGGACGGTCCCGAGAAGACCATCCCCGTCTTTTTGGATGGCCTGAAAGACCCGAACGGGTTTGTACGGCTCCGCGCGGTCGAGGCTATCGAGCACCTGCACGTTGACACGCCGGAAGTGCACGCCGCGCTGGAGCAGGCAGAACACGACGACAATCAGTACGTCACGCGAATCGCGGCGCACGCCCTTACGTCGTAACGCCGTTCTCCTTGGCCCACGCGTTCCAGGCCGCGTCCATTGCGTGTGCCGTGTCTTTCTCGGTTTCGGAGAGATCGTGGAGTTCCGTGCGGTCGGCCTTCATGTCGTAGAGTTCCCACTCCCCTTGATCGGTCGCCACGAGCTTGCGGTCGCCGTGTCGCACGCCTTTGTTCCCGAAATGCTCCCAGTACAACCATTCGTGCGGTTCGCGCGTGCCGCCACGAAGAATGGGGGAGAGGCTCTCGCCGATCAACGGTCGAACCGCACGGTTTGCGAAGGTACTCGGATAGGCCGTTCCACTTACGTCGCAACAGGTCGCCATGAGGTCCATGATGATGCCCGGCTGCGTGGTCATCCCGCCGGGTTTGATCTGTCCCGGCCAACGCGCGATAAGCGGCGTCGAGATGCCGCCCTCATGAATCCAGTGCTTGAACTTCCTGAACGGTGTATTGCTGGCGTTGGCCCAAGGACGCTGGTACGAGACGAATGAGCCGCGCTCGCCCGGTTCCTTGCCGGGCATGTCCAATTGGCGTTTCTCGACGTTCTCGTGGCAGCCGCCGTTGTCGGAAAGGAAGAACACCAGCGTGTTTTCGTCGGCCCCCGTGCGTTGCAATGTTTCCAGCACACGGCCGATTCCCTGGTCCATGCGGTCGACCATCGCCGCGTAGACGCTCATGAGCAGCGACCAGTGCGCCTTGTCTTCAATGGTGTCCCATGCCGGCACATCCGGATCGCGCGGCGAGAGGGCCCATTGCGGATCGATGATTCCCATATCGAGTTGCCGCGCGTACCGCTGCTTGCGCAATTCGTCCCACCCCATGTCGTACTTGCCGCGATATCGGTCGATATCCTCCGGCCAGGCGTGGAGCGGCCAGTGCGGCGCGGTGTACGCGAGGTACAGGAAGAACGGTTCCTCGCGATTCTGATGGCCGTCGAGGCATTCCACGGCAAAATCGGTGAACGCGTCGGTCATGTAGAAACTTGCCGGCTCCGGCGTAAACGGGGCATCGTCTTTCGCCATCATGCGGTTCCGATCGGCTCTGCAGGATTTCCCAATAACTGCTGGCGCCGCTGATGAGTCCGAAGTACCGATCGAAGCCGCGTTGCCGCGGCCAGTGCTCGGGCGCTTCACCCACGTGCCACTTGCCCGACATGTACGTGCGGTAGCCGGAACCGCGCAGCACTTCGGCGATGGTCACGCATTGGTCGTTCAGATACCCTTGATACGGGCCCGGCTCGGGAGGCGCGTCCAGTTTGCTGACCATCTTGCCCATGCCCGCCTGGTGAGGATAGAGCCCCGTTAACAACGACGCCCGCGACGGGCAACACCGCGCCACGTTATAGAACTGCGTGAATCGCATGCCTTCATCGGCGAGACGGTTGAGGTTGGGCGTGCGAATTTCCGAGCCATAGCAATTCAGGTCCGAGAAGCCCATATCGTCCGCAAAGATGATGAGGATGTTAGGACGCTTACCGGGCTTGTCGGGGCCAGTGGCCGCGTTTGCCAGAGAAGGACATGCCGCCATCGCCAGACTACTTCCGGCTACCTGCATAAACTCACGTCGATTCACGATGGCTCCTCCTCTTTGCGCTTCCCCAATGGGACGAAAGGAACTGCTGGGACCTATGTGTATACATGCAAACCGTCATTCTCGTGCGCGCCCAGACCGTCATTCCCGCGCACGCGGGAATCCATCTTACTACACTACCGCAAACGCCGGTTTCCGCGTCTTCCACTTCCCGCGCGTGAAGTCCGGACATTCCACCGGCATCCCGCCTTTTGCGATAGACGTCCCTGACAACGGCACGACGCAACTCATTGTCGCCGAGTCGTAGACGTTAATGGGCGTCTGCGTCTTTTCACGCACCGCCTTCAAGAACATCTTCACTTCCAGGTAGTCCGTGCCGTCGTGACCGCTTTTGCGGCCCGCCTCTTCCAGGTCTTTCCACCAGGGATGGTCGAATTCCGCCTGGTACGGATCGAAAGGTTCCCATTGATGGCTCTGTGGGCTTCGACCTTCGATGAACACGGCGTTCCGCTGCTCGTTATAGATCCCCTGTGTGCCCTGCACGGCCCAACGGTTGTCGTAGGGACGCGGCAGCAACAGGTCGTTGTTAATTACAATCGTCTTGCCCATATGCGTACGCACGAGGCAGGTCACGATGTCCCCCTGTTTGAAGGGATGTGTCGCGAAGGGGTGGTCGTGTCCGTATTTCTCGTCGAAATACACGTTGATACCCTTCGAGGCTGTCGCCATCGCAACCAGTGTCGCATAGGCGTCGCCGCAGTTGATATCCAGCCAGCTCAGTACGGGGCCTTCGCCGTGAGTCGGGTATTGTGCGCAGTTGCGTTGATCCAGAAACTCGCCGCTCCAGCGGGGTTTGCCATCGGGATCGTAAAACCAACTGCGGCAGTCGTGGGAGTACGAACAATGGCAATGCACGACGTCGCCCAGCAGGCCTTGCCGGATCATGTTCAGCACGGCGAGATTGTCTCGCCGGAAACTCCAGTTCTCCAGCATCATGCAGGGGACGCCAGTCTCTTCCGAGGTGTTTACCAGCGCCCAGCATTCCTCCACGGTCATCGCCGCGGGCACTTCCACGCCGGCGTATTTCCCCGCCTTCATCGTGTCCACGGCCATGGGGGTGTGCCAGTTCCACGGCGTCGCGATGATGACTGCATCAAGATCGTCACGTGTCACCATTTCCTGGTAGACGTATTCATCCCGCGTGTACGCCTCCGGCGCCGGACGGCCCGCATCGGTCACGATCTTCTGGCCCGCGTCGATCGCCTCCTGGCGGATGTCGCAGATGGCCGGGATCTCCACATCGGGCATCAACGTGAGGAAACGCAAATGCGCGCTGCCCCGGTTGCCCGTGCCGATGACGCCGACCCGGACCGTCTTCGCCCCCTGCGCGCCAGCCGTCGAACCGGCCAGACCGGCCGCTGCCAGTCCCAACGCTGAGCCGGCGCTTGTTTGAAGAAACGTCCGCCGATTGAATTCATGTTTTTCCATTACGTCGTCATCCCCGGTAAAGCTTTCTACAGTAAACGATACACGAATTGAAGGCCGCTTGGATTGAAGAACATCCCCCTTGATCCCCCTTCAAAGGGGGAATTGTGCTCAGCTCGGTCTTCTGGTGAGGGCGTCGTAACAATCCCTGTACGCCAGCGCTGGTCCGCCGAAGACGCAACGCGAAGCGTTGCGCAAGTTTCCCCCTTTGAAGGGGGATCAAGGGGGATGTTCTTCCTGGTTCGTCGACCCATTTGTGTCGAGTTGTCCCTCAAGGTTTCAATGAAAACCGCAACCCTTCCAGCGGCTTTGCCCGTTCGTCCGTAATTCGGAACACAAACCCCCAATCATTCTGTCCGTTGGTTACCTTGACGAGGATCGGCGTGGTCCCCGCAGGAATCGTGACCGGGATGATGTCGCGATCCAGATACGCCGTTCCCTCCGCGGCGTGGTCGAGAATCAGCTTGTCGCCGAGCCAGACTTTTCCCGCGTCATTTGTGCCGACCCGCACGTATGCTTTCTGCTCGGACGGCGAATGAACGTAACACAGCGCGTACGCGGTGACATGCTCCGTTGGATTGAACGCGCGGGTCAGATCCACCGACGCGTGGGTATCCGCCTGGTGATACGCCTGCCAGTGAACGGCTCCCTCCACACCCGGATATTCAGCGGTAAGGTCGATACCCTGTTCGGGAGGGAATTCTGTATTGTGACCGTCCATCAACTGCGGACTCGGAAACGGACCGATCAGCATCCAATCCGTAACCGTGCCAAACTCTTTGCGCAGATCCAGCAACTCGCCCGCAATATAGGCCGCGCCAAGTTTCCACCCCCGCTCAATGTCCTGGGCGTTGTATTGGTCCTGCTCGACGAGGCTTAGTTTCGGGATGTCGTCGGGGCCCGCAATCAGAACCGCCGGAACGAGGCCGAGATCCCCCGAGTAATCGCGCACGGTCATTCCCCGCAATTCCTGAGCGAGATTGAGGTACTTGGGCGTCGTCACGATCGCCTTCTCGGCCATGATGTCGAGGTAATCCTGGAGCGGGGCTTCGCCCGAGTACTGGTCCACGTCGCGCCCGATGAGCTGGGGCCGCGAGTTGTGGCTGTAGATCCAGTTGTACCGGCGCGAGACCATGAGCGATGCGGCATAGCCCTGCCGGAACTGCTCGACCGTCAACCCCGGCGAATGCACCTTCTCGTAGTTGAATCCGAACGGCCAGACGCCCTCGGAGATCGAGCACTTTTCCGCCCAGTACGCTTTGGCGCGATCGCTCAGCAGATTTTGAAATAGCTCATTGCAGGCCCAGGCATGGGCGAACATGTACCGGATATTGGGATTGCGATACGTATACTCCGTGCAGTAGTGGATGCCGCCCGGTGCATCGCGCCGCGCCGCTTCCTCGATCCAAGCCGCGTGAATCACGCTGCCAAGGCTGAATCCCTCTTCCGGGAAGGTGACGAAAACCATATCCGGGAATTCGTCGTAGAGGATCTCGGCGACGCGGGTCATGCGTTTGCGCACTTGCTCCGCCAAGTCCGCCCGCGTGTATCCGTCATAGGTGTACCCGTCCCAGTCGAAGGCATATTGTTCGCTGATGTACTCGATGTCGAGCGCGAGGCCCGTGCATCCCGTGTCGCGCGCGAAGATCGCGAATTGGCGAAAGTTGTGGTCGATTTGCTGCCATGCCGTTTCGTTAAACCATTCGAAAGGATGATCGAAGGCGATCTTCAGAAACGTCTCCGACCCGATCCGTTTGCAGATGGCGTTCGCGTTCTTCGCTTTCTGAAACGTTTCGTCCGATTCGCCGATGGTCCAGGGCTTGTCATCCGCTGCCCAGATATCGCTCGACCAGTTCCGCGCCACGTAGTCCATGAAGAATGCGTTGATGCCTCGACGGGACCATTCTTCCGCGTCCGCAACGATTTCGTCCGGGCTCGTCGAGAAGAGAATAGTCTTCGGTAGAGGTAGGGAGTCGTCGTGGCCGTAGGTGAGACCTTCTTCGACCATTTCCGATGGAGCGGAAGTGGAAGGTACGTTTTGAGCGGGCGCCGCAGCAATCACCGCCACGAACGCCCCAAGCACGACGAGCACACGCGTGGTCTTCATGGAAATCCCTTCACGGACCGCCCGGCCCTTCCCGTCAGAACGTTGCATCATTCCGCAGTAGCCCCTATTCTTGGCTAAACCGGCAGAGTCCTTCAAGGAGGGGTGCACGATGCGGCGAAGAGAGTTCCTGCGATTGACGGCAGCGGGTCTGGCGGGTCTCGCAAATCCGGTCATGCGCGCGTTCGCAGCGACCGGCGATGTGCCCGGCCAAAGTCGCCCGCCCAACATTTTAATAATCCTCATCGACGACATGGGTTGGGCCGACGTGGGATGCTTCGGCAACACGTTCTTCGAGACGCCGAATATCGACCGGCTGGCCTCGGAGGGCATGCGCTTCACCAACGCCTACGCCGCCTGCCCCGTGTGTTCCCCCACTCGCGCAAGCATCATGACGGGCAAGTATCCCGCGCGACTGCACCTTACGGATTTGCTCAAAGGCAAGAGGACCCGGGAAGGATCTCCCATCCTTGCCCGCGATCTACGCCGATGAATTGCCCCTGGAAGAAGTCACCATCGCGGAGGCGCTGAAAACCGCAGGGCTACACGCACGTGCCATGTGGGCAAGTGGCATCTCGGGGCCGAACCGTATTAGCCCCAACATCAGGGATTTGACAAGAACGTCGGCGGCAGTGACGCCGGATCACCGCGCAGTTACTTCTGGCCCGAATGGGACGGCCGACCGCCCATCGAGGGCCATTTCGACGGGGAATACCTCACCGATCGTCTCACCGATGAGGCGTGTAATTCATCGAATCCAACACGACCGGCCCTTCTTCCTGTATCTCGCCCACTACGCCGTGCACATCCCCTTGGAGGGAAGGAAGACAAGATCGCAAAGTATGAGGCGAAGAAGGAGAAGCGGGCGACAAGATGGGTCAACAGGACAATCCCATCTACGCGGCCATGGTGGAGTCCATTGATGAGAGCGTCGGAAACGTGCTCGAAACGTTGAAACGCACCGGCATTGACGACGACACCATCGTGTTCTTCTTTTCCGACAACGGCGGCCTGTCCGTCAAAGAAGGTAAGCACACGCCGGCGACGAACAACTCGCCGTTGCGCGGGGGAAAAGGCTATCTCTACGAAGGCGGCGTACGGGAACCCTGCATCGTCCGATGGCCGGGCGTGACGACCCCGAACAGCGTGTGCGACACGCCCGTGTGCAGTATCGATTTCTTTCCCACCATCTGCGAGATGGCGCGCGTCGACGCTCCGCCGACCCATGGTCCCATCGATGGGATCACCATTGCGCCGTTGTTGCGCGATCCGAAGGCGCAGCTTGAACGAGATGCCTTGTACTGGCACTACCCCCATTTCTCGAACCAGGGTGGCGATCCCGGCGCGGCGATACGCGAAGGAAACTGGAAACTCATCGAACGGTACGAAGACGGCTCGCTCGAACTTTACGATTTGGAACACGACATCGGCGAGACGACGAATCTCGCGCGCAAGTTGCCGGACAAGACACGAGACTTGCACCGGAAACTGCGGGAATGGCTAAAGGACGTGAACGCCAATATGCCCCGTCCAAATCCCGACTATCACGGCGACGAGTAACTCCGTAGATTGCGACTGTGTCTACTCCAAGAATTGCCTCAGTTTTGGGGCGATCTTGTAGGACGGGAATGGTTCCCGTCCAGTCTCTTCTGATTGACTTCGTGCTTGGCCGCCAGGCATCGGTATTGTGACGGATTCGGTCAACGAGAACTCCCGGGACGGGAATCATTCCCGTCCTACTCGTGCCGTCTTCGGACCACGTTTTTTTGCGAAAAGTGTATGCCGTTTTCATCGTCTCTCGGTGAAAGACCCCGTCATGTCGACTTGTACTCCAAAACGACAACCGATGCGATCGCATCCGGCGCTTTCGACGGCACGTTGATCGTGATGGAATCGGGTGAGACCGTGGCAACGAGCGGGCTCTTCGACGGATCCGAAAGCAAGTACGCCACTAAGTATTCCAGCGTAACGTTGACTCCACCAGTTGGAACGCGCAGCACACCATCCTCGGGCCAATCGAAGACGTGCACGTAGAGCCTACCCGGCTTCGCCGTATAGCGTCCCCACTCCGGAGGCTCGAAGGGGCTGGCGGTGGTGCCGTAGATGGCTTCGCCGTTGACTTTCATCCACTCGCCGATGACGTGCATGCTCGTGATGCTTTCCTCGGGGATGGAGCCGTCGCCCTTGGGGCCGACGTTCAACAGGTAGTTGCCGCCTTTGGATACGATGTCGATCAAGGTGCGCAACAGGGTCTCCGGCGATTTCCACGCCATGTCGTGTTCCGAGTACCCCCACGTCGTGTTCATGGTCATGCAGACTTCCCAGTCCACACCCGGCACGCCCGTGGAGGGCACTGTCTGCTCGGGGGTCGTGAAATCGCCGCGTTCCGGTTTCCACTCGCGAAGACGATTGACCGAGTCATCCTTCTCGATGTTCGGGATGGCATAGAGCCGGTCGTTGGTGATAATCGCGGGCTGCAACTCCCGGACCATCGCCATCAACTCATCCGCGCGCCAGAACGCGCCTTCGTTGCCGGGCTTCGAATAGTCCCACCACAGAATGTCGATGGGTCCGTAGTTCGACATCAGTTCCCGCACTTGGTCGTGGAGGTAGTCGAGGTAGATCGCGTGATTTCGCGGCCCGTTCGGCGACGGCTGTCCGTGCAGAGGATGGGGGAGCTTATCCGCCGCTTCGTAATCGTACTG
This sequence comes from Candidatus Hydrogenedentota bacterium, assembly GCA_963745075.1. Lineage (GTDB taxonomy): Bacteria > Hydrogenedentota > Hydrogenedentia > Hydrogenedentales > SLHB01 > JAHDWY01. The sequence continues at coordinate 82,417 of CAVUWV010000021.1, read as the reverse complement.
GGGATGATGCCAGTCGATGACGGAATGATAGAACCCGACCCGCAAACCCTCCGCGCGAACGGCGTCGACGATTTCTTTGCACAAGTCTCGCCCGACGAGGTCGTGCGCGTCATAGTCGGTCACCGCTGAATCGTGCAGCGCAAACCCTTCGTGGTGCTTCGACGTGAACACGACATACTTGCACCCCGCATCCTTCGCCAACTGCGCCCAATCCTCGGCAAACCCTTCCTTCGGCAGGAATTGAGGGATCGCCTCGTGGGCGTACTCCCACGTGTCGGCCTTGACGCGCTGCTGAATCCACTCCATCCCGCCACGGTCACCCACGGACTCGCCTTTCCAGGTCCCTGCCAGACCGGAGTACAAGCCCCAGTGCACGAACATGCCGAAGCGCGCCTCGCGCCACCACGCCATCCGCGCGTCGCGGGCCTCCTTGGACTCCCGCTGAACCGAAGCCCGCACTTCGTCAGTTTCGGCCGCGTGAGCGCTGGAAATCGCGGCAAGGCCGATCAAGAGTGCGCTGCAAATAGATACGGTCAGTCGTTTCATGAGAACTCCCCCCTCGAAATGCGTTGTTCACCAATTCTAACTGACTCTCGCCGGTTTATGACAGGTGCAAATGTGAGCCACGCAATCCCACGGGTGAATCCTCACGGGCGCTCTTGCTACAATGCGAGTCCTTTTGTATTCGGAATTGCCAACCAGCCACGCGCACAGATGCGTGGTTCGATCGAAGGAGCCTACCCATGCGGCGAACCATTTGTTTACTTGCACTTGCAGTGTTTCTCGTGGGGTCCGTGGCGTTCGCGGACGATGACGACGGCATCATGGGCGTCTGGCAGGGCGCATTCCAGACCGAGGGCTGGCAAGATTACACCCTTTCCGCGCAGATCATCGCGCAGGGTCCTATGAACGGCGCGGACCGCTGGCGTGTAATTCTGTTGATTGGCGATTGGAAGAAACCGGACGCGAAAGCAGCGGTCGAGGCCGCCCGGGTTGACGCGGGCGCCAAGACGGTTCCCTTTGGTGGCGAAGTCGATCTTGGCAAAGATTTCGGCGGATCGTACCGCGTGTCCGGCGAAATCGAAGGCGGCGCCCTTTCCGGCAAGATGACGAGCAAGGGGAAATCCGTCGCGTTCACGCTGAAACGCGTCGAGATCAAACCGCCGACCCTAGGCGAAGCGCCGCCGGCCGGCGCCGTGGTGCTCATGGACGGCACCAATCTCGATGCATGGGAGCGCATTCCCCTGAAATGGAGTCTGCTTTCCGACGGCGCCACGGAAGTTACGCCGAGCAATTTCAAGACGATCGAAGAATTCGGTAGCGGGAAATGGCACGTAGAATTCCGCACGCCCTTCATGCCCACGGAGCGCGGCCAGGGCCGTGGCAACAGCGGCGTCTACGTCTTCGGCCGGTATGAAGTGCAGGTGCTGGACAGCTTCGGCCTCGAACCCGCGGACAACCTGTGCGGCGGCATCTACAAGGAGGCGGTGCCCCTCGTGAATGCGTGTCTTCCTCCGCTCACGTGGCAGACCTACGACATCACCTTCACGGCCGCCCAGTTCGATGCGTCCGGCAAGAAGACCGCCGATGCCCGGATTACGGTCGTGCATAATGGCGTGCTGATTCATGACGATGTCGCGCTGAGCAATCCAACCCCCGGCGGCGTGAGCGGCGACGACTCCGCGCGGGGACCGATGCTGTTGCAGGACCATCACAATGCCGTTCGTTACCGCAACATCTGGTTCGTACCGGCTTCCGAGTGATGGCACCGGCTCCACGCCCGACATATGGAGCGCGCGTCCCGGTCTGCGATGATGGAAAGGAGAAGTAGTGCGCCTTTCCATTGTGATTCCCGCATATAACGAGGAGGACCGTATCGGCGCTACGCTGGAAAGCATCAACGCGTTTCTCGCGAACGCCGATTTCGACGCCGAAATCATCGTGGTGGATGACGGCAGCACGGACGATACCGTGTCCGTCGTCCACGACATTGCATCAAACGCGCAGGTGATTTCCTACCGTGCGAATCGCGGTAAGGGCCACGCGGTCCGCACCGGCATGAACGTCCGCTAAGGGGGAAGTGCGCCTATACTACGACGCCGATGCGTCGACACCTATCGAAGAGGTCGACAAACTATGGCCTATCTTCGGGAACGGCGCTGAAGTCGTCATTGGTTCCCGTTCCATGCCCGGCTCGGATGTGCAGATTCACCAGCCCTGGTATCGCGAGAATATGGGGCGCGTGTTTAACCGTATCATCCGAATCTTGGGGATAACCCATTTCCCGGATACGCAGTGCGGATTCAAAGCGTTCACCGCCCACGCCTGCGGTATCGTCTTTCCCCGCCAGACCATTGCGCGATTCAGCTTCGACGCCGAACTGCTCTATATCGCGCAAAAACACGAATTGAGTGTGGAGCAACTCCCGATTCGATGGAAAAACAGTCCGCACACCAGCGTCAATGCACTGATGGACTCTGCCCGCATGTTCTGGGATGCCCTGACCATTCGATTCAAAGACGCGATGGGGCGATATCAGTAGTCGCCGGCGTGGTGGTACTACCCGGGACAACTGGGACGCCAGAGACAGCAGGGACCATGAAAATGGATTGAGAAACGTCGCTGTTGTCTTTGGTGTCTCTGCTGTCCTTTCCCGCTCTAACTTTCAGCCTCCCGCCTGTTTTCCATGAACTTGTCCCAGAGGTCCTTGCGGATTTCCATCACCCACAGTACACCCGGGCGGAGTGACTTGGTATCGAGTTGATACTCGTTACGGAGGTGCGGATCGATCGCGGTCTTCAGCCTTGCCGGTGCAAGGATGATCGCGGCGTCGGCTTCCTCCGGGATGGACCTCCAATACCCCACGTTTGGATACTTACGCAGATACCACGGCAGCGGCCAGTAATCGCCGTTGTTTGTAATCACCCGAATCAACAGATTGCCGTCGTCCGGGCTCACGGCGGCAATCTCATCCACGCGATGGACCAGTTTCAAAAGCGCCGACGAAGTGTGGGCATACACGTACGGATTCCGTACGTCGGCCGGGAACACGTACACCGCACGATATGCTTGAATGCCCAATTGAATCGTTGCCGCGACGAGCGCCAGCGATACGATTGCCTGGAGCGCACGAAACCGCACGATCCGCACCAGCCAGACCGCGCCCGCACCCGCCAGCACAATCCACGGTTGCAAGAAGTTTATCGCGTTCCACGGTGTCTTGTACGGAATGAAAGAATAGGCCGCAGTCATCAAGATCGTGTACAGCGTTAGAAACACCAGCAGGCGCGTACGCGCGTCGAGCCCGCGCCGAATTCCGCTCACCGCTGCCACCATCCCAAGAAGGCCCAGTCCGAGAATCAGTCCCTCGCTAAATACCGGCCAGGGAGTCCGGTGCGTATACGTCAGCAGCACGAGGTAGTAATACCAGGGTTTTTCGTGAATGCGGTTGGTGTCGGCTTTGTGCAGATAGTTCGCATACGTCAATATCGAGTCCACAATACCGTGCGGATGGGTGAAAAACGATGAATAGAACACGATCGATATGCTGACGGCGGCGATCGAGAAACGCGACAACATGCCACACCGAGTGGCGCGCTTGTTGGTCCGCGTTCGGCTCACCCTCGGAAACGGCCGATCCCAGCACCCGACCGAGCAACGCCGTCGCGACGCCCGCTCCCGCGATCCCGGCGAAGGCAATGATGCATGTTTCCTTCGACGCGTGGGCGAGCCCGGTGAACAGTCCTGCCGCGATGGCCCATCCAAGCGACCGCGTTTCCAGATACCGCCAACCCGATACGATGATCCCGAAGACGAAACAGACGAGGAGCATCTCCTGGATGTAGTAGCGGCTGTAATACACCATCGCCGGCGAAACGGCGGTGAGAATGGCCGCGCACACGACGGGGCCTGCGCCGAGCGTGCGGCGCAACGGGATCAGCAGAAGCACGATCCCGACGCCGAAGATGACCGGGACCAGTCGGAACGTGTACTCCGTCGTGTCCGCGAAGTCGGCTGCGCCGGACAGCCATGCCACGGGAAGGGTGAAGTAATAGAGCGTGGGTCCGTGGTGTTCAACCGGATCGTAGGCATAATTCCCGGTGTCGAGGAGGATGCCCGCTTTGACGGCTTGATTGGCTTCGTCGCCGTGCATGGGCCGCCGATCGAGCAACGGCAGCCGGAACGCAAGCGCTCCGGCTGCCGCCACAAGTATCAATGCCAGCCCAATCCGGCCGGCGCGGGAAGTTTCCGCGTGTGCGGTCACCGTGCCCCGCCTTTCAATCCCGGAAGGAAGGTGTCCTGAACTGCATCACCGTTCCGGGTCATCGGTTACTTACTTCGCCGGCTGACCGTAAACTTCTACTTCGACGTAATGGTTGGTCTCGTCGGTGGTGTTGCCGTTGCTGTACAAGCGGACGTAGCGGCCCTTGATATTTTTATCCGTGCACGGAATCAGGCGGCCTTCATAGGTCTCGACGTATTCCTTGTCTTTGCCTACGCCGAGTCCGGACGAGTTGTCGTGGTCGTTGTTGAAGATCGTCTGCACGTTCTTGGTGAATTCCGCGTCGTCGGCGGTCTTCACGACCACGTCAAAGTACACCCGCTCGGCCGCGTGGAAGTGCCACACCACGACGGCGTAGATATCGGATTCCTGACCGAGATCGATCTGCACCCACTGCACGCCCGTGCCAAGTTCCACGAGATAGTCCTGCTGATAGCCCTTCTCGCCGTCCGTGATGAACGAAAGTTTGCCGTAGTTCGGATCGGGGTCACTGCTGGTAACCGTCTTCCCTTTGGCAAGATTGGTCGCGCCTGCGGGAGCCATATACGGATCGCGCGGCTTGTAGCTGCGTTCTTCCAGATTCTCGCCGAAGTAGTCGAGCGGCGTTCCGCCGAAATACGGCTGGGGAAGCTCGATCTTCAGCGGCGCCTCGTCCTCGGCCTTCGCCGTGGGACCGGCCATAAACGTCAACGCCACCACAGCCGCCGTCGCAAGGACTCGTAGCGGCGTAACTGCATGTCTCACCATGATTTCCTCCTTAAACCTTTCGTCATTTGACACGGGAATCGCCACGCGCATTTCCTCGTATTTATGGACGAGGATGCGTGGCGGGTTATTCAGTCCAAGTATCTCGCTCAGCGGGTGGAAAAGTCAAACCGGTGACGGCGGGATGTCAAAGCGGTCTCGACCTTGTGCGCTTCCCCTTATTCCGATTCGCTTGTCGTGCTGTCCTTCATCGACGCCGGCTTCTTTCGGGCGATGATAGCAAGCGTGACGGCGCCGAATCCCCGCAGTAAGGTAACGAGCGACAGAAGTTGTCCGAGGATTGGGATGAGGAAGGTACTTTCTGCCACCACCCCACCGAGGAGGATTTCCCCAGTGCGCGTTCCCCATGATGACAACGGTATGGTTGTCCCCGCGCTGCGGTACCCGACCGTGTACCCGACAAATCCCATCACGTACACCGCCAGCAGTAGCGCGAGACCAAACAGCGCCAGTATTTTCGTATTCAACAATACGATAGCGAGAAGTACGCCCATCAGGACGTTTGCCAGGCCCACCACCAAACACCGCATGGGGTCGTTCCGATAGGTCTGCAACATCGCGTCGCTCAGTTCCGGGTAGCGGGAGTCGAGCCAGAGTGCGGCGAGGATCGACCCCAGCTTGATAAGGACCAACACCGCCAGGGCGGCAAGGACCAACATACAGACGCCGCCCAATCCCAACGTCCGGATCAGCTTGTCCATACCCCCTTCATTGAGCAATGTGACCGTTACGTTTTGCATATCCCCATCCTCCCCGGTGTTACTTACCTTGCCCGACGCAGTGAGTCGGACCGAGAACCCCTGCCAAAATGCCGCACTAACGCGTTGAAGCCAACCAAGGCCGCCGCAAGTACCGCAATGCTGCCCCCTGAGAACCACGGACTCTTCGCGCCGGCAAAATAGGCTGCCAGGTCGAAGGTTGTCCACGTTTCACGTCCCCATTCCGAGATCGCAGCGGCCAAGCTTCCGGCAGACAGGAGTTCCGGCCGCCAGGCCGCGAGTTGCGTCAGCCCATCCGCCACGTACGATTCCAGGGGAAGGCGCCAACCAAGTGCCACAAAGGCGATCGCGATCACGACGATCGGCCCCGCAATCCAGCCTCGGGCCATTTCTCGACGAGACGCCCGCAACCGTGCCACGACAACGGTCTCCAAGTCTTCGGATGGTGTCACATATGGCAAGTCCGACAGTCCCGCCTCCACCGCCCGAAGGCGTGCGACGTACGTTCGGCAGCGTTCGCACCCTTCAAGATGCGGCTCGAAGCCGTCTTCCAACGCGAGACCTTGATCGAATCGTTCCCGCATCCACGCTTTGACGGATGCGCAGTTCATGACTCATCCTCCTCGCACAAGCGTTGCCGCAGTTCCTTCCGCGCGCGGCACAGGGCCACCTTGGCTGCTGCGGGACTCATACCGATGATATTCGCCGCTTCCCGAATGGCGAACCCTTCGGTGTAATGCAACTGCATAAGCAACGCCGTCCGCGGCGGTAGTGTTGCCAATACGGCCTCGATCTCATCCCGAAGTTCGGCTTGCCGGTGCGCGTTCTGCCCCGACGGCTCCTCGAGTTCACCGGCAGTGGCAACGTGGGCGTCGTAGGAAACATTCGTGCCCTTGCCCCGGCGCTGCTGCGAACGTAACGCGTTCAGTCCCACACGCGTCGCGATCGTATACAGCCACGATCGCAGCGAGCGGCCCGAGTCGAGCCGGTCCACGTACCGATACGCGCGGATAAAGGCTTCCTGGGTCAAGTCTTCAGCGTCCTCGCGGTTCAGCATGATGCGATACAAATGGCGGTAAATGGCGCGCCCGTACCGGCGTACGATCCCATTGAATGCCGATCGTTCACCGTGTTGAATCCGCCGCACCCACTCCTCGTCCGGACACGGCTCCTCTTCCCCGGTATCGGGGAGCGGTCGTAAGACGGGTTCATTCGGCGTTTGGGCATCCACGGGGCGCCGCCGGGACCTCGCTGCGTCGATTTGCCTGAACATCGCGTACGCCACGATACCTCATTCAAGCGGCTTCTCGTCCCATCGGGCCGCTCATCTGTATCGTTATACACCGTTGATGCCTGAAAGGTAACAGGGGACTGCGGTCTTGACCGGGAACAAGCGAGGCGGACTTCGAGCGTGTTTCAAGAGTGGGATATCGGCGGGGTGCGGTGAATGTAGCGCAGGCGTCCCCGCCTGCATTCTTTAGGATTCTGTCTCAGGATTTGCAGTCGGGGACGCCTGCGCTACATTCACCGCACGTCTGTTAAATCGCGCGACGACCACTCTTGAAACACGCTTTAAGCGGTCGGGGATTCTTCCGTTTTCACTCCGTCCCGCAGAATTGCGCGGAGATCGGTCCCCGTATTCCCGTTCGTCAGCGCCACCACCCGGTCGCCACGATAGAGCAGTGTATGGCCGCGGGGCACGACCGTGCGGCGGCCGCGCTGGATCGAGACGACGACGCAATCTGGCGGTAATGCCAAGTCTTTCAGGCGCCGGCCCACAGCGGACCAGCCGGGTTCGAGGTTGATTTCGACAAGCTGAGAATTGGTCGCGGATTCCAGGCGGAGCCGGGCGATATAGCGGGCGCGCTGTTGCTTGTCGACTTGGATATTCGAGTAGGTGCGAATGACATCCCCGCGGTCGAGCAACCCGAGGAGCTTGTGCTGATCCCGGCGATCGACGACGGGCAGCCGGCCCACCTGAATGGACCCAAAGTGGCGCAGGGCGTCGTCCAGGGTCTCATCGGGGTACGTGATCATTACGTCCGTGGCGCAAATGTCTGCCACGGTCTTGTCCTGAATGCTGTCCCGCGCCATCGTGCGCTCGAGGTCGGAAAGGGTGACAATTCCGTGCAAATCGCCCGCTTCGTTTACCACAACAAACCCGTGCTGTCCCGATTCCTGGAACCAGAACGCCAGTTCCATCAGCGACGTGTCCGGGGTGAGCGTCGTCAATTCCGAAGCGGGAGTCATGGCCTCCTCGACGAGAATCGCGCTCATGAGGTTCTCGTCCTTCTTCGCGCGAACGTCGAGTCCCCGGCGCGTCAGCTTCAAGGTGTAGATACTCTCCGGCTCGTAACGCTGAGAAAGCGCGGTACTTACGACGGTTGCAAACATGAGCGGCAGGATCATCCGATAGTCCTGCGTCATCTCGAACAGGATAATAATGGCCGTTATCGGCGCGCGGGCCGAACCGGCGAAGACGGCCGCCATTCCCACCATGGCGTAGGCGCCACTCGTTTCGGTGATTCCGGGGAAGAGCTGATGCGCGACCTGACCGTAGGCGCCCCCCAGCACGGCGCCCATGAACAAGGCGGGGGCGAACACGCCGCCCGAAGCCCCGGAACCCAGGGTAAATGACGTGGCCAGCAGTTTTGCCACGAACAGGACCAGCAACGATGTGAGCATGACGTTTCCGCGCAAGGTGTCGGCGATCGTCGTAAATCCCGTTCCGAATGAGTGCGGTACCAGAAAGCCGACAACCCCCAAAAGCACGCCGCCGACGGCCGGTTTGAGCGGTTCCGGGAATTTCCAGTTATCGAAGAGATCCTCCAGGAAATAGAGACATTTGATATAAGCTAAAGATCCTCCTGCACTTAAAACCCCAAGGCCGAGGTAGAGGACGAGTTCCCACGGACTGTGGAGATAGAAGGATCGCGGAACCTCGAAGGCCGGATTGTCGCCCAACGCCGCCCGGCTGACGACGCTGGCCGTGACCGACGCAATCACAATCGTGCCGAATGCGCGCACGCCAAACTCCGCCAGGATTACTTCCAACGCGAACATGACCCCGGCGATGGGTGCGTTGAAGGTCGCGGCGATACCTGCCGCTGCGCCCGCAGCAACCAGCGTGATGATCCGGCGCTCATTGAGCTTAAAATACTGCCCGATGGTGGATCCTAAGGCAGATCCAATCTGCACGATAGGACCTTCGCGTCCGACAGAGCCGCCGGACCCAATGGTGATCGCTGAGCAAATGGCTTTGGCCAGGACAACCACCGGCCGGATCCGTCCGCCGCACGTGGCGATCGCCGTCATAACCTCCGGTACACCATGACCTTTCGCCTCCGGTGCGACGTAGTAAATTACCGGCCCGATTAAGAATCCCCCAATGGCCGGCAGCAGGATCACATAATAGCTTCCGAGAAATCCGAGATACTCACCACCGGTCCCGAAGAAGAGCTTGTCAAAAAACTCGATCATCCAGATAAAGGCAATGGTCCCACAGCCGGTGCCGACGCCGACGATAACCGCGAACGTCATCATGACTGCGGTCTCGGATTGCCAAAACCGGTCAAATATCCGGGACACGCCGCGGTCAGGATCGGTGCGAGGTGTAGATACACCCATGACTTCGCGTTCCCTTATGGGTTGATTCTGGTTGGTTTACAACGTCTTGCCGGTTCCGTCGGACGCACGACCACCCTGCATCGGTCTGCGTGGTCATGGCACAATGCTCCGCAAAAACCCGGAGGAGGCGGGAGTAACCGAAACGAACCGGCCTCTATCATACCATGGTTTTGTTGCGCACCCAAATCGAACATCAAATCGAACATCAAATTGGGTTTTTCGCGTCGCAAGAACGCTCGGAAAGGACTACTTCAAGGGGGGGAGTGGTGGCGGTCCGCCGGATCTCTCTTGCGTGCGTGGCGCCGGCGCTGCTTGGGCGGTACGCGACGCCGGTGGTTCGGTCTCCCGGGATTGGTTCGGCGTTTCGGGTCGCGGTGCTTTCGGAGGTGTTCCAATTTGGATCGATTGGGGGCGCGGCGTCCTGCCGTTCGCTGCCTTCAGTGCGGTCACGGCAGCCAGGTAGCTTTCCGCCACTTCTTCCTTCCGGCTGACACACATCCCTAAGTCGTGGAGCAGACCATCCTTAAGGCTGTAAATCCAGCCGTGAATCGTCAAGGACTGCCCGTGCCACCATGCGTCTTCGACGACCGTTGTGCGGCTCACGTTATAGACCTGTTCGATGACATTGAGTTCGCACATCCGGTTCAGCAACTGGGATTCGTCGACGAGTCCGTCCAGTACCTCGTCGTGTTTGCGTCGCACTTCCTGCACCCGGCGCAGCCAGTTGTCAATAAGTCCGAGTTTGTCGTTGCGTACGGCGGCCTGCACGCCGCCGCACCCGTAGTGGCCGCAAACGATGATGTGCCGCACCCGCAACGCCTCCACGGCATACTGCAACACGGACAGACAATTGAGATCGATGTGATTGACGAGATTCGCCACGTTGCGATGCACGAACAATTCCCCCGGCAATAACCCCACGATCTCGTTGGCCGGAACCCGGCTGTCGGAACAACCAATCCAGAGATACTCGGGCGACTGTTGCCGGGAAAGTCGATCGAAGAACTGGGGATCCCGTTTCAGCATGCGTGCCGCCCAGGCTTCGTTGTTGTCAAAAAGTTGTTTCAACGTACGCATGGACAAATTCCCCCGGTTAACCGAGCTTCGTTCGACCTTGAAGTGCATGCGACAACGTCACGTCGTCGGCGAATTCCAATCCGCTGCCCATGGGGACGCCATGGGCGATGCGCGTCACCGCGATCCCCAATTCCCCAATCTGACGGGAGAGATAGAGCGCGGTTGCTTCGCCTTCCGCCGTGGCGTTGGTCGCGACGATCACTTCCGTTACCCCACCTTCACGAAGCCGGGCCATGAGTTTCCCCACGGTGATTTCATCGGGGCCGATCCCTTCAAGCGGATTCAAGGCGCCGTTCAGGACGTGATACAGGCCTCGGTAACTGGCGCCTTTTTCGATCGCCATGACTCCCGCAGGACGCTCGACCACGCAAATCAGGCTGCGGTCGCGATTGGGATGGCTGCAAATGGGGCAGGGATCGGTTTCGGTCAGATTACAGCATTTCGAGCAGGTGGTGATTCGTTCGCGGGCGTCGCGAATGGCTTCGCTGATAAATCGGGCTTCTTCCGCCGGCGCGCTCAGGAGATGCAGTGCGTACCGTTCGGCCGAACGCTTGCCCACACCGGGCAATCGCCGGAACGCCTCGATGAGACGCTCGACCGAGGGGGATTCAAAAAGCACGAGGCCGGCTCCCGGTAATGGAGTTTGCCAGCAAGCGGTTACGGACTTCCTGCCACTCCTGGAGCATGGCATGTCGCGTCAACACGTCGACTCGATCCAGGAAGATGATCCCGTCGAGATGATCCAGCTCGTGTTGAATGATTCGGGCCAGAAAATCATGGGCCTCGAATTCCCGCACTTCCCCGTAGACGTCCTGCGCCCGGACCACGATTCGCGTTGCACGGGGAACGTCCAGGTAGATTTCCGGCAGACTGAGGCAGCCCTCCTGTCCCTTTTCTTCGCCTTCACGTTCGAGGATTTCGGGATTGACGAGGCACATCTTTGCGCCGTCCGGTTCATTCAGCACGAAGAGCCGTTTCGCGAGCCCGACCTGTGGTGCCGCCAAGCCAACCCCATCGAAGGCGTACATGGTCTCAAACATGCTTGCAGCCAGATCGGCGATTTCCGGAGTAAACGACTCGACCGGATCCGCAACTTTTGTCAGCGGATCGTCCGGATACAAGACGACATTCAATACCGACATCAACCACTCCATAATTGGAATCCACACTTTGAGCGAAGCAGTGCACTACGCCAACGCCTTGGTCACGTCTAAACAGGATACCAAATCATGCCGGAGCCCCTCAAAACCGGCTCCGGAATCGCAGACGACACCTTATGAATCCGGCGATGCTGCGGTTAGCGAGTTCCATGACGGCGGTGAGGCCGCGGTGCAGGCTTTTCTTCAACGGCTGCCCGGTGAATCGGTTCGACGATCCCGAGCGGAACATCGTCCGCTTTCGGCGCTTCGCTCGACTCCTCGGCAGGGGCGTTGTCATCCGGCGTGTCCAGGCGTAACAGCATGGGTTCCAACGGGTTCATCGTCATTGGGAATTTGGCCGTTGCGCCGCCGATTAGGTCCAAGCCGCTGGCGTAGCGTCCCGCCAGATATACGGTTTCGGCCGTCTTACGCAAGTTGATCGCGTAGAGATACGCATTGCCATCGTACTCGACGAATCGGGTCTTGACACCCTCCAAGGGGTATTGTGACGCATTGATGGCTCGGGGGACCGACGGCGCTCCGTTCAAGGCACACGCCGCATCCAGAGCATGGAGATAGCTTGTCGGCGAATCGATGCCCTGGATGAGAATCGTCCGCGCGGACGTTGTCAGGGTGTCTTGGCGCGCCAACCCGCTCGGGTTGTAGGCGATCGGCTTTCCCTGACGTATCGCGATCCCGCCGTTCGAGATGTACTTGTCCACGGCGAGGAACGCCTTGTCCGACATCGAAAGAACGTCCGGAATCACCAGAATCTTGACGCGATCCAGCGCGCCGCCTTCGCAGTCCTCCTCGGTCAGGAATTCCACTTTGAACCCAAACGTGTGACATCCTTCATAGGCCCGTTTGACGGATTCCAGATATGGGACACCGTCGTTGTAGACCTTAGACGACATACTCCAGAGAATGCTGACCTCCGGTGCGGAATCCTGAAATGCGTTCACGATGGGGGCCAATCGATTCAGATCCAGACATGCGCGCGCGAAGCCTTCCAAACGCTGGGGGCGGCCCAGCAACGTTTGCGGATTCCCGTCCCGGCTTCCCAACGGCGCCGTGGACGCGTCCAGCCCGGCCATCGCGCCTTCCCATTCCAGGGCATATGCCGCCGGCTCGTAGGTGGACGCAAGAGCCATGGACGGTACGACAAAGGTGTCTTCCGCATTGAACACGGGGGCACCACGGTTCATCGAGCGCAGCAGCGTGTAGTTGAGGCTTTGCGACGGATAGCCCAGCGCAAGATAGGAATGACCGAGGTCCTCGCTCGCCATACACCCGCTGATATCCGTTTTCCGTTCCACCGTTTCCCGGTTTACGCCAAAGGCCGATTCGCCGGGATCGAACACGCGGTCGGTGAAGTTGACCTGCACGGGCACATCCGGAGCCTGCTTCCGCACCATGTCGATGAGTTGGTCCAGAAAGATGCTTCCCAGTTTCTGTTCGTAGAGTTCCAGATCGTGGCGGTATGCCGGCCGCTCGTAGTCCCAGGACAGCTTGACCTCGTCGAAGTTCAGGTACAACGTGCCCCAAATTCGGTTCATCGTCGTTCGGTCGCCATACTGCTGCTTTGCGAACGCAATGAGCCCTTGGCGTACCGGCTCTCCCATGAACTGCATTTCCGGGCGATCGGCTACGGCAATACTTACCAAGGCATCGCGATTCGCCAGACTTTGCACAATGGTGCGGGTGTGTTGCGCAAGAATCGGCTGCACTTTCGGGTGGGAAATATCGTAGGGGAAGGTGCCTGCATGGTGCTCGGCGAGCGCGGGCCATGACTCGTATGCCCACGGAGCCATTTTATTGGGCGCCAGGCTTACGCTGACTCCCATGCTTTCTTTCTTTGCGCCATCGAACAGGTTCAAGAGGTCTGCCGGCACGATGCCGTTGCCACCCCGACTCGGGAGGGTGTCCGCCGGACCTACCCGCGTCGCAACCAGATTCAGACCGTAGCGTCGCAGCGACGGAAGCGACGCGGCCAGTTCCTCCGCGGCGCCCGTTGCGCCGAACAGAAATACCGGCCGCTGTTGGCTCACAAACCGCGCATTTTCAACGGAAACGTCGCTGATGAGGGGGGACGGGGAGGACTCCCCGGCTTCCCCTGCCGGGCGGAACGCCAATTCCACCCGTGCCGCAGCGAGCAGTTTCGCGAGAAATGTGCCGTCGTCCTGCGCCCGGCGCCAGGAACCATCGTCAAAGGCCTTTTTCACGATTGGCAAGTAATCTTCGGCGATCGCAAAGCGCATGGTCGCGTAAGGGGAGAGCGCCGCACCTGCGGCGTGGGTGGCCAGGTGATCGCGCAATTGGGCCGAGTCACTCTCCAGCGATTCAAGGAGCGTCGTAAGGTTGCTCTCGGAAATCTGGCGAATACGATAATCCTGGGTCGCGAGCACCATCTCTTCCGAGCGTTCTACCTTCAACTGTGCCTGGTAGATCCCGTCTTCAAGCGCGCCGGGAGTCCACGTCAGCGTGAAGGGGTTCTCCCCAGGCCGGACGTCCAACTGCACGCTGCCCTCGCTCAATGGCTCACCGTCTGGTGATGTCACGGTCAGTTCGGCTACGACATCGTCGAAAGTTTCCGTCGCCACGACGGTGCCTTGCCACAGCACCGATGCCGGAAGCGTATACTGGGAGGCCACATGAACCTCGATACGGGCTTGAGAAGTCCGTGTCCCGTCGAGCTTTTCCACCCAAAGCCGTTGAACCGGGTCCGGAGCCCGATCGTGCCCGGCCCCGGTTTCCGCCCAGGCAACAAATCCTAGCGCACACACGCACAGCCCGAGCGGGAGGCGGAAACGTCCAGTCATACGGGAAATCCTTTCACTCAGAGGTACTTGTGTGGGGCACGAGAACCCCATTTTAGGTAACGGCCCATGCCCTGTCAAAGCTAACGTGGCCAAATTGCAACCTGTTGACAAAGCGTGCGGGCATTTGCCTTGGCAGGGGTCCGTCGGTTAAACTTACGCGAAGAATGCGTGAAGTCGTCTGTGTTGCCCTCCTCAGGAAGTCCGGATCACTTCCCCCTGAATACCACAAGCCCTTGTGGCGTCTAGTGCGGAAACAGCGATAGGTATAGACGCACAGATACCGCTCCAAACTGGAAAGGTGTTCGAAAGTCTGTAACGAACGGTGCAACTTTCCCGTAATTGTGAGTATACACTTTCTGAGAGAGTAGCGTACGACGAGATGGCTCGCCCGTCCAAAGCAATTTGGGCGAACGTCAGGAACTCTCGCGAATTTGGGGGGTTAGCGGAAAGCCTACCGACCTTGGTTCTCCATACAGCACCAAGCGGGGCGCGTATAAACAGTTGACATGCGGCAGTAGAATTCGTAGACTGGTGTTCTGTGCGGGACCACAGGTTGCGATGCCTGTCTTGTGCGTAAGTCCATAACAACATTTGGGCGAAGTGAGGGACTACGAACATGAGTACCAACGCAAGATTCACAGCGTGGGTTGCGATTGCGATGGCAGCCTCTCTGGCATTTGCGGAGATGCACTCCATCCCCAAGGAACAGGTTGACCCCCAAAAGGTGTATTGGGGCGTGGCGACCGGCTTCGAGAAGGCTGGGGAAATCGACTACGACGCCATCATCAAGGCGACTCCTGAGTATAAAGAGTTGAAAAAAAGCAAGATCGAGCGGGGAACGGGGAAGTACTGGATTTTGATGAGCCGAGCCAGTGACCGTACGACCCGCGCCATCGCCCAAGTCGGTCAGGATACGGAATACGATCTCATCGCGGCGCAGGGATATCTGGGTAGTCTCCAGCCTGCAATCGCTGCCGATGATATTACCGAACTCATTCTGAAGCAACTCGATGGTGACGTCGCGAAGGAAGAGGAAACGAAGAAGTAGGGGACGGTCGGTAGTGAGATCAGGCAAATCCGCGCAGTGCATGGGCCTGCCGCTCGCAGTAATTGCGGTTACGGCCCTTCTTTTCGTGTCGGCCGGGTGTACGACGCCGCGGTCGAACCCGCCGATGACCGAGACACCGGTGTCGAAGAACCGTGTCATAAACGAGCGGTCCAGCAGCAAGGAAGTTGAAGAAGCCCGCCGGATGATCAAGTCCGGCGACACGACGGTAGTCATTCCACGGCTTCTTCAAGTTATCGGCAAGTACCCCAACTCGAAGTCATCGCTCGACGCGCGCTACTGGCTTGGTGTGGCCTACATGGAAATCAAGAGTTTCCGCGAAGCCATCGAAGTGTTCAATGAGTACTTGCGGTTGGCGCCGGACGGCGAGTTCGCGGACCAAAGTCAGCAATATATCGCCAGCCTGCAAGAGGAGTATGAGCGCCAGTATTTGACGCCCGAGAAGCTGGATGCCCGAATCCGCGCGCTGACGGAGACGCTGAAGGCGGACCCGAATAACCTCGACAACCAATTGAAGCTGGCCGATATGCTTTGGAAACGCGGGGACTACGAATATGCCGGCCGGCTCTACGCGCAGGTGGTGAAAGTGAACCCCGAGACGGCGAGCGATCCCGAGGTCAGTTCGCGCATCGAATTCCTGCCTTCGGGCGGGTACGTTGTACTAACGCCGGCCGAGGTGCAGCGTCGCGAAATCGAAAAACAACCGCTCGCGGTGATCAATACGGCGTCGTTCCAGAGCGGGCGGGACCTCCTGACCCGCGAGAGTTTGTACTACGTGGTTACCGGCCAGGTCGTCAACCGCAGCGACAGTGTCTTGTACGGGGTACAGGTGATTGTGACCATTTACGGATTCGGCAACATGGTGTACGACACGAACACCGTCAATATCGGGCGGCTGAACCCGGGAGAAATCCGGGCGTTCAGTGTGCGGTTCAGCAACTTTCAGAATATCGACGACATTCACCGCTACGAATGCGTAGGTTCGTTTGAGCGGTAAGGGAGGCATGATGCCCCGAGCCATCTGCAGAATACTGGCCATCACGTCGCTGCTGTGCTGCGTCGCCGCATGGGGCCAGGATGCGGCGCCCATCACGATTACCGTGCCGGAGACGCCCGCGCAGGTCGGCGCTCCGGAGCAGGTTACCGTTACGATGAAGGTCGTGGAATTCCAGGCGACCAAAGGGGTCGACACCGGGCTGAGCGCCTTCTACGCCCGTCGAAATGAACCGAAGACCTACGGCCGGGTTTCCGACGGTCAGGGCGCCATATCCACCGCTGACCTGACGTTTCCCCTGGACACGGAAGGCGCAATTACAGTCTTTCTCGATCGTATCCACATGAGTGATGGCGATCTCGAATTTGTGCTCCAGGGACTCGTTAACGAAAACCGTGCGTACATCCTGTCCCGTCCGAAAGCGATGGTGATGGTGCGTAATGCGGTCCCCACCATAATTGAGACCGTGGAGGAGAATCCGTATGAGAACCCGACCGTCGTCGGGACGACGGTCGTCGGCGTAACCGATTTTCGGAAGACGGGCGTCATCCTCCAGGTCGGTGTGCCGGAAGTGATCGACGACGATGGCGACTGGACTACCGTCGACGATACGTACATTCAACTGCAGTTGATGGCCGAAGTGAAGGAACTCGGTGAGGACATCGTCGTCGCGGTGGATGACCGCTTTGCCGGCGCCAACCAGGTCGTCGCACCGACTTTTGTTTCGCGCAGCATTACGACCAACGTCTGGGTGCGTCACGGGCAGGTGCTCATTCTCGGCGGCCTGTTCCGGAACCGGAAGGCAAAATCCCTGGATTCCGTGCCCGGGCTGACGAAGGCCGAAGACTTGGCCGTCGGGCTTGTGGAGCGAGTGGTTCCCGGTAATCTCATCGGTTCGCCCGTTTCATCCACGCTGGGCAATCGCACGACCGAAGAACAGCGCCGCGAACTCGTCTTCTTCATCAAGTGCGAGGCGTGGCGTCCTGCATACACCGTGGCGGATGAGTCGGTCTTCGAGGACGAGGACCAACCGAAGGAACGAGTCAAGCCAACCGACGTGATCGGCGACGTGATCGGTGGTATTGCGAATATCCCAGAAGGGATTGCCGAGGGGATCTCCGGCGAGAAACGGAAAGAAGGCATTGACTCGGAACTGGGAGGCAGTCCGTAATGGTACGCGTAGTTAAGAACTGTCTCCTCGCGGCGTTGGTGTTGACGTGCGGTACGGTCTACGCGCAAGATCCAGCACCGGCAGCGCCAGCACCGCCACCGGCAGAAGCGGCGCCCGCCGCGGCTCCGGCTGCCGAAGCGCCCGCCGCGGCCCCGGCTGCCGAAGCGCCCGCCGCGGCCCCGGAGGCTCCGGCCGCGGAAGCGCCCGCCGTGCCACCGCCTCCGACCCCGATCAGTCAGGTCCAGATTCAGGTGTGGATCAGTCAGACCGATGAAGACGGCGCCCGCGAGATTGGCTCCAATCTCAACTACACCCGTTTTGTGCGCGGCGCCGAACAGAGCGGATCCGTGGAACGGGTTCGGACCGATACCTTCGTTCCCACCGATCCGGCGTTTCAGACGACGTTGCCCGCGCCGGACGGAAGCCCTTACCCGGATAACGTGCGGCTGACTCCCGAGTCCGACACCCCGTGGACGCCGGGGAACTCGTTGGTCAACGATCCGAATCGTCCCGGAGAGTTCCAACTCAACACGCGACGCGGCGCCGGTCTCACGTACAGTATCATCGACGACGATCGCGGGACCATTGACGGTATTCTGCGGGCCATCGAGACGAAGTCGGATTCCGACCTGATTTCGAAACCGCAATTGCTGGTCATCGACCAGCAGACGGCACAAATTAATGCCGGTGAAGACGTTCCGTATCAGGGGGTCGAGTATAAGAACGGCGTTCCCATTTTGAAGATCAATTGGCGTCAACTGGGCGTAAATATCAACCTGAAACCCGTAGTCCGGCCCGACAACATCGTCCGAATCGACATCACGAACTTGGAAGTAAGCGACCGTTTGCGCGACACCCCCATCCAGGGGTTGCAGGTGCCGGTGTTTTCCAGCCGAAAACAGACGGGGTCGGTGCTGGTCCCGAATTCGCAAACGCTGGTCATCGGCGGGTTGTCCAGCCGGGTGATCCGGAAGACGGAAAAGCGCGTGCCGATCATCGGGCGGCTACCGGTGTTGGGCATCCCGTTCCGTGGACGGAAGAACGACATTCTGAACAGCCATCTTCTCATCTTCGTGTCGCCCACCGTGGTCGATTTGCGCGACATGAAACCGCCGATGGAGAACGCGCTCGACTTCTGGCGTGGAACCGAATGGCGTAATCGCGACAAGCTTCAGCAAGAAGTCGACCTCATGGACGAGGAGCTGTAGGTTCCGGCTTTTCGGGAACTGCAACGCATGGTGGCGGTTGATTTTTCTCCATGTCGTCCCGCATGATTCGCGTCCCATGATGTCCTTCCTGAAAACCTATGTCGTCGCCATTGCATCGGGTGCGCTGCTTGCCCTGTGCTTTCCCACCTACCACCTGTTCCCTTTGGCGTGGGTGGCGCTGATTCCCCTGTTCTGCCGGGTGTGGAACTCGACCCCGCGCCAATCCGCCGGCCAATTCTTTCTTGCGGGTTTCGCATTCTATCTGGTCCTGCTTCAGTGGCTTATGTCCAACGTGTTCTGGGCCGGGGGCTGGGCCTTTTGGGGATACGTGGCGCTCTCTGCGATCATGGCGCTTTTCTGGGCCGTCGAGGGCTGGGCGTGGATTCACATGAAGCAGGTTCTGCCGCGGATTCCGCCCGTACTGACGCTGGCGCTTTTGTGGGGCGCCGTGGAACACCTGCAGTCCTTCGCGTTCACGGGGTTCGGCTGGGGCGCCCTCGGCTATTCGCAGGGCAGCGATTTGTCGCTGTTGCAGTGGGCCTGTCTCGGCGGGGTGCCGCTGATTTCCGCGATTCTCGTTGCCGTCAATGGGCTGATTGCCGGCGCGATCGTCCAGCGCGAACGACGTTTTCCGCGCGCGGCCGCAGCGGCGTTAATCTTGATCGGGGTTCACGCTTTCGGTTGGCTTCTGTTGGCGCCCGCCGACTACGGGGAGAAACCATACCGCGTCGGCATGCTCCAAGCGGATTTCCCCCTCGAGATGAAGTGGGATCCCGAGTACACCCTGGACATGGTTCAGAACGCTGCGGCCAAGTCCCGCATGTTGGCGCAAACCGGGCCAGTCGACCTTTTCGTGTGGCCGGAAAGTCTGATTATGGACGACATCGATTCCCCGCCGATCCTGGATGAGGTGCAACGCCTGACCCGCGACACGCATGCGGCCTTGTTGACCGGCGCCGAGCGGACCGATTCAGAGACGGGGGGCAGTCTGAACTCCAGTGAGCTGGTTTCGGCGAAGGGGGAACTTGTGGACTATTACGACAAGATCCACTTGGCGCCGTTTGGGGAATACGTTCCCCTGAGCGCGTATTTGCCCTTCATATCCAAAGTCGTGCCCGCCATTGGGGATATCGAGCCGGGCAAAACCCCGAAAGTGTTCGCCGTTGACGGTCGAACGCTCGGCCCGCTGATCTGCTTCGAAGTTCTGTTTGCGCCCATGTCAGCCTATCTGCGGAGCGAAGGGGCCGATCTCCTGGTCGTGATGACCAATCTCGGATGGTTCGGGGCCAGCAGCGCCATCGAACAGGAACTCGAAATCGCCCGGGTGCGGGCGGTAGAGACGCGGCTTCCGTTGGCCCATTGCGCCAATACCGGCATCACGGGGATGTTCGATCCATGGGGGCGGTTCACGTTGATCGACACCTACTTCGATGGTCGCGGCAACATGTACCGGCTCGGAAACGTCACACCCGCCGAAACGCGGATGAACCGGCTTGGCGGGATTCTCCCGGCCGCGCGGCCCGGCCCACATCCGTTTCCTCCGGGGCCCCGGCTCGTTCCGAATGTGATGCTGGTGCTGGTCAGTTTGCTCGCAATCGCCGCAGCCATTCGTTCGTTTCGGGGATCAACACGGAAGACGTGACGACCGGTCGACGTCTTCGTCACCGCATTGGTGTGGGGTGCTCTCCGTCGGAACACCCAAAACGAACTAGGAACACGTAGTGTCGGACTCGGACCATAGTCTCTCAAAGTTTGTTGCGATCTTCGCCGGCGGAACGATGTTCAGCCGGGTGCTCGGACTTGTCCGGGACCAGGTGATGAACATCTTCATCCCCGTCGGCTCGCGCGAAGCGTTTATCGTCGCATTCCGTTTTCCGAACATGTTGCGGGACCTTGTGGGAGAGGGCGCGTCAAACGCCGCGTTCATTCCCGTCTTTTCCGAAACGCTCGAAAAGAAGTCCGATAAGGCGTTCCGGGAAGTCGTTGCCGACTCCATGGGGGGGATGATCCTTTTGCTGGCCGCGCTGAGCATCATCGGCGTCTTGCTTGTGCCGCAATTGCTTCAGGGTCTTAACGCGCTGCAACCCATCACCAAGGGCGAGCACCTCGATCCGGCATCGATCGCCTTGGTGTCTTCTCTTGCGCGCTGGACGTTTCCGTATCTTTTCTGGATTGGTTTGGCGGTGTTTTCCATGGCCGCGTTGTTTACCGTGCGGCATTACATGACACCGTCCTGGGCGCCTGCCCTGCTCAACGTTGCCATCATCGCGTCGGTCCTCCTGTTTCGGAACTCCCTTCCCGATCCCGCGTACGCGCTGGTATTGGGCGTATGGCTTGGCGGCGTCGCGCAGGTGGCGGTCCAGTACTACGCGTTGGGCAAATACGCCGGCGTATGGCGTCCTCGCTTCCACCTGCGGCGGCGGGAGATTTACGTCATGCTGGGATTGATGGTTCCCGTTTTGTTCGGACAAGCGGCCGGCGAGGTCAACAAACTGGTCGACACGCTCTTCGCGTACAAGAGCGCCGAAGGAAGCGTGACGGCGCTTTACAATGCGAACCGCCTCGTCCAATTGCCGCTTTCGATTTTCGGGTTCGCCGTGGCGGCAGCCGTATTGCCCGCAGCGTCGCGCCACGCCGCACGGGAGGACTATGCCGCCGTTCGGTCGCTGCTGATGCAGGGGATGCGCCAATCCTATTTCATGATCGCTCCGGCGACACTCGGGCTTGTCGCCTTGGGGTTTCCCATCGTGCGGCTGCTCTTTCAGTACCGGCAATTCACGCCCCAGGACACGGCGTGGACGTTGACGGCACTGGCCATATACGCGGCCGGGCTCGTGACCTTCGCGTGGGTCAAGGTTTGTGTCACCGGGTTCTTCGCATTCAAGGACACCAAAACGCCCGTTATCGTCTCTTCGGGCAGCATGGTCTTGAACATCGTACTGAACGTGCTGCTTGTCGGCCCGTATGGGTACAAGGGGTTGGCAATCGCAACGTCCATCTCGTACGCCGCGAATTTTGTCGTGCTCTACATTCTGCTCGGTCAGCGGTTCGGAGTGTTGTGGGATCGCGCCTTTTCCGCCGCAATCCTTCGAATGACCGTGGCGGCGGTGGTGATGGCCGCCGTCGCCTATGCGGCGTACATCCGTACCCACGCATTATTCGCCGCCGATACGTTTGCGAGTCGCATGACGAGCGTTTGCATTCCAGTCTTGGCTGCGGTTGCGGTTTACTTCGCGATTTCGTGGTACTTTGGAATTCCCGAAGTGAAGAGTTTCGGCAGACTGCTGTTGCGCTCCGGCCGCCGCAGCGGGTAACGCACGTCACACAACGATGTGGTCGATCCGCTACGTGCCGGCGTAGTCCGCAGCGGACAAGATCCCATCGCCGTTGGTGTCATACCGATCGAATGCCTTGCGAGGGAATCCCGGTTTTGCTGCAGTCACTTCCTTGAAGGTCACGGAACCGTCTTTGTCGGCGTCCGTTTCCATGAGCTTGCGCGCTGCAGCCGCGCGGGACACGTGGGAATCGTTGCCGGTACGTTTTCGTGGCGTCGATTCCTTGCGGTCTTCCGGGGATAACACGCCGTCGTTATTGCGATCCATATGCGCGAACCGCTCTTGCGTCAGGTCGGGCATCTGAGTCGTCAACTCGTCGTACGAAACCTTGCCGTCGCCGTTTTTATCGGCCTTGCGAAACCGTTTTCCGGGATCGGAAGCGGATTGCGGCGGGTGTTGGCGTATCAGCTCGTTCAAGGTGATCCCACCGTCGCCGTTCCGGTCGAGTTGCGCGAAGCGGCTTTCGTCCATCTTGGGCGCCACGGCCCTGAACTCGTCCAACGTGACATGACCATCCTCGTTAGCGTCCGCTCGTTTGAAAAGGTCTCCCGCCTTGGCCTGCGTTGCGCGCTTCATGCGTTGGAGTTCCTTCGCGTCGATCCGTCCGTCACGGTTATGGTCGATCGCCTGGAATCGTTCGGCTGGAAACGTGGGCGCCACATCCTGGATCTCCTCCAGCGTCACTGCGCCATCGCCGTTGGTGTCCGCCTTCTTGAATAAATCGCCGCTCTGCGAGGCGTGGTCGTGTACGCGAGCCTCTTTCTTGGGCTCTGCGCCGTTCGCGGCCGTCAGCGCCGCGATCGCACACGCAACGAGAAAGATTCCCATGGTTCTCATTCAAGGTTCTCCTTGGCCGCAGCCTCTGCGCTTCGTGTCCCCTTAAACACGGCGCCGCAGGAAGAGGTTCCCGGAGTCTTTGAAAAGGCCGTTTCCGCCCGCTACAATCCCCGGCACCTCCAGAGCAACCAAAGGTGTCATTCCCGCAACCATGCAGGTCGAGGATCTGAAGTCTGCGTTTCGCGCCCGGTTTCCGGGAGCCCGGGAGCCGCGCGTTTGCCGTGCGCCGGGCCGCGTAAACCTTCTCGGCGAGCACGTCGATTACAACGGACTCTCCGTTCTCCCCATGACGCTGAGTCAGGCGGTCTATATCGCGTCCGCGGCTAGGGAAGACAACGCCATACGCCTCGAGAGTCTCGACCAGCGCTATCTTTCGGCCGAATTCGCGAACGGACCCGCGATCGTTCCTTCCAAGGAGGGAAGCTGGGAGAACTACTGTAAAGCGGCGGTGTGCGGGGTGAACGATGCGCTGGAACTCGACGGGGCGTTGGGGATGGACCTCCTCGTATGGGGAGATATCCCGACGGCCGCGGGGCTTTCGTCGTCGTCGGCGCTGGTGGTGGCTACGGCTCTCACGTATCTTTCCGCTTTGGGCACTTCGACGGAAGCCGATCTGACGCGGCTTCAGTTGGCCGAGATTCTGGCACAGGCCGAACGCTATGCCGGGACCCAGGGCGGCGGTATGGACCAGGCCATCATTCTCCTCGGTGGGGAGAATCACGCCTGCAAGATCGATTTCAATCCGTTGCGCGTTGAAGAAGTTTCCCTCTTCGACGATCACACATTCGTTATCTGCAATTCATTGGTGGAGGCCCAGAAGACCGGCGCCGCTCGCCAACGCTACAACGAGGGCCCGCTGACTTGCCGGCTTATTCGCGCCATGGTCGAACGGCAGGCCCAGCGGACGTTTGGACAAGACGTGAGGATCGCCTGTCTGGGCGATCTGTGGTTCGGTCCATTATGCCTTTTGGACCGTGAAGTCGAGGACTTGCTGGACGAGACATTTCCCCGCCCGCGAACGACCCTTGCCGAGGCAGGCCGTTTCCTTGGCTTGTCGGAGGCGCAAATCCGATCCCAATGGCTGGGCGATCTGCCGGAGCCTGACGGGGGATTCCCATTGCAGGCGCGCGCGCGGCATCAGCGCACCGAATATCAGCGCGTCGAGGCGGGACGGGACGCGCTCACTGCGGGGGATGCGGCATCTTTCGGCGCATTGATGGACGCGTCGCACGAAAGTTGCGCGCACGACTATCTCGTGAGTTGTCCCGAACTGGATCGAATGGTTGCACTGGCCCGGGACGGCGGGAGTATCGGTTCGCGACTTACGGGCGCGGGATTTGGGGGTTGTACGATCCATCTGGTGCCGGCCGCGGCGGTTTCGGAGTTCATGGATCGTATGAATCGCGAGTACTATGCGCGGATCGCGGGTGTGAAACACGCACAAACCGACACCTTCCCAGCCCAGTTTGTGGCGGTGGCCGGAGGGGCGGCGGGGTGTATTTGACTTGTATTCCAAAGAGTAATCTCTTAGAATGCAAACGGTTACGATGTAATTGGAGGTTGTTGTACGAATCGCGTTCTTCAAAACTTGATGGCATTTCGACGTACAGACCGTCAAGGTCGCTGAAACGGTATCGTTTTCAATGACTTAGACACAAAACGAGTTTTGACGCGATGCGAAAGGCATGGTACCGTTGAGTGGATGTCCGTCGTCGCGCCCGGAGCAGATGGGCCGATGTGCGATGGCGAGACGGACAAGACGGTAGCCAATGATGCTTTCCAGCGCGTAGCGTCTTGAGTCCGTAACGGAGTCGAAATGTCTGCGAGGGGAGCGTGCCGTGGGTAAATACGCGTACAAGGCGATCGACGAGAGCGGCAAAGAAACGTTCGGCGTTCTCGACGCCGATAGCGAAGCGGATGCCATCAACGAGGTGGGCCGAAAAGGCCTTTATCTCACCGAGGTGAGACCCGCCGCCATTGGTGACGAGTGGTGGGTCAAGCGTCAAGAACAACGCAAAGAGCGCGAAGTCCGTCTGCAACGCAAAGGCGAGCATCACAAGAAGCGCCATACGCGCCAGCGGCTGGTCGTTCGATTCAAAGATGGGCGAACCGCGCGAGGCGTATGTTTTGCCCTGAATCCCAAGGAACCGGCCTTTCATCTTGATGAAACGGATGAGACTGGCGTTTCTTCGGGGCAGACGACGCAAATCCGCTATGCGGATATCAAAGCGGTCTTCTACGTAAAAAGTTTTGACGGAAAGTTCGATCGCTCCACTCGGTACCGCGAGTGGATGGCCGAAGGCAATGAAGTCGTTGTCGAATTCATCGACGGCGAAGTGTTGCGCGGTTCCACGTTGCACCCGTACAACCCGGACGATCCGCGATTCCATCTGATACCGAAAGAAGAAAACACCAATAACATCAGCATCCTGGTCGAGGCTTCGGCACTGAACCACGTGTACACGCCGGAAGAATACGAAGCCAAGCGCAGGGAGGAAAAAGAGGCAAAGAAAGCGCAAGAAGTCGCCGACGATTTGAGTCAGGAAGAAACCATGGGCGACTTTTACTTTGAGACGCGCAATTATACGGGGGCCCTCGAACAGTATCGCGTAGCGGCGAAACGGTTCCCGCATTCCGGTCGTCTTCGCAAGAAGATGCTGGCGGCGCAATTCAATATTGGCGTTCAGCACATCAAGCGTCGCGAGTATCCCGAGGCGTTGGACGTCATGGAAAAAGTGCTCAAAGTGGATCCGCGCAATAGCCACGCTCGGAAGAAGGTGCTGCAGTTACGGAAGATCATCGACCGGTCGGGGCGGCAAGAGAGGCCCAGAGTCCAAGAACAGGATTTCTGAGCCGATCGGACGCCGAAAAAAGCGCAATCGTCGACGGCAAAAGCAGGGCGCAGTGGGAATGCTTCGCTTTTTTTGCATACGGAGCGCGGGGTCTCAGCCGGTCGAGTGGACAAACTTACTGATACGATGCGCCGGGTGTCCTTAAATCACGTAACCCTAGTTGCGGCAGGAACTCAGCAGTACGGTGTTCCCACGCCCTGCGTGGCTCAATCGGGAGAGCCCACGCGTGCCGGGAGGTGCCGCCAGGGAAAAAAGAGATGCAGATTGCAATAATCGCCGATCTACATGCCAATCTGGAAGCGACCAGAGCGGTGTTTGACGACATAGACCAGCGAAAACCGGACAAGATCGTTTGCCTGGGTGACCTCACCGGGTACAACGCCAATCCCAACGAAGTCGTCGACATCGTCCGCGAACGGCAGATCCCGACGATCATGGGCAATCATGATGCCGCCGTGTGCGGTCTCGAGGACCCGTGGTTTTTTCGTGCCGCCGCTAAGAAAGTCATCGAGTGGCAATACGAGCAAGTGCGCGATGACAATCGCCGCTGGCTTGCGTCCCTGCCGGAACAGATCACATTCCGGGGCACCTGCCTTGGCGTCCATGGTTCCCCCAGCAGCCGCGACGACTATATCATCGATTGGCTCGACGCGATGCGGCAGTTGGAATTCCTCAACGGACGGGACGTGACCACCTGCTTTTTCGGGCACAGCCACCGCCCTTCGTTCTTCAGCGAAAAGGGCAACACCACGTCCAACGGCAACAATGCCCGTCAGTTGCATCCGTCGAACCGGTATTTCATCAATCCCGGAGCGGTCGGTCAGCCCCGGGATCGCGATCCCCGCGCGGCATATGGTGTATTCGACGCCGAGAAAATGACATTCGAGTTTTGCCGCGTCGAGTACGATATTGAAAGCTGTCAGCGCAAGATTATCGACGCGGGTCTTCCGGTGGAACTGGCGAAACGGCTCGCCAAAGGCAAGTGACCGGTGTCCATTCCCAACTCCGAACAATTCCCCGGACCACGTAACGTTCGCGAACAAATCGAGGATCGCGAACGGCAGAGTCTCAGCGCGCATGCCACCCTCGTCGCGGATTCGAAAGGCCGCCTGCGGTCGGAAAAAGAGCACGACTATCGAACCGCTTTCCAACGCGACCGGGATCGCATTCTCCACTCGAAGGCCTTCCGCAGATTGAAGCAGAAGACGCAGGTCTTTCTCGCCCCCAAAGGAGATCATTACCGAACCCGCATGACGCACACCCTCGAAGTGTCGCAAATCGCGCGAACGGTCGCGCGCGCGCTCAGCCTCAACGAAGATCTGACCGAGGCGGTCGCGTTGGGCCACGATCTCGGGCACACGCCCTTCGGTCACGCAGGGGAAGCCGTGCTGAACGAAGTCTACGAGCCGGGTTTCCGCCACTTCGAACAGAGTCTCCGCGTAGTGGACCTGCTGGAGTCGACACGCCACGGGCCGGGTCTCAATCTAACGTTTGAGGTTCGGGACGGAATTCTGAACCACTCGCGTAGCAAAGGGATTCTTACGGGGCGGGACAGCTCCGGGGCGGCAACGCTCGAAGCGAACGTCGTCAGCATTTGCGATGCGGTCGCGTATATCAATCACGATATCGATGATGCGATCCGCAGCGGTCTCATTACGATCGACGATCTTCCCCGAGACGCGGTCGCCTCCCTGGGGCGGACGTCGTCCGAGCGAATCAATCGGATGGCGATCGCCCTGATCGAAGGATGCCGTGACGGCCGCATCGGCATGACGGAGGACGTGCGGCAGGCGACCGCCGACTTGCGCTATTACCTGTACACGAATCTGTACCCGTGCGAAGCCATCAGTATGGAAATCGATAAGGCCAAGAAGCTGCTTCGGGAACTCTACTACCGGTTGCTGGAGCATCCCACCAAGGAAAGCTGCGCGGGGAATCCGAACGACTCGATTGAACGCCGCACGACCGATTTCATCGCCGGTATGACGGACCCCTACGCGTTGCAGTTGTACAGCAGCATGTTCTTTCCGTCTTCCTGGCCTGCATAGCGTAACCGGGGTGCGACGCTCGCGGAGCGACCGGCGACGGATGATGGGAGAGTAGGGTATTGCCGCACGCAAACGAGCCGCGCCATGAATAGCCCGCATTCGGATACGAACGTTCGAACCCCGGTCGGGATTGTTTCGGGGTCGGGGTTGGACCTGCTGCCGCTGCTGGATGACGTCGACCGGGTGGTGTCGTTTTCCGAGATCGACGGCCTGCCCACGTCCAATTTGGAAGGTCACCCCCGGACCTTTGCCTTCGGCCGTTGCGGAGCAACCGCTGTGATTCTCCAGTCCGGCCGTCTGCACTTTTACGAAGGGTTCGACTACGCGGCAATCACGCGACCCGTGGAAATCATGTACGGCTGGGGCGTTCGCACATTTGTGTTTACAAATGTTGGCGGCGGTTTGCTTCCGTCCTTGGAAGTCGGGGATATCATCGCCGTCGATCGCCTGCTGACGTGGCCGTTCCAGGGATGGCGCGAACGGGTGGACTCGATTGTGCCGGACGTGGTTTTGAGCGGGTCCGACGCCGTCGGCACCTACGTCTGGATGCATGGGCCTTCGTACGAAACCCCCGCCGAGATTCGCTTGCTCCAGCGATGGGGCGCATCCGTTGTGGGCATGAGCACGGCGCCCGAAGTGCAGCGATGCCGCCGGTTGGGTGTGCGATCCGCGGTCTTGTCGTGCATCACGAACAACTGTTGCCACGAACGGACGCTGACCCATGCGGACGTGATTGCTGCGGCCGGTCGAGCTTCGGAGAGAATCGTGGCGCTCATCCGAGCGAGTCTCGAAGACGGCGCACTTGGTTAGTCCACATATTTCCCAGTGCAAAAACTGCCGTCTTGCGGACCGATAACTCCGGGTGCCGTGAGTAATGTTTCCGCGAAGATCTGCCGGCTCACGCGGAGGGATTTCGAGCGGCCTATGCGCCCGGATGCTCGGAGAATACTTGGGCGGAGAATCGATAGAGCCGCGTGCCCGGTTCCTTCCACGCTCCATCCGGGTACCCCGCCTTCATACACACCGCCGAGAGAAACCGATTCACGTCCCATCGGTTTTCAGTCGCGACCTGCGGCAGGAGAAGTCCGCCACGCTGATCCAGGCGTTCGATGTATAGCCCGTCGCGTCCGATCACTATCTCATCCAGGCTCTCAATTCGCTTGAAGGGTGTTTCAGGCGAGTCCCCGGGCGTCAGTGCAGAGATTTCGATTCGGATTTCGGGAGCCTCTACCGCGGCGACCGGAGGGAATCGTGGATCGCGGGTGGCCGAGTTGATGGCGTTATCGCGAACGCTGAACGCGAGTGGTTCCCGGTTGGCCGTGTGGCCGATGCAGCCGCGCAGTTGCCCGTGAAGGCGCAGCGTCACGAATGCCCCGTGTTTTTCTTTCAGCGCGTCGGTCAGGGGATAGCGCTCCGGATCCGTCTGGATACCTTCGAGCACCCAGTGTTCGATGGTGTCTCGCGCAATCAGGAGCAGAAGCTGCTCCTCCTCGTGAGTCAGGAAATGCTCACTGTGTTCCAGCATCCGTACCTTGGCCCTTCGTTTGGTCCGGACTCGGCGGAAGCGCCGGCGCAGGCGGAGTCAGGGCCGCACCGGCGACCTCGTGGAGCGCGCGCGTCGCATCGAAAAATGCGATGCCACCATAGCTTACCGACGCACTCAGATCGCCGGTGACTTTCGCGGATAGGGTATACCCCATCAGAACACCATGCGATGTCCGCGGGAGGAGATGCATCCCGATCAGAATCGGAAACTTGCCGGTGATGGGATTCCCGGTTTCCGCTAAGTAGTCTTCGAATCCATTGAATTGTTTCGCCTCGACAAGCTTGAACGCCTGCATGTCCAGTTCCGCGATCCCTTGCAGGACGTTCTGGGTGAAGGGCGTAAAATCGTTCACCGCGCCGAAACGCGTGAACTCCGAGCACACCACGAGGAGGGTGCGGTCGTCCATAACCGAATCGATCGTGCGGGCAACGTTCTCGATCGCTTCCTCATCGAGCTTGGAACGGTCGTCATTCGAAAGCTCGTGCAGGTTGCGATCCAAGTTCCCCACCACAATGGGCAGCAATTTGAAATTGCCGAGTAGGACCTGCAGAAACAGCAACGCGGGCTCCGCCGCAAACTCACGTTCGTGAAGCGGCCGGCGATTGACCTCGGGATCGGTGTAGGCCCCGGGGCGGTAGATGACTGCCCGGGTGTCGATGAGGGAATTCAGCGTGATTCGCCGGATCGCCGGACCGTCCAGTTCGATGTCGCCAAGCGGCGTCTGATAGTACTGGACGGCCGGAACCGAACAGCCGCGAAATTCCGAGAAGAGGGCTGGCGACAACACAATCACCCGATCGTACTCGCCACGCTGAATCGGTTTGAGTGTGCTGGCCAATATCGGGCCGCACATTTTCAGGCTGGAATGGGGGACGACGCATCCTACCACCGGCCCGGGCAGGGCAATCGGATCGGCCTCCGCAAGATACTGCTCGATCGCCGTGCGAAGGGTGTTCGGGTCCGTTGGATAGAGCAGCCCGGCGCCTGCGGGGCGCAGGGTTCGCGTGTACGCTCCCGCCCCGAGCAGCAGCGGCGCGATCAGCGCGAGGATAAACGGCAAACGAAGTTTCATGGATTACAGGTTCCCTCCAGTCTTCCAGCATACCACAGCCGGAAGTTGCGTGGATCGAAATTCAGCCCTGCGCGCTCGACCGGATTTGCTCGATAAAGTCCACGATTTCCCGCGCGCGATGGCGGTGGGTATGTTGTTCCAAGACCCGTTGCCGTGCGCTTTGGCCCATAGCGTGTCGGCGCGCGTCATCCCCGAGAAGTTCCCGGTAGGCCGCCGCCGCCTCCTCCGCAGAGTGCACCACCCGAACGTCCCGGTCCAGTTCAAACCAGTCCTCGATACCGTCGTGGGGATTGCTGACGATGCAGCATCCCATTGCGGCAAGTTCAAAGGGGCGCATGGTGGAGGAGCCATGCACTTCCGCATGACTGGAACGCGTGATGTTCAAGTTGATTCGACTGCGGCAACACGCGTGGCGAAACACGTTAAACGGAACATCGCCCACCTGCGTTACCGCGCCGAGATTCTCCGGGAATCCTTTGCCCCCCACGTAGAATCCGCTTTCCGCAAGGGTCTGGCTCGGCTTTGTCAGCATTTCCTCGATCCAGTTTTCGCGATACTCGACGCCGAAGCCGTAGAAGAAGACGTTGCGATCCGGCTCGACTTCCACCGGTTCGTAGAGGCTGGGATCGACGCCCCAATGGACCGTTCGCACGGCCCGGGCGCCCATCGCCGTCAACTCGTCCGCGCCCGCCTCCGAATTGCACATGAACGCGTCATATTCGCTCACGTCGGCGCCTTCATAGGACTTGAACCCCGAAGCAAAACCGCTGAAACGCGGCAAACTGGCCGGCACGTCGCCGTCGAAATAGAAAAAGGGCACCCCGAATCGATCGCGTATAAGGGATGGCAGGCCCGTGAAGTGGTTGACCGGAATCGTGAAGACGATGACGGCATCGACATCGCGTTCCGTTGCCAAGATGCGGGATAGACACTCAATCCAGCGCGGCCGCACCCAGGATTCGATCAGGGTCTTCCCGACTTTCGCGCCGATTCCCTCCTCGGTAGAAGTCGCGCCGGACCCGAAGAGCTTCTTCACCGCGCTAAAAGCCCGGCTTTCCACGTCGCACGGGTTAGGATAGCCCCGCCACCACGGCGTCTCGAACCCCGCGCCCGTGTATGGGACAGCGATAACGTCGTACCCTTCTTCATACAATCCCTTGAGAAACTGCCACCACGCCGGCGTACACCCGTACCGGTGCCGGATATCCAACGCGCTGCAAAGACAGACGAGCTTCATGTGCCCATTCTAGCAGGCTGCTGACCGGCGATCAGCAGGGACATTCGGGGCTGGGCAGATGTGCGGCGAATTTGTCATGAAATCTTGTAGCGGCCTTCCTTGCGCGCTATACTTTGAAATCCGGTCGTGGATGTGGCGACTATCAAACCGGTGCACTCGTTCGTATCCTCGGCCGTCTGGAGTAGTCGTAATGCCATGGGGCGGAGGGTCTTGTTATGTCTAGTGCGGAGTCGGGGAGTGTACGTAATGTTGGCATCCTAGGTCACGGCGGTACGGGGAAGACGATGCTCATCGAGCATGCGCTTCACGCCGCCGGGAAAACGAATCGGCTGGGTAAGATTCAAGAAGGCAACACGGTCTGCGATTATCTCGAGGAAGAGATTCAACGCCAGCAGACCATCAGCATGAAGTTGACGAACCTGGACTGGGACGGGACGCGCATTCACCTCGTCGACCATCCCGGATACGCGGACTTTCTGGGGGAAGTAGCATCGTCCGTACCGGTACTTGATAGCGTCATTATCCTTGTCGACGCGACCACGGGCATTCAGGTGGGAACCGATAACGCCTTGCGGTATGCCAACCGCTACAAGACCCCCCGCGCAATCTTCATCAACAAACTGGACCGTGAGAATTCAAATTTCAATAACGTTGTTGACCAACTGCGAAGCGCCTACGGCAATCAATGCGTCCCGCTCATCATTCCCCTCGGCGAGGGAGATTCGCTGCACGGCGTGGTCAACATCCTTACCGGCAGCAGCGACGAACTCGCGGGTGAAATCGAATCGGTGCGCTCCGGCATCGTTGACGTTGTAGCTGAATCCGATGACGCGCTCCTCGAGAAATTCCTCGAAACCGGCGAGCTGTCACCCGAAGAGTTTGACCAGGGACTCCATAACGGTATCCGCGCCGGCAAGATCGTTCCCATCGTGGCAGGAAGCGTCGAAAAGGAAATCGGGATTAAGGAACTGCTGGACATGATTTCCCACTCGTTCCCGACCCCTTCGGAACGTAAGCTCGTGGGGAAGAACGGGAAGGGCGGCGAAGCCGAGATGAAAGTGGACCCCAAGGGTCCGTTCATTGGCCAGGTGTTCCGTTCCGTGGTGGACCCCTTCGTCGGGCAGCTTACCCTCTTCCGCGTATTCTCGGGGACCTTGCGGTCGGATTCCGATTTCTACAACGTATCGACCCAGTCCAAAGAGCGGACCGGCAAGTTGTACCTCATGAACGGCAAGGAGCAGGTCCAGGTGGACGCGGTATACCCGGGCGACTTGGCCGCGATGACCAAACTCAAGCACACGCACTTTGGCAATACCATCGTGTCCAACGGCACCGAATTCCTCCTTCCCGAGATTCCGTTGCCGGAATCCATGGTGAAACTGGCCATCGTGCCCAAGTCCCGGGCCGATGAGGACAAGATCGGCGAAGCGTTGAACCGAATTGCCGAAGAGGACCCGACCTTCAGCCACTATCGGGACACCGCGACCAACGAGCATATCGTCCGAGGGATGGGCGATTTACAGCTCGATATCCTACTGGACCGGATGAAGCGCAAGTACCACGTCGAGGCCGAAACCCATACGCCAAAGGTAGCGTATAAGGAGACGGTCAAGGGGAAGTCGGACGTGCAAGGCAAGCACAAGAAACAGTCCGGCGGCCACGGCCAGTACGGCGACGTTCATCTCCGGATTGCCCCGAACGGCCGGGGCGAGGGGTATCAGTTCATCGACAGCATCGTCGGCGGCGTGGTGCCCAAACAATACATTCCGCACGTGGACAAGGGCTGTCAGGAGGCGCTGGAGAAGGGCGTGATCGCAGGGTATCCCGTGGTCGATATCATCGTCGAACTCCACTTCGGGTCCTATCACGACGTGGATTCCTCGGAAATGGCGTTCAAGATCGCCGCGTCCATGGCGATCCAGAGGGGCGTGAAAGAGGCCAAGCCGTGCCTGCTCGAACCCATCATGCTGATCGAAATCACCGTCCCCGACGATTTCATGGGGGACGTCAACGGTGACCTGAACAGCCGTCGAGGCCGCATTATCGGGATGGAACCGATCGGCGGTGGCCGGCAGACCATCAAGGCCCATGTGCCGGAAGGCGAGGTGCTCCGGTATTCGACGGAACTCCGCAGCATGACCGGCGGGCGCGGCAGCTACGCGTTGACATTCGACCACTACGACGAGGTGCCGGAACACGTTGCGCAACAAATCGTCGCGGAATACGAGAAGTCACGCGCCAGCGAAAACTAAGTTACTATATATGAATAGGTTATGTGCGTTATGTGGGCCGCCCCGAGCTGGGCGGCCCATTCGTTTTCACGCGGTCACATTGCCCCTTCATCCAGGGAATTCCCCATGCCGCTGTATCCGGAACTTGCACGCCAGACGCCGATTTTTCTTTTCGCCCCCCCATTTGCTACACTAGGCGGTTGTATTTTTGCCTCTACCTGGGAGAATACGATGAAGGGTCCCAAGTTGCATGACGGGGTTGCCGTGATCGAGGTCACGGATCCGCTCGTTCTGACGGAAATCGAGAGCGACGCGATCCTGCAACCGTTTCTGGGGGAACGGCTTTCGGAATTGTGCATCGCGGTCCAGCCTCAAGCCGTACCCGATATCGTGCGCCGACTGCAATCTCTGGGGCATTTGCCGAGGGTTCACGATTGACAACCGGCTACAGCATCAAAGAATGCCTGCGAGGCTACACCAATGACGCCTTGGGGACGATGTGCGACCGATGGCGGCTCGGCGCGGCAAATAAAGCCAGCCGCATCAAGGCACTCGAAAAGATCCTCGGTGATCCCCTTCATATGAAGGGGGTTATAAACGACCTGGAACCGCCCGCACTCCGCATGCTTTATTTGGTAGCCACGAACGACGGGATCACTTCCGCCGACATATTGGGCATCCGGGGGCTGATCGGGGCTGCGCCTGCCCCTTCCCTCGAGACCCTCGCGGTGCTGGGACTCGTGCTGGTTCCCCCTTTGGACCGGTCGGGTGCGTTCACATTCAAACAATTGACCCGTCAAGAGCAACTAGCTTCCAGCGCCTACGTATTGACCGTGTCGGAAACGTTGCAACCCCATGTGCCCGAACCCCCGGCAGTCGGCCATACCGTTCCTCCGTTCTCCGGCCCGGTCCCGGACGAAGGCGTGACCCGCAAAGACGGGGCCACCACCGCGTTTCTGGAGACCCTGCGGGTGGTGGAGGTCTTGGAACCACGAGTCACGGCTTCCGGCGAGCTGCACAAGAGCGACGGCACCCGCGCCCGTGAACTGGCGTCCGACGCCAATGTCAGTACCGAATCCCTCAAATTTGCGCTCATGATCGCACGCCAATTGGGGTGCGTCACGACAAAATCGAACCGCCTGGCCACGACGGACCGCGCCGAAGCGTGGGCGCAAAGGCCGCGGGCGGACCGGGTACGTGGCCTCTTCCGTGGATATCTCGAATCGGACGAACTCCCCGATCTCCAACTGTTCTTTCCGCAGGCCTACAGCGCCATCGAGTCTCGCTTACCGGCCGGGAGTCTCCGGCGGCGGTATCACAAGCTCCTCGTGGCTCGCGTGTTGGCGGAACAGCCCGCCGGAGTGTGGTTCACGTTGGACGGGCTCGTCAACGCGATCCGGCGCATCGATGAGAATGCCCTGTTTCTCCACGAGCGGTGGCGGGCGATCGCGGCAAATGTCCTCGACGCTTCCCCCGCATGGCGGGACCGCGCCTGGCAAAATCATGAAAAGCGCCTGTTCTCTTGGATGATTCAAAGCCTGTTTGCGAATTTTGGGATGGTGGACCTCGCGGATGAAGGCCGCCTCTTCCGGCTCTCCGATCTGGGCCGCTACGCCTTGGGAGTCGGCCCAGCCCCTGCCGAGGCCAACGACATTGCACGCGACGCCCTCGTGATCCAGCCGGATTTCGAGGTGATCGCGTACCTGGACCGCTGCCCTGCGGACTTGCGGCGCAAGTTGGACGTGTTCTGCGAGCGGGTTCGCGGCGGGCCGGTCAGCACCTATCGTCTGACCCAGGAAAGCGTGTATCGCGGGGTGCGGTCGGGCGTTTCGACGGACGAGTTTAGCGCGATCCTCGAGGCCCATTCCAGCCGGCCGCTTCCGACCAACGTGCGCGATCAATTCAGCACCTGGGATCGGAAGGTTGCGGCCGTTGCGATTCATCCACAGTGCAAACTGCTGGAGTTCTTGTCCGAACTCGAGGCCGTGACGGCGGCGGATGACGACGCCTCGCTGCGCCATCTGGGCGGGCGGTTTTGCCTGGTCTTGAACGGTACCAAGCCCGGTGTAAACCATCAGATCAACTACCGGAACGCATCGGAACCCTGCGCGCAGCAGGGCGAGGGGCTTGCGCTCCGCGTGCCTTGGCCCAAAGCCGACCTGTTCGTTCGACGGCGTCTGGAGGAATTGGGCGAGGTTCGCACGACGGCAACGGGCGATCTCGAATTCACGCTGAGCAAGAAGACCCTTCGGCGCGATATCGATTGGGGTTTGCAAGCCGCACAACTGGAAACGCTGGTCGAGGGGGCGCTCGCGGCGCGTTTCCGGGCCGCGTTACGCGCTTGGAACGGCGACATGGTGCTGCCCTCCGCCCAGACCGCCACGCTGGTCCGGTTCGACGATCCCGAAGCGTGTGATGCGGTGCTTGAGTTGCCCGACGTTGCCGAGCATGTGGAAGGGCGGCTCGGACTCTACACCCTGGTCGTCCGAAAGGGCGGTCTCACTGCGATCAAGCGCGCGCTCAAATCGTTCGGGATGCCGGTCGGCAAGAATGGCGTGGTCCTCGACGACGGCCCGCCCGAGCAATGGGTCGGCCCGTGGATGGAATCGCGGACCGATGCCGACGAGCCGGACGAACGATCCGCCGAAAAACGCGCGGACGAGACTGCCGAAGAAGAGACGGTCGACCTGCCGTCCTACTCCCCGCGGATCGTCGGCGAGATTATTGACGATGCCATACATCGCCGACGTCCAATCCTGATTCAGTATCAATCCACGTGGAGCCCGAAACCGACGGTCCGTCGGGTAAACCCGGTATCCATTGACACCGTGGGCGCGATTCCGTCGCTGAGCGGGTTCTGCCATCGCCTGGGCGGGGCCCGGGTTTTCAAACTATCGCGCATCACCGGTATCCGCATCCTCGAAGACGAGTCGTTTTAATCGCTCTCAATTCAAATAAGGGTACATCTATCGGCTGAACGTCCCCCTTGATCCCTCTTCAAAAAGGGGGGGATGGTACATACGTAGGTCTCTGGATAGATGTGTCGCCGCACGCGCCAAGTTCAGCTCATTGCCTGTTCGACACGCAACGCGAAGCGTTGCGCGGAATTCCCCCCTCGAAGGGGGACGTGAATTCGATTTTGCGGCGTCTCCAGGTGCAACGATTGTTCCTCTATCGTGTAATAGAAGCTGTTTCGGCCTGACTTCCGACGTGTTCCAATAGTCGGCGCCGAACGTGTTATGCTCCCCCTGGACCAATGGCGGAGGAATGCGAATGAAAGCGAAGTTGAAACCGGGCGAGTACGTTGTCGGACTGGACATCGGCGGCACGAAGATGATGGCCTGCGTGATGGACCACAAGTTCAAGGTGATCGGCCGATGCCGCAAGAAAAGCAAGTCCGCAAAGAAGCCGGACGAAAAGCCCGAGGACCGCATCGTTCGCATTGTCCGCACCGCGATCGAAGAGTCGGGCGACAAACCGATCCGCGGAATCGGTGTCGGATCGCCCGGGCCGCTCGATCCCAAAGACGGGGTCATCATCGATACCCCGAACCTGGGGTGGAAACAGTTTCCCCTCGCCGACGTGCTTCGCAAGGCCTTTGATGTTCCCGTTCTCGTCGACAACGACGTCAATGTGGGGACTTATGGCGAGTACGCCTTCGGAAAGGTCAAAGACTGCGATCACGTGTTTGGGATCTTCCCCGGGACCGGGATCGGCGGCGCGATTATCATCGACGGCAAGCTCTACCACGGGTTCTCGGGTTCGGCGGCGGAGGTGGGGCATATGACCCTCGAAGTCGACGGCCCCTACTGCGGATGCGGCAAGCGCGGGTGCCTCGAAGCCCTGGCGTCGCGCGTCGCGATTGCTTCGCAGATTGCGGCCCTTGCCGCACGAGGCGACGCGCCGTACATCTACAAGCATTGCGGCACCGACCTGGCGAATATCCGCAGCGGCGTGATTGCCAAATCGATTGAAGAGGGGGAGAAGATGGTGGAAGGCGTCGTCCGCAAGGCGGCCTACTACACCGGCATCGCCGCGGGCAACATGATCAATGCCATGAGCCCCGAGGCCGTCGTGCTCGGCGGCGGCCTGGTCGAAGCCATGGAATCCCTCTACCTCGAAGAGGTCGACCGCGCATTGAAAGTCCACGCCATGCCTTTCCTGCGCAAGGGCGTCAAAGTTGTCGCCGCACGACTCGGCGACGACGCCTGCGTCATGGGCGCGGCCTACCTCATCGCGGACCGGATATCCGCCGGGTAGGCGCTACAAACGGTCCTCGTCCACGCGGAGGGCGGGTTTTCCTACCCGCGATACGAGGGCTGCGGTTTTCCTGAATAGAAGTTATTTCGTTGCCCCCGTCACCCCGAAGGGGTGAAACAGGACAGCCCAGGGCAACGCCCTGGGAACCCGTCGCCACCAGCCCTGATCGCCCTGAAAGGGCAGAACAGGTTCACGTAGAAACTCCAGCGCCGGCCTCCCACAGAAAGAATATTTGGAGTGCGGCCACGCCTTGGCGTGGCTGCTTTTCCTACGTCAATTGCAGAAGACCCTATTTCACGAAGTCATTGCGGTTTGAGGCGACACTCCGTACAGCATCAGAATGCGCCGCAGGCAAACCTGCTCCGGAAAAGCAGCCACGCCAAGGCGTGGCCGCACTCCACATTGTTCTCTCTTTTATGGGAAACTGTACGAAGCCTCCAGCCCAATTCCCACTGCAACGCCCCGGCCTATATTGATAAGGAAGACTCCGCCCATGACCAGCCACACCCAACGCGCCCGTTATCCTCGCGACCGCGGGGACCGAAATTCGCGGAGTGCACCCCCCCTTGAATCGTCAAAAATAGAAATGGGTGCACCCCCAACCCCACGGCCGCCAACCTCCGGCCCGATTCCCGTGCAAACCTTTACTTGTTCGATGCTTACAAGGAGAACACCTCCCATGACGGACAGCACCGAACACGCGTCCACCCCCGGCACCCCCCCTCGTCAGAAAGAACGGAGGGGTGCGGGGACACCGCCCCCAGACTCAGAGTGTGTTTCAGAAGTGGGATATCGGCAAGGCGTCGCGGATGTAGCGCAGGCGTCCCCGCCTGCATATCCTTGCGACAGCGCCCCAAAGAATGCAGGCGGGGACGCCTGCGCTACATCCGCCACACTTCTCTTTAGAGCATTTTAACTTTTTCTGTGTCCTTTCAGTCGTACTTCGTACTCGGTCTCGTACTCGTACTCGATGAGACGCAAAGTCTTGACTCCGTGAAGAAATGACGTGTTGGGTTAGCCAAATTACATCTTCTCTCCACTCCACGGTTCGAGTACGAGTACGAAGTACGAGAACGAGTACGAAAGGTCGTCAGCGGCTACGAGATAACTTAAACCGCTCTAGACCGGTAACGAGCCCTTTTGAAACACGCTCTCAGAGGCCTGGCATCACCGTTTTGCCGTCCGTCTTCGGGCAGGCGGATCGGTGGCGTTGGTTACTGAAAACTTTGGACGAGTTCGCTGATAATGAGGTACCAGCCGTCGGCGAGGACGAACATGATGATCTTGAAGGGGAGGGAGACGAAGACGGGGGGGAGCATCATCATGCCCATGGCCATGAGCGTACTGGCCACGACCATGTCGATGATCAGGAAGGGGATGTAGATCACGAAACCGATGGTGAAGGCCACGCGGAATTCATTGAGGACGTATGCGCAGACCAACACGTGGGTGGGCACGTCATCGGGGGTCTTCGGACGTTCCAGATGGGCGATCTCGATGAACAGGGCCAGATCCTTGGGGTGGCGCAACACCTGGTGGAACATAAACTCCCGAACCGGCGCCATACCGCGTTCGAGGGCTTCATCCGCGCCGATCTGTTCGTTGACGTAGGGCTGGATCGCCTCGCTGTTCACGCGCTGATAGGTCGGCGCCATGATGAAGAACGTCAGAAGCAGTGCCAATCCGACCAACACCTGATTGGGGGGAGATTGTTGGGTGGCCATGGCCTGCCGCAAGAACCCCAGCACCACGATAATCCGGGTAAACGAGGTCGTCATGACCAGAATTGCCGGCGCCAGGGATAGCACCGTCAACAGAATGAACAGGGTCATGGTCGTGGAGAGGCGCTGGGGGGTGACCGAATCCCGCATCTGATCGATGAAATTGGTCGCGCCGAAGGTGTTGTCCGGGCCGGTGGTGGTATCCTGAGCGGGAGCGACCCCCGCGAAGGCGCCCGATGCCAGCGCGATGAGTACTGCGGCCCTAATCGCCCAGCTCACGCGTCGTTTCCTGGAGGTATTGCTGCAACCGGGCGATATCGCCTTTCAAAGCGGCGATCTCGTCGTCTTCGCTGTCGGTGGAACGTGCCGGCGCCGAATCCGCGGCCGCCCCGGTCAAGTGCGAAAGGAAGTCCAACTGGCGGTCGTTTTGCTGTTCCGCGGGCGATGGGAGTGTAATGTCGTCAAACAACGCCGCATTAAGCTGGGCAATGGTTGACACACCATTCGGATTCACGGCGATGACGAGCACGACGTTTCGCACTTTCACGAAATGCAACGCGACCTTGGGGGTAAGGTATACCTTGCCCAGGACCGTGCCCAAACTCGTACCCGCGAGCAGGGGCGTCCGTGCGCCAAATCGTTTGACCGCCCAGGTGCACAAGAGAATCAGCGCCAGCACGACACACAGGGAAATGACCCCTTGCGCCACGGTGCGACCGAGCGTGCGCGGGCTGCCGCTGTCTGCATTTGCGGCGTTCGTGGATTCCGGGCTTTCCCCTGCGCCACTGGTCTGGTCGTCGATTGCCTGGTCCAGGGATTGTTGCGCCTTCGTCCACCAATCGGGGACGGGGGCTTGCTCTGACGGAGCGGGCGGCGGTGCGCTTGGCTCGCTGCCGGCGACGGGTTCGCCCGAATCGCTCCAGATTTTCCGGCTCTTCTAATTTAACTTTTGGCGCCTCGGTGGCTTCGAATTTTCCATCATCTTGTGCCGGTTGCACGTCGGAGGCGGGGGACGCCGTCGAGGACGACGCCAGAGCCTGTGTCGCACCGGCGAGAACGAGTAGTAGAACCAGCGCAAGTGTCCGGTTACCCATTCTCGTTCTCCGTCTCGTGCAAGATTTCGTCGGCGTGTTCCTGCCCGACGATCTCCCCGATACGAACGTGCAAGGTGTCGCCGATGACGACGACTTCGCCCCGCGCCAACGGCAGGCCATTTACGTGAATATCCGTCATCTCGCCGGCGAGTTTACTCAGTTGGATGACGGATCCTCGCTTCAAATCCAACACATCGCGAACCAACAAATTGGACGTGCCCAAGTCCGCCGTGATCGTCAATTTCACGTTATTGAGATCGCCGATATCCAAGCGGCCCGTCGCGGCTTCGGCGGCGGGAACGATTTCCTCAAACGTGTGTTCGGAAGCGTGTTTGGAAAGGTCTTTGTCCATCACGTGTCCTGAATGTAGAACTTTTCATGGTACACGGCGACGATTCGATTTTTCGGATTCTCGCCACCCTGGAGTTCATCCAAAAGGGCATTGCCTTCCTGGAGAATCTGTTTGCGGATGCTCTCTTCCACCAGGGGATCGTCCAGCTCGGCGCGCGTCTTGTAGCTGTGCAGTTTCCGAATCATCGCCACAAAACGCGGCATATGACCGGTAACGAGATCTGCGGTTTCCTGATTCGAGCACTCGATCGAGACCTTGTAGAGCAGGGTAGAGGCCAGCATGTTCTCGGACGGCATAATGACCGTCGTGAACGCCTCTTCGAATGGCACAATGACCGTATTCTGGTTCGCGGTCGCCGCCTGCTTGTTGGGGTCCGTCTCTAACCGGGGTTGAATAACGAACCGGAAAACGACCAACCCGATGATGGCGAACGTCAGTATGACGCCCAGTGCAACCCCGAGCATACGGAAAATGGACCGTTTTCCCTTTGGGTTCCTCTGTGCGGTGGTGCTTCTTGCTGCGGTTCAGCCATGGATTAATCACCCGCCTGATCGGGGACGATTCCGGGCGCGAACGCTCCCGGGGCGTTCGGCTCGGCACCGTCCACAATCGCCTGTATCTGATCTTTCGTCTCGTCTGAAAAATCGCCGCGCACGCGAATCTGCACGCGCCGATTCATTTGGCGACCTTCTTCCGTGCTGTTGTCGCCGACGGGTTGGGAAGGTCCACACGCGATGACCTCGGTGTCTTCACGCGGGATCCCGCCCGGTCCGGTCATCTGTAGCATGACGTTCTTGGCGCGGTGGTAACTGAGGTCGTAGTTGTCCTGCGTAGCGGTTCGTATTGCTCAAGGGCAGATTGTCCGTGTGGCCCCGGATCTCGATACGCTTACCGGGAATGTCGGCTAACGATGACGACAACCCGTTCAAGACCTCATAGGCCTCCGGCCTCAGTTCGGCACTTCCCAAATCGAACAACAACCCGCTCGGAAGATTGATCTCCAACCCGCCGGACCCATCGTACTTAATTTCGATCTTGTCTTCCAAACCCAGCAGTTGCAGCCGGCTGCGGAATTCGCGCGCGGCCCGTTCGATGCTCCGCGGAGTACGGGCCTGGGCCCGGGCCATGTTCTGCATGATCTGCGCGACGGTCATGTTCTGTGGCAAGACGCCGAAGGCCCCCTGGACGGAAATAATCGCCTGCGAAATCTTCTTCTGGTCCAGCGTGGAAAAGGAAATCAGCAGAATGAAAAAGGTCAGGAGGAGCCCCATCAGGTCTCCGTAGGTGACCATCCAGGCGGGAGCACCGCCTCCACCTTCGTCCTGTTTCTTTTCCCGTGGCATCGCCTATTTACTCGTGGACGCTTGTTCACGCATCGCGGGCGAGATGAACGCCTTCAGTTTCTGTTCCACGATTCGCGGGTTGTCCCCGGACTGGATCGAGAGGATCCCTTCGATGATGACTTCTTTCGTCAGCAACTCGTTGGCGGTCCGGACCTTGAGTTTTCCGGCCGCCGGTAAGAACACGACGTTGGCCGCCAGCGCCCCATACAACGTGGTCAGCAGCGCGACCGCCATGCCGCCACCGATCTTGGAGGGGTCGTCCAGCGTAGTGAGCATTTGCACCAACCCGATCAGGGTGCCGATCATACCGAAAGCGGGGGCGAAGGTGCCCATGGCGATCAAGACCGACTGACCCAGCGAGTGGCGGTCCTCCATGAATGCCAATTCCGTGGTCAGGATGTCCTTGATGAGTTCGGGGGCGGTGCCGTCGATGGCGAGCTGTACGCTTTTTTGTAGGAAGTCGTCTCCCGCGTCGCTCGCGTGACTTTCCAGGGCCAGAATTCCTTCACGACGGGCAATCGTCGCGAAGGAGACGAGTTTCTTGATTAACGTGTCCGGTGTTACGGTCTTGTGAAAGAACGCGTTTCGCAGCGTGGAGAGGACGCTCAGCACATCGCCCAAGGGGTAATTGATGAGGGTGGCGGCAAGGGTTCCCCCGGCGACGATGAGAATGGAAGGAACGTTGACGAAAACGCCGGGACTGCCACCGAGGAGAATCGCGACAACGACCAGGCCGACGCCCGCTATGAGTCCGACAACTGTTGCGATATCCATACGTTGCGGTCTGCCGACCCTCCCCGTTCAACGTTTCCCTTGCAATCCGCGCCATATTCTATCACTCCCGCTATCTGACAACAACAGCTTGGGGTGCATTAATCTCCGGACCGAATATGAGCGGGGGCATAGCGAAAGGGCCGAGAGACCTTACTGTCGGTCTCTCGGCCCCGTGCGTCATGTCAATTCGGCCCGATCAGATTGGCCCGACCGGCTACCGGACCAGGTTGACCGTTTCTTGGAGCAGCGTATCGGCAGTCGTGATCGTCCGGGCATTGGCTTGGAAGCCGCGCTGGGTGACGATCAGATTGCTGAACTCCGTGCCAAGATCGACGTTCGAGCCTTCCAGCACCCCGCCGGATACCTGGCCGCGACCACCCGATCCCGGGGTACCCACCTGGGCAATGCCCGAGCCGGGGCTTTCCCGGAACAGGTTGTTGCCCTCGCGGACCAGCCCGCCGTTGTTGGCGAAGGTCGCCAGGGCGACTTGCCCGAGCACCTGGGTCAGGCCGTTCGAGAAAACGCCGTTTAAGACGCCATTGGCGCCGATGTTGAAGGACTCGAGCGTCCCGCGTGGATATCCATCCTGGTTGCTGATAGAGATGTCGCTCTCGGCGTCGAGCTGGCTGACGTTGTTGAAGTCGAAGTCGAACACGAAAGGATCGATCGGGCGCCGCCGGAATACCGGCCACGAACGTGATGCTGACGTTTCCGATTCCGCCGGACATGACGCTGCCGTTGGTGTCAAAGGCAATGGTGCCGGCGCCGGTAACGGTGTTGATGTCGGGATCGGTGCTGGTCGCGGCCCAATCCCATTCATTGGTCGTCGCGGATTTGGTGAAGGTGATCTGAATATCCCGTGGAGTTCCAAGGGAGTCGAACACCTGCACGTTCCGTACGACCGTGTCGCCGGCGGCTACGCCCGAATTCAGGTTCCCGACCAACGACACGTCGGTTGTCGCCCGTACGATCGAGGTCGTCCCAACCGGGATGGAAATATTGGTGAGCGCGGTATTCGGGTCGATGACACCGTTCGCGTCCGCCTGGAACCCTTGCACGAATAGGCCGGTTGCGGCATCGACCAGTTCGCCGTTGGCGTTGATCGTAAACGACCCGTCGCGCGTGTAGTAATCCCCGGAGCCGCCGCTCAGAACGAAGAAGCCGTTGCCCTGGATGGCGAGGTCCGATGCGACGCCCGTGTTCAGGAGTGTGCCTTGCGTGAAATTGATGTCGATCACGCCCAGACGAGCGCCCAAACCGACCTGAGAACCATTGCGCCCGCCAAAGTTGCCGATGGGCGCGCTGGGTCCCTGAAGGGTCTGGGAGAACAGGTCCTGAAAGAGCGCGCGTGACCCGCGGTAGCCCGTGGTGTTGACGTTCGCGATATTGGCA
The DNA here is from genome assembly GCA_963745075.1 of Candidatus Hydrogenedentota bacterium. GTDB lineage: Bacteria > Hydrogenedentota > Hydrogenedentia > Hydrogenedentales > SLHB01 > JAHDWY01. The sequence continues at coordinate 37,456 of CAVUWV010000021.1, read as the reverse complement.
GCGATCACGTCAATCTTGCGTTGATGGACTTGCAGGCCCGTGACTCCCGTATAAATTGCTGATCCCATGAAACTAACTCCTTTCCGTGACACCGCGTCAATCGGTCGGCGGTGTACGGGCCTCCCCGAAGGGGTCCGGCCCGATGCGTTTCGTGTCAGGCGGCGTTTGCCGGCTTTGTGCCGACCACCACCGCGCTGTCAATGTTGGTGAAGACCGTATCTTCCCCTTCCGGAGGGGAAACCACGGTAACGATGGTCCGGTTCGGCACACTGGCAACCAGCGCCTTTCCGTCCATGAGGAGTACGGTGTCCCGCGCGCCTTTTGCTTCGGCCTGGTCCAACGCCCGCGCGATGCCGGTCTTCTCGTCCGCGGTGAAAGTGATGCCGCGGTCTCGAAGGCGTTGCAGCGCGTGCGCGGAAAACTTTACCTCCCGGTTTTCACCCAGGCGGCCTTCCAGAATCGATGCAAAAGACGATAGCGGGCGCGCGTTGCGGGCGCGACGAGGGTACGTCGACCAGCCCCGCGTTTCGGTGGAGCGTAACCCGGTTCAGCATCGCGTTCACCGTATGGTTTCGACACCGGCCATGGACATCTGGCGGTCGCCGATGGTGAGGTACACGACGCTGCCGATGAGCTTTACGCCGTCTACCTGCCCCTGGAGCAATTCACCATCCATGTCGATACCGCTGACTTCCCGGCCGATCATGCCACTGGCGTTGAGGAAGTTGAGTTGGTCCATATTCCCGCTGAATTCGGCGAACTTGTCGTTTAAGTTGTTCATCTGTTCGAGCGAGGAGAACTGGGCCAACTGGGCGATCATCTCCGTGTTGTCCGTCGGTTGCAGCGGGTCCTGGTACTGCATCTGCGTGACGAGCAATCGAAGGAAGGCGATCCTTCCCCAGGTCGTTTTGCGCGGCAGAAATCACGTCGCCTGTGGACGACGAACTGTTGGAATCGCTGCTCTTCTGGATGGCCTTGAGCAAGGCGGCCTTGAGGTTGTCCGATCCCGCTACGGCTGCGGATGGCGACGTTGGATTCGCCTTCCCCAGCACGGGGCGCAAGAGATCGGCCAGATTGCCGCCTATCTTGGTTATGGGATTCATGTGTTCACACTCCTTGTTCATGCGAACAGGTTGAGAGCGCCGCTGTACGGCGCTGTCCGTCGAGGCACAGCGACAGGCTGTTGCCCCGTGGTGGATGGTTGATGCCGCGAATCCGGCGCGTGACCTCCGGTCCAACCGCGCTGGTTCGGCGTCCAGGTCCGGTCCGGCGATCCGGTCTGCGGATTCCCCGGCCCTGCGCCGGCACTCATGTCGGCGGTGACTGTAATCTTGCCGACGTTGCCGCCGTCCTGGCTCAAGGCTTCACGCAGGTGATGTACCTGGGTGTGAAGCATTTCGCGGACCGCGTGGTTTGCGCTGGCCAGCCGCACCGTGATTTCGTCGTTGTTCGACGTAACCACGAGCTTTAACTCGCCGAGAGACTCGGGGACCAGTCGAATGCGCATCGTCTGTTCACCCTTTGTCAGCAGATACCGGACGCCTTTGACCGTGTCGACGACGATGGTCTTCAACGTCGCTCGATCCGGCGTGGGGGCTTGGTCCGGTTGCGGTTTTACCGCGTCCGTTCCCGTCGCAGGAACCCGATGCTCGACGTTCATCGAAGTCGCGGTCTGAGTATCCGCGACCGCGGGCTTGGCGCCGTCGATGCGGGTGGGTTCCGGCGAAGTGTTGCCCGCCGATTCACGCGCCACCGGCTTTTGCGTGGCCGTGGCCTCGGCACTCAGGGTCTCCTGCATGGGACCGGTCTCCGTACCGCCGGCATTCGGACTTTGCGCCGGCGCAGCCGCGGGACCGCCCGGAGCCTGTGGCGCCGGTTGGACCTTTGCTGCCGATGCGCCGGGTCTCGCCGCAGCCGGTTTGGCAACAACGAAGCGCGCCGTACTGCTGCGTGAAGGCTCGCTCTTCGTTGTTTCGCCCTCATCCGGCGGCGCTGCCGGCGCCGGTTGCTGTCCGGCCCTTTGCCCCGTTGCATCGTCAACGACCGCTTTCGCGATTGGAACGGCCGCTTCAGAAGCGGCTTTTGCCGGTGGAGCCGTCGCTTGCGCTTGGGCATCGGCCGGTTTCACCGCAACGGCTTCTTCGGCCGTGTCCGTATCGGCGGCGACAACATACCCCGCCGAGCTGGTCTGGGTGGCCGTCTCGGGTTTCACGTTGGGGTGAACTTCCGTGATGACCACCGGCGCCGTGCGATGGGCTTTCGCCAGAACGATCGCCGGGGTCTGTGGCTCAGGCGATCCCGCTGACGCGGCTTTCTCCGGCGACGGGGGAGGTACCAGTTTCGCGTCATCAACGCTGTCTGGCGTTTCCCCTTGAGCCGGCGGCGTGTGCTTGGAACGGAATCGCTTTGTCAACCGCCGTATTTCCTTCCACCGTTGCATTCGTTGCTTCGGGCGAAGGATTCTGCGTGGTGACGGTTACCGGTAGATTCTTGGCGCCATTCGCCGGACCCACCGGTTCACCTGAATCCGTACCTTCACCGACCGCCTCGACGTTGACTTCTGCCGATTGGGCCGGAGTCGCCGCTCCTTGGAGCAAAGCCAGCAGTTGGGCAAACGCGCCCTGTTCGCCGGCTTCGGGTTTCGTCGACGGCTTATCGCCGTCAACGGCATTCTGCTCAGCCACATCGCGATGCGGCTGAGCGGAGACTTGAGGAATTTGCAATAAACTCACCTCCTTTCAGTGCAGATTGGTGGTATCCAAAGCCCCGGGACGCGCATGAACCCGGAGGCATTCGGAACGAAGTGATTGGATTCGTTCGTCGTAGAACCTACGAACGAATGGGGCGGTTTGACCGCCATCGACTTGCGAAGAAGACAGGAATCCCGTCTTGCAGGAAACTGAGGGAGCGTGTGTGCGAACGGTTACGGGGCGCCGGGAGCTTTCGCCTCGTTCTGTTCCGTCAGGGCTTTGAGGAATTCGGCTGCTTTCTTCTCGTTCATCTTGTCGAGGATCTTTCCACGGGCGCGCTCGTCGATTAGTTGAAGCAGGCGTGCGCCCTGTTCCGGCGGGTATTCCGCCAGCACCAGGGCCGCCGCGTCCGGTTTCATGCCGGCGAGCGAATCGGCGACATCTTGCAACCGGGCCTGGGTATCGGCGTCGATGGTGTCGACGGACTGCGTAAGTTGCGCGATAAGGTCTTTCAGATTATTTCGCAACTCTTCCATCTGATCTTGCGTTTCGTTCAGACGTTGCTGCTGTATTTCAAGGTCGTCTTCGCGTGCCTTGATCGCCTCTTCACGTTCCTGGAGCGCTTTGGCCATTTCGGAGAGTTGGTCCGGTTCCGGAGCGGTTTCAGCGGACACTTCTGGTTGGTTACGGCCGAGGAGTTTTTCTAACCCCGCCTTGTTCAGATCGCCCGTCATTGCCAGCATGCCGGCGACGGTTAACGCGAAGGACAGCAGGGCGAGCAGAATGTACAGGATCGCCTTCATGATTTGGGCTCCCTTCGTGCACGCAATGCCGCACGCCCGGAGGCCAGTTCATCGGCGCTCTTCTGCTCCATTTTGCGAAATTCTTCCATGCGTTCGTTCAGGTCGCGTTCCTTGAGGCGCTCGATGATTCGTTTGCGTTTCATGGCCTCTTCGAGTTCGGTACGGCGTTCCGATTCGACGCCGCGGAGTTCGCGGATGATGGCATCCTGCTCGACGGCCTCCCGGGCGAGGTGGCGTTCGTACAGAAAATAACCATGTATGCGCGGCCCCGAAAAAGTCGCTTGCGATTCCCGTCCCGCTTCTTGAAACATGCGCGCCTGTTCCTCGTGAAGGGCTTCGCGTTGGCCTTCGTGAGAACGGATTTCCCGGCGCGTTTCCGCAAGGGCCTGGGCGCGCAATTGCTCCTGCCGCTTGCGTACGCGGAGCAGAACGTCGAAATTAATGCGTCGTCGCCGGGCCATCTTCGTCTATCCTCTTAACGCCTGGGCAAGCATGCCGTCAATCTCCTCAAAGGGGGTTGCTTCCGCGAGCCCCTGTTGAAGGAATTTGCGCATCGCGGGCATCAGGCGGATCGCGCGGTCGATATCGGGATTGCTGCCGTCGACATATGCGCCGATGTTGACCAGGTCCTCCGCGTCGCGATAAGTCGCCAATACACCGCGCAAGGCGCCGGCGAGATTCTGGCGCTGGTCGTTGGTGACGTTGATCATGCAGCGGCTGACGCTTTCCAGGACGTTGATCGCGGGATAATGGTTGCGCGTCGCCAAGTCGCGGGATAAGGCGATGTGACCGTCGAGTATGCTGCGTACGGCGTCCCCGATGGGGTCATTCAGATCGTCCGCTTCCACCAGCACGGTGTAAATCCCGGTGATGCTGCCCGACGCCGCGTGGCCGGCCCGTTCCAGAAGCCGGGGGAGGAGCGCATAGACGGACGGCGGATAACCTTTCGTCGTTGGGGGTTCACCGACGGCCAGCCCGACCTCACGTTGGGCCATGGCGAAACGGGTGATCGAGTCCATCATGAGGAGCACATCCGCGCCCTGGTCCCGAAACCATTCGGCAATGGCGGTCGCCAGGTAAGCGCCCTTAATGCGCACCAGGGCCGGTTCGTCCGAGGTCGCAACCACGACCACGGAACGCGCCAGTCCTTCGATGCCGAGATCGGCCTCGATAAAATCCCGAACCTCGCGTCCGCGCTCACCGACGAGGGCGATAACGTTGACATCTGCGTTTGTGTTCTTGGCGATCATGCCGATGAGCTTGCTCTTGCCGACGCCGCTGCCCGCGAGAATGCCCATGCGCTGGCCCTTGCCGCAGGTAATGCAGGCGTCGATGGCGCGTACGCCGGTCGCCAACGGTTCCGTGATTCGCTGGCGGGCCAAGGGGCTTGGCGGCGATGCCATGAGCGGCACTTTGTGCGATCCTTCCGGGTCGGGGCGGCCATCCAGCGCTTCGCCCATACTTCCGACTACTCGGCCCAAGAGGTCCAAGCCGACGCGAACCAACTGGGGCTTGAACGTGGGGCGGACCATGCTGTTCGGCGCGATTCCCGCCATCTCTCCCAGGGGCATGAGCAGGACGCGGCTACCGCGGAACCCGACGACTTCGACCGGGATGGATTCGCCGCCGCGCGGGGGTTCAATGAAGCAAAGGTCGCCGATATGCATGGGCGGGCCTGTGGCTTCGATCGTCAGGCCCACCACGTCGACCACTTTTCCGTATACGGCGATGGGCCGGGCTTGGTGTGCCCGCTCGATGTAGTGGTCTATGCTGAGGTTCGTCACGGTATCAATCCGTTAACGCTTCGAAAATTCGTTGTAATTGTGTATCCAACCGCGCATCGACGGATAGTGTGCGGCTTTCCACGGCACATCCTCCGCGGCCGACGGTCTCGTCGGGAACGATTTCCAAGTGGTCGAACTTGCTGAGTTCGGCTACTAAATCAATGCCCTCATCTTCGAGGCCCTTGACATCTTCGGGATTCAGATGGAGGTCGATGTGTTCGCGTTCCAACACATTTTTCAGGGCCGCGCGAATGGTACTGCGGACCACGTCGAGATCCCCCCGGATTTCGCGGTCGAGAATCCGCTCGGCGATGTAGCGAACGAGGCGTAGAACCTCGGGCTCGATTCCCGATACGTATTCATCATGGGACTGTTGGATCGCCCCTGCAGCGCCCGCAAGCGCCTGAATCGCCGCCGCGGTTTCCAGCTGGGCCGCTTCCCGGCCTTCGGCAAGCCCCTCTTGCAGCCCCTGCTCTCGGGCTTCTTCCCGAATTTGTTCGGCTTCGGCCTGCAGATCGGCGAGAACGGCAGCTGGGTCGATGCGGTCGCCTTCCTCGCCGGAAGCCAATCGTACAAAGTGCTCCAGCGTGTCGCGCTCGAAGCGAGAACAGTTTGTCGCCTTATCCTCGGCTGATTTAATAATTTTGCCCAACGGCATCTACCTGTTCTGATGGGCCGCGTTGTCGCGCGGAGAAGCCTAAACGACAATCTCGTCCGTACCGCCCCCGCGAGAAATGACGATGTCGCCGGATTCTTCCAGTCGACGGATAACGCTTACGATCTTCTGCTGCGCTTCCTCGACCGTCCGCAGCCGTACGGGACCCATATACTCCATTTCTTCCTTAATCATTTCGCGTGCACGTTCGGACATGTTGTGCAGAATTTTCTCGCTCAGGTCCTCGTTGGCGGTTTTCAGCGCCAGCGCAAGATCGCGTTGTTCGATTTCACGCAGGGCCTTCTGGATTCCGCTGTCGTCGACGTGAATGAGATCGTCGAAGGTGAACATGAGCCGGGCGATCTCGTCGGCGAGTTCCGGATCCCGCTCTTCGAGATCGGCCATGATCGATTTTTCGGTGCCGCGGTCGATGCTGTTGAGGATCTCTGCGACTTCTTTGACGCCACCGGCGAAGGTGAACCCTTGGCTGAATACGGAGGCCATCTTGCGTTCGAGCACGCGCTCGACTTCCCGCACGATTTCCGGCGGGGTGCGATCCATCGAGGCGATCCGCAGTACAACGTCCGCCCGAATTTCCTGAGGCAGCGCGGAAAGCACCACGCTTCCGACGTTCGGCGCGAGGTGAGCCAGGATCAGCGCGATCGTTTGGGGGTGTTCGTCCTGGATAAACGTGCAAATCTGGGACGGGTCCGCGCGTTTGAGGAATTCGAAGGGCACTTCCTGGAGGCTGCTCTGGAGCCGGGTCAAGATCTCGAGGGCTCGCTCGGGACCGAGGGCGGTTTCCAGCACGTGGCGCGCGTATTCGATGCCGCCGGCGGTGACGTAGCGGTTGGCCACGTACATTTGATGGAACTCTTCGATGATCGACTCGCGGACTTCGGGTTCCACGGAGCCCAAGCTGGACAGGTCGAGCGTAAGCTGCTCGATCTCTTCCTCGCTCAGCTTGGACATGACCTTGCTCGCCACCTGGGGGCCCAGGCACGCCAGGAAGATAGCCGCTTTGGTCCGGCCATCCAGATTCATCACTTGTTTGTGCGGATTAGCCGTCGTTCTACTCCTCGGACTCGCTCAGCCAGGTGCGCAGCAAGGAGGCCACCGCTTCCGGCTGGTCTTCTGAAACGCGTTCGACTTCCTGCGCGATTTCCTGGCGGCGGCGCTCTTCGGGAGTCGCACGCTGGATTTCCAAATCGAGGTCTTCTTTAACCAAGTCCTGTCGAACTGCCGCCCGCATCAGGAGACGCCGCAAGATGAAAAAGAGCACGATGACGAGCGCGACCTTCAATACATTCCCACCCCATTCTAACAGAGTGCTGGTCCATGCCGCGGTTTCGACGCGGTCGAAGGCGGTCGTTGCGGCGGCAAGCTGTTCCAGTTCAAAGGGATGGTCCCGCACTTCGATGTTGTCGTCGGTCACGCCGACGGCTGCCGCGACCAACTCTTTATAGGTGTCGATTTCGTCGTTCGAGCGTTCCACGTAGGTTTTTTCGCCGGTTTTTTCGCCGTCCGCGTTTGTCTCGTCTTCGTAACGCCCTTCCACGATAGCCGTTACGCGGGTGACCTCGGCGTCGCCGGGGGTGGTGACTTTTTCAATGGTCGTGCGCGATGGTTCGAAATTCTCGAGCGTCTCACTTTCCGTTTGATGGGTCCCGGTTCCGCCTGGGGCGGGCGCCTCAGCCGGGAGGTTGGCTCGCGCGCCGGTAGGGCCTTCCGGGAGGTTCTCCGTCGTCTCGGTTTCCGACTCGGTGGATAGACTGCTCACCACCGCGCCGGTTTCCACCTTTTCGCTACGCTCTTTGGTGCTGCTTTGATCGATGTCCAGGCTTACGCGGACTACGCTCCGCACGCCGATCTGTTTCAATGCGTCTTCCGCGCTTTTTTCGAGGGCGGTCTTGTAGTTCTTCATGTACGCGAGGCGGGAATTGGCGATGGTATCGAAGTCGTCTTCTGACGGCGCATTCAGGACGCGACCGTCCACGGTGACGAGGTTGATGTTGTCACGCGTGAGGTTCGCCCCGCCGAAGGTGCTGATACAGCCCAGCACGGCTTTGATGTCTTCCTCCTTCAAGGGACGGTTCACTTTCAAGGTAACCGTGGCTTCGGAAGGGGTCTGGGACTCGGAAAAGATCTCTTCTTTTGCTTCGGTAATCTGGACGAACGACTTGTCCACGAAGCTGAATTCGTTCAATAAGCGCTGGAGCTGGCCCATGAGGGCGATTTGGTACCCTTTCTCCTGGGAGAACTGGTTTTGCATGAAATTGGATGCGCCGAGCGATTCAAATCCAGGGAGCGTCCCTTGCGTTTTGGGAACGCCGGAGGCCAGAAGTTTGACGCGCATCCGGCTTCGGTCGCTGATGGGAACCTGGATAGCCTGGCCGGCGCTATCGACTTTGTACGGGACGTTGTCGTCGTCGAGTTGCCCCTGGATGGCGACCATGTCCTCGGGCCCGAGCCCGTCGAATAGGGTGACGTATTGGGGACGGCTCCCCAAAAACACCATGCCGCCGACGATGATGATGGTGAAGATGAAGGCGAGCCCGATATTAACCCGCGCGCTGGTGGAGAGGCGTTGCCACGCCTGGGCGATCCCGTCCCAAAGTTGGCGCAAGAATTCCACAGCTAAAGCCTTTCGTTCCGTGACGCCGGTGCGCCCTTTGGGGCGGGCCTACCGGGTCTGGTTCCTTTCTGCGATGCGGCGCCTTATGCGCGTTGCTCCCAGAGTTTGCCAAACGGTCTGCATCTGCGATGATCCGCCCCGATCATTCGCGGGCCGCCGTATCTTGCGCCGGGACACGGCGGTCCCCTTCCAACGGCAACGAACCGGTGTCCCGCAAGGTCCAGTCCGCGCCGGGTACGACAAGCATTCGCCAATCAGGGGGAGTGGTGCCGCGGCGGGCAGCGATCTGGGTCAACTCAACTGTCAACTCCGCGCGTCGGTCGGCCGGCACCAGAATAGTCTGCCCACCGTTCCGAATCTCAAAAGGAACTCGTCTCGATTGTAGATACGTACAAAACGCATCCGTCTCCCGAGCAGTCAGTTCCAACGCCATGGGCGCCAGCTTGGATGGAATTTCCATCGGCCGGGGCCTCGCGTGATACGCTGCCAGTGCCGCCATCGGCACCAGGAGTGAGACGAGCACGCAACGCCGCCGATCGCACAGTGGCAATACGCGCCACCATGTTCGAGCGACTGCCGCGAGTTGACGGAGAATCCTCACAGACCTTTCATCCCCTGTTATGCGGAGGCGGGCTGGCCGTCCCGATCCCCGCGTTACACTTGCATGCGCATAATCTCTTCGTAGGCTGCGACAATCTTATTGCGAACGGCCATCATGGTCTGGAAAGACACGTCGGCCTTTTCGACCGCGACGACGGCTTGGGTTACATCCTTGATTTCGCCGGCGACGAGTTTTTTGATGGTGGTGTCCGCCTCGTTTTGCAGGCGTTCGACTTCCCCAACGGTTTCGGCGAGCACGTCCTTGAAGGACTTCCCTTCCGTTGATGACGGCTGGGGCTTGGCGGTTCGCATCTGGGACGGATCGACTTCGATCCGTTGAGGGTTGATGCCGCCAATTTTGAAGGGCTCACTCATGTTCGCTCACTCTAGGCCTGAAGAATGTCCAGGGCTTTCTGTGTGATTCGCTTGTCCGATACCACGACGGCGACGTTGGCTTCGTACGCCCGTTGGGCCGAAACCAAGTCCACCATTTCCACTGATAGGTCGACGTTCGGATACTCCACGTAGCCATCCTCGTTCGCGTAGGGGTTGTCCGGCTCGTAAACGCGGCGCAACGGCGACGGGTCCGTGGCAATTCGTTTGACGGATACGCCGAATTTGTCCGGCGCAGTCCCGGGGCCGATTTGGTTAGCGGAAAGAATGGCCATCTGCCGCCGAAACGCCCCGCCTTTCGCCGTGACGGGCGACATGGCATTGGCGATGTTCTGCGCGATGACGTTCATGCGCGTCCGCTGCGCCCGAAGGCCGCTGACCGCGATATCGCGTGCGGAAACCGCCTCTAACATATTACCCCACTGTGGTTTAGCGCAAGGTAGACAACATATCCTTGACTTCGCGGAAATGTTTGGCCAGCAGGCTACTATATGTTGTATACCTTCCGGTATTTTCTGCCAAATCAGCCATTTCCTGCTCTAAATCGACCTTATTGTAATCATTTTTCGACGAAAGCGCAAGACGTTCAAACCGGGGCATTTCGCGAGTTGCTTCGAGGTGGCGGGCCTGGGTCGTGCGGAGTTCGACGCGGCCTCGCCCCCCGAGGGCATCTCGCAAACTCGTCTGAAAATCCAGGCGAGTTGGATTGTACTTGGGGGTGTCCGCATTGGCGATGTTATTGGCGATGAGCGCCTGGTTGCGCACCGCAACCTTCATCCCTTCGGTCAATAAGGTGACCGTGTCAACCCCCGCAAATGCCACTGATTTATCTCCTGATGCGCTATTTCATCGAGCCGGGACGGCCGGCCAGGACCGCCCCGGCTACAAACTGTGAGATTCTCCGTCAGAGACTCTCCGTCTCGAAATGGGGAGCAACCCTCGTGCCACGGAGGCGGTTGTCTGTAAGTTGCTGCGAATCAATGGTTGGGTGCAGATTGTACGAACGACACCGCGGAGGATTCGGCAGGTTTTGCCATTCAGTTGGCGAGAATTTCCGAGTGGCGGGTTTCTTCGCTTGCGCCTTGTGGTCCTCGGATTCAAAAAGGGGGCTGGCCACGGGTCTCTCCCGCTCGAATTGCGGGTTTGTTGGGCAAATAGGTTTTGGATGAATTGTAAAAGCCTTAAATAGTGCAGTGTGTGTATATCCGGCGGCGGGACTTTGCATGTATTCTGCATGTGTGATAGAAGGAAGAAGCAAGGGCTGTTTGTGTACTGTTCTATGTATCATCTTTGACTCGCTGCAGGGTGCGAGTCGACTGTTATCGCAAACGAGAGGGCGCAGTGCAGTTTTGCCCTTCCTAACCATGGGAAGGAGTTTTGTTATGCGTGCGGTTCATCGAGTTATCCCGGTCGTAGTTGGTGTGGTCGTCCTGGGCGTGTTGTCCGGGTGTCCCTTCTTCTTAGGGCCGCCCGAGGCGGGCGATACGCGGACCTTCGATGGGATTGAGTTTCAGTGGTGTCCACCCGGGACGTTTCTGATGGGGAGCCCGCCGGATGAGGTAGGTCACACAAATGACGAGACTTTGCATGCCGTAACCATCTCGGAAGGGTTCTGGCTATCGAAATACGAGGTCACGCAAGCCCAATGGGAAGCGGTGATGGGGGCAAACCCCTCCAACTATCCGGGGGCGGACAATCCCGTCGATTCGGTGACTTGGGAAGATGTTCGACTCTTTCTTCTCTACCTCAACTATGCGAAGGCGACGGCCCTGTACCGATTGCCGACTGAGGCGGAATGGGAGTATGCGTGCCGGGCAGGTGAATCGGCCCGGTTCTACTGGGGAGACGATCCGAACGCGACGGAAATCGACAACTATGCCTGGCATTCCTCGAACAGCGGAGGTGTCCCGCACCCGGTCGGTGAGAAGTTGCCGAATGACTGGGGATTGTACGACATGAGTGGCAACCTTTGGGAATGGTGCCAGGACTGGTATGGAGGTGACTACTACGAGGCGAGTTCCGTTGAACCGGTCACGAATCCGCTGGGGCCTGATTCAGGAGTCAACCGCATCGTGCGTGGGGCGGCGTTTGAAAGCCCCCCTTTCTTAAACCTCCATCGGTCGGCAGCCCGCGCCAGCTATCTACCTGGGTCTAGCAACTTCTTCGGGTTCCGGGTGCTACGTACGGCGGAATAAACTACCGGCGAACGTGATGGTCACGGATTTGGTCGTCGAATTGCGCTGACCGGATATTGCGGAAGAGAAACGGCCAAAATCTCGCGATGAAGATCGCGTGGATTCGTGCCGCACATCAGGATTCACGGGCCTCAACTCGGGTGCCAACGTCCGGGAAGTACGACGGTGATTTCCGTCTAAATACCTTTCAGGCAGCATCTTATGATTAGTTTCTGAATATCGGCATGGGGGTTGCGGTTCCCTTTCTGTGGACCAGACCAAGACTGCGCAGGTTGGCTGGATCCCGAGTAAGCGAATCTCGTTGTCAAGAAAGGAGTGGCCCCATGAGCTACCTGAGTGCACATAAGTTCAAATCGGCCCTGATCGCCGTGGTGGCGATTGGGCTTGTCGCGGCGGTCCCGAGTCTGATTTCGTCTGCGCCGGTGAAGGCGCAGACCGAAGGCAGTACGGCCGCAGCATTGTCAAAGTCGAACCTGAATAGTTTAAGCGACGCTTTTGTGAAGCTTTCGGCCGACGCTTCGCCGGCCGTTGTCGCGATTCGCGTGAAGAAGGACTTTTCGCGCGACGTACACCCCTCGAGCGGTCCGATCGATCCCGGCGATCTGTTCGAGCGTTTCTTCGGACAGGGCATGCCGGGTATGCGCGGACCGAGCGCTCCGGCACCGGGTGGTGAGCCGATTCCGTATGGTGAAGGTACCGGCTTCATCATTTCGCCGGATGGGTACATCGTGACGAACAATCATGTGGTCGACAGTGCGGACGTCGTCGAAGTGACGCTGAATGACGGCCGCCAATTTGACGCACAAGTTGTCGGCACGGACCCGCAAACGGAAGTCGCGTTGATCAAGATCGACGCGAAGAATCTGCCTTCGTTGCCCCTCGGTGACTCCGACGCCATCAAGGTCGGTGAGTGGGTAGTCGCCATCGGTAGTCCGTTCGGACTCGAGGAGACGGTCAGCGCGGGCATCGTGAGCGCGCGCGGGCGCGGTGAAGTCGGTATCGTCAACTACGAAGACTTCATCCAGACCGACGCCGCGATCAACCCGGGTAATTCGGGCGGACCGCTGTTGGATCTGAACGGTGAAGTGATCGGCATGAATACGGCGATCCTGAGCCGGACGGGCGGCAGCATGGGAATTGGTTTTGCGATCCCCGTAAACATGGTGAAGTACGTCGTCAATCAGCTTCGTCAAAACGGTACGGTTTCGCGCGGATTCCTGGGCATCGGAATCCAGAACCTGACGCCGGACTTGGCCAAATGGTTCAACGTGAATCAAAGCCAGGGCGTACTGGTGGCTTCGGTCGTGCCCGATACACCGGCCGCGAAAGCGGGTCTGCAGAAGGACGACGTGATCGTCGCCTACGACGGCAATCCGGTCACCGAGGCTGGTTCGTTCCGCAGTCATATCGCGACGACGCCAGCCGGTAAGACGGTTGATTTGACGATCGTCCGTGACGGCAAGAAGATGGACAAGGAAGTCACCATCGGCACGATGAAGGACAACGAAATGACCCCGAGCGGTAAGATGCAGCCCGAAGCGCATGGGCACAAGCTCGGGATCGGAATCGAAAACCTGAATGGCGACATCGCCCAGCAACTGGGATATGAGAACAAGACGGGTGTCGTCATCAGTGAGGTGGCGCGCGGTTCGGCGGCGGCCATGGCGGGGCTGCAACCCGGCATGTTGATCACCGAGGTGAATCGTGAGCCGGTAGCCAACGTGGAACAGTTCCGCGCGGCCATGGAGAAAGGCAGCGACAATCGCGGGACCCTGCTGCGCGTCGAAGACGAGAACGGTTCGCGCTACGTCGCGATCAAATAACCCAAACTGCCAACGCTCTCCTACGTTGGTGTTATCCGGGCGCGGGAACTGTGAAGGGTTCCCGCGCCCGTACAATTTTTGTAAGGCCCGAGTGGAGCGATTTGCCTTATAAAGGCCGCCATCCCGGCCACGTGTCCTGCCGCGAAATTTACAGCCCGCTAAGCGGTTTCTCGCTCCTTCGATCCCAAGACCGATTCGAATTCGTTTGTAATGTTCGGCCCGGGTTCGGGACTCAGCAGGCTCGCGATGAGGATGGCGCACACGGCGAGGGCAAAGCCCGGAACGATCTCGTAAAGGTCAAATACGCCGCCTTCGAGATGCCGCCAGATGAGCACCGTTACGCCGCCCACGACGATGCCGGCGAGCGCGCCCAGGCGCGTCATGCGTTTCCAGAAGAGCGACAAGAGAATAACCGGACCGAATGCAGCTCCGAACCCCGCCCAGGCGTAGGCGACCAGTTCGAGCACGGAACTCTCGGGGTCGAGGGCGAGCAGAAGGGCGATACCAGCCACGGCAACAACGGTGGCGCGGCTGACCCAGACCAGTTCTCGTTGGCTTGCATTCGGGCGAAGGAAGAGCCGGTATACGTCTTCCGTGATCGCCGAAGCGGTCACGAGAAGCTGTGAATCGGCCGTACTCATGATGGCGGCCAGGATCGCCGCCAGCAGCACGCCGGCAATCAATGAAGGAAACATGCCGCCGACCATTTCCATGAACACGTGCTCGGCGTCGGAGCCCGCGAGGGTGGGCGACACATAGGCCCTGCCGATCATTCCCACCGCCATGGCGCCCGCGAGTGCCAAAGTCACCCAGCCGATGGCGATGCGGCGTGCGCCGGCAATCAGATCGGGCGATCGAATGGCCATGAACCGCACCAGAATGTGGGGTTGACCGAAGTAACCCAAGCCCCACGCCATGGATGAAACGATGCCAATGAACAACAGGAAGCCGGTTGATGATCCTTCCGCGGGGAACATGCTGAGAAAGTTTGTGTCGACCGTCGTCAACTTGTCCAGGACGGATCCGAGCCCGCCCTCGACGCCCAGCGCGACCATCGGGACGACGAGGATGGCGAATAACATGAGGATTCCCTGAAACAGGTCGGTCCAACACACGGCGTTGAATCCGCCCAGAAACGTGTATGACACGACCACCACGACACCGACCAGAAGCGCACCTACATAAGGAAATCCGAAGACCGTACTAAACAGCTTCGCGCTGGCTACAAACCCGGACGACGTGTACAGCAAGAAGAAGACGACGATAAATACGGCGGCGACCAGCCGCAACAGGTGCGAATCATCGCGGAAGCGATACTCGAGGTAGTCGGTAAGGGTGATGATGTCGTCGGATACACCGGTGTACTTTCGCAGACGCTGCGCAACGAGCCGCCAATTGAGGTAGGTGCCGATAAGCAACCCGATGGCGATCCAGGAGGCCGATAACCCCGAAGCGTAGGCCGCGCCCGGAAGTCCGAGGAGGAGCCATCCACTCATGTCGGAGGCCTGCGCGCTCAGAGAGGTGACCCACCGGTTCAGTTTGCGGTCGCCGAGGAAGTAATCGGAGAGGTCTTCACTACGGCGAAAGAAAAAACCGCCAATGCCGAGCATGGCGAGCAGATAGAGAATAAAGACGGCGGTGATGCCCCATTTGTCAGCGGTCATGGCGTCTTCCCTCGTTGCGTGGGGCTCAACTGTAGCGGCTCGCATGCTCGTGTGCAAGGCAGTTCGGATGGCGTTGCTTCGCCGACTGGGCACGATGCCCCAGCGCGAAACCGTCTTTTGCGATGCGGAAGAAAGGTGTGGACACGGGCGTGGGAACCATGGATAGTCCCCATGCCCGTGTCCGTTCAAAACATATCACAAGTTGCGGTCAGAAGTTTTCGAAAAGACTTCCCGCGACCCAATCGTCGGGGTCGGTCGCGGAGCGGTTGGCCCCGCCGCTGACGCTAGAATGCGAACCGCTGGCTGTATTGCTGTCGCCCCCACTAACGCTGGAGCCAATTGCGCTGGCCGTGTTTGCGTGCCCGCCGCTGACGCTGGAAACATTGAAGCTGGCCGTGTTTTCGTACCCGCCACTGATGCTGGAAGCGACGCCGCTTGCTGTATTGGTATTGCCGCCGCTGACGTTGGAGCTGATTCCGCTGGCCTCGTTTGTTTCGCCACCGCAGACATGGGATTGGCTTCCACTGGCCGTGTTCCCGACACCGCCACTGACGCTGGAAAAACCCGCATTCGCGTCGTTTGCCCCGCCGCCACTGACGCTGGAGTAGGTTCCGCTGGCGATATTGTTGGCGCCCCCACTTACGCTCGACCAATTGCCGCTCGCCATGTTGTTGTTACCACCACTGACGGACGCGAAATCACCGGTTATGGCATTGAACGCCCCTGCAACGAAGCCCCCGTAGCTGGAGTACTCATGCTCCGTTCCAACCACGAGGTTGTGCGAACCGAGAACGTCCGTAGGTGACCATGGTGGGCTGTTCGTTATACCCGATGATGAGATTCCCAAGTCCGGTCAAGTTGGCGTTGTCATCCGTAGCGCCGCTTCCGCTGCGAACGTGCAGATTGCAGCCTTCGATGATCATGTGAGGCCCGTTCACGCCGTTCATGGAACCTTGCTGAATGCTGACGTACGCCAGTTTTGCCTGGGCTTCCGCCAGGTCCGACTGGGTCGTGGCGAGGGCCGTTTCCAGCGCCTCGACCCGGCTTTCCAGGTCACCCTGGTTTTGGGGACAACCAAACAGCGGAATCAGCGCGATAGTTAGCAGGAGCGATAGAATCGGATTGCGACTGCGAAAAAGTCCCGTCATTTTATTTCTCCTTCTTTCTTATCAGTTGCCGCGGCCGTGAATGCGCGTAACGAATCCGAGTACACACGTCTGTGAGGCGTGTCATTTACTCGGTCTCGAACAGCGTTCCGGCCACCCAATCATGGGGGCCGGATGCGGTGCGGGCCCGGCCGCCGCCGACGGTGGATGCACCGCCGCTGGCCGTGTTGTCGTTGCCGCCGTTCACGCTGGACGCCTCGCCGCTGGCCGTATTGGAGTTGCCGCCGCTGACGTGGGCATCTTGGGCGCTTGCTTCGTTGACGGAACCGCCGGAGACACTTGCATAGGGACCGCTGGCCGTATTGTTCCAACCTCCGGCAACGCTCGCCCAGTAACTGGTAGCCTGACCGTCCCTTCCCCCGCTGATGCTGGAGGCATCCCCACTGGCCAGGTTTCCTTCCCCACCACTGACGCTGGCCGACTCACCGGTAACCGAGTTTTTCGATCCCGCCACCAATCCACCATAGCTGGTGTACGCGTGCCCCGGCCCGACCACGAGGTTGTGCGAACCCGTACGTCCGTTTCTGAACACGGTGGTCGGTTCGTTGTACCCGATGATGAGATTTCCCAAGCCGGTCAGGCTGTCATTGTCGTCCGTGTTCCCGCTGCCACTGCGCACGTGTACGTTGCACCCTTCGATGATCATGTGCGGTCCGGAGAGTTTATTGATCTTGCCTTCTTGAATGGTTACATAGGCGAGTTTCGCTTCGAGTGCCGCCACCTGCGCTTCCAGATCTTCCACGCGACTTTGCAGATTGTTTTGTCCCTGTCCGGGGACGGGACACCCGAAAATGGGGACCAGCGCCGTGATGAGCAGAACTACCGCGAGCAAGATGTAGCTTCGTGTTGATGCGTTCATTTCGTATCTCCCAGGTTCGGCACATGCCGTTCTACGTTGGAGAGCAAGGCGACGGCGGGCGAGGTACTACGGATCGGTGAATTGGTGAAGTCGCGTGGGATATGTCTCGTAGCTGGTGGATCGCGACTTGTTAATTCGGGTAACCGCCTGCGAACCGGGCAACGGAGCATACGATTCACCGGTGCACCCTTCGTACTCGATTTGGCGGAGCACAAACCGGGTACTACGACGGACACGCTTCGGGAATCCCGATGAGGCACGCCATTGGCGTGGTACTGCGGTTAATCTCGATCGACCCATTGACAGCAGTCTCCTGCTCACGGGTGCCGCAGATTCAGTGTGCGCTAAGACCGTAGACTAGTCTGACGTAGAAAAGTCCAGAATTCAATAGTACATGGTTTCTCCGGCGTCGGCCCCAGCACGACTTGATGTGCAGCATGGAGTTTCAGTCCGAAAGTCGACACCGGTTGCGACACGTCTCCAATGAACAACCTAGAGACTGTTACCCGCATGCGCCGAGTGCGTTACACGGGGCCGGGCCGGTAACTCGTGCATAACGTGTTACGGACGCAGCCGCTGAGATGATGCACAGGATTTTCGATTGCAGTCCGAACGACATTGCACGTAAGCGACCGGAATTCTATTTTCCTTTGAACTCCGCTTTGCGTCGCTCAACAAACGACTGGATACCTTCCTGGAAGTCTTCGGTTTGGCCGAGCCCGGCCTGGGTGGGACCGAACTGCTCGTAGGCGGCGCGTTCTCCTTGCTCCAAGTAGAGGCGGGAGGAGGCGATGGTGGCGCGGATGGCAAGGGGGGCGCAGGCGTTGATGGTATCGGCGAGTTCTATGGCGCGCTCCACCTGAACGCCGGGCTCGACAACTTCCTGCACGAGGCCGATTCGATAGGCTTCTTCCGCGTTGAATTCGTCGGCGGTGAGGAGGTGGTACATGGCGTTGCCCCAGCCGCAGCGCTGGACAAAGCGCATGGTCGCGCCGCCGACGGCCATGATGCCGCGCTTGGGTTCGAGTTGCGAGAACCGGCAATCGTTCGCCGCGACGACGATGTCGCAGGCGAGCATGAGTTCGATGCCGAGGGTGTAGGTGATGCCTTGGACGGCACACACGATGGGTTTGCTGCACTTCTTCTCGAGCCCCAGCACGTCGACGCCTTTCCCCGTGAAGTGGTTTTCGTTGTTGGCGAAGCTCTCGGCGAAGAGGGGCAGGTCGAGTCCCGCCGTGAAATGGTCGCCGTGGGCGAAAACGACGCCGCACCACAATGCATCGTCGTGTTCGAGCGCGTTGTAGGCGTCCGTAAGTTCGTGGACCATCTTGGGCGTGAACCCGTTGCGCTTCTCAACGCGGTCGATTCCCATGAGCAGCGTATGGCCGCGAACCTCTACTGTAATCTGTCCGTGCGGATGTCGTTCGATCATGATGCGATCCCTGCGTTGCTGATTGGTTGGGACCGCATAATAGTTTGAATTCGTACGAACTACAAGGTCGGGACGTAGCCCGCTCCGGTACTACGGAACGCGCGTAGGGTGAAGATCGATCGTGCGTTCCTCACCATCCGCCAGGACTACCGGTTGAAGATCGATAAGCGCGTTACTCAATGGGTCGGCGGTATTTGAGATCTCGCTCTCGTCAGGGTAAATGAGGGCCAGGAGCGTATACGTTCCCGGTTCAATCTCATCGAACCGATAGGATCTGTCCACCTGGGGAGACATGGCCACCCTTCGCGAGTCGACATATAGAAACGCTTCTCGCGACATGTCGACGGGATCGAATTCGCCCTCCAGCAGCATGATGTATCCGCTCGTGGCGGGCTTGTCGAGTTTCACGGCTCCGCTCACGACACCGGTTCCCGGTGTGATGTCGATATCTCGAACATTGGGTACATTCGCCGTAATCTCGAAACGTGCGGTCCGGAAATAGTGTCTATGATTGTGGGTAATCGCGTGTATCGCCAACTCCGCGGGACCTTCGGGCACACGTTGCACGAGGTACTTTCCGTCATCGTTCAACGATACCCTTCGCTGTTCCTTGAGGCCCTGGGGCGTGCTGACGAGGAGACTGGCATCACCCCCTTCAACTGGTTCACCGCGAACGGTTATCGTGCCGGTCAAATCGGTGACGGGCGGGGGTACGTTGAAGTCGACGTTCGTCACCATGCCGTTCGAAACCAGGACCGATTGTCTCGCTTCACGCTGGACTCCGTCGGTGTCTTTTAGAATGAGGACTACAATCCATTCGCCCATGGGTACGCGTTCAATGCGGTATCGACCCTCCTCATCGGTTTGGGCGTTTTCTCCTGAGGCGTCAAGCCATGCACCCACGAACGCGTTGGCTTGAGGCTCGCCGCCGGACGTCACCACTCCCTCGATTGCGCCGCCTTGCGTCAGGAGGATCTCGACTTGTACGGTCGCATCGGAATTCGGTTTGATCCCGGACCAGCCCGGCGCGTAGTCGGGGTGATCCGCGAAGACCGTGCGGACCTCCGGATTGACGTGGGTCACGCGAAACCGGCCGTCCGTTCCGGTTCGCGCTACCGGCGGTTTACCCAAGACAGTATCTTGCGTGGGTTTTTCCGCGATATGGATGGTTGCTCCCGCGACCGGCGTGCCGGACTGATTGCGTACGATGCCTTCGACGACGGCGCCTTCCGATGCCGGTTCATTTGTTTGGGCCGACGCTTGCGCGGAACCGAGCGTGGCTTCCAAGGTGTCGGCGAGTTGCGAGGTATCGACCGGATGAATCGTCGAGATGGTTTCGGATGGCGTGGACTCGGGCTGCGCGAGGGCCGCGGGCGCAGGCTGGACTGGGTTAAGCGGCATGTACGGTCGGCTCGTGACAGTACCATGCGATGAGCGCCGTGATGACTATTGTGGCGACACCGATAAGCGCTTTGTTCATCAGAATCGATCCCCCAAGAATTCCCGTTGCGGTTGCAACCGGTGCTCCTTTGCCAACGGTGCCGGCCAAGGCGAGACGTCCGAGAGCTGAGGCGAAGCCAACCGGTGTTGCTTCAACGACACGGCTCCCCAACAGCGTGGCCAGCGCGGCCTCGGCGACGACAACACCACGTTTTGTCAGCAACCTCCGGTACCCTCGATGCCTCGTTGAATTCGATTTATCACCGTGCGGCGGGAAATGCCCAAGTCCTCCGCGATAGCCTGGTGTGTACGGCGCTGCAAGGAAATGAGCGACGATGACAACGCGTTGGTCATCCGGCAGGGCTCGATGGCCTCGTCCACCATGTCCCGGATTTCCGTCCACGTCAGATCGTCCGCGCGGTATAGTGCGACTCGGACGCTTCCGCGTAACGCTTCTCTCGTAACCGGCGCCGCTCCGCCGACCGGTAGGCGTCCACCGCCCGGCGCGTCGCCACGCGGTGAAGCCAGCCGGCCAGCGACGTCCGGATATCTGCGCGGCGCTCCGCCAAGCGGACGAAGCATTCCTGGGCCACGTCTTCGGCTTCGGAAGGGTTCGCAAGGATTCGTAGGCACGCGGCGTAGACCAAACCGGAGTATCGCGTCACGACTGCGTTGAACGCCTCCGCGTCGCGGCGAGTCCACCAACGCTCCAGTAATTGGATATCCGGTTCCACAAGTCCGCTCCCGGTTCGTTTTTGACTGCTTCTAGTATACAGTCGGCGCCGGGGGGAAGAGTGTGCAGTTTATGGTCGCGGGACCTTGACGGGGTGGGATACGATATTCAGGCCGGACCATTAGTCAATCGAGTCTAAAACGGGCGATTGTTTGGGCACTCGGGACCGAAGTACCATATGCCATCGAAGGGTCGATTGTGTTGGGAACAGTTTACGAGGCTGTCGCCGGAGCTTGCGGAGCAACCGCAACGTCGGTCCGGACAAATCAAAGGAGGTGTACCATGCAGCATGTATGTATGTGGGTTGTTGTGGCGGCTCTACTCGCCGGGCTTACCGCGGGTTGCGGTCAAAAGGCATCCGATACGGTCGCGGAACACGCGATTGAAGCGGGGATGAAAGCGCAAGGACAGAATGCGGACGTAAAGATTGACTCGGATTCGATGCAGATCACGACACAAGATGGCGCGATGAGTTTCGGTGAGGGCACGAAGCTGCCGGATAACTGGCCGAAAGACGTTCCGGTGTACACGGGTCTGAAGCTGGCCTCGGCGATTGCAACGGGCGACGGCTTTTCCGTCCAAGGTACGACCGGCGATGCGCAGGACAAAGTCGCCGCCTTCTACAAAGAGCAGGCCGTCAAGAACGGATGGGTGGAAGACACGACGATGACCCAGCCCCAAATGGTCATGTTGAGTTATACGAAGGATGACCGGCAATTGGCGGTAGTCGTCAATACGGGGGACTCGGAGACGTCCGTTTCCATCACCATTAACAACAAATAAGGTCAACCGTTTGGTCGCCGGCCCAACAGGGGAAGTCGGAAGAGTCGCCCTGGGGTCAAGGGACCGCGCTGGAAATTCGCCTTACGCAGGATGCGAAATCCGACGTCGCCGCCGAGCCAGACTCGATGCCATGGCCCCGGCGGGCCGGGCGGCAGTCCGCGGCGGATACCTGCTGGGATCCACCGCGCCCTACTTTGTCATTACCCATGGGCGGGCCTTGGGGGTCCGTCACGGCGGTCGTGGGGTAGTCCCCGTACCAGTCCTGGCACCATTCGTTGACGTTGCCGCACATGTCGTACAGACCCCAGTTGTTCGGCAGTTTCTCGCCGCCGGGATACATGAGGTAGCCGGAATTCTGGCTATACCAGCAGTAATCGCCGATATCGGTCAACGCGGGGTCGTCGCCCCAGGGAAAGCGGGTAGTCGTGCCTGCGCGGCAGGCATACTCCCATTCCGCTTCCGTTGGTAGCCGGTAGGTCGCGCCTGTGGTGCGGTCGTTCAATTCCGTAAGGAAGTCCTGCACATCATTCCAACTCACCATGACGACGGGCAGATCGTCGCCGACCAGGGGATAATCGGACGGGAAATAGTCCAGGAGCGGATTACTGCCCATGATTTCGACCCACTGGGCCTGGGTCACTTCGTACTTGCCCAGCCAGAAGCCTTCGGAGATCGTGACTTCGTGCTGGGTCTCGTCGTCGTACCGTCCGTCTTCATCGGAAGGACTCCCCATCAGGAACGTTCCGTTCGGGCACCACTGAAATTGGATATCGTCGAAGGTGTTTGTCTGGCCCGGGATCAGAATAGGGCAACCGGTGATAGTTACCGTTGCAATGCCAAGGGTGACCAGACAGGCAGAATGAAAGGCCGTTTTCATTGCTCGTTTCCCCCATGGTGCTCGGCGGCAAACGCGCCATTGCCCAGCGCGTGCCGGAGAGGAATCCGAGTAATGCCCCTAACAACCTATAATACACCAAACGATAGTGGTAACCCTAGTGGTCCATTTCAATCCAATTTGCAAGCCAGGAAATGCCATCACGATGCAATTCAGAACCAAATGAGGGGGCCAAAGTAGACGCGGCTTCCAGCCGCGTTAATTCTATAGAAGCGCCAGTAGTTGCGACGGAGAGGGAAAGAAACAACGCGGCGGGAAGCCGCGTCTACTTTGACCATCGCACCTGTAAATAGGCAACTCATAGATTCAAACTAAACGAACGGCCAGGGGCGAGGCCCTTGGCCGCCGATGCCCCCGTGAACGAGCCCGAAATGGGCGTATCGGTCTGGTGTGAAATGTTGCGACGCCCCTACAGGGCTCGTTCCTTGGGCGGTCAAGTTCTCCAGGGGCTTCGCCCCTGGCTAGGGTTGCGGGGGCGCTTTCAGGGCCCGTTTCGGACGTGTCAGGCGTGCCTGGATATGTGCAAGCGAGGATGCGGGTAAGTCGTGCCCGTTATGGTGTGCGCTTCTCGCTTCTGCAAGAAAGCGACCATATGCGAGCCAGAGCAGAATAGCCGGTGCTAGTCGCCGTAGTAATCCAGGTGTTTCCAGACTACCTTCTTCATCGTAGGATCTACGCCAACTATAAACTGAATGTAGTCGCCATTGCCGAACCCTCCTTGGGGTGTGCTGTACCACAAAAAGGTCCGTCGTTTTTAACGGACGAATGGTCACCCAATGTTTTCTCAGTTCCACGTTGGACTGCCCGAAGTCGGGTGTCCGTACCTGCTTATAACCCTTCCACCGCCGGGGCGCGGCCATCAACGTGATCATCAGACCGAGATCGTCGTAGGTCCAGTCATAGATCCATGATTGGTCCCCCTTTACCAAAGGCTGTCCGAATCGGGTGTACAATTTTCTTCCGAATCCCCCACCTCGATTCGGTCCCATGACAACGGATGAAATCAGGAGCATATTGTGTGTCTGCCACCAATATAAACCCGAAGAAGTTGAATGCACCAAGTTTCGGAAACGACGGAAACCATATCCATTGGATGAGACAAATCACGAGGGCGAGGCAGAAGCATGTCGCGCTCACTTTGAGTAATCGGGACGAGTGACGATGGATAATCATTTCACGCGCGGTCTTTCCGAGAAGTACGATTGGATCGGTGTCCTTTGCGTTGCCGAAGGACACGTTGCAATTCACCTTGTTCCCGTTGGAGGTCATCTCAAGCTTCGCCTCCGGCGGCATGCCTTTTGCCGGGACGATCAGCCACGCGAATGTGGCGACTCTTCAATGCTGCGATCTGTAAGTGGCGGTAGTGGCGGGGGCTTTGTGGTTGTACTCGCGACTCCACCAACCCTGAATCTCGGGTTTCTCCTGACCGACTATCGAGGTTCACGTCCCATTGCGGGCCGCTTGAGGGCACGATGCGGATATTGCCCTTGTCGGCGTCCGTGCTTGCCGCAGTCTGCCCTTGATGGATACAGAACAGTCGGGATGGAAGTGCCAGAGCGCCGTGATATCGCGTGGTCGATCGGTGGTGATGCGGTCGACGACGATCCAGTACTCACCGCGTTTGTAGTAGACGAGACGTTCGTGGGCGACTTCGCCGTCAACGTTGATGAAGCCGCTGTCGAACTTGCCGTATCCGAGATCGTATTCGGGCGTCGTCACGAGTTGTTTATCGATCGGCTGCTCGGCTTTCAGCGCGCAATTCATTCTGGCCGTGGCCGTCGACGAGGATCACGTTGTGGCTGGCGGACCCGGTGAAGTACCGGCGCCAGTCGCCGCCGACATAGGTGTAGCGTCCGCCATCAACGAGAATGTCCCGGCCGAAGGCGGACACGGATAGATGTAACTTGTCGTTGTGGTAGTGACCGATCCCCATGGGGCCCGCATCGAAGAAGGCCCATTGCGCGTCGCGGTCCCAACCACTGCGCATGACCAGTTGCCCCGCCCAGGGGAAGGCGCGGGATGGGAGCCCCTCCGGTTTGGATCCCTCCGTTCCGTTGGATGCGATGTATGCCCAGTCGGGCCGCTTGAAGGTCTTTGCTTGCGCCGCCAACCGCGGACCATTGAGGTCGAGGTCGGAGTCGTTGTTGAGCGGTGAGTATCCGGAAGGCCGGAGTGTATACGCGAGGTAGTTCCACATGTTCTCGATGGTTTTCGGGAACGCTTCCGGCAATGGGAACTTGGCCGGTTTCAGGAGATCGCTTATGGACTGGAAATTGACGAGGGTGACGCGGTGGTAGCTGGACGTCAATTCCATCTGCGCGCCGTCGGGGTAGACCTGCGCGTTCAATTCCTTCGTCAAGCGCTGGACACTGTAATCGACCCACGCGTCCGCACCGCGGAATTCCGGCCATGCGACCCCGGCCGTCGCGAGGCCATTCAACTCCATGGTGATCCAATTGCCCGTCTGTTGGTGAAAGTTGCGCAAGTACCGCGCGTGGTCCGGGACACTCGACAGGAGGAGGATTCGGGTTGCGGGCGTGAATGCGGGCTCGTCCTGCAGGGCGTAGAATCCGTGTGCCCAAGCGCGCACGCGAAAGAACGTTTCCAGGCCGCGCCAGACGAGGGGATTTTGATTGGGCTCCGCATACGGATTCTGCAGAATCCAATCGCGCACGGAGGCGTCCCACGCGGCTGCGTATTTCGAATCGCCGGTCATTTCATATGCTTGCAGCAGCCAGTCCAAATGGAAATGCCGGTTCAGAGCCCAGGCCCATTCCTTGTCGTTCTCCGGGCCCGTGAAATCCCATTGCAGCCCGCCGTCGGGACGACGCGGCACCGTGGCCGTCTGGTCGTAGAAGGTAAACGTGTCGTTTAGTACCGCGTCGGCCCGGGCGATCGCGGCGTTGTTCCGCGCCGGTTTGTCGGTGGGCGTGGGGAAGGCGGGGTTCTCCACGTGTTTGTAGTACTCAAGCAACGCTTCGCAGGCGGCGGTCCAATTCTGATGGCTTGCGGCTTCCCGAACATCGGACAACGCAGGGGCATCCAGATTCAGCTCCCCGAACAGCCGTTCAAGCCGGCCGGAATCGGACAGGGCGAGATCCGCCAGCGTATCCTGGGCGAACGTGGGTTGCAAACCAATCAATGCGAAAATGAATACGGCAATGATACGACGATGCATGCGGACCTCCTCGTTGTCATTCAGCCATTATAGAGGACGCGGAAGATCGGGGCACGGGCCACACTGGTAGGGCCACACTGGGAGCGCCAGGCACCAGCCTGGCGGCAGTTGAAGTAGGTACCGACCACCATACTACCGGCTGCAACCGTGCGGTCTCGATGATTTGGCTCCGAATTCTCGCCAGGCTGGTGCCTGGCGCTCCCAGTGTGGCTAATCTGTGGTAATCTGTTCATAAGTCCGGAAACGGACGCGGGGACCTCACAGTCCGATGAGGGGAAAGGACGGGGGATATGCACGCAGCTACGGTTAGTCGGAACGGGGGAATGAGCCGACGGAACTTTATTGGCCTTGCGGCCGGAGGAATCGCGGCAGCGACATGGGCGCTGAAAGCGCAACCCGTACGTGCGGCTGCGGCTCCGGGCAGTCCGGTGGCTTTGTGTCAGAGCGATTCGCGGGCCGGGAACATTCTCGAGGTGCTGAAGCGCATCGAGCCGCAAATCCGCGCGGGTCTCGCCACGAAGAAACGGATCATCATCAAACCCAACCTTGTCAACACCGACAATCAATTGTGTGCCACGCACGCCGAGTGCCTCGAAGGCATCTTCGAGTTTCTCCGGCCAATTACCGACATGGAAATCACCATCGCGGAAACGTCGGCGAACGCGGCGACGGTCGAGGGGTACGACAACTATGGTTACCCGGCGGTCGTGGAGAAATATGGGATTCAACTGAGGGATCTCGACGACTTGCCCTTCGAGAAAGTCTTTCTCGTGAACGAACGGCATCACGCGGTGCCGGTGCGGTACTCGAGTTTCCTGCAGGATCCGGAGGCTTTCGTCATTAGCACCGCGCCGTTCAAAACCCACGACCGGGCCGTCGTCACGCTGGGGATCAAGAATCTAACCGTCGGCGGGATTCTCAAGGACAAGGGCTACCGGTGGGGGGCAGGCAGCGTAGGCACCAGCGACAAGCATATCGTGCACGGCGGTCCCGAGAACCAAGGCATTCACTATAACCTGTTCTCGTTGACCCAGCGGTTACGTCCGCATCTGACGGTGTTGGACGGATTCGAAGGGATGGAGCACAACGGCCCCATCGGCGGGACGCCCGTCGATCACCACGTGGCCGTTGCCAGCACGGACTGGGTCGCCGCGGATAGTGTCGGTGCGCAACTCATGGGGTTTGATCCACACAAGATCGGTTACATGGTCTTCTGCGCCGAGGCGAGTATGGGGGCAATCGACGCGGAGCAGATGGAAATCCTCGGTCCGCCGATCGACGAGTTGGCCCGTTCGTATCAACCGCACGACGCCATTGAGAAACAGTACGGCTGGATGTAGGTCGTATCGTCAAGTGGGGGGTAGAGACGGCGGTTTCGGGTCCCCTATTTCGACCATGCGCTCAGTTCTCTTCGCCCGGCCGGTACTCGCGCTCGAGGTGCTCCCGGATCTCGGCTTCGTCCATCCAGACGGGTTTCGTTTCACGCTTCACAAATAAGGGGACCTGATCCGCGTAGTGGGGCGAATCCGGGCGGCTGGTTGCGGTGCCGTATTGGTGGATGCTGCGGGAATGGACGTTCCCGTCCTTGTCCCACGTGACGAGCAGGACGAGGCAGTCTCCGGCGCGTCCGTAGATTTCGCCCTTCTCATCGAGCCCTTCGAGTTTGCCGTCGCGCACGCGAAAACCATAGACGGCATGGAGGATGTCCGGTCCGCCGCCGATACCGACGTTGACATCACCCCGGCAGAGACGATTAACGTCACCCCAGGGAACGTCGATGCGTCCGTGCGTCTTCTTCAGGCTTTCGGCGTTGCTTTTGAGCAGGGCGAAGGTTTCATCAAGGTTGGCCGCCTTGGGATTGTTATCCGATCCCGCGCCGATGGTTAACACGCAGATGGCGGCGGCCGTGTTCTCCGGGTTCGTTCGAAGGTCCCAGGTGCGCCACACGTCCAACGCTTCACGGATGATGGGATCGTCGGGGGGGTCCGCGTCGAGGACTTTTTGCCACGCCTCGGCTACCTCCGAGTCTTTCGAGTAGGCCATATCGTACTTGTACCGGTAGAACTCCTCTTCCGTGATCGAATCGTCGGCACTCAACAACTCCATCGCCCGCAGCGCGCGATTGGTCATGTGCGTTTCGATACCGAGGGTGGGGGAATAGTCTTCGGGATCGGGGTTTTCGGGGCCGACGGTGGCTTTGAACGGCGTACTGTTGCTGTTGAGCACGAATCCCGATGCGGGGTTGATCACCATCGGCATTTTGTCGAATGGCAGATACTCGGTCCATAGCGTGTCGGACGTGTTTCCGGGCAGGTACTGTTCCCAGTTGTAGCCCTCGGCGCGGACGGGAAACTTGGCGTTGTAGATGTAGGCGATGTTTCCTTCGCGGTCCGCGTACCCGCAGTTGAACGAGGGGATTGCGCGCATCCGCATGGCGTCCATCCACTGGTCGAAATTGCGCGCCTTGCCCATGCGGTACCACTGCTCGACGGTGCGGATGTCGCCCATCCCCGCGTAGCGGATGGCATAGACACCGTGATCGCGCCGCACGACGGGGCCATACACGGACCATAGCACTTCCCGTTTGACGGTCCAGGAAAACGGACCCCAAAGCTTTACCTTGATGCGCGCCGTGTCCGCTTCGAGATCGCGCCATTCGCCGTCGAACTTGTACTGATTCGGATTCTCCGGATTCATTTCGAGCACGTAGACGTCGATGAGATCGGGACTGTTTACCGTATGGGCCCACCCCAGGTTGCGGTTGTGGCCGTGGAGGATGACCGGCACACCGGGAAAGACGCCGCCCACGATGTCCATGCCGTCTTCGCTGTGCATATGGGCTTCGTACCACGCGACAGGACCTTCCCAGGGTTGGTGGGAATTCACGTTGAGAAAGGTGCTGCCATCGGCCGAACGTTTCGGGCTCACGGCAAACGTGTTCGACCCGATCGGAAGGTCTTCGGTGAGCAGCGAGTCCGGAATGACCGCCGCATGCTTCTCCGAAACGGCACGTTTGCGTTGGTCGCCGAACAGTTCCATGATGGCCTTGTCGAGACCGAAGAAGAACGGACCTTTGAACACGAACCCGGCGACCACGTCCTTTCCGGTGAAAGGAAGAAGACTCCAATTCACTTCCTTCGGGTGAAGGGCAGCGTACAGGTTTAAGCCTGCCGCGTATCCTTCGCATACCGCGCGCGTTTCCGGCGTCAGATCCGTGTCGTACTTCGCATCGATCGTAGGCCACACGCGCAAGAGGTGCACCATGTAGTCGCTCGGCGCGCCGTCTTTGCCCTGAACCGTGGCCAGGATTCCTCGCGCCTGCATCAGCGACGTGATGACCGTGGGCATGTCGTCCTCGGCTTGGGCATACGCCAATCCGAACGCCGCGTCGGCGTCGGTCTTGCCGAAGATATGGGGCACGCCCCAGGTGTCGCGGAGGATCTTCACATCGTACGGCTCTGCCGCGGCGATCAATTCAGACTTCGAGGGACCGCGCGTTGACCGGAACACCGCGACACCGAAAACGACGGCCAGGATGAGCAGGACAGCAAATATAATTCGTCTCATGCAGAAACTCCATGGGTTGAGTGGTTCGTAGTGGAGAGGCCTCCTACGCAACCAAGTCCGGTTTCCGGCCATTAAGAATGCCGAACCCTTTGATACTTCGCAAGCCGGCGAGTTGAGCGTCTGGGGTCAAGACCTGTAAATGGAGTTGATATATGTGGTTAGCTTGTATCGGTGGCGGGAGGTCCGCATCTTGTGGTATCCTAGATTACGCCCACTAGCGGTGGTGGCAAAGAGATTTGACCACGGGGTTGAAGGCTTAGTAGCCTTAGATCTCAGAATGCGGGTTTGGGGTGCGTTGTGCCAGCGGGGCAGCGCACGACACTGACGGACAGACAATGAAGCTTAGAATCGCGCGCGGCTGGTGCGCAGGCGATGAGGGTATATGCTGACATTTGGAAGACGGTTGGATTTTGAGGGGGAAGCATTGGCGCAAATTTATTCACCAGCCATTGCGCGACCGCGTCGCCGTGCGAAGAGCCGCATGCTTGGCAGCACGTTGGTGATTATTGCGGTTCTGACGGTTGCGGTACTGGGTGGCGGGATGCTCGTGCAGAACGGGCTGTTTGGTGTCGACCGGCGCGGTATCACAAAAACAGCCGAAGCGTTACTGGGCGGAATCGCGGCGGAAGATCACGGATTGGAGTTGTCGGTGTGCGCAGAAGGGCCGGAAGGCGCTCGCAAGCTCGCCAAACTTCAGTCAAAAGCTTTCGATAGTGAGGCCGGTATTGATGACCTCGATTTTTCGCAGGAAGACCGCCTGCGTGCGCTCGAGCAATTGCGCACGGAGTTGGGGAGCGCCGGCGTCGACTGGACGGACGTTCGCTTGCTCGCCTTCGGTGGAATTCGCGGGCACGTGATCGATTCCAAGGATATGCGGAAGCCGGTGACATCGTTAACTGGGAGCGTTTACTTCGCGTCCGGGGATCGGATTTACGCCGTGGAATTTACCGCGTGGCGCTGCGACGGGGACTATGTCGTCACGGATGTGTGGCAGGGGTCGGAAGTTTCCGTGGGCTATGAAGATTTGGAAACCCTTTCCGCCGCCCAGTTCGACGCTTTCGAGCGGGAACTTCCCGAACCGGATTCGCCCGTCAGAATAGAATATCCGAAACAACTGTTCTTCTATTTTTAGAGGAGGAATAGTCCGGGGCTCAGGAATTCGAAGCACGAAGCACGAAAACCGAAACAAATCCCAATGACCGAATATCGAATGACCGAAACGGTACGGCGCGCGCTAATA
The DNA here is from genome assembly GCA_963745075.1 of Candidatus Hydrogenedentota bacterium. GTDB lineage: Bacteria > Hydrogenedentota > Hydrogenedentia > Hydrogenedentales > SLHB01 > JAHDWY01. The sequence goes on along the minus strand of CAVUWV010000021.1, from coordinate 6,921 downwards.
CCAAAAACCTGCGATGTTTTGGTCATTTGGATTTCACGTTCTTGAATTCGTTTCGGATTTCGTGCTTCGTGCTTAGGATTTGGGCGGTACGGTCAGCCATACAGTGGAGACGCCAACGCGGTAGTGCGAGTCGCCGGCTACAACGGGTTGCTCTTCCGCATTTGTTCGCGGCGAACCTTGCGAAATCGCGCTTTGATTGCTGGATCGTAGCTGGGATCGTGGCTGGTGCGCCACGCATCGATCAATTGTTCGATACGCATGTCGTAACGTGGCGTGTAATTATTCAGCAGATAGTTGAGTTCATTCTTGATCTTCTGGGCATTTGTATCGCCGCCTTCGCTACTCTTGCGCATGAGTTGGGTGCGGCCTTGTTCGACCTTCTCGCGGTATGAATTACTGCGAGTCACACCCAATTGCGATCCCTTAATCTTCCGTTTGGCCTCTTCTCGAATCTGTTTTTTGAAGTCGGATTTCTTCATGGGATCCTCCGAGTTCCCTCCTCTCCACAGGGCGCAAACCTACACTTTCTCCAGTATGAGCATTTAGCGCGGAAGCGATCAAACGCAGGGAACCGAGCCGGGCGTTGAGAGATCCCGATTACGCATACGGCGGATCGGAAGCCCGGGGTTCGCCTTCGAATTCCAATTCGACAACGTTCAGATTCAAATCGGGCGGATCGGCGGGAAGACCGTGCAGCCACACGCGGTCACCGCGTTGTTCGACCCGCGCTTCTTTACGCGTCGCCAACAGGCGCGCTGCGGTGACTTTGGAGCCGCACCACGCGAAGGGGAGCGTGGCGCCCGGCCATCGCTGCAAGAGCAGATAGACCCGGTTGCCGACGCGAGAGGCCATGCCCAGCGCCGGCGCTTCAAAGGGCGGTTTCTCCGCACCGTAGATCGCCTTCCCGTGGACGCGGAGCCACCGGCCGATCGCTTTCAGAAGCAGGTCCTGTTCCAGCGGGATGCGGCCTTCGGCATCCGGTGAGACGTTCAGCAGGAGATTCCCGCCTCCGGATGCGCACGACGCCAACAGCCGGATGAGTTCGCGGGCTGGTTTGTAGTTGCGGTCCGAGGGGCAGCACGCCCAACTCCGATTCATGGTGTAACAGGCTTCCCAGGGCCGGTTTTCCGCGACGATTTGGTTTTCCGGCGTGCCGAAGTCTTCGGGTAGGCCCGCGCGGTTGTTGATCACGATGTTCGGTTGGAGTGTGCGGGCCATGGCGTTCAGTTTTTTCGAGCGCCACAGTTGTGGGTCATGAGGATCCAGCATGTCGTACCAGAGAATGTCGATCGTTCCATAGTTTGTGAGCAGTTCCCGCACTTGGGCGTGGGCTTGGTCGATCATGGGTTGGTACACGGAAGGATCGCGTTTAACGCTTCGGGGCAATACGCCGGGGAATCGCCAGTCCACGAGTGAATAGTAGAACCCGATACGCATACCGGTGGATCGGCACGCCGCGACGAATTCTCCCACCAAGTCGCGCTTGGCCGCCGTTTTTACCGACGTGAATTCGGAAACCTTGCTGTCGAACAGGCAGAATCCGTCGTGGTGGCGCGTCGTGAGCACCATGTATTTCATGCCCGCGTCCTGCGCGGCCGCTACCCACGCGGCGGGATCGTATGCCGAGGGATTGAATCGATTCGCAAGTGTGGCGTATTCGTCGACCGGAATGTGCTCTTGGTACATGATCCACTCGCCACGGCCGGGAATCGCGTAGACGCCCCAATGGATGAACATGCCGAAGGTGGCCTGGCGCCACCAGGCTATTCGTTCTGTTTTGTCACTAGCAAACAATTTTTCGACCCCACGATATTCATGGTTGCGCCTTCAGCGTATCCCGCAGTCCAAGTTTCGAAGGTTTTTGCGGCACGTAGTACACCTCGAACTCCCACCAATGGGCGCCGCCCGGCGCGTCGGCAAGATAGATTTCGGCGGTGTAATCATTTTCCATGGATGGCTGGTCAAGCACAAAAGGGTGAAGTGGCAGCGACTCGATGGAACGTATGACTACCGTCACGTCTTGTTTAGGTAGCGCCGCCAGGACTTCGGATCGTTCGACGGTTGGCGAGTCCCAACGCAAATGCTCGACGGTGACGGTGCCGCCGTGAACGTGAAGGATGTCGCTACCGTCGATCTTGCCGCGCCAGTGCAGGATCTTGACGGCATTTCCCGCGTAGCGGTCCAAGACCTCGGCGTACTTCGCTTCCTCGGTTTGGACTATTTCTTCGATTTCCCGCGATGTTGGAGCATGGGACAGCAGGCGCTCTGCCGCGGCGGGATCGCTCGAGGCCTCGTTGGCGTTCAGCAGGAGTTGGTTGACGCCGTACAGCTTGAATGCGAAGCCGGGGGCTTCGGAGAAGTCCTGTATCGTCGCCCGAAGACGTGTGCAAAGGGATTCGAGGCCACCGCGGTTTTCCGGGGTGGGATTATCGCGGAACTCGAAGTAGGCGAAAATGGTCCGTACGTAGAGGTTGTTGGTTTTTACAAGAAAGCGGGTGAGATTGAGCGCGCGTTCCACGGCTTCGGCCTGCGCGCCGTCGAGAGTGCCACGCATTTGCTCGAAGGTGGTTTGCATATTCTCCGCGACCTGCAGCCCATGATCCACGTAGGCCAGGGTTTCGGACTTCCACGGTTTACAGCGCAAGTAAATGGTGCGAAGGAACTCGACCTGCGCGCGCCCGCCGTCGATGCGCGAGTATCCCTGCACCACGAATTGCCCCACGCGAATGTGCGGTAAGGCGTTGAACTGTCCATAGGCCACCGGCTCGATGTAGAGGCCGTACTTGTATGCAACGGGAGAGAGCAGGTAGAGGTCCGCCATGCCCTTTGCGGCGGGTTGCCCGAAATGGATGGCGGCGAAATCTTCGGCGATTTCACGCGGATCAGTATGGTGGTCCCACGCCAGTCGAGACACGGTATATGCGGTGAGGCTTCTCGTCTGCCAATCGTCCTGCGAAGGCACGTCCAGACTGAGCCCTTTCAAATTGCTGTTGCCGGTATCGAGCATGTACTCGAGTCCCGCCTGGAAGTAGGCGCCGGGATAGGTGGGGAAGACGCCGCCTCCGCCGTGGTAATCCATGGTTTCGCAGACGACCATCGTGTGGTGGGGCGTTTGGTTGATGGTGGGGTTGTACGCTTGAAACCACCACCGGTCGTTCTGCGTGAAACTGGGGATCAGGTAGAGGTTTTTGGCGGGCACGTCTGCGGTGAAAATCTTCCGAAAGACGGCGGGTTGGGCCTGTTGTTCGTAGGAATTCGTGGCCCAGGTCCGGTGCAACAGCAGCTTGTTGCGCTCCCCCACCACGACATCCCATACCGTTTGTACGTACGTGCGATACCGCTTCTCGAGGCTCCAGTCACAACCTTTTCCGCCGTGCATCACATCGAACGTCTTATAGCTGCCCCAGAACTGCTGCTCGTCGGCCGTGAATGTGCCGACGCCGTCGAGTTCCGGCATGGCGTCGAAGAGCATGCGGTACTTGGCCTGGACCGCTACCCAGAATTGCGGGTCTTCTGGGTTCAAGGTTGCGCCGAACTCCTTGAGCAACGACGGGTGATAGGTGAAGTCGGTGCCAAAGGCGAGAAACTTCAGATGGACCGAATGGGCGTAGGCGGCCAGTTCGCGGGTTTGTTCGCGATACTTCGCGTTTTCCATGTTTTCCGGTTCGGAATCCCAGGGAATTAGCCGCAAGGGGTTCTCGCCGTAAACGAGATTGAGCCCGTACCGAAGGGCCCGTCGAATATCGGCCTTGTTTTGCACCGGAATGCGCGTGTAGCGGATATCCAGGTCCGGCTCGCGGCGCGCGTTGAATTCCGGTATGCGGCCAAGCACGCGCAGCCGATCCCAGATCCAATACAACCCATAGACATCGCCCAGCACCGACCCGCCGGCCACGACGACAACGATTCCTTGGCCGGATTTGGCGCTGACAATTTCGTATCCCTCGGGATGGGTCACTCCCTGGAGTGCGACCGTGCCGTCGCCGACAAGACGCGCCGTGACGGCGCTGCGTTCGGAAGACCCCACCACGATGGCGGGGGAACTCACCTCGTCAGTTTCACCGGACTCCACGAAGGTGATGCCGTGGGCACTTCCTTCTTGCGCAAGGTCGTCAACGGCGACGCGGATCGCCTCGTCGTCGCGGTACGCTTGGGGGATGACCACCGTCCATTGCGCGTTTGCCCGAATTCCGGCACAAAAGCAAAGTCCCACGACTGCAATCGTGAACGGTACCGCCAATTTGATCACAGCTCCCCCTTCGGATTTGCGTCGATCGGTAATCGATCGTGCCGGATTCCGGCGCATACTCGCTATCCTACAACACATCCCATGGGAATCGGGAACGTGTAGTTCTTCCCAGCGAATGAGCGCCGTTTCAGGAACTGTGCGCAGCAATTCCCGGATACCGTTAGGCCGTAACTCCATGCAGTGGTCCAGCTTGACCCGTTAGACCATATTCCGTAAGGTATGGGCGGCATCATCCACCCCCTTGGGGTTCGCATGTGCTCCTGGTTCATTCCTACGTACTAGGAGACCCATGCGTGTCGGGTGGGAGTATTTCGAACATCGGCTCGACGCTCGCTATCGGGAGGTTGTCGTCTGTATGAAGGTATCCTTGCAAGCGGATTCCCTCGCCCTCAGCGTGGTCATTCCTTCGTTAAATGAAGCGCCAAACCTTGCGCTGTTGCTTCCGCTGCTCCAGGACGCGTTGGATCCGCTCCTGGAGGCATGGGAAGTCATCGTGGTAGACGGCGACTCGACGGACGGCACGCGCGCCGTTGTCGAAGAGGCCGGCGAATCGTTCCGATACGTATGTGAAAACGAACCCGGTTACGGACGCGCGATATTGCGGGGGGTGTCGGAGGCGCGGGGGGCCTATGTCCTGACCATGGATGCCGACATGTCGCACCCCGCGGAGTTCATCCGACACATGTGGGAGGCGCATGACGATGCCGATATCGTCATCGCATCCCGATACGTTGCGGGAGGGCGGGCCGACCAGCCGCCGTTTCGCCTCTTTCTGAGTCGGGTGTTGAATGCCTTCTTCGGGGTCGGGCTTTCCATGCCGGTGAAGGACTTGTCGAGTGGATTCCGGCTGTACCGCAGGCGGCTGTTCGAACGCATCGATTTTCAGTTCCTGAATTTCGTTCTTCTCATTGAGATTTTGTTGCGGGGGTTCGCGCGCGGCTCGCGGATCGTGGAAGTGCCGTTCCATTACCAGCCGCGGGTGCATGGCGGTTCTCACGCGCGCATCATTCATTTTGGCATCGACTATCTGCGGCTGTTTTACCGCGTATGGCGTATACGAAACTCGGTCGAGTTTCCCGATTACGATTGGCGCGCGTACAACAGCCGGATCTGGTTTCAGCGATATTGGCAGCGAAAACGGCACGATATCATACTGCGATTTACGCAGAAAGACGGATCGATCTGCGACGTTGGATGCGGAAGCAGTCGTATACTGGCCGACTTGCCGCAAGCCGTCGGTGTCGACATGCGCCACGACAAGCTCGCATTCATGCGGGGGACCAACCGGTTTCTGACGCGCGCCAACGGAATGGTGCTTCCGTTTCGCGATGATGAGTTCGATTGCGTGATTTCCTCGGAGGTGATCGAGCATATCCCGGATGAAGACGGTCGCCTCATCGATGAATTGACGCGGATTCTCAAGCCGGGCGGTATCCTTGTGCTGGGCACGCCGGACTACGGTGGCTGGCAGTGGCCTCTCATCGAGTGGATCTACGGCAAGGTTGCGCCGGGGGCGTACGCGGACGAGCACGTCACCTTCTACACATTCGAGAGTCTCGCGGAAGCGCTCAAACAGCGCGGGTACGAGATACTGGCGCACGACTACATCTGCAAAGCCGAATTGGTCTTTCAGGCGCGCTTGGGCAGCAATCAAGTCTCTCAGAACGAATGAGTTAGGCCATCGCACGCACCGGGCGCCGAAACGTCAGCGACGTGAAAAGCACTTTGGCTTAACTGTTGACTGTTGTATCATCCGAATGGCATGATGGTACTACTTGGAGAGGAAGGGTTGCGGGGAAAGGATCTGTCGCTCGGATACCCTGCTTGTGTATATCGGAGTAAGGAGGAGCCCGGCGCATGGTGAGGTTAAAGAGATCGTTACTGGTAATCGGCTTAGTAAGTGCCGGTTTACTCCTGGGGCAAGGGTGTCCTAAACCGTCGCCGCCAGATTATTTACCATTCTTTATTGCCAGTCCCAGTTCTCTCGATTTTGGGACGGACAAGGTCGCGCTCACGCTCAAAATCTCGAAGAATTATACGTCCCAGCCATTGCCGACGTTTGTCGTACAGAGTAGTGGGGCGGCGTGGATTTCCGTATCACCGCCGACGGGCAACAGTACCGGTCCGAATGATCCGGCTTCGTTTACGGTGACGATCGATCGGAGCATGCTGGCGGCGGGTACGAACACGGGTAGCGTGTCGGTAACGGCGCCGGGGGTGAAACCACTCAGTGTTCCGGTGAAAGCCACGTCGCGGATTTCCGCTAATTTCCAAGGGGAACCCCAAATCGTCGGCATCGGGCAGCTTGTTCAGTTTGCAGACCTGTCGTCCGTGGCTTCGGGCGAAGCTCCCATCTCGCAATGGACGTGGACCTTTGGCGATGGCGGTGATAGCACATTGCCGAACCCGCAACATAGATACCTGAGCGAGGGCGTGTACAATGTGACGCTTACCGTCAGCAACGGTGTGTTGTCGGATACCGAATTCAAGATCGGATATATCACCGTTGAAGGGCCATCGCCGCCGGTTGCGGATTTTGCGGCATCGACCACGACGCCGGTGGCGGGAGAAGCGGTGCAGTTTACCGATATGTCCAGTCCTGGTTCGGACACCATCAACGCGTGGTTGTGGGACTTTGGGGACGGCGGATCCAGCACGATACAGAGTCCGTC
>CAVUWV010000020.1:0-236279 GCA_963745075.1 Candidatus Hydrogenedentota bacterium | reverse complement strand
ACAATAGCTTCTGTTCACCGGAGACCTATGATTCGCTCTGGCACCCCTATTACAAGGCCATGAACGATTGGATTCACCAACACACCACATGGAAGACCCTCAAGCATTCCTGCGGCGCCGTGGAGAATTTCATGAGCCACTTCATCGAATCCGGCTTCGACATTATCAATCCCGTCCAGTGCTCGGCCGCGGGCATGGAGCCGAGTAGTCTGAAAGAACGCTACGGTGACCGGCTGGTTTTCTGGGGCGGCGGCGCGGACACGCAGAATACGCTGCCCTTTGGCACGCCCGAAGAAGTGCGGCGGCAGACCCTCGAACGCTGCCAGATCTTCGGCGCAAACGGCGGATTTGTCTTTAACACCATTCATAACATACAGGCGCGTACCCCCATCAAAAATCTCGTGGCGATGTTTGACGCCGTGAAAACGTTTTCTGGGTGATTCAATACGATGTGAGTCCCGTTCAACGGCCTTTTCTGGGTTCATCTCCAGAACGTGGGGAATACGAAATCCTTTTGAAAGCAAGAACGAGAAGACCCCCTCCCCAACCCTCCCCGTGAACGGGGAGGGAGCTGTTCTCCCCCTGTTCACGGGGGGGAGTTAGAGGGGGGGCGGCATCGGCACGCGACTACGTCTGGAGCTGCCATCGTCCAATGCGCGTCCGCGGCGACCGGATTGGGCCGTTCGTAGGTTCCCGTATACTGGAGATGACCATTTTGGGGGCGAGAAATTCCCGGACGCCGTCATGCAAACGACAGCATCGGGCCGCGATGGCGGTCAGCCCGAGTCTCGCACGTGCGGTTCTGCCTTGTACATCACCGTTCGCTACCACTTTCGCTCACCGGCCAGACTTTAAGCACGTGCTTACCACCCTCGGGCAGTTCAAACGGTCCCGGGAACGGATTACTCTCGTCTCTGCCTGCGCCAAAGTAGTCGGTATCGATGCGAACCGGCGTGTCGTCACCGTTCACGTACGGGAAGATCCGGTATCTTTGCGCGTCCGAGCAGTTCGGTAGTAACGAGCGCGTGTTCCTTCTCGGCACCCCAGGCGGCATCCAGCGTGATATGCAGGTGGACGCCGTCCTTGTCTTCAACGAGTTTGATTCCGGGGTCGAAGTCCGCCTGCACGAGCGGATCCTGTTCAAGCTTCGACGGCGTGGCGCCGTGCAGGAACACGTTGCCGGACATGTAGACCGGCAAGCGCCGCCGCGTCGTAGCCGGCCAGGCCGCCGGGTGTCTGCAAAGATGTTGTTGTAGAACCGGTCGTCGCCGCCTTCGATGTTGCGCAGCCCGGCGACTTCGGTCGAGTGCGCCTTGTGGAACGGCGTCTCGCGGCTCAGCTCGGGACGTGGCATGATCTCGCCCGGCGAACAGGTTGTGGACGTATGCGCCGCCCTCCGACATGTCCAGCAGGACCGGTGCCGAAAGGAACAGGTTGTTGTCCACCAGGAACGGGCCGTGGTCGACCTCGACGAACAGGTCCTCGCTCTGCATTGTCGTGGAAGCAGGTTGCCGGTGACGCGCGTGCCCTGGGCCATCCAGTCCAGCCAGATCCCCGGCAGGTGCGGTAGATGTGGTTGCGGCTGATCTCGGTGTCGATGGCGGCGTGGATCTTGATGCCCGCCATCTCGGCGCCGGTGAACAGGCGCCGCACGTGGATGTCGTGGATGTCGTTGCCGGTGATCGTGCTGAAGCACCGCCCCCAGGCTGCCGACGATGCCCGCCTGCTCGCAGTGCGAGATGGTGTTGTTGCGCACGATGTGGTGGCCGATGTTCTCCCTGGACCAGCCGTTTGCCAGCGCGCGCTCGATCGTCTTGACGTAGCCCTCGGCGGTGTTCGCCGAGGTGTTGTCCCACTGGTCGCCGTACTTGCCGAGCGTGACGCCGGAGCAGATCGAGTGGCTGATCGTGTTGTTCTCGATGATCCAGCCCTTGCTCCAGTGCGTGCCGATCAGGCCGATCTGCTCGGCGGTGGGCGGGGCCCAGGGGGTGGCCGCGTGCCGCATGGTGAAGCCGCGCACGGTGATGTAGTTCGACGCCGGGCTTTTCCGGGTAGAAGACCGCCCGGCGCACGTTGATCTCGACCAGCTCCTGGTTGGGATCGACGCCCTTGAACTGGGCCCAGATCGTGGTCGTGTCCTCGTCCACCTCGGCCGAACCAGAGCGGCATCGGCCGTCGCGGGTTTCAGCACCTCCTCCAGCGTGGCCGCCTCGGTCAGCCAGTCGCCGTTCAGATACACGGCGCCGGTGTGGTGCGCGCGGCCCTTGGGATTGAACCAGTCGCCGTGGATCAGGTCGCGGTAGGGATTGAAGTCGCCGAAGAACGCGTTCGGGCAGCGTCACCTTCCAGGTGTCGCCCTGGACCTTCTCCCAACCCGTGACGACCTCCGACCCCTTGATCTCGACCTTCTCGCCCTGCGGCGGCCTGATAGACGATCCGCTTGTGCGTCCGACTCCCGCCCCGCGGCGGGTTGATCGCGCTCCCGGTAGACGCCTTCGTGCACGGTGATCACGTCGCCCGGCTGCGCCCGTTGCGCCGCCGCCGAGATGGTCCGCAAAGGTTGCGCCGCCGAGCCGTCATTCGCATCGTCGCCGCTCGCGGAGACATGGTATTCATTGGTCTCGGGTTTCGGCGACTCTCCGGCCGCCGCAGGAAGATCCAAAGCGAATACAGCAATAACGAGTATGGTGGATGCAAAGAGAATTCTCATTGGCTTGTACTCCTGATGCGATGTTCGCAGAAATTGCGTCAGCCATAGTCAATCACGGCCACTTCGTAAATGGCTACCTCCGGTACAATGAATCTGACAATACCTTCCACCTGTTCGAAAGGTTCGGTAAGCTCATCGCTTTGGCCGGGAGTGGCGAGCGTCACGCGCTGCACCTCGCGCGGCACCCGCAGTTGCACGCGAACGTTTCGGACGGGACCGTCCTGCCGATAGTTCACAAGATGGACCAGCCGTTTGCCCGCCTGTTCGGTTACTTCCGAACATAATCCCACAGGCCCGTCCGTCGAAAGCGTCAAATCATTGGCCCAAGCCTGGTGGAACTCGTCCGAAAACTGCTGGGGCGTTTGGAACCGCGTCACGCGGCCTAGAGGAAGATCGGCGAGGGCAGGCACCGCGCGAGGCCGCATCCATTCGTCATGGGTGGCGAGCGGACCGATGATGCCAAGCTGTCCGCCATTCTCGACGTACTTCATGATTGCCTCGACCTGCGCGTCGGAAAGGGCCACGCAGCCGGCCAGTACCAGATACCGGTAGCGGGCGAGATCGGCCAGATGGTGGTCATAGATGATCTGAAAACAGGCCGCATGCTCGATCAGCGACTGCTCGGTCCGCGCCGTCATCTCACCGTATTTCGGACCCGCCAGAACCTGCGAAGGAAAGCTCCGCAGCACCGCGATGTCGGCCACGACCTCGGCATCCCGAAATAGATCGCGGCGTTCGCGGAAGAATTGAATGTACGGAGTCACGTCGCTCGACATCGGTCTCCGTCGAACCGGGACGGCGTACGATGTTCCCGTACTCGAACCAGCATATGCAGCCCAGGCAGTCCCGATTGAAGGCCATCGCCTCGGCCATCTCGAGCGGAGAGGTCGTGTACAGAAAGGCTATGTTATCCATGCGCCGCGCGATCTTGTACGTCTGAATGCGTGTGTGGAGTTGACCGTCTCGGAGGCCCGGCGCGGGCCCCTCGTCCCAGAAGGCCTCACCGCCTTGCAGCAAGCGTCCGTGGTCGATGGAAGGACGAATCCGATCTCCTACGCCTCCCGGATTGCACTCAAGGAGAATGTCCTTCCGCAGGGAGCGGGCGTAGCGCCCCATGTCGCGGTAGGAGTCGGCGAGCGATTGGGCCTGGAAATCGAGCCATGCGCGCCGCAGCAAATCGTCCGGCGCGCCCACCATGACGGAACGCACAACCTCGGCATCCACCGGCCCCATAGCCTCAAGTACCTTCGCGGGAAACGTCTCCGCCAAGTATTGTTGGAACCGCTGCACTGAATTTGCATCGCTGCCGGGACCGTAGGAGTAGTTGTCGAAATGGATGAGGTCGGCGCGAATGTCATTTGACCGCGAACTCGACGACCCGACGGTAGAAGGCTTGGGCGTCCGGGTTGTTTCGGTCCCAGTAGTATCGATACGAGGCGCTGCCGTACGGTCGAGGGTCGCCGTGCTCGTCCAGGAGCAGCCAATCGCGGGCCTGCGGGATCTCCTTGAAGAAGGGTTCCCAGAGAAATGCGCCGCTGTACGTGTATACGCCGACGTGCAGACCCGGCATCGTGGCAAACCTTGGAGAAACTGGGCGGCGTCTTCCATGCTTTGCCGCTCGGCCTCAAGCCCTGCTCCCTTGTAGCAGTGGCTCATGACGAAGTTCACGCCCAACGCTTTGAGCTGTGCGACCATCTCCGCACTGTGTTCGCGCGCATACCCGGACTGCTGTTCCGGTGACGGTTCATAACCTGCCGCACCATCCCTGCGGACCCGAAACAACAGCGGTTCCCAACTCCCCGCCATAACGATGCCGTCACGCGACAGCCATGCGGGTCGCTCGTCGGGAGGAAGGGTGAGTGGCTCTGCCCACACCGTGATCGCGATCGATGCGCACAGTGCAACGCCCGCGACGATTCTCCTGATGATAGCCTCATTCGTGAGTGCGCGCATGCGTGCTTTTCCCCCACAGACGCTTGCCAAACAATGGCCTCGTTCTGTCCAGTGCCCGAGAACAGCTGTCTGTACGCCTTAATAACGGCCTATCTTCCAGCTGAACTCAAGTCATCGCTCAGCGCCGTTTACTACGGCACATCGAGCCCCCCAAGTATTCGAACACCGGTAATCGTACACGTTGCTCACCTTGCTGTGAACGCCGTCCCTGCCCCGGCGCGAAGCAATTCGTGATCTATGACCGTTTCGCTACGCCTGGACCGCCAGCCGCTCGCTTACATTGGCGAGGAATTCGTCGACCTCTTCAGGCTTTTCAAAACCGACCGTCAGGCAATCCACGCAGCCCAAGTCCATCACGGTCTTCAGCGTCGTCTTGCGTTGCTCGGCGTCGAAGCTGCCTTCACCGATCAGTTTCATGCCGATGATGCCCTTGCCGTTGGTGTGGGCCTTTTGGAGAACCGGGACGACCTCCTCGAGGGGGCCGTCCGTTCGATGACCGAAGGGATTGACGCGGGCGTGAATGACGTTGACCCAAGGCTCTTCCGCTGCGGTCTTCAAGGCCTCGAGGGAGTGAACGGACACCCCATGCGCTCGAATCAGGCCTCTTTCTTTGAGTTCCGCCATGATGTCCATCTGTTGCCGTTCTTGGACGTTCCAATCGGCGGCGGTCATGCAGTGAATCTGGAGCACGTCGATATAGTCGGTCTGCAATTCCTTGAGAAAGCGCTCGACCAATTGGTCAGCCGGAAGCCGTTCCTTCTCGGAAGCCCTCCGGGCTGCGTCCATATCTTGCTGACCAGTTGGACTTCGTCACGCGGCTTATTCTTTAACACACGCCCCACGAATGGATGCGTGCCATACATGTCGGCCATGTCAAACTGTCGCACCCCGCGGTCGTACGCGTACTCGAGCAACGCTTCGAATTTTTCTTTTCCCAACCGCGTCTGGTTCGTCTCCCGGTTGCTGCCGGCCATTCCGGTTCCGCAAGAAATGCGGCAAGCCTTCAGCGCTTGTCCGAGGGGCACGGTCGCTGCGGGATTAGCATCCACCGGCGCCGCAAACGATATTGTGTCTGCGGTCATTACGCCGACAGCCCCAGCGACGGCGGCCCCCAGGAATTCGCGACGGTGCATTTTCATCGTATGACCTCCCGATCATTGAGCGTTCGCAGAAATGGGAAAACTTTCAATCTCACATCACGATTCAGTATAGCATGTTGGTTCATCCTCCCTGTCTGCAGGTTCCAAACATGGGAATGTTCCGGGACGAGAACATTCGAGGGCCATACCGTCTTGGGTATGCGACTTCCAAAGGGTTGCCCAAAACCGATATCATCCGTTCTGGCGGCTTGTGGCGTGAAGAGGGATTCGTCGCCGGAAGCAATGCTACGCAAGACGGGATTCGGGCGAACCCAGGGTCCGGTTCCCGGGTATCGGGGGACTGTCGAGCCGGGGAACCGTGCCAGCGCCGCGACGGTTGATAATCGAACCAAGGTGAAAACGACGGCAATAACTCAAGGAGCGAATGGAATGAGCAAGAAGCGATTTACGCGGCGGGAATTCATGGCCTCAACGGCAGCGTTTACGGCCTTTTCCATTGTGCCGCGTACTGCTTTGGCGGCGTCCGGCGAGCAAGCGCCGAGCGACAAGCTGAACCTCGGCTGCGTCGGGGTCGGCGGCATGCAGGGACTCAACGATACCCGCAACGTCAGCACCGAAAACATCTACGCGCTGTGCGACGTGGACGAGACTTTCTTGGGGAAGGCGGCGGAGCTGTTTCCAAAGGCGAAGTTGTACCGGGATTATCGTGAGATGCTTGACAAGGAGCACAAGAATCTCGACGGGATTACCATCACCATTCCCGACCATATGCACGCCACCGTGGCGCTATACGCCATGGAACGCGGGGTCGCCGTGCACTGCCAGAAGCCGCTCACGCAAACCGTCTGGGAAGCCCGTCTCCTGACCAAAGCCGCCAAGAAGTACAACGTGGTCACTCAAATGGGCAACCAGGGGTACTCCTCCGAAGCGACGCGGGTCGCCTGCGAAATTATCTGGAGCGGCGAACTCGGGGATATCACCGAGGTCCACTCCATGAGCGGGGGCGGTTTCGCGCGCGACATTACCGAATGGCCTACGGGTGAGGCGGTGCCGCCCACGCTGGATTGGGATCTCTGGACCGGCCGGGCTGCCAAGCATCCCTACAGTTCGAAGATTCATCCCTCCAACTGGCGCGGGTTCCTGGAGTATGGCTCCCAGATGATCGGCGACTGGGGCATCCACATGCTCGGGCCGGCGAACTGGGGCCTGCAACTCGGCAGTCCCGTCAGTGTCGAGTGCACCGCGGTAGAAGGGGTGAACCCGGTCACCTATCCGCACTATGCGTGCAAGATGAAGTTTCCGGAACGCCCAAATCAATATGTTCCCGGGGGCAAGATGGGTCCGGTGACGGTACATTGGTATGAGGGCAAGATGGCCGGAACCTACAAACCGCCCGCGGATCTTCCGGCGGACGAGGTGAAGGAATTCAACGAAATCTTCGTTGGGTCGAAGGGCTACATGGGCACCAAGGGCCGCGGCGAATCTGTCAGCCTGCTTCCGACGGCGAAGATGACGGACTACGCGTTGCCGCCGCAGGTCCTGAAGCGGTCGCCGGGACACTATGAGAACTGGATCCAGGCCTGCAAAGGCGAGGACGAGACGTGCTCGCCCTTCGGCATTGCCGGGCCCTACACAGAATGGGTATTGCTTGGCGCCATCAGTTGGCGGTTCCCAAACGAGGAACTTATGTGGGATGCCGCGAATCTGCGGTTCACGAACAACGAGAAGGCCAACGATTACATTAAGCCGGCGTTCCGCAAGGGCTGGAAACTCAAGGATATTAAGGTCTAGTAGCGCGAAGGAATCCGAGCCTTAGACCAAACGTGCTGGACGTTCTTTGGGCGCTCGAGCGGGGATGCTTGATCGTCCGAAGTCTGATCCTTTCGGGGGAAGTACCATGCGTTCTCTTTTGTCCCGTCGTGATTTTCTGGCCCGCAGCGCTGTTGTTGCATCCGCCTATGCTGCGGCTACCCACGCGGCCGAAGCGCCCAACTATCCGGTTGTCGATCTTCACGTGCATCTCGATAACAGCACGATCGAGGATGTACTTCGTCTGGCGGACGAGCGCCACGTCACGTTCGGAATTGTCGAGCACGCGGGCACGAAGGAAAACAACTATCCGGTGGTGCTTAGCAATGACGAAGAGCTGGAAGGCTACCTAGCCATGCTCGAAGGGAAACCGGTTTACAAAGGCATTCAAGCCGAGTGGATCGACTGGATGGACTGCTTCTCGCGCGATGTCCTGGCGCGGCTCGACTATGTGCTGACGGACATGATGACGTGGCCGGGCAAAGACGGTCAGCGGCAGAAGATGTGGGAGCCGGGTCTCGACATCGGCGACCCGAACACGTTCATGGATCGGTACGTCGACTTTTACGTCGAGAACATGGAACGGATGCCCATCGACGTCCTCGCCAATGTATCCTGGCTGCCCGCGCCCTTCGCGGCGGACTACGATACGCTGTGGACGGAACCGCGGGTGGGGCGCGTGGTCGACACGGCTGTCCAATACGGCATCGCCATCGAGATCAGCTCGGGATTTCAACTGCCCAAACGCCCCTGGCTCGAACAGGCCAAGGCGGCGGGCGTCAAATTCTCCTTCGGCTCCAACGGCCGGTATCCCAAGATGGGACTGCTGGACTATTCGTTGACCATGGCGCGGGAACTTGGCCTGACCGAGGTCGATCTCTTTACCCCGGCCCCGAACGGACAGAAGGCCGTTCAGCGCAGGATGAAGTGAGGATACATTCGGCGCAGTGACAATGTTTTGACCTGGAAGGACGAATTCTGCTGGAATAGCGGGCGAAATGGAGCGTCATTCCCGTTGGATGGCGTGGTTCGTTCCCCTTTGTTCAGGCCTGAATTCCCCCGCTTGGGGTTTCCCTATGGACTTGACGAGAGTTCTTGAATCACCGCACGCCTTGCATGCGGCGACCGCGCATTTGCCTATCAGCCTTGGCATCCTCGGGTTTCCTCTGATTCTCCTCGCCGTCCGCGAGTCAAGACGTTGGCCGAATGTGCGCCTCCACGCCGGGGTCTTTTTCTTTTTCACAAGTGTCATCGCGTTGGCAGCCGTACTGGCTGGGGACCGGGCAGCGGCGGAACTTGTTGCCCTGGCGAATGACAAAATCGAGGCCGTCGTCGCGCAACACCGGCAACTCGGCTTCTCCGTAGCGGCGCTGGCCCTCGTAACTTCCATTCTTGTTACTGCAAGCCACTTTGGTGGCCGCTTTCTCGGAAGACTCCTCGCCGGACTTGCGGTCGTTAACGCGCTGGGTCTCGCAGGCATGGTATTGCTCGCAGGGTCTAGCGGCGGACGTTTGGTCTACGGGTTCGGTATCGGCACCCCCGTCGTCGGAGCCGACGGTCGATCCGGGGCGACCCCGGTCGTGGGCGCGTACCAAAGTGGGGCATCCGCCGCCATTCCCTTCGCGACTTCCGTTCGTGTTGAACCCGTTGACGCGACCTACACCCCGACTATCCAGTCCATTGATCCCGCCCAAGCCGCGCTGGTGCAGTTTCAAAGTGACGTTGCCCCGATCCTGGAACGCCACTGCTACACGTGTCACAGTGGCGAGAATCCCAAGGCCGGTCTTGACCTCGCCACCCAGGACGCTATCCTTAAAGGAGGCGACTACGCCGGACCCGCCGCGTTACCCGGTGCGCCGGACCAGAGTCCCATGGTGCTTCACATCCGCGGCATTTACGAACCCAAAATGCCGAAAGATGCAGACGAACTCACGGAAGACGAACTCCACACCATCCGCATGTGGATCGCTTCCGGCGCTAGAGGCGAGTAGCGATCTCGAACCCGATTAGGGTCGGCCTTCGCCGGAAGTGGAGGTCTTGCGTTCTTGCGTTAATTCGCGCCAAGCCGCCATCGACCGCGTCAGATGGTCCCGTGCATCGCCGGGGATGCCGTAACATTGCAACCCAATGGGACCGCGATAGCCGAGGTCTCGGAGCAGATCCAGCAACGCGCTCACATCGAATGATCCGCTGTCCAAGGGCTGTATCCAATTGCCCGTGCCCGCGTGGATCTCTGTCGCGGTATCTGCGCCATGGATGCTCACGGCGAACAAGTAGGGCAGGACGGAAGTCAGCAGCGGTTGCAGGTTGTCCTCGTCGTCCACTTTCAACCAATGGCATAGGTTGAACATGGCCCCAACGTTCGGGCGATCCACCTTCTGCACAACCCGGATTGCATCTTCCACGCGTTCGAGCCACTCCCCGGAATGGGGATAAAGCGCGACGCGTACCCCGGCCCCGGCGGCCGGATCGGCGATTGCTTGCACGAGTTCGACGGCCCGGGCATCGCCCGCGGGATCGGACGGGGGGCCTCCGCTGATCAATAACGCCAGCATAGTGTCACGGCCCTTAAGCAACGGCAGCGATTCCTCGATACGGGGATCGTATGGCGTTGCGTCGGGAGCGATGTTGACGCGCAAGTAGACCTGGAACAGCTTGAGCCCGTGGGCGTCGAGCGTTTGGATGCGCTGGTCGAGATCGTCCAGCCAAAGATGACCGGCGCCATCGTACCCGAGTTCATCGAGCAGCGCGGCTTGCTCCTCCAGGGATCGCTTCTGGCTGTCGTGGGTGTCCATGCAGAACGCGAAGAAGGCAGGACGGACTTCGTCCGAAACGGTGGGTACCACGTTGTCGGCGAGCGAAAACTGCGGTGCGACGAGGCACGCGGCCAGAATCGATAGCCGCCGCGTCAGCTTCTCCACGGACGTTTCCGGTCGACGCTGGGAAGAATCTCTTTCATGATTCCGGCGTTCTCGGCGATTTCAAAGTCGAACATGCCGGCGAGGACGTGGTCGGCGCCGTTGTTGAACGCATATTGAAATGCACTCGGCGGCGGGATGGCGCCGGCAGCCATGACCTTGAAGGCGATCCATGGCTTCTCCACCGTTGCCATGACCTCGATCGTATCTTGCGGACTCTTGCACCAGTACCCGGGAATCTCGCAATACGGTGCCGTGAGTTCGTGGGGCTTTGGCGCGGTCGGGTACTTGTGATGGTGGAACGTCTTGATGTAGAAGTCCGCGTCGACGTTGTTCTTCTCACACTCCACAACGACGTTCGTATCGTGACAGCCAACACCGGAGGGGACACCGTGTTCCTTCGCGAGGTCGACCAATCGCTTGATCGTGTCCATCCGGCCGTCGGCCACCAGGTTGTCCGCGTGGACACCCCAGAGGTAGATGCCTTCGCAGCCGTCGCCCACGAGCGCTTCCACCGATTTGGCGTACTCGCTGAGGTCGGCCCCGACGGGCGCCGTCGGGCAGATGATCCACTGTATTTTACCGCCCATCTCGACACGGTATTTCCGCAGCGTGGCAAGCACCTCGGGCACCGTGTGGATGACAAGCGTGTTGATCCCGTGCTGCTCGGCGACCGCCAGCGTTTCGATAATCTTATCGTCGGTGTTGTAATGGGCCGCGAGATTGTAGACGTATTTCAGGTCGCGACTGTGGGTGAAGTGAGTCAGCAAATTGCCCCCCAACAACAGTCGGCTGATCTGCATGTTGCCGATGCGTCCTTGAGGTAAGGTGGCCTCGGGCGCGGTTCCCTGGGACACCGGCCCGGCCGGGGCTTCTCCACGAGCTTGCATGGACATTGCCATGGCAGCCGGTGCCGCGAGCGCGCTCTTCACGAACGTCCGTCGATCGGTCTTCTGTGACATGGCATGTTCTCCTCTCAGCAGTTTGCGCTCAGGGCCGACGCCCCTTCGGTTGGTTACAGTGGGGGAGACGTGTCGCGACGCGGAATTCAGCATGGACGATGTGGGTGAGATGTCTCTCCGAGGTTTGACGGCAAGACCAGCTTACCGGAATAAATGGCCGAAGCATGGCTCCAGCACCCCCTAACGTCTGGCCGAAACTCCCCCGTCTGAACCTGCCCCCGGCCAACCAGAGCAAGTCCTCTGCAAGGATCATAGAACCGCGCCCCGTGAGTGTCAAGACCCCACTGGGAGCGCCAGGCACCAGCCTGGCGATGAGTCGGAGGAGTGACTGTCGCAAAGGCAACGTAGTCCTTATACCGAAGGATTTGCACACTCCGTACCCCGCCACGCTGGTGCATGGCGCTCCCAGTGGCGCTGTGTCGTTTGTGACGCTATATTCCATTCTTTGCTCTATAACATCTCCTACGCGATCGATTTCTGAACCATGTGTCACTAGCGTCACTCTTGTCACTCGAGGACGAGCCGGACGCCAATCCAGAAGCGTTGGCCGCCGGAACCGCGGTACTCGTCGAGGCCGTGGGATTGGAGGACTTTCGAAAACGCCCGTTGACTGGCGGGGCGCTCGCCATTGCGTTCGCACCACTGGGTATACGCGGCATACATGACCTTCTTCGCGCATTGGGCGTGGGGTTCCAGCACGGCGCGGTCGGCCAGGAATTGGCCGACCGTGTCTTCCGAATCGCGGTACGCCTGGGTTGCCGCCAAGACGGGCGGCGGCGGGTCGAGTCCGTATTTGCTGTAGGCGACGCATCCTTCGACGAGCCAATCGAGGATGCCTTCCGCCTCGCGGAGCAACGTGTCCTGCAACGCCGGGTCGCGCCGGTCGCCGGGGATGGTCACCGTGAACGGCACCAGCATGACGCGCCGCCAGATGGCGTGGTCCGTGCCCCGAATGCGCGGCGGATGGTTGGTCGCCAGCCACAGCTTGAACTGCGGCACGAACTCGAAGTATTCGCGATAGAGGAATCGCGCTTGCACGGCATCGCCGCCGGTGATGGATTTAATCAGCGACTCGTCGAGACGGTGCCCGTCGCCCGATTCGACGGCGGTGACAAACCGCACGCCCTGCAGCCGCGCCAGGTCGTTGCGCGTCGCGGGACCGCGGCCCGCCATGAAACATTCCGGGTCGGCCTGCCGGGCGTAGTCCTCGCCGAGCACGGCCTTGATGGTGTTCAGAAACACCGATTTCCCGTTGCACCCTGTGCCGTGGAGGATGAAGAAGCACTGCTCCCGCGTGTGGCCCAGCAAGGAATAGCCGAGCGCCCGTTGCACGAAAGCCCGCACTTCCGCATCCGGCAACACGTCTTCGAGGAAGTTCTCCCATGCAACGCGCCGTGCACCCAGGTGCCAGTCGTGGGGAATCATCCGCGTGAGATAGTTGGCGCTTGAATGGTCGCCGTGATGGGGTAGATCGCCGTCAATCCGGCTGAAGTCCAGCGTGCAGTTGCGGCAATTCACGCGATCCGGTATCCGGTCGAAGACCTCCGCCCGTTCCGCGCACATGGGTTCCGTCTCGCGTAGAAAGGCCGTGATGGCCGAGCTTTTCGCCGTGTATTTGGCGTGTTTCCACAGGGCGTCCGCGACCTGGGGGTTCTCCGCCGCCGCGGCCTCGGCCCGCACGAAGGTGTGCACATCTTGCGCCATCTTCCGCACGACGCCCAGGGTGTCCCGCGCCCAACGCCGCCCGTCCCACCGCAGCCAGCCCCATTCCGGGACAAACCGGATGAGCGAACCGGCCGCCTCCGCAAACCGTCCCGCATTCGCGACATCGGTACACAACGTCGCCGCCGCCTGTCGCAAATCCACGCCGGGATCGAGGCCTGGTTTGCGTTCCACTACCGCCGGCATGGTGTTGTCCTCGGGGGTATTTCAGGGTAACCCATAGCAAACATCCTCCTACCCTTTAGGTGCCGGGCGTTGCAGTGGGTCGGCTTGCAATCGTGGATGCCCCCACTGGGAGCGCCAGGCACCAGCCTGGCGAAGATTCGGAGGAGTGACGGTTACGGCGGTAAGGCGGCTGTTGCAGGGAGTGACTTGAACGCTCCGAAGCACGCCGCGCTGGTGCATGGCGCTCCCAGTGGGGTGATATGTTACTATGGCATGCAATAGTGTGACGGCCCCAAGGGAGGATATCGATGATGGGGGAGGTGCGTGAAGGTGTGGGGCACCAGTCCGGCGAATACCGAGGTCGCGCTGTCCTCAGGCAGGACCATGACAGTTCCGCACAACCGCATTGGCATTCGCGCGGCTACATCCCGCACTTCGACTCGCCGGGCTCCATTCAACATGTGACGTTTCACCTCGCGGACAGCTTGCCGAAGGTCGTCCTCGATCGTTTCGAAGATGAAATCCGCGAGATGCCGGAATCCGAGCGGGAGGTCGAGCGCTACAAGCGTATCGAGGCCTGGATCGACGCGGGGCACGGATGCTGTTTGCTTCGGGAGCCACGAGCGGCCGAACTGACACAAGACGCGCTTCTGTATTTCGATGGCGTTCGCTACCGTCTCCTTGCATGGGCGATCATGCCTAACCATGTCCATGTCCTTTTTGAACAGATACGGGGGTGGAAGCTGGCGCGTGTGGTCACAACTTGGAAATCCTACACCGGAAGGCGGCTAATCCCGATGATGCGTGTGCTTCCCGGAATGGGTTCGGCACGTCATGTGTGGTATCGCGAATACCGGGACCGATATGTCCGCGACCAAAGACATTTTCACGCCGTCATGGCGTATGTTCACAACAATCCAACCGCGGCGAGCCTGTGCGCTACACCCGAAGCCTGGCGCTGGAGCAGCGCCCGCATACACTTGGAAGACGGCCACACTGATGGCCCCACTGGGAGCGCCTCGCTCTAGCGTGGCGTGCTTCGGAGCGTGCGCGTAACTCGCTGCAACGACTGCGCTGTGTTTGCAGCCGTCATTCCTCCGAAGCACGCCAGGCCGGAGCCAGGCGCTCCCAGTGAACTAGGCTGGCCCCGCCTTCGCGAGGATGACGGCCTGGCGCTCCCAGGGACACCGATCAGCGCTTATACCAACGCGCGCAGGAACTCCACGCTCTTCTGTATGTTTTCGTCGGAGCCGTAGCATTCGAGGGAGACGACGCCGTCCCAGTTGGTTTCGTTCAGGAAGGCGAGGCAGTTCGTGATGTTGCCGGCGTTGACGCCGCCGCCGATGGGGACTTCGCTGCACGCGATACCGGTGTCTTCGCCGCGGGCGGCGGCGGCCAACCCTTCGCTTACATCCTTGATGTGGCAGTGCGAAACGTACGGGCGCAAGGTCTTCAGGTACTCCAGCGGGTCGTGGCCCGCGATGAAGGAATTGCCGGTATCAAAATTGCAGCGCAGCCATTCGGAATCGAAATACTTGAACAGCTTGAGCATGAACTCCCCGTCATTCGTATAGGGGCCGTGCGGCTCGACGTTGATGACGATCTTGTAGTCCTCCGCCCAGGACAGGCACCTGCCGATAGTTGTCGCAGGTGATGCGGAAGACTTCGTCGCGGCTGAGGCCCTCGATGGTGGAAGCGCCGTCGGTGGTGTCCACCATGGGGCAGTCCAGTTCCGCCGCAAAGCGAATGCATTGCCGGACGTACTGCACGCCGTAGGTCGAGCCGTCGGGCCCCATGAGCGGGTACGCGCCGTCGATCTGCGAGATCTTCAGGCCCCGCTTGTCACAGTAGCGTTTCAACGCGCGCGGATTGGATTCCAACGAAATGCCCGGCTCATAACCCATGGCTTGGATGAAGTACTGGCCGTGGATCGCGACAAATTCGAGGTGTTGAATGCCGTACTTGACCGCGGTCTCCGCCGCCTGATTGAATCCCCCGCTCAGCGGGCGCCAGTTGTCCGTGTGCATGCCCAGCTCGATCATGATTGCCTCCGTTGAATCTGGTTGGCCGGTTTCCCCCACATTGGCAAACGCCCGACTTCATTTTAGTCGTGCCGGTCTGCAAACACGAATCGCTGCATATTGCGAATCACGGTGGCTTCCGCGACAGATTGAATTGCCTGGCGAGTAACAAGATAATTAATTGTCGCGCATCACTGGGAAGTCGAAAAATGGGGGGACGATGACATCACGCGAACGTCTGGTCACTGCATTAAACCACGAAGAGCCCGACCGCGTACCAATCGATTTGGGCGGGTTTCAGACCGGCATCCACCGGCTCCCTTACCTCCAGTTGCTGGAGCATCTGGGTATTCAGGATGACCTGGCGATCCTGGACCCCGTCCAGCAGTTGGCCCGTCCCTGCGAAGCGGTGCTGGAACGTCTGCACGTGGACACGCGTTACCTCGTGGCGGGGGCGCCGGAAAGCTTTGCTGGCGGCATCGAGCAGAATACCCGCGAAGGCCGGCTGTGGCACGATTTGCGCGATGAATTCGGCGTGGTGTGGTCCATGCCCGACGACCAGCCATTCTTTATGGACATTTCCCACCACCCGCTGGCGAACGCCACCATTGGTGACCTCGACAGCTACCCCTTTCCCCGCGGCAACGATCCCACGCGGTTCCGAGGTCTCCGCGACAAAGCCCAGCACATGCGCGACGAGACGCCATATGCGACCTGCACCGGCATCGGCGGCGTGGTCTACGAGTATTGCTGGTACCTGCGCGGCCTCGAACGGTGGCTTGTCGATATGCTGGAGAATCCCGCATTCTGCGAGGCCCTGCTGGACCGCATGCTGGCGTTTTGGACCGGTTACTACAGTGACTTCATGGGCGAGGTTGGCGATCTGGTCGACGTCATCATGATCGGGGATGACCTTGCCGGTCAGGCTGGTCCGTTGTTTTCCCCGGAGTTCTACCGTACCGTGGTCAAGCCTCGGCAGAAGCGCCTCGTGCAGCACATCCGGTCTCTCACCGACGCGCGTATCTGGTACCACACTTGCGGCTCGTGCGTCACGTACATCCCCGATTTGATTGACAACGGCATCGATATCCTGAACCCCGTGCAGATCAGCGCAGCGAATATGGACCCCGAAATGTTGAAGCGTCAATACGGCCGCGATCTGACGTTTTGGGGCGGCGGTATCGACGCGCAACACGTTCTGCCGGCCGCGACCCCGGCCGAAGTGCGTGAGCATGTGAAGCGCAATCTCGATGCGTTTAAGCCCGGGGGCGGCTACGTGTTCAACAATTGCCACAATATTCAGGCAGGTGTTCCGCCGGAGAATATCGTTGCGCTCTTTGACGCGGCATTCGAATACGGGATTTACTCGGAGTAGCGCGCCGGACTAATTCTTCGCTGCGGCAGGTGCTTTCGGCACGGCGCGCTCCATCCGCCGCTGCCAGTCGCGCAAAAAATCTTCTCGCCATCGGTTTACCGTCTTGGCGCCGGCATACCGCCCCTCTTGTTGTGCGGGCGCCGGGTCGTCGGTCCAGTAGTGGGGGCCGTGTCCGGTAGCGACGAATTGTCCGCCCCAATGCGGACCGGTGGGATCGTCCGGGTTACCACGGAGCAGATAGAGAAGCGACGGCGTGTCGCCCATTTTGATGGCGTCGAGTTTATCCACCAGAAAATCGCCCAATGCGCCGTGGCCGCGCACGTGGCGATCCAGAAAGCTCTTGTTGCCCAAATCTCCGTCCTGATTGCCGCCGATATACATTCCGCGAAAGGTGGTATCCGCCTCGATCCACCAGAGATCCGGGTGATTGTTGAAGAGGTAGTCGCGGGCGGAAGGGTCCTTGCTCGTATTCCACGATCCAATCGAATAGACCCTGATATTCTGTTCGATCGCGGGATCATCATGGACGGCCTGGGCGATATCGGTGATCGACCCCCAAACGAGCACGTAGAGCGGGCGGGGAGCGTTGGCATGTGCCCGGTCGATCAGCCACCTGGATGCGTCCGTGCTCTCGGAGAACCCTGCCGGTGGCGCCGGATCGGTCGCGCCCTGCTTGACGAGACCGCGCAGGGTTTCCGGTGGCGGGTACGCGGCGGAATGCTGCTTCAATCGCGGATAGTCCTTCTCGTACGCGTCGATCACCGAAAGACAGTCGGCGGCGCGCCCTTTGTCAGGCGGTGAGGCGAGCAGCCCCTCGATAGCAAGGACGTCCGCATACAAGAGGAGATGGACCATGGACTGAAAGTCATCGTTGTCCGAACCTCCGATATCGGTGGATATGACGACGCGGGGCCGCAACCCGGCCAGCGCGCCGCCGTCCGGTTGCACATCGGCGGCAACGGCGCCGATCGAAAACGCGGGCATCAGGCCGAATGCCACTAAGAAGGCTGCTATGACGGTGAATCGATTCATCCGGATACGCTCGCAGTCAGTTTGTTTGCCCGACACTATGCCACAAATGACGTTTCTACCGGTATTGGGCCCGGCCCAATCGCGGGTCAACGCGGGTAAGAGGCGCGTTGTGCTACGCTGGTCGGCGTTACTCCGATGCGTGGCAATCAATGGAGGGGCTCTTACGATGGTCCGGCGTTGGACTGTTTTGCTCGTGACAGGCACTGCCCTGATTCTCGCTGCCTTCGCGGCGGAACCTGGCACGGAACTGCTCTCGCCGCAAGGGACCGCACTTACCGAACCCGAGCGCGCGCAACTCGAGCGCGGGGAAATCCTGGTTGACCTTGCCGCCGTTTCGGGAACCGCGATAAAGCGGGCAACGGCCGTTGCCGTAGTCGACGCAACGCCGTCACAGGTATTTGCGGTACTCACCGACTACGACTCCTTTACACAATTCATGCCGTATTGCCGGAAAGTCAAGGTGCAGAAGAAGAATGACGAACAAACCTGGGTCCGGTTCGACTTGGATTTCCCGTGGCCGATTGGCGATCGCTACTACGTGCTGCGGATGAAGGATAAAACCGTCGACACCGCCAAGGGGTCGGTCCTGGTGAATAGCTGGACGTACGAACCCGGCAGCGGCAATATCAACGATACCTACGGATCGTGGGAAGTGCGGCCGTACCCCGGCGGCAAATCTTCCGTGCGTTACACGGTTTTCACCGACCCCGGCGGCAACATCCCGGGCTGGGTGGCCAATATGGCTTCGGAAACCGCCATGCCAAACGTGATAAAGGGACTTCGGAAGCGACTGCAACACGTCGCAGGTTCGCGGGAGAAGCCGTCATCCACGCCCGTGCAAAAACATGAAGAAAGCGATACGTGACGGCGCTGACTCGCTCAGGGTTCCGTGTTCGAGGCCAGACGCCGCGGTGGGAGATGAAAGACTTGCCGGTACTGGGCCTTCTGAGGGTCCATTCCCTGGCTGGCGAAGTGGCGCTCGATCGCGCGCACCGACAAACTGGGTTCGTGGCGCTGGTAACTGGCGAACCGTTCCTGCACCTCCGGTGTTGAGAACTTGTCCTTATACTCCTTCTCAAGAAGTGGCAGCACGAACCGTTTGCGCAAAGCCCAATAGTGGTTGGGATTGTAGGACTCGTCGAAATCCGGTGTGACATAATCCCGCAGATCGATCGGGCGCACCAGCTTCCATTCGCCGTCCACGCGCTTGATATTCGCGTCGTCTTCTCCGCAGAGATCGCGCGCAAGTTGGCAACCCTGAAAGCTCGCTTCGATATCCGCATGGGAAAAGATGCCGTCCACAAGCTTTCCGACCGTCGTATTTTCCCACCAAATGCTTCGGCGGACCACCCGTTCCAGCGCTTCCCGCTCGTCCAACCCTCGCCCGCGCAGCTTCTGATACCGGTTGTAGCTGTGTCGTCCGAATCCGAAGAAGTGGGAAAACTTATCAATGCCGAAATACACGTCGCCGACTCGTACCGTACGAGCCATGGGGAGAATGTACGGGAACGAGCGACCCCGGTAAATGCTCATCCTCTCATAGCGCCAGTACGAAACAGATGACGGCGGATAGCGGTCAACGTCGTCCGAATGTTGTAGCCAGTTCCGCAGTTTGGACGCCTGAAGTCCCCGAAAGAGGTTCCGGTACACGCCGTTTACGATTTCATCCGGATCGTCCGGGATGTCCTCTTCCTGGTTCAGGGATTCCAGGTATCGTTCGGTTTGCTCGTTGATAAAGCGGTTGATCGCCGGGGCCGAGTCGTTTAGCTCCACCCCCCAAACGAGGAATTGATCCGTCTCACCGGCGAGGACCGCCGGGGAGAACAGTATTCCGATCGCAATACCCAGCAGCATAACCGCGGCCGCTTTCATCGCCCCGTCTCCCTGGTTGGCATTATGTGGAATCGTGTGCCCGACGCTAATTCGCGATCAACTCGGACAATAGACCGGCCAGTTCGCGCCGGGTCTCCTGTATGGTGGACCAACGCCGGTCCGCCAGCGCCCGCACGCCCCGCAAGCCGTCCTTCCGGGGTTGCGTGTCATCCGAGTCCAGGCCACAGAATTGCGCGACGGCGGAAGCGTCGGTTTCCAACAGTTTCTGCGCAGCGTCTCGCGTTTTTGCATCTGCGCTTGGACGATCGTTCACCGCCTGGCGCAATACCCAGAGCATGCTGTAATCCTCGATCCCATCGCGAACGGCTTCCCAGCGCTTGCTCGAGATGACGCCTTTTCCGGGGTATACGAGCAGGTAGTCCTTCGTAGCCTCCGGCCGGAACCACGGATCGGCGCTCGACGTGCAATACGACCAGAACCCGATGCCGGTGAGGCCATCGTGCCAAGCCAGCCATGCCTGCGCCCGATAATACCCCAATGGCGATTGGTGCTTCGCGTTGCCGTCGCATTCGTAGGTCCAGACCGTCGCGCCGCTATTCTGGATGACGGCGAACTTGTCCGCATTCTCGTGCAGCAGGAGCCCGTTTCGGTTCGGGCACCAGATGTCCACGTATGGCGTCATGCGTTCCAGTTCCTCGGCGGTGATGCGGCCGACGGGATCGGTGTACAGATGAATCTTCGGGTCGGCTTCCCGTGCGAGTTGGGCGAAGACGAGGTAGGTCTCGACCAAGCCGTCGCGAAGCCCGGGTTCGTCTACGGGATACAGCGCAAAACCGTCGTATCCCACCCCGAGTTCAGCTAAATGCTTCACCCAGGCCCGCAGCCACGCCACGTGGGCTTTGTGAAACGCCTCGGAATCCCGGTCCCCGGGCCCTTTCAACGCGTGCTGGTAATTGAAGAAGAGAATCAGTCCGTGAGGCCCGTGCGCTTTGACGTAGGCGTCGTGCTCGGCAAAGTCGATTGGTCCAAGGTTCCCGTCTTCGTCGTATGTGGCCTTGGGCGGAAAAAGGCCCACGAACACGTTCGTGCCGTGGCGCACCTGGTCCTCCAACGCTTCCTGCGGATAATCGCGCAACATGGAGCTGTGCACGTAGCCCCACTGGCACGAACGAATGGGCTGGGTTTTGGGCAGGTGCGCGTTCCATACCGTGACGGAAAGCGGCGCGGCGGCCTCGATGGGTTCGGGATCGAGACTTCGCACGTGCACGGCGGAACTCCATTCGCCGGGCATTAATGCGCTCGTCTCCACGTTCAGCCAAAGTTGGCGCGCGTCCCATGCCGGGACGGTGATGATGCGCGCGTCGGACAGTTCCGGGATCGCGTCGGCGGAATAGTCCCGCATTTCCGTGGGAACGGCCACGACTTCGTGGAGGTGCACGGTATTCCTGGCCGCGACGGACTGGTCGCCCAGCGTGAGATCGGCGACTTCCACGCGAAACGTGCGCGCGATGTCGGTGAAGTTGAACAGATTCAGCGCGGCGGATTCCGTTTCGCCGGCGAAAGCTTCCACCGACAGGTCCGGCGGCGTCGCGCGGCCTTCGACGAGTTCCTCCATGCCGCCGAACGGCGCCCATGGATTGGCCGCGCACACAAGCAGCGGTGTGCCGGCTTGATCGGCAGCGATGACCATTTGCTGAAGCGTTTGCGACTGAGCCACCAGTTCCCGCAGATCGTCGCGCAAGGTACGCCGCGTGTCATCGCTGTACGCGCTGGCCGCGTTTGCGCGGTCCCGCAATTCGTCCAACCGGCCCTGCAACAGGTACCACCGCTCTTTCGGCCGCGACGTGACCGCGAGATGAGACAGACGATTCTTCGTGTCCGCCAGGGCGCGTTCCGCATCGGAGACCTCATTGACGAAAGGCACGACGTAGTCGGTGTGCGTGCGTCGCGCGACGACCTCTCCGTTCTGAAGGACGGTGCAACTGAATGTGAGGTTCTCCGTCGCATTGCCGGAGATTGTGTACGGCATTTGATGTTCGATTTGTGTTTCCGCGCTCGATACGTCCGCTCGCGACGGTTCTTGCTGATTCACGCCGATCGCCAGTTTGACGTTCGAGTGGTTCGGCGTCCGGGTTTTCGACGGTCACGGAAAACGCGTTGGAGCCGACGTAACGCTCGCCGAAATCGATGCGAGCAATCCGCACGTTGGACCGCGACGCGGGCAATTCCGGCGTGCCGGTCCGGGCGGAGTTGAACCGATATTCCGGCCACAGCATCGTGGCATCCGGTTTGGCATCGGGCCAGCGATACACCTGCATCAGGCTGTCGGTGGGGCAGATCATGTACAGCCCGCCGTCGTCGAAACGTGCGAGCGTAGCCGTTGCATTGGGGGAGCCCTCAAGTGCGATGCGCTCCTCCAGCTTACCGTCCGGTCCGAACACGTGAATCGCGCCGCTGTATCCGGCGATAAGGATCTCCACCTCGCCGTCCCCGTCCACGTCGCCAATGGATGGCGACCGGCGCGCGCGCTCTTCCACGTCGCCCGACCACAACAGTTTCCCGTCAGACGAGACGCACGCCGCGTAGCCCGAGAGATCGACGGCCACGATTTCGACGGCCCCGTCGCCATTGACGTCAGCGGCGGAAATGGCGCTATCGATGGTGTCGTGCATCGGTTGCGTCCATAGCAGTTTGCCCGCGTGGTCAACCGCCGCCAGCGATTGGTCGATTCCCACGACGATTTCCATGGACCCCTTCCCGTCAAGGTTGCAGACAATCGGGCTGGACCCACGGCTACCGGCATCGAGACGCCACAATTCCTTGCCGTTTGCGTCCAGACAGACGAGCGGAACCTGTGTCCCACCCACGACGACTTCCTGCGGGCCGTCACCATCGAGATCGGCAAGGGCCGGGCACAAGGTCTCACCGTGGTCGCCCTTGTATAGCCACTCTTGCGTACCGTCAGCGTTCACGCAAAGCACGGAGCCTTCACGGTCGCCCGTCACGGCCTCGGCCTTTCCATCGCCGTCGAGGTCCGACACGGCGATTTCCGTCATACCCCAATTGATGAACGCGGGCAGTGCCGCTTCCCAGAGGACGTTCCCGCCGGCGCCGTCCAGACACCGGATCTGGCCCTGCCGGTTCGCGACCAGCACCTCGGGTTTTCCGTCGTTGTTCAGATCGGTAATCGTGGGTGCCATGTGAATGGGGCCACGCATCTCGTATTGCCAGATATCGCGCCCTTTCTCGTCCAGGGCGATAACCTGCCCGGACATGTTGTGCCGACAACGATCTCCACATTGCCGTCCAGGTCCAGGTCACCCAACGCAGGCGACGAGTCGATCACGCCGGAAGGTGGCATGTAGGTCCATGCCGGCTCCTGGGCGGATGCCGTCATGCTCAGAATGGTGGTGACAAATAGCAATCCCACGACGCGATACATCTTTGACTCCCTTCCAATCCTTGGGCGATGCAATTGCCCCCCCCTCGTGCCAAACCGATTCCCCGCGCCCGCGTGGAAGCCCGGCCCTTTCAGCAGCCTATCACCCGAAACAACGGGCGGGCAAGACTGCCTTGTCCATGGGGAGGCTGAGCGCGGCTTGGGCGAATGAGCTGCGTGGTGGTTGCGTTTCAATCGCGACCGGCGGAATACGCATCGAGGACCAGAAATGGGGCGTCACGTTTCTCAACGTGGTGGACGGCACGCAATCCCACGCCGGTTCCTGCCCATGAGCCGCGTATTCACCTTCACACCGGGCAGCGATGACGCCGAGATCAAACCGTATCTCCACGAGCCGACGTGCAAGAATCATCCGGCCGGATGGTGTGAACCGTATACGCACACGGTGAAATTACGGCGCCTATTCAACGCGCCAACCGCCTGATAAGGCATGATCTAGACACGCTTTCGCCCATGTTTCGGGGCCCTCATGTTCTGCCGCACTTGACGCTCCCCTTCGTAGAGGTCCAGAATAGGACTTTCTAACAAGCGGGCGATAATTCACTATCTCCAGCCAATGAAGGAGGCACGGAAACATGAGCATATCGCGTAGAACATTCCTGGGCACGTCGGCGGCAGTTGCGGCCGCGACGGTGCTCCCACGCACCGCCTTCGGAGCAAATGATCGGATCAACATGTGTTGCATCGGTCTGCACGGGCGAGGGGGCTCCCACATCGAAGCCTTCGTCGAAGAGGACGGATCGGACGTTGTCGCTGTGTGCGACGTTGACCAGCGTGTCCTCGACGCGCGCGTCAAACAAATCGAACAGAAGACCGGGAAGAAACCCAAGGCCTATCGCGACTTGCGTGACGCGCTCGCCGATGATTCCATCGACGCCATCAGCATTGCCACGCCCAACCACTGGCACGCCCTCGCCGCGACCTGGGGTTGCCAGGCGAACAAAGACGTGTACGTCGAGAAGCCCATGGCCCACAGCTTCTGGGAAGGCCAGCAACTCGTGAAAGCGGCGCGAAAGTACAACCGCGTCGTGCAACACGGTACGCAGCAGCGCTCCGATCCCGAACGGATCCGCGACATGAATCTGCTCCACAAGGGCGAAATCATCGGGCCGGTGGTTCACGCCCGCGGCTACGTGTACAAGAACGGCAACCGCGCAAGCATCGGCAAAGGCAAACCCGGGGATCCGCCGGAGTTCCTGGATTACAACCTCTGGCTGGGACCGGCGGCCGAACGCCAGTGGATGTGGCGCGAGGGCGGCGATGTGCGTAACGATCCGGGCGGCCTCTTCGTGCACTATAATTGGCATTGGTTCTGGGATTTCGGCAACGGCGAAAGCGGGAATCAGGGCGTCCACGAAATGGACGTTGCGGCCTGGGCCGCGCACAAAGGACTGCCCGTACGCGTCTACAGCACGGGTAACCGCTACAAGTGGGACGACGACGGCCAGACCCCGAACACGCAGCAAATCGATTTCACTTACGCTGACGGCACCATGCTGACGTTTGAAGTGCGGAACCTGGGTTCGTTCCCCGAGGACTGCGATGACGCCTGCGCGAACAGCGCCTTCGGCACCGACGGGTACTGGGTGAAGGAGCGCGGTTTCTTCGATTATCAAAACAAACCCATTGCGATTCCGGATAACGCCGAGAAACCGCCGTCCAAGGGATGTTTCGGGAACTTCCTGGAATCGGTCAAGAACCGCGACTGGGATAAGATCCACGGGAACCCTGACGACGCGTTTGTTTCCTGCGCGCACATTCATCTCGGCAACATCGCCTACCGTCTGCAACGGTCGCTTGAATTCGATCCCGACGCGGGGATGTTCAAGAACGACGATGAAGCGAACGCGATGCTGAAGGACTACTACCGCGATCCGTTCGTGGTGCCCGAGATTACGTAATTTCTATATACGTCCGAACGCGACGTTGGACAGATTGCACGCGAGAGGCGGCCGGACTACCGGCCGCCTCTCGTTGTTAGGACTCGGAATGGGACTCGAGCGGGATTCCATCTTGTGACTGAGCCGTCAAACAAAGGCTTGGCACGTGATTTCCCGGGTACAGTGCGAGGTGATTCAGCTCCGATATCCCGTGTCGTATTACGACGCCTGGACCGGCCTTTTACTGGCCCACGTCACAAGACCTCCCACCACCGCGAGGATCGCACCGATTGCTCCTGCGAGCAAGACTTCCGTCCGGCCACTGACCCAGGGAAGGACGCCCAGCAACAGCAGCCCAATCAAACCAACCGAGATCCCCACGACCCGGAAGGGCGAAAAGGCGCCTTCAGTAGAGGCCGAATCCTCGTCTTCGGGAAGGTCGCCAATTGGAATTTCAATGCGGCGCAAGAACTCGTCGGTACGGGCCTGTGCCGAGGGACCCGCCGGCGCGATCGCGCTCACGACGATCATGACGGCTAACGTTACTGTAGCGGTACTCAAAATGAGAACGATTTCCATTTTCATCGTCAGACCGGCGATCGTCAGTTCGTCTTTTGGGCCGAATAGGAATAGCGCTAGTCCCACGGCGAGTCCGAACACGCACCCGAGCACTGCGCTGAGATTCGTGAACCGCCGCGACACGAGACCCAGCAACATGGGCACCGCTACCGGCGCGGTGGCCAGACCAAACAGCGTGACCATCTTCGGGAATAGTCCTTCGGCAGCGCCGTGAGACATGAGGATCGCGGTGAGGAGTGCCACGATTCCGACGAGTAAAGTCATGAACCGTCCTACGAGCACAAGCTCTTTCTGCGACGCGTCGGGCCGAACCAGGCGGCGGTATACGTCGTTCGTCAATACCCCCGCGCACACGTTGTAGTCGGAACTCAACGTCGACATGGTCGCTGCGAACATGGCGGCCACGGCGAGACCGAGCATGCCGGCGGGCAGGAGCTGTGTGCAAAGTAGGGGATAAATCTGCCCCGCATCCTCCAACTCGGGAATGAATTGCCGCGCCGCAATGGCTGGAAAAAACATGAGAGGCGGACCTATCACGTAGAGCGCCACCACGAGCCAGCCCACTTTGAGCGCGTCGCGCTCTCTCGGCACGCAGTAATACCGCTGGATAAGCGACCAATTGATACTGCTCCAGGCCAGGGCATACATGAGTACGAGCGGTATGATGTAGCTCCAGCCGTATTCGTCCGACGTCAAACGAAAGAACCCTTCGGGAACCTGGGTAAGGACGGTGTTGATACCCCCTGCCTTTGCTATCGAAAGGGGGAGGATGATGATGACACCCACCGCGAGGACCACAAACTGAATGAAGTCCGTTACGGTCACCGCCCAGAGACCACCCATAAACGTGTAGATGAGAATAATGATGCCCGCTGCGAGAATGCTATTCGTGAGACTGACGTTGGCGCAAACTGAGATAAACGTCGCCGTTGCGGTGAGTTTAATCCCGTCGTCCACCATTCTAACCGGAATGCCGTGCCACGCGAAGAGTTGCCGGAGGAACGAGCTGTACCGCGTTTCAAGGTACTCGACCGGACTATCGATCCGCGCCCTTCGCCAGCGGACGGCGAAAAGCATCACGCTGAAGATCGTTGCCGGGATCGCCACCCACAACAGGGTAATACCCACCCAGCCGTAGCGATAACACAGGCCGGGATAAAAGACGAAGGCCGCGACGCTGAAACTGCTCATGTAAAACGAGACGCCGCTCAGCCACCACGGGATACGGTTACCGCCGCTGAAGAAATCCTTCATGCGGCGCATGCGATTGTAGAAGTACGCGCCGATCCCGAGCATCAGTACGAAATACCCCACAATCATCAAAATGTCGGGAAACTCGAAGTGCCCCTGCGTCACCGGCATGATTCCACGTCTCCCGCTAGTTGAAGTTACCCACGGATCGCGCGTATGCGACACAATCGGCGATGGCCTGCAGGGTCTGTTCCTGATCGAGTTTGACGCCTTCCGTCCCTTCGAATTCGAGTGTCACCGGCCCGGCGTACCCTTTCGCGCGCAGCATGGAAATGATGGATGGGATGTCCACGTTGCCCTGACCCAGAACGGGGAAGTCCCATGTCTCGAATCCGCCGTTGTGGTCCTTGAACTCGACCGTGGCCACGTAATCGATGCTCTTCTTGAGTTCATCCACGGCGCTCGTGTCGTGATTGTAGTACGTGATGTTCGCGGTGTCGAAATTGACGCGGATATTGGGATGGTTGACCGACTTCATCGTTTCGACCTGAACCGCGCCGTTCGTGCCGAGATCCGGGTGGGTTTCCAGCGCAATGGTGACGCGGTGTTTCTTTGCTTTGTCACCTGCGGCGCGCAGCCGTTGATATGCGGCTTCCTTGGGCGCATCTCCCCGCTTGGCCGAAAGGAACAGGTACTTCACACCCATCGCTTCGCAGACCGCAAGCTGCGGCTCGAGGTCCTGGGCAAAGGTTTCCTTGCTCAGGTCCGCGCTGCCACGAAACACGAGCGGCGTCAGCTCATACCGCGCCAGCTTCTGTTTGGCAGCGTCCACCTCACCGGGCGCGGGCACCGACATAAAGATGTACTTGACGCCGATCTGCTGAAGCTGCGCCCACCCGGCCTCCTGATAGTCGCCGTAGCTCATGATGCGCACCGCCAACGGCCACGGCGCGTTGTCTTGCATTCCACCCGCGGTGGACGCGCATCCCGCGGTCATCGAAAGCCCGCAACAGACACAAAGAATCCCGATGATTCCCCTGTTCATACAGAACCCCCTCTATTGACACCATGAAACGCAGGTTAACCCACGACGACTTCCCCGATCGTAATCGCGCTCGTAATCGTTGTCGTAATCGACAAAACACCATCAAATTCAGGTCAAAGTGCAGGATTCGACCGAAATCGTCTTTCCCGTTCTATTTGAGACCAAAGCCTCGATTACGATTACGAGGTTGTCTCAAAGGTATGTACGAAGCAGTAGTCGCTCCCGTGGCACGGACACGCTCACGCAAGTTCCTTGCGGTGCGCCCAGACCTTCTCGAAGGCATTCGCGTACTGGTCGCAAAGTTCCGGTACCTGCTTCGTGAAAAATGGCAGCCCGAGACACGTGTCGTTGGCTTGCGTGGACCCCGGCAGTTCAGGGATCACGGGCTTGTGGTGCCACCACTGTTCTTCCGCATAGAGCGGCAGTTCATGTTGCAGCGTGTAGTGACGTCCGGTGACGTTGACGCCCTCCGCGGTCAGGGCCTCGATCAGCTTATCCCGCGATACGCCGACTTCCGCCTCGTCGATGAAGAGCATGTTCCACGCGTAATACAGGCGATGCACGTCGTCCCGGTGACTGGACTGTTCGTAGAGCCCTGGAAGTTCGAGGATGCGGTCGTTAAGGCTCCGTACCTGCGCCGCGCCGGCGTCGTTGCGCTCGACCAAGCCGTGCAACTGGCACCGCGCGAGTTCCGCCGCGATGGGGTGCATCCGGAATTTCAGGCCCAGCCCCGAACCCTTGTACTTGTAGTACGGCATGTTTTCGGTCATGCCGCGCATATCGTAATTGCCGAAGGCCGTCGCGCGGCCGAAGTCTTCCTCATTCTGGTACACGCCCATGCCGCCCTCGATCGCCGGGAGCGGTTTGGACGCCTGATAGCTGAAAATGCTCATCCGGCCCCAGGACCCCATTCTCTTGCCTTTAAGGCTGGCGCCGTGCGCATGCGCCGAATCTTCGAGAACGATCAGACCTTTCTCGTTGGCCCAATCGCTGATATGGTCCATGTCGGCCGGCAAGCCAATCCAGTGCACCGGCAAGACGGCCTTGGTGTTCGGTGTGAGCCGCTTCTTGGCGTCTTCGAGGTCGAAGTTCAGCGTGCGCGGATTGATGTCGACAAAATTGGGAAC
Source organism: Candidatus Hydrogenedentota bacterium (assembly GCA_963745075.1). Lineage (GTDB taxonomy): Bacteria > Hydrogenedentota > Hydrogenedentia > Hydrogenedentales > SLHB01 > JAHDWY01. The sequence goes on along the minus strand of CAVUWV010000020.1, from coordinate 207,397 downwards.
GAAACCGAACAGACGCATGGGCACGATCGTGGCGAAGAACGTATAACTCGGCACCATGATTTCGCTGCCCGGCGGCAGGTTCAACGCGAAGAACATAGAACACAAGGCGCTCGTGCCGTTGCAGTGCGACGAGCAGTACGGCACATCCAGAAACTCCGCCCATTCCTTTTCCAGTTCCCCATTGGGATCGTAGTTCGGCGCACGCAGCAGCTTGAGGACGGCCTGCTCCTCGGTTTCGCCGTATTGCGGCCATTTCGTGGCGTCGCTCGTATCGACGGTAACCGCTTTGGGTCCACCCGCGACGGCAAGTTTCTCGACCGACGCGCCGTATGCGCGGCTGCCCAGCCCCAGCGACACGCTCGCGGTCGCGGCGCCCGAAGCAATCAGGAAGTCACGGCGGGAAGGTCGGTTGGAAATCGATACACCTTGCGTAGACATCTAATGCCCCCTTTCAGTGCGCGGCGCCATTTCCCCGCAGGCCGCGCGAACGAGTGCATGATAGACCGAGTTCGGTAACGTTTCAATCCTGACTGCCGTCGCCCACGGTGCGACGGGTATGGGTGGCTGGGTGCAACGCAAAGCGCTTCAATGGCTTGTGGGAGTCGTCGTGGCATTGATCGGCGACACAATGGTTGGCGACGAACCGTGCGGTTATGGCGGCAGGAAACCATGGGAGGGACTTGCCACCTCGCGTCGGCCGGTCGTTTCGTTTCCACGTCAGTTCGTTCTCCCACTAACAACCGTTCGTTGCCTCACCAAATCAGCGTACCGGACCGCACCGTCCGACCGCCGCGCCGGAGCCGGATCTGCTATGCTGGCTCATCACATGTCGCCATGAAGTTACGGAACACCATACAATCCGTCGATGACGAGAGGAGAGCACCTGGTATGGAGCGATCCGACACGAACAAGACGCGCAACGTGAGCCGCAGAGCCTTTCTGCGAACCTCCACCGTTGCACTGGCGGGTTCCGTGGCGGCTTGTCAGACCCGTGATCCGTACCGGCCGGGTTTCCCGAATATTGTCGTGATTCTTGCCGATGACATGGGCGTGGGGGACGTGCAATCGCTATACCCTCGCGGCAAGATTCCAACGCCTTTCTTGGATACGTTTGCCGAGGAAGGGCTGGTTTTCACCGACGCCCACAGCGGTTCGGCGGTGTGCACGCCGACGCGCTACGGGTTACTGACGGGACGCTACGCCTGGCGCACCTGCCTGCAGGAGTGGGTCATCGACGCCTACGAACCGCCGCTCATTGCCGAAGATCGACTGACGCTCCCGAAAATGCTCCAACAACACGGGTATCACACGGCGTGTTTCGGTAAGTGGCACTTGGGCTGGGATTGGAGTGGGGAAGGCGAAGGCCGCGCGAAGAAACCGGATTTCACCGCGCCCATCGAATCCGGCCCCACGACGCGCGGATTCGATTACTATTTCGGAACGCACGTCCCCAACTTCCCGCCCTTCACGTTTATCGAGAACGACCATATCCTGATTCAGCCGACCGCAAAGAACGTGGAAGACCGCGAAATGCACATCGGATTTCCGGGGGCTCCCATGGCGCCGGGGTGGCGCTTCGACGAGATCCTGCCGACCACTACCGAGCGCGCCGTGAACTACGTCCACCAACAAGCGCAGGAGGAATCTCCCTTCTTCCTGTACTTTTCCATGACCACACCTCACGAGCCTATCGCGCCGTCCGAACCATTCAAAGGCAAGAGCGGAATTGCGCCGGTTGCCGATTTGGTCATGGAAACAGACTGGTCGGCCGGCCAGGTAATCCAGGCCCTCGACGATGCCGGGGTTGCGGATAACACGCTGGTGATCTTCACCGCCGATAACGGCCACTCCCACTACACCGGTTGGGAGGAATTGATTGCGGCCGGTCACCAGCCCAGCGGGCCGTACCGCGGACACAAGGCCCAAATTTGGGAAGGCGGCCACCGCGTGCCGTTCATCGTGCGCTGGCCCGGGCAGATCGAACCCGGGACTTCGACCGATCGGTTGATCTGTCTGACCGACATCATGGCTACTTGCGCCAACGTCATCGGTGCTAATGTCCCGGCCACTGCCGGCGAAGATAGCTTTGACATGCTGCCCGTTTTCCGCGGCAAGACCCGGCGTCCTGTGCGTAAGGCTATCGTGCATCACGATCGCTGGGGCCGGTTCGGCATCCGGCGGGGACCCTGGAAACTCATCATCTATGCGGAGAAAGACAAGGACCCAACGTTCGAACTATACAACGTCGATGTTGACTGGGCCGAGACCCGGGACCTGAGCGCGACGCATCCTGAGATGGTCCAGGATTTACTCAACCTCCTCAACGACTATGTCGCTCGCGGTCGCAGCACGCCGGGGCCAGATCAATTGAATGACACCCTCGACATCGACGTGCTCCATTTACCGCAGGAACGTTGGGCCCGTCCCCGATGAAGGACCCCTTGTTCTTCGGCGCGATAAACGACGCCGTTCTCGTGGTGTATCGCGTCGTCGTGAGAAATCCCGGCTACACCCGAATGATGATGTTGTGCCGATCCAGAAACCGGGTCAGCAGCACCAAGGCATACAAGGGGAGGAATCCGATGAAGAGCAGCGCTCCGAAGGGATAGCCGTAGATCAACCAATCGGGAATCAGCTCGAAATAGAAGTCGAACCCGATAGCTCCAATTATGAATACGAGCAACAGGTTCTTACCCAACGGTGTAAGAATGGGCAGTTCGATTCCGATGCTGTTCAGGCCGTACATAAACACCAGCAAGAGCCCCGAGAGGCCCGCAGCAAGGAGCATGAGCGCCGCCGTGTCGTCGTGCGGATCGCTGTGCTGGATCCACTCCAGGCAGTAGGAAACCAGCAGGCAATACCCTGTCACGGGAACGATGCGCTTGCGCATGCCGACGAGAACATCCTCGGGATCGTATCGCAGCCATTGTCCAAAACACGAGCCGAGAATGGACAGGCCCGCCAGCGCGATGGTCCCGATGGGTAACTGAGGGAGGCCCAATACGTCGTCGACAGAGGAGTGCCGATCGACCACGTACGCTGCATAGGCAAGCGCGTGCACCGCAAAGATGCCGATGGCGATCCAGGCCCGGCGATCCGCGTTGGGCACAAAATACACCGCCAGATAGGTCGCGGCGGCGCCGGCGGCGATGACGGCCATGATGTCTTTCAAAAAGACCATCTGCCAGTCGAATTTCTCCATGAGTAATCCGATGTTGAGCCCGGCCTCACCGGATGCGTCACCAATCAACTCCCCCATGACACTAAGCACGTAAAGCATCAGCACGCGCTGCAAGCCGTATACCAAAGCGCCCTTTGCGCCGCGTTTTCGGAGGCGGCTGGAGAATGCGATGTACCCGGTCAGGCCGACGAAGAAGAGAAAGATAGACTGTCCCACATCGATGAGCGTAATCATCGGCGGAGATCCGTTGTAGTAATTGTACCCGTGGTCGAGGTAGGTCGGGCCGAGTAGTGGCACACCCAAGAGCAAATCACCTCGATGGGCCCACGTGAGCGCGGAGATAATGAACAGCAACGCAATGATGCCACGGGCCTGGTCCAACCAGACGTAGCGTTCGTGTATGAATGCCGCCTTTACCTGAACCACGTGTGAGTGTTTCCCCTTTCCGCGCAGGAGACCAGAGTGCGACGCGCGCCATCATTTACACGCGGGCCGCAGTATATGCCCGTCGTGACCCCGAGTCCACTCATGCTCGCGAGAGATTTGGCGGATATTGACGACGGCTTTCGCGCTGTGTCGAGCGTCAGGCGAAATCACCGAATGCGCGCGGCGCGATCTTCGATGCGCTAGAACGCCGCAATCAGCGCCCCGTTGCGCATTTTACTCAGACGTCTCAGCGCGGACGCGGGAAAGTCGAATCCCCTCGGTTCATAAACCTCGATCGGTTCCGACCACGTCTGCCCGCCGTGTTGCGATCGCGATTCGCACGATTGTGTCGAGGTTTTCCCTTGCGCTTCCCAACTCGAAGGACGCGAGCAGCTCCTCATTCGGCAACTCAACGAGGGATGGGAAGTGGACTTGCCATGACCGGACATTCGGAACCGGGTTGCGATAATTCAGGCCGGTGGAATAAAGGGAAATGCGAGGCATATTCGCCGTGTCTTCCGTGCAACAACGGAAAAATGACACAAAAAGACTTTTTTCGTAAGTTACTGTCTCTCAACGATACACGACTGTTGAATTTCGCACAATTGTGGGCTTCTGTATTTTCTCGGTGGGCCTTTCGCGCACGAGTCATCGACTTAGATGGTACAATCCGGGTGCTTCCCTGCGACGGGGGTAATCAGCGCCAACGAGCGCGCGTTGTAGGGTGGCCATATGGGACTGTTTATGGGACGCACCATGCGTCCGGCGACCGTGCTTTTGCCACACATAGGAGTGGAAAAGTATGGTTGCACACACGCGTAAGTATTCCGCCCGCGGGTTGCCGCCTGTCCGCAATCTGCCCCCCTTCAGCTTCCTGTTGATCGGATGTCTGTTTGCTTCGTTGGTCGCATTCGCGCTTCCCGGGGAAGTGGTCGACGAACAGAAGATCAACAGTCTCCAGGGGAACTTCTCCGGGCCCCTCGACAGCAACGACCAGTTCGGGTACTCGGTGTGCTCGGTCGGCGATCTCAACGGTGATGGGATCGGCGATGCCGCCGTCGGCAGCATCTATGATGACGATGGCGGGAATGACCGAGGCGCCGTTTGGGTGTTGTTCCTGAACGAGGATGGCACGGTCAAAGCCCACCAGAAGATCAGTTCCACCGAAGGCAGCTTCACCGGCTCACTCGATAACAGCGATCTGTTCGGTTCGTCGGTGTGCTCGCTGGGAGACCTGGACGGGGACGGCGTTATGGACCTGGCCGTGGGCGCCATGAACGACGATGACGGCGCCACGGATTTTGGCGCGGTCTGGATCCTTTTCCTGAACGCCGACGGAACCGTCAAGTCTCACCAGAAGATCAGTGCTGCGGCGGGAGGCTTTACTGGATTGTTGGGGTTCTTCGACAACTTCGGGAACGCCATCGCATCCTTGGGCGATCTCGACGGCGACGCGGTTCCTGAACTGGCCGTCTGCTCCTGGACCGACGACGATGGCGGCACCAACCGCGGCGCGGTCTGGATCCTTTTTCTGAACGCCGACGGAACCGTCAAGTCCCATCAGAAGATCAGTGACCTGGAAGGCGGTTTCGCGCCTGCACTCGATAACTTCGACAATTTTGGCACCTCCGTGGCGGGGATCGGTGACCTCGATATGGACGGGGTCCCGGACCTGGCGGTCGGCGCGATGGGCGACGACGACGGCGGATCCGTCCGTGGCGCGGTCTGGATCCTTTTTCTGAACGCGGACGGCACCGTGAAGTCGGAGCAAAAGATCAGTAGTACGGCGGGCGGATTCACGGGACCCCTGGAGAATACGGATTGGTTCGGCAACGCCGTCGCGGCCCTGCCCGATCTCGATAATGACGGAATCAACGATTTGGCCGCGGGCGCCTACGGCGACGATGACGGCGCCAATACCGCCGGCGCCGTGTACGTGTTGTTCATGAACGGCGACGGTACCGTCCACGACTATCGAAAGGTCAGCGCGCTTTTCGGCAATTTCACGGGGCCGCTGGTGGCGGGCGATCGTTTCGGGAACGCAATTAGCTCACTGGGCGATTTGGACTCCGACGGTGTCCCGGAAATAGGCGTGGGCGCGTATTACGACGGTGGCGGTGGTTTCGCCCATGGCGCGGTCTGGGTATTGAGTCTCGAAGCCGTCGTTGTTAACGTGGATTCCGACGGCGACGGCCTGACCGACGCCGACGAAACCGGCGTATACGGCACCGATCCCACCAAGGCCGATACCGACGGGGACGGCTTATGGGACGGCGATGAAGTTCTCGATTACGGCACCAACCCGCTCGCAATCGATACCGACGGCGGCGGGATCGGTGACGGGGAAGAGGTGCTGATCGACGGTACCGACCCGCTCGATCCCACCGACGATATCATCGACACGGATGGCGACGGGCTATTGGACGGACTCGAAGTCAGCCTGGCAAACGGTGGCGCCTGTCCGGACCCGTACGTCGGGGACTCGGACGGGGATGGCCTGTCCGACGGGGATGAGTACCTGGTGGTCGGCACCAGCTTCTGCGATCCCGACACCGACGGTGACGGGGTGATCGATGGCAACGATCCAACGCCGCTGGAACCGGGCGTGCCGGTCGACTACATCGTCGCAACGATTCAGGAAACCGGAATCGTTGTCGGGTCCTTGCCGCCCAAACTCATCGACGCCAATAACGCGAAGTGCGCCGCCGGACGGATCGGCGCGATGACGAACAAACTGGAAGCGGCCGCAAGGTTGGTCGCGGCCGGTGCATACGACGCGGCAATCGAGGAACTGGAGAGCCTCCTGAATAAACTCGACGGCGAGCGCAATCCGCCGGACTGGATCCTCCCGTCCAGTGAGAAAGAGGAACTGGCCGCAGAGATTCAGTTGGCGATTTCCCTCATCGAATTCTTGCCAGAGTACAACGCCACTGCATATTCAGCAACCGGCCCTTCGCGCTACCATTCCCAGGGCCACCGAGACGGGCATAGGACAGGTAGAGGCAAGCCGAACAAGCATTGGCGATAACGCAATAGCTCTTGGCGGGTATCGGGGAATCTACCTCTGAAGGTTCCCGGTACCCGCCATGAATTTTCTTGGCCCTGCCCCGCGGGGGTGTGCCGCGCAAGTTCGAACGAGCCGGCCCCCACGATTGCGTAAATGATCCCCACATGCTAGCATGACAGCCTACGTTTTGGGTTGCATCTAGCGGTCATGGCGCCCCCGTGAATGCGGCTTTCCGCGACACGGCACGCGCCGCGGAAGGGGATCATGGGTCAATTCGGCGAGATCTTTCAGCACACCAATTTCACGGGAATCGATTGGGCCATCCTGTTCGTCTACATGGTCGCCACGATCGCCTTCGGGCTGATCGCGCGTCGCTACATCTCCGACATGGACGATTACGTCGTGGCCGGACGCGGCGTGCGGACGGCCCTCGGGGTGGCGACCTTGACGGGCACCGAACTGGGCCTTGTTACGGTCATGTATGCCGCACAGAAGGGGTTTAACGGGGGCTTCGCCGCATTTCACATTGGGCTTGCGGCAGGCATCGTGGCATTCCTGATTGGCGCGAGCGGGTTTATCATCGGCCCCCTGCGAAGACACAACGCTTTAACAATTCCCGACTTCTACCGCAAACGGTTTGGGCGCAAGACGCAAATCCTCGGCGGGCTCATGCTGGCCTTTGGCGGCATCCTCAACATGAGCATGTTCCTGAAAGCCGGGGCCATGTTCCTCCAGGCGGTGATGGGTCTCGAGACCGAGCGGGCGTTGCTCACGCTCATGGTCGTTCTCGTTGCCGTGGAACTTTTCTACACCGTCCTTGGGGGGATGGTCTCGGTCGTGCTGACCGACTACCTGCAGTTCGTCGTGCTTGCATTTGGCATGGTCCTGGGTACCATGCTTGCCATCCACGAGACCGGGGTCCACGCGCTTGCGGCCACCGCCACGGCCGAGGCGGTATCCAATTCGCCGGGCGTGTTTGCGACGCTCGCGGCCGGCTGGAACCATGTGTTCGACACCGTGGCGGCGTTGAAGGGTTCGGCCGGTTTCAATCCACTCGAAGCGGAAAGCGCGTTCGGCGTGGACTATGTGCTCTGGATGTTCTTCCTGGGAGTGGTCAGTTGCGCGGTCTGGCCCACCTCCGTGGCGCGGGCCCTGGCCAGCGAAAACGTGGCCGTCGTGAAGAAACAATTCATGTGGGCCTCTATCTCGTACGCGATCCGAATGATTGTGCCTTATTTCTGGGGCATCGCCGCTTTCGTCTTCATCATGGGTACGCCCCATCTCAAAGAAGCATTCTTCCCGACCGCGGAGGGTGTGGAACCGTTGAACTCCCTGTACGGCATGCCCGTGTTTTTCGCGAGAACGCTCCCCGTCGGTATGATTGGGTTAATTACGGCTGCCATGGTGGCTGCCATGATGTCGACCGACAGCGGCTACTTTCTCTGTTGGAGTTCGGTACTCACCAACGACGTGGTCGTGCCAATGGCTAAAGGCCAAATCTCGCAACGTGCCCGTGTGTGGACCACACGCAGTTTTGTTCTCTTGATCGGACTCACCATCTTCATCATGAGCTACGCCTATCCCTTGCGACAAGACCTGTGGGACTTTCTCACGGTGAGCGGGGCGATCTATTTTACCGGGGCATTCAGCGTGCTGCTCGGTGGCCTGTATTGGAAGCGTGCAAGTTCCACCGGGGCCGTCTTGGCGATGTGTACGGGAGGCCTCGCGGTGCTCGGACTGGAAGCGCTGCAGCGATTCTTGCTCGTATCGGTGTTGCATCTTGAAGTGGCGAAAGCCGAATCGATCATGGCGACCTACCTGCCGAGCCAACGCGTGGGCTTGGCGGTTGTTGTGCTTGCGTTGGTCGTCATGGTCGTGGGATCCCTGGCGTTTCCGGACAAAAACCGTCCAGTCGAGGACGACGAAGCGGCTGCGACAAATTAGCCGCGCGCAATCGCGCACGGAGTGAAGGAGCTGTGTGATGGGTTCGTTAGCGTTTTGGATGGGCTTATGGAAAGCCGTCTTTATCATCAGCGTGGCGGCGTTCTCGATTATGTCCCTCTGGGTGACGGTCGGCGGCGCGCTGGATATCAAGGCACTGCTCCGCATTCTGCGCGAAGAGCATGAAGCCAAGAATGCGAAGAAACAAGACTGATCCCGATTCGACGACACAAGGAGATTGAACATGCGAAACCGACTCTTGGCAACGTCGCTCGCGTTGGCGGTTGTTCTTGCCGGACTGACACCCCTCGCCGCCGGCGATGCCACTCCGCTTCACCACCCGCGCCCATCCGGCACCACCGAAGTCGGGGCGCCTGCGGGTCCGCAGACGGTGGAATTCCAATCCGTGGCAGAATTCGCCAACGTGCCGTACGACTTGGTGGCGAAGTTTCCGAAGGGGAAAGTCCCTGCGTTTCAGATCGAACGCGTACTCGTGAATGGTGACGAGAAGACGCCCTTCGTCGTTGCGAACCACGGCGTCTTTAACGGAGCCCGCTGGGTGCACGGGAGCGAAGACTTCTCCGTTTCGCTTTACGCGGACTGGCAGCCCGGGAAAACCTATACCGTCGATGTCGAGGGGAAAAGCGAGTCTGGCCAGCCCGTACAACTTGCCGCCAACGAAACGGCCCCGGCAGAACATCAGGCCGTTCGTGGTCCAAGCTTCGCCGGTCCCACCGCGGAGTTTCCCTACCACCGCGTGACCCTGACCCTGGCCAAAGAAGCGATTTCCGCCGGCAAGGTGGTTTCAGTATCGGTCGATGGCAAGGAGAATCGCGACGCGCGCTTCTTTAACACCGGTATGGCCCTTCCGGGAACGACCGGCAACGGCACGGTCGAAGGGGAAACGTACGAAGGGACCATCGACGGAAATCGCGATTTTCAGATCGTCGCACCGGTGGATTGGCTCAACGGGTCCAAGCACAGCATCAAGGTCGTGGTCGACACCAAGGCAGGCGAGAAGACTTACGAAGCGGAAGGGACCGCTCCGGGGTCGGGCGGTTACTGGAACGCGGACTGGCCCCATTCCGTCTCGATCGTGCTGCACGAGACCGTGGGCCTGCTGCGCCAGGGCGAGCCTGTGCATCTGAATCTGGGCCTGTTTGCAGACGACATCACGAAACCCGAAAACGAGATTCGCGTGGTCACCTATGAACCGACCAGTCCCAAGGCCGGCGCCGATGGCTACGTCGTCGCACCGGTCCAAGTCACCTCGGTGAACATCTGGCGCGACGAGCGTCTGCTTAACTCCGACGAACGTGACGCGGAGACGGGCGAGCCCGTGCACCGCTACGACGCCACGACCTCCGTTGAACTGGTCTTCCTGGCCGATGTGCAGCCCTACGAAGAGAAGGTTTACGAAGTCGTGTACGGCAATCCCAAGGCCCAGCCTATGGAGCAGAGCGCCGACTTGACGGTGCAAAAGGGCGAAGGGATGAGCCAGACCATTGAGAATGACTCGTATCGCTTCTTCCTCTCGGAGAACAGCGGCGCGGTCGAACAGGTGACCGTGCTTGGAAAGGGCGACCCCGTGTTGCTCGAGCACAAGCTCGAAACCAACGGCGCCGTACATTGGAATCCGGGCGTCTACTCGCCGCCGACACCGTGGGTGCACGCCAGCGACTGGGAAACACCCATCTACGACGAAATCAGCGGCCCGCTGATGCATCGCACACGCCGCTACGCCCCCTTGCCCCACATGGACTCGGTGGACGTGTCCATCTCCTACGAGTTCTATGCGGGCGAGCCCTACGTGATCGAGTCGTCTTATATGGAGGTCGTGAAGGACATGTTCGTCCAGGCCTTGCGTAACGGCGAACTGGTGTTCAACAAGGTCGTCCTGAACGAGTTCGTGTGGAAAGACCCGTTGGGAAAAACGGAGAGCCTGAACCTCAAGAACGCTAGAAAGCACCCCATCCACGCGATCGAGGTTCCGGCGGATACTCCGTGGCTCGCCTTTGTGAATCGAGAACAAAAAGTCGGATTCGCCAATATCGAACTCGACTTCTCGAATGGCAACAAATACGGTCAACCGCCCAGTCTCACCCAACCGTACTTCTACGTGGAAAACGGCCCGTGGGTATACTGGGCGCGTCCGCTGGTGTACCCCTTCGGCGGATTGAACTTCACGCGCATGATGCCCGTGCGTGCGGGCAGCTTTTACTTCGAGCGAAACGCGTGGGTGCCGTTCCGATTCTCGGAAGGCGATGACCCGTTCGCCGAAATCGAGACCCTTCAGAAACGACTGACGCATCCGCTGCAAGTTCGCGAATGGATGGCCACCGACGACCGGACGCCCAAGGCTTGGGTCATGCCGATCCTGACCATGCCCTTTAATGAAGGCGTTGCGGGCGCGATCAGCGGCCACAAAGAAACGAAGGACGAAAAAGAATGATGTTGTCACGCAAATCCATCACCCTCGTGTTTTCGGCGCTGACCGTCCTATGCGCCTCGGCGCAGTTACCGCCGTCCGCCGAGTCGGGCCGTGACGTCGGCGACGGGCAAGTGCTCTATCCGATACCCTTCGATCCGAAAAGCGTTTCCGAAGTCCTCTTTGTCGCGCCAACGGTGGAACACCCGTTTTTCGAGGTCGTGCTTCCGATAGGCGATTGGACGGAAGGCGCTTCCGCAACCGTGAAACGCGTGACGGTGAACGGGACCGATTCGGATTCGTTCTACGTCTTTGTGGACGGATTCTCCCACGTGCAGTCCGGGTGGGTGACGCAGGAAAGCACAACCGCCAAGAACGTGGTGCTCGTAACGCGCTCCGTCTGGCACAACGGCGAAGATGTCAAAGCGGAGGTGGAATTCAGCGCAAGCGGGGAAGACGGTCAGTCGAAGACCGTTACGCGCGACTTCGAAGCGAAAGCCCCGGACAAAGGCGGTGCGCCCGCCGGATTCCAGCGGTATCAGTCTCTGGCCCTTTACGAACCGGCCGGGCTTGCCCGAAACGGCGAACCGGTCGAGTTCTCGCTGACGGCCCGAAAAGAAGACTGCGCCGACCTCGAAAAGGAACTCCGGTTGTTCGCCTGCGATCCCGAGCAGGGCACCTACACGCCGGTACCGCTGCAAACGTTCAATGCGAAGCGATTCGCTGGTACGCCGCCGGGTACGTCCAATGAGAATTATCTCCAGCATCCTTCCCAATCGCTGGAGGGTGTGTTCCTGGCCACGGTTCCGGCCAACGGTGCGGCGGTCTACGTCTTTCTCTACGACAATCCGAACGTCGATCCGCCCGCAGAACCGGCAACCGATCTCGTCGTGACCGGTCCTTCGCTCGGCGCGACCGTCGAGAACGCGCACTACCTCGTTGAACTCGATAAGAAATCCGGCCAGATCGCGTCCATCGACCTGAAAGGCCGGGAGGACAATCCCGTCCCGCGTTTGACAAACAGCTACAGCCGGGCGGTTCATTGGAACCCGGATTCCTTTTCCGACAACGGGAAATGGGGGCACACCTTCGCGTGGGATCCGCCGGACCAGACCGTCGTGACTGCGCGGGGCCCGCTCATGTTTCGCATAACGAACGGCGGCCGCATGCCCGATGCCACGCCACAGGTCCACGCGTCAGTGACCTACACGTTCTACGCGGGCGTGCCATACGTGCGATGCACGACGATCACGGAAGTGCGCGATCCCTTGAATGCTTCCGCCATCCGCAACGGCGAGATCGTCCTGGACTCCTATCTCGTCGATCATTACGTGTGGAAGGAGAAAAACGGCTCGCTGCGCAGCGGCCGCACCTTGCACGGGCCGGATTGGCAGGATGAATGGGCCGTGCGGATCGATCACGACGTGCCTTGGTTGGCCCTCACGTGTGAGGCGGGGAACTACGGGATCGGCGAAGCGATTGAATCCTCCATCGCATTTAACCCGAATCGCGGTGAAGCGACGACGCACCGGCCCGCGTTCTATCTGTATTACCATCATTTCTGGGCGATCCCGGTGACGTATTTCACGCGGGGCTGGGTGTATCCTTTCAGTGATTACCAGCGCGGCCCCATCATACCCGTGGACCCGGGCTCGACCTACATCGAGAAGATGGCCTTCGTGCCGTTCTTCCTCAAAGACGGCGAAAGGCGATACGAAGATATCGATCACGCAAGCATTCAGTTGCGCCAGCCCTTGGAACAACGTTGGGGCCGATAAACGGTGAGCTTCTTTGCAAAACTCTTCGGCGGCAAGACCGATAAGCCGGAAGCCGCGCCCGAGCATGCCGTTATCGTTAGCTTTCAATACGGCTCGACAGACTTGTCCCGCATCTTTCAATTGGAAAAACGGCTGGAAGACGCGATCGAGGAAGCGCACGCGGGCGAATACGACGGCAACGAGATCGCCGTGGACGGGAGCGACGGCAGCCTCTACATGTACGGCCCCGACGCCGACCGCCTCTTCGATGTGGTCCGGCCCATTCTCGAATCGACGGATTTCATGCAAGGCGCGCGAGCCCTCCTTCGCTACGGACCTCCGGGAGAAGGCGTGGAGGAAAAGACCGTCATCCTGGCGTCGTGAGCGCGTAATCTGTCCAGATCGACACCGAGAAGACACGCATCGCGATATTCGTCAGTCGTGAGTCGGCTCCGAAATCGTCAGGGCCACGCGCCGGTACGGCTCGACGCGCACCGGTCCGACAAGCCCCGACTCGAAACACCACGCGTCGCGCATGAGCACGCTGTCATGCCAACGGCGGAAGATCAGATTGGTTTTGGCGTCGTCAAAGATATCCCAATGCATGCGGTTTGCCAGAAGGTTGGCCACGACAACCGTAAGCTCATTCTTGCCCACCTTGACGTGGTCCGTGACGTCCACACGGTAGGGCGGCCAGACGCGCGTGGCGACGAGGGTGCCGTTCATCCAGACTTCGGTGTTGTAGCACACCTTTCCCAAATCCAGGGTGAGGGTGACGCCTTCCTCGCAATACGCTGAATCGAGCGTGAACTCCTTCGTGTACAAGGCGCGGCCGCTGTACCACGCGAGGTTCTGCCCGGTCCAGGAACCTAATCGCTGCGACGAGAGCTCGCACCGCACGCGAATCGGCTTCATGAGCCCGCGCTCATTCTCGCCAAGTTTGACCCGCAGCGCCAAGACGCGCGCGTCGGTCCCCGTTGCGATAGGGGTCTTGCCATTTGTAAAGGACAATAAAGCGCCACCCAGCCAGGCATTCCACGATCCCTCGATTTCCGGCTCGTAGATCGACACGACGCCCGGTGGCAGCGTTTGGCGATACCACACGACATCCGGAAGCTGTTTCCTGTAGGGATGGGCCGGTTCGCCATAAGGCTTCTCGGGCGGGCTGACATACACCCACGCATCGATCCAATCCCGGCCTTCAATCCGGGTCTGCCATGAATCATCCGTATGGAACCGAATCGGTTCACCGTACTCCGTTTCAAACGCTCCTTCGGCCATGAGTGCGGGCGCATCGTCCGCCACGATTTCGATCACGGACTCACCCGGGCGCACGGAGGTGAATTCAAACACGGACGCATCCGTTTCTCCGGGACCAGTCCCCACTGGTTCGTCGTTCAGGTTAACCTGGAACGGACTCGGGCAAACCACCGCAATCCAGCCTCCACTGGCCTCCGGGGGAAGCTGCACCGACGTACGGCATGATAGGCCCTTTCCCCCGAGTACGGGTACGAAGAACTCCTCCACATCGAAGGGCGTGTAGGGGTAGTACGATATGAATTGACCGTCCCAACGCGTTCGGTAGCGATCCGCGCCCGCGTCGGGATGCATCGAGTCGAGAACTTTAATTTCGCGCCAATCGCGGTCATCGAGCGCCGGGTCTTCCCAATCTGACGCCACAGGACCGTTATCCTGCTCCCAACGCACGCGCATCACCGGCAGATCGAGGTCGGTTGACGCCACGTCTATCCGCCAGTCGTGGTCCAGTTGATGGTCCACGGGCAGGAATTCCCAGCCTCCGTCAAGGACGATTGTCTCGGGTGCGGCCGCAACCGCCCGTTGCCCTTCGACGAACGATTCGTTGCCTTCGCGATCCACGACGCGAACCCGTGCCTTCGCACTCGATTCCCCGGAAGGAAGAAGACCCGATACGACGACGCCATTCTTGTCTGCGGTAACAACGCGCATGCCTTCGAGATTGGTATCGGCAACCTGCACGCCGCCTTGGTCTGGCATCTGCGCGGGGTCGAATACGATGAAGCATCCCTGCCAGGCATCGAGCCGCATCGGACATTCCGTGTATTCGCCGTCCCGGACGATTTCTCCGATGGGAGTGATGCTTCCATCCTCGGGCTGCCAACGCTCGGGTCGTCCAATGGTGCGGAAGCGTATATGCCATTCGCCTCCCTTGCGGCTGCCGTTCGCAATCCAATAGACATCCAAGCCATCGCGCCGCACATGCCGGTAGCGCAGTGGACTCGCCGGATTGTCCGGAATCGCTACATCCCGCCCGATGGCTCGTGCGAGGTGCGTCACAGTGGTTTCCAGCGGCTCCGGTTCGACCCCGGCACGTTGGAGTCTTTCGACCAGCGGCTGCAACGCCGGATCGTCGCGTCCATGTTCCATCGACGCGGTGGGAAATCGATCGTGAACGATCACAAGGCCGCCCGCGTCCGCAAACGCAGCGATTTTCTCCAACTCGGACGTGCGAATGCACTGGACCCCCGGTACGATGATCGCGCGAAATAACAGTTTGCCAACGTTAAGTTGACCATCGTGGATATCCACGCGCTGCAACGAGTCCGTATCGATCAGGTCGGCATCGATTTGGGCTGCCACCAGCGTTTCCATGGTTGCCTGCGTCGTGCCCGGACCGTTGCCGCTCCACTGGTTTGCCTGCGGGTAGAGAATCGCCACGTCGACGACTGGAGTGGACCCGCGAACGACATAGCTAATCCGGCTGCCGTGGTCTGCAAACGTCTTGAAATACTTCCAGTACGGATTCCGGAAGAACCAACTGTTCGGCCAGTCTCCCACCTGGGTCGGCGTGTCCTGGGCGTAGTGAAAGAGATGGGAGATATAGAAGTCGATGCCGTAGGCCGCGAGCATATTGAAACCGTACCGTCCCGAATCCAACGTGAATGACCATCCGGCGCCGCCCATGGCTTCCACCGCGGCCCGGGGTTTCTCGTAGAGTTGCGCGATGCTCGCGAGTTGCTTCGGTTTCCAGGCACCGATGGTACGCGGCCACGTGTACCGGAAATCCTCGTTGTCGGTCGTGGGGATTTGCAGGTGGCGTTCGGTGCGCATGTAGTCGCCCTGCGTGATATACCGGTTCAATTCCTCGATCGTATGTCCGCACAGCATGAGGTTGTGATCCGCGCACCAGTCCGAGATCTGTTCAAACCAAGCCTCTTCATAAAGCGTGGTATACACATCGTAGTAGTCGCAGCGAATGACCGGCGTGCGCGGCCCGGTATCGTATGTCAACGCCAGGAGAAGCGGCGCGATGTCGTACCCTTTCATTTCGCGAAAGCGTTCTTCAAAACCTTCGGCCCAGACCACTTGTTCCGGGTCCTTACCTGCGTCATTCATGATTTCGTCGAAGAACACGCCGGGAACGGTCGTCCCGAAGGCATCGCCAATCCGGCTGGCATATGCTTCATGGGTGATGTCGATGAAATCGCGAACCGTATTCTTGTTCAAGTAATTGACGCCATGTCCGTACGGGCCGAACACGTACCCTGCGATCAGCCACTCACCGTCCGGGCAGGTCCAGGGAATGCTTTGCGTGTCGGCTTCGTGGTTGAACCGGCTGAGGTCGACCATGCTATCCGGGTCAAGTCCGCCGTCCTCGACAACCTTCGCCGCTACCACGTATCGTGCACCAGGGATCGAAACGTCAACCTTTTGGGGTCCCGTGATCCGTTGCTCGATTCGGTGCAATGTTTTCTGGCTGTTTCGTTCGGGATTGCGTTCCATCGTGCGGCCACCCGCGGCGCCGCTGGGCCATTTATCCTCGTCATAGATCCAGGGGGAGAATCCGACTGATTCGCCGTATTCGACGCAGAACGCGATCGCATCCCACCATCCCTCAGAAAAATACGGGGTTTCGCTGCTGTCGATGCCTGCCCGGGCATGCATGAACGCCCCGTAGACGCCTTTGTCCACGAATTCGTCGATCTGGAACCGCAATTCGTCCCGGTCGAGTGTCCCGTTCCAGGACCACAACGGCACCATGCTGAATTCGCGCGGCGGGTTTTGAAAGCCTTCCCGGAGCACGTCGGCTCGCGCTGTTCCGAGGACAGCCATAGCGGCCAACACGCCCACCGTGATGATCGTGTAACGCCGTTGCAATCCGGTACCTCGACCTGCTTCCAACAGGGACAGCCCACCGTGTGCAAAGCTACGCCGTTTCACTTGACAACCCCCAATTCATTAGGTACGTCGCGACACGATATCCAACATTGTAGCTACGATAGCATACGCGCTATGGTTACAGCCGGTATCGCGACATTGGGAAAGGGAGATGGCCATGTCTATTACGCGCCCGGTCCCGGGTTCAATCGCGAGGTACAGCCCGGAGTCCTCGAGTCATTCCGGCGGCGATAGCTCCTCCGATCAGCGGCGTCTTCGCCGGCGCACCATCCGTAAGACCTGCCAGGTCAAAGTCGAATTCGCGGTCGGATTCTCCTCCGGCGGGGATATGCAGATGGACACGCACACAACCAAGGGGCGGTTGCTTGACCTCAGTTCCGGCGGCGCCTGCGTGCTGATCAAATATGAAATCACTCCCGGCCAAGATGTCACGCTGCACGTGGACTTGCAAGCGACGACAACCATTCATCCGCGCGCGCAGGTGCGCTGGACCAAGCCGGTCCCGGAAAAGAAGGGTCATGCGTGCGGTGTCCAGTTCCGCGCCCTCAGCGAGGAAGATCAACGGACACTTCGCTGGTTCCTCGACGAACTGGACCAGCAAATTGGCGGTCGCAGCAGCCCCAAATCGTGAACCCTTGACTAGGTCCAGTATACGTATTCGCAATTCTCTGTATGTGCTTGGGGTGAAACCCCTTGCCGCGTGTCCACCCCATTTCTGACCGATTTATCTTGCGCTTTTTCCCCTTCTCGTGCATGGTAGACGGGCTGCGGGGTTTGTACGAACTATGTGAGAGGGTGCAACGATGTCTCTAAAGCCGTTTTTGAAGAACACATCTCTGCTGATGCTTACCGAGAACGACACGGCCAAACGGGCTATCGAGGTCATGGTCGAGCATCGGTCCGGCGTCGTGCTGGTTGGAGACTTGACCGATGTGCGCGGCATATTCAGCGAACGGGACGTTCATGTCGCGCATCGTACTGGCCGGCAAAGATCCAAATATGACTTTGCTACGCGACGTAATGACCGCGGACATCACCGTGGCCAGCGAAGACATCGAGTTGACCGACGCCATCCGTCTGATGAGCGAGAAGCGAATTCGCCATCTGCCCATCATGAAGGCCAACGGTGAAATGGCGGGGATGATCTCGCTTCGGTATCTGTTGCACGACCGGATCAACGATCTCGTGAATGAGATTCAAGCGCTCGAGGGGTATCTCAACGACGCGCCCGGCGGTTGACCTGTTCTCAGAATGAAGTCTGTCTCGAACTGGAATCGAACCTTGACCGCCGCGGCGCTCACGGTCGTCTTTTGCGGCCTTTGTTTGGCGCTGAACGCTGCGGGATTCTCGCTGGCCGCCAAAGCTTTCAAGATGGCGGCGTCGTTCAGCTTTATCGCCACCGCCTGGCTGGCCGGTGCGAGGCACTCGACTTATGGCTGGGTATTATTCGCCGGGCTCATAGCCTCGTCCTTTGGCGACTACTTTCTCCTGGCACCAACGGATAGCCGGTTTCTGGCCGGTCTCGTCAGTTTCTTCATCGCGCACGTTGCCTATTGCGTAGCGTACGCCGTGCGAGGAACCCGACTCCCTGGGGCGGCTGTAGCCGGTGCGGCGATGGTGATTGCATCGGTCTTTGTCGTTCGATGGGTCTGGCCGCACGTTCCCAGCGATATGAAGATTCCGGTCGCGGCATACGTTGCCGTCATCAGCACGATGGTCGCGCTCGCCGGCGGGACGATATCGAAGCCGGGCGGCCGACTTATTCTGCTGGGCGCAGTGATGTTTTACATATCCGACGTCTTCGTGGCCCGGCAACAATTCGTTGCGCCGGGCTCAATAAACGCGATTGTCGGCCTACCGCTCTATTTTGGAGGGCAAGCGGTCCTGGCCTTGAGCATTGCTCAAGTGAACGCCGCAATCGTCGGTGTCACGGATTCGGATACGCATCGCGATCCGCAATAATGATCGTATGGCCGTGAGTCCATAAGAAGGAGGCGGGAAACCGCGTCGTAATCTGGCGCGACATGAGCCGGGTCAGGGCGTCCCGCTTCTTCTCGCCACTGACCAGCAGCAGGATCAAATCCGACCGAAGAATTTCCCCCATCCCAAGCGTGAGCCCGTACGTGGGTTGGGTACGGGCGCCTTCCAGCATGGCATGGCCCTGCGATTCCTTCGCCAACGCCGTAACGTGCGCGGTCTCATGCAGCCAGTCCGCCGGTTCGTTCATTCCCAGATGCCCGTTCACGCCCAAACCCAGGATACAGAACGTCGATGGGCCCCGCCTTCGCCAGTGCCGAGGAGAAGGTTCGGCATTCGGCTTCCGCGTCGGCGGCGTCTCCGCGCAGGGTGATGGTTCGATCCTCAGCGACGGCCAAAGGCTCGATTACCTTCGTACGAACGTAGAACTCGCACGATGCCGGATCGTCTGGACCCAGTGGGCACCATTCGTCGAGCTTGATAACGCGCAGCTTGGAGAAGACGGTGGCGTCTTGCGTGTGTGCCTTCGCCAATTCCGAATAGACACCCAGGGGGGAACTTCCAGTTGCGGCACAAAGTAACGCCGCAGGATTCGTGCGAAGGGACTCCAAGACAATCGATGCGCCGCGGCGGCTGAGGTCGTTGTAATTGTCGGCCACTTCGATCCGAACCGGCTCGCTCATGGGATGAAATTGTGCTTGGGCTTCAGGGTGCCGATCCATTCCGCCAACAGTTGCGAGCAGTGCTCGACGTCTTTCAGCGACACCATCTCGACGGGCGAATGCATGTACCGATTCGGGATCCCGATCAGACCGGTGGCCACCCCGCCGCGGCTGAGCTGCATGGCGTTTGCGTCCGTGCCCGTGCCGCGTGGGGCCGCTTCCATCTGGTAGGGGATCTTCTTCTTCTTTGCCGTATCGATCAGCCCTTTGGCCACGATCGGATTGATATTGGGTCCCCGGTTGAGGATGGGACCACCACCCAAGGAAAACGAACCGAAACGTTTGCTGTCGCAGTTCGGGTGGTCGGTCGCGTGGGCTACATCCACCGCGATACCTGCGTGCGGATTGCAGCCGTAGGCGCTGGTTGTTGCACCCCGCAGGCCGATCTCTTCCTGGACGGTGGTCACGCAGTAAACCGCGCAATTGATCTTGCGCTTGTGCAGCAGCCGCATGGCTTCGAGGATGACAAATGCGCCGATGCGGTCGTCCAGGGCCCGCGCGACGACGCGCTCGTTCCGGAGCTCTACAAATCCCACGTCGATCGTGGCAGGATCGCCGATGGCGACGACCCGTTCCGCTTCTTTCTTGTCGCGCGCGCCAATATCGATCCATAACTGATGAATCGGCAAGGGCTTGCCGCGTTCCTCCGGATCCGTCAGATGAATCGCGCGGCGCCCGATGACGCCGGGGACCGACCCTTTCTCGTGGTGGACCTGCACCCGCTGTCCATCAAGCACCGACGCGTCAATACCGCCGATGGCCTGAAATCCCAAGAAACCATTGTCGTCAATATGATTGACCATCAGGGCGATTTCGTCGACGTGCCCCGCGAGCATAACGCGCAAGTCCGCGCCGGGGTTCTTCACGTGGTACTGGTTGCCGTGAACGTCCTTATAGATCTTATCCACGTACGGTTTCGCATACGACTTGCAGACTTGTTGGATCTCTCTCTTCAAACCCGGACGGACTTGGCGTGGATAGTAATTGTTTGAGGAAATTGAGTGACTCTTTACGCATGGACAAATCCCTGAGTTGATTTGAAAGAACGACCCGCGATGCGGGCCGTGGTGATATCGGTTACGTGGCGACCGACCTGAGTTCGGTATCCGTGTTGGCGATGTGACCCTGAATCCAGTCCACCACTTCCCGGTGGATGCGCTCCACAAACGAAGGGCTGATGCCTTCTCGATCGAACGTGAGACGGATTTCGTGAAACGTGCGCAGGAATCCGCTATGCTCCTTCTTGTTTCGCGGGCATGCAGCACACCGGCGCTTCTCCATGATGTCCTCTTCACATCCGAAGTGGGTTTTCACGTAGTCTTCGAGAAAGTACAGGAAATTGCCCGCCTCCGCCTTGCCGTCGGGATTGCGCTCCAGCGAATCCGTCAACCGGTTTATCTGACGAAACAGCTCTTTGTGCTGCTCGTCGATTTCTACAATCCCGGTTGCGAACCGTTCGTCGTTCCATTCAATAATCATTGTTGGCTCCCTGCCGAGTTTCGGCGCGGCCCGGCCCTACCCTTGGCGCGTTTCCGCTTTGATGGACTTGAGTTCCTTCATCGCCATATCCGTGCCGCACCCAAACAAATCGTGAAGACGGCGGTAGATCGCATACAACTTCTCGTAGGCCGCGTGGGCCTTCGCGTCCGGCTTGTAGACCGTGTCGCGCAGGCGCGCCATTTTCTTCGCGGCCTGGGTAACGTCGTCAAAACCGCCCGCCCCCGATCCGGCTGCCACCGCGCCCCACATGGCCGAGCCCAGCGCAACCGTCTGGTCGCTGGCGCTGATCTTGATCTCCCGATTCGTGACGTCCGCGAAGATCTGCATGAGGAACGGATTTTTCCCGGGTAGTCCTCCGCAGGCGTACAACTCGGAAATGGGTACTCCGCCCTCTTCCAACTGCCGGATGATCGTGTACGTACCAAAAGCCGTACTCTCGAGCACCGCGCGGTACATTTCGGCCGGGGTCGTCGTCAGGGTCATGCCGATCATCAAGCCCGAAAGGTCGGCGTCCACCAGAATCGAACGGTTCCCGTTCCACCAGTCCAGGCACAGCACGCCCGATTCGCCCGGTTTCAGTCCCTCGGCCTCTTTCGCAAGGTATCCGTGGATATCCATTCCCGCCTTGGCCGCTGCTTCGGCAACACTGGCCGGCACGCAAGTATTGACGAACCACGCGAAGATGTCGCCCACGGCGGACTGGCCCGCTTCGAAGCCGTAGAACCCCGGCAGGATACCGTCTTTCACGACGCCGCACATGCCTTCCACGACTTTCTTCTCGGTACCGCAGACCATGTGGCACAGGCTCGTCCCCATGATCATGACCATCTTACCGGCCTCCGTGGCCGCGGTCGCGGGGACAGCGACGTGGGCGTCGATACCGCCCGTTGCAACGGCCGTTCCCGCCTTCAGCCCGAGCTTCTTCGCCATTTCAGGGAGAAGACCACCGGCCTTCACGCCCGCGGGATAAACGTCTTCACTCATCTTGTCCCGCACGATATTCTCAAACCGCGGGTCAAGCGCTTTGAAAAAGTCCGGGCTCAGGTATCCGTCATCCCAGATGGCCTTGTACCCGGCTGCGCACGCATTGCGTTTCTCTTCCCCGCAAAGTTGCAGCACCAGCCAGTCGCCGGCTTCGATCAATTTGTCCGCGGCATCGTAAATCTCCGGCGCCTCATCGAGAATCTGAAGCGCCTTCGGGAAGAACCATTCGCTGGAAATCTTCCCGCCGTACCGCGCGAGAAAATCTTCCCCGCGTTTTTCGGCGAGTTCGTTGATTTTGTCGGCTTCCGGTTGGGCGCCGTGATGTTTCCAGAGCTTGACCCAGGCATGGGGATTCTTGGCGAACTCGGGTTTCATGCACAGCGGCGTGCCTGTCGCGTCGATGGGAAGCATCGTGCACGCGGTGAAATCCGTCCCGATACCGATAACATCGTCTCCGCTGACCCCCGAATCCTTAAGCACCTGCGGAACAACCTTCTCGAGCACGTGGAGGTAGTCCCGGGGATTCTGCAGCGCCCAATCGGGCGGGAGCGATTCGCCCGTGCCCGGAAGCTTGTCATCGATCACGCCATCCGGATACGGTTCCACGGCGGTCGCGATTTCCTCGCCGTTGTCGACCGCGACGAGCAGTGCGCGGCCCGATTCTGTTCCATAATCCAGCCCGATGGCGTATTTTCGTGCCATTTTCCCCGTAACTCCTTTCCGCCGATAGTTACCCGGTGCCATCGATGGGACGCACCCGGTTCCGAAGCACGCTATGATACCAAAGCGCGGCTGGGATGCCCAAAATGCCCCGTGTTTCCTGTCCCCAATCAGGACTTCTTTCTCGGTTCCGAAAAGAATACGTCGATGGTATAGAGACCCCTTTTGTCGCCCAGGTCGAGCAAAAGCCGGCCGCGACGGGCGATCGTGCCGTCCTGAAGTTTGAACGTGATGGGAATCCTTTGGAAGGCACTCGGCTCGGTCGGCAATTCCGGAGGTTCGATTTGGAATTTCTCCGCCCGCACCGACCGCGGAATGAACGGTATCTTTTTCTTATTGCGAATCGTGATTTCCGTCGTGGGATCGCTGCCGTCTTCCGGGATGTTGACGATTAGTTGCCGGGGCTCGACGGAGTAATCCGAATCCACGTGGACCTCCGCCGTGATGTCCTGCCGGCCGGGAGATTCGCGCTCGAACTCGACCGCGATGCCGAGTTGGTGGGTGCCGGGTTGCAGCGAATCCTTCGACTGCACGTGGACGACCGGATCTGCACTATTTGGGGTGTTCTCAAGCGTTACCTCGGCCCACGTCTGGCGGGTCGACACCTTCGTTACCCGAATCGATCCAACGCCCGGTGCGGGATGCAGTGCAATCGATTGCTCGAACGGTTCTCCGAATCGCGCCTCGATGGACAACCCGTCCGGCTCGCCTACCAGAACGGGTTTGAAGATCCCGGAGGCCTTGAATCGCAACGGCTCCGGAAGCGGCGGGTTGGTTTGCACGACGATCGTTACGGATTTCTCCCGCGGAGCCGCGGAGCTGATGTCATATTCGATTTCCGCCCGGTCGCCCGGCGCGATCGTGCCCTTGGTTTGTACCGCCGTCGTGCACGCACACGTGGTCTTGACGCTGGCGATTCGAAATGCATCCGGACCAATGTTCTCCACGTAAAACGAACCGTGCGCCTTCTCGTAAACGAAGACCGGCTCGCTCTCGTGCTCGGTTTCCGAAAGACGCGCGACGGCGATACGATTGGCCTTGGCACAGGACAACGGTGCAAGCATGATTACGACTACCGCGACGACCACCCTCGCTCTCATGAGCTGCCTTTCCCCGTCGGTCCGGCGACGACGGACCAGCTTTTCCCCGTTTCCGCACACTCGACGGTAAGTTTGTTTTCCTCCAGTTGGACTCGAACCAGTCCTTCCGGCGTTTCAATCGACCAACCTTTTGGAGACGTCTTCCAGGAATCTTCGATGTCGTCGGGGCCGTACACACAAAACAACGACAGGACGCGACACGCATCGTCCTCGGCTGCCACTTCGATGTATGGTTCGTGCCGTTGCGGATAAATTTCTCCTAGACGATCCCGGTTGTACGGGGCTTCGTAGGCGTGCCGCCCGGATCGGACCGTAGCGTCTCCGTCGATCCGCGCGGTTAACCCGGCCAGTTTCGCGCGGCCGGACGCCGTATGGAACCCGCCGTCGGCGCCGGGATTCGCTGGCGCAGCGAGATGCCACCGCATGCTGATGGGTTGCGATTCCTGCAACGCCGCGGAATCGAGTACGACCGCGACGCGCGGAAGCAGGTGCACGACCGTCCGTGTCACCGTTTTAACGCCATCATAGATCGCCGTCAGGTCCATCGTCCACGCGGCGCCCCGAGTATCGTCGAACTCGGCCCACGCGATGCGTCCTTCCCGCTTTTGCTCGGCCCAGGGAATCCCCCCCGTATCGTTTTTGCCGAACACAAATACATTGTGTCCCCACTGTTGATAGTTGTAATACCGCTCCTTGTGGCTTTTCGGGTAGCCCGGCGGCGATCCGAGGTCGATGAGGAGACGTTCGCCGAAACCGTCGATGCAGACCTGTCCCCAATCCGCGTGACTGTGCGTGCTTTCCCGGCTGGCTTTCGCGTAGACGACCGATGGGGTCGAGACCGGATCCCAACTGCTGCGGCTACTGATAAGTTTGCCCTGATGATGGTAGGCTCTTCCCAGTGGCAGGCGTCCTTCGGGAGATTTTGCGTCCAACGTCGCGTCGTAATAGAGCAACTCCATGGCCAGATTGCGGTGGGTTTCCAGCATCATGTCGCAGTACTGGAGATAGAACCATTGGAGAAGCGGATCCCGCGTCGCAGCCGCAACCGCGCTGATATAATTAACCACCGGCGGCATATCGGGAGCCGGATCCCCAAACCCCGCAACCCTCCCCGGGGGAAAGGTCATATACAGGTACCAGCGGCAGAATTCCGCGAGCGAGTGCCGATCGAACGGGTTGTCCAGACCTCCTGACGCGTACCGAACCGCGGTGAAGTAGCGCACCAAAAAGAGCATCGACCCCGCGTATTGGACACTTTCGTTGAACTCGCCGTCGGGGCCCGCCACCTCCAGGTAGCTTTCCATCCGGGGACGCGCAAAATCCACGAGAAATTCGCTGTCCGGATGGTCTTCGCCCAAGGCCATTCCTGCGATGCCAAATCCGCCCACAACGACCGTCATCCAGTTCGTGCGGTTTCGCGTCCAACTCTCCTTCGCGTCAATTCCTGCCTTGTACCGTTGAATCGCACACCGATCCAGGCCGTCGATGATGCGTTTGCGTTCCTCCGGCCGGAGGAGATCGTACAGCCAGTCGTAGGACACGGAGACGGCAAAAGCAAGCTGGCCGTGGCGAAGATCGGTAATGAGACCGGCCTCGACATGGGCCTTATCTTCCCAATCCGGCCATTGCTCGGGGTCGAACAACGCGTCCAACTGCGTGAGCGCGGCATCGGCATACGTCCGCTTATCGGTTATCAGTGCTGCCAGCGACGCGTCAAGAATACGGTTTGCCGTCATGGCAACGATGGAGAAATCGCGGTTAGCGTGTTTGATTTGCGCTTCGCCGCGTCCGGGAAGGGCAGTAGCGGGCGTCCAAGCCTCTTCCTGAGCTTCGCGCTTCACCTTATCGAGGAGTTCATTCCACAGCGCGGCGGCGTGTCCAGTCCGAATGGCCTTCCGTACATCGTCCAGGGAGCGCAGTCCCTTCACCGGCTGGCCGGTCACGAACATGTGAGGTCGCGGGGTCACGTGTTCCGCGCGTTCCCCTGAGGCGGTCAATCCCGCGAATAGTGCATACAGTGCTGCGCAGACAACCACACGGGCCGCCGGTAGGCGTCGAACCCCAGTGAACTTCGAAGAAACCGGAATGGGCTCCAGGCATCGCATGCACCCAGACTACCAAACTGCGCGATGCAGGTGCATCCACCAACGTGGGACCCCTGCTATTGCCCGATTGGCTCATCGGGTGAAACCAGTTTTCGCAGGGTGAGCCCCGGCGCCCGGATCAGATCAACGGTAGGGAGTCTTTCGAGATCTTCGTCGGGCGCACGATCGGCCTCGCGGTAATCCTCGACAATAATGTATACGTTTCCCTTCCGGGCGTCGGAGCGCAACCGCGCGATTTGTTTCTTCGTCCCCGCCGCGACGATGTGAACCGCATCGGCCGATATCGCTCCATTTGCGGGGTTTGCTGCGGAAAGAGCGCGCGGCAGATAGAACTCCAGCGCGACGTGCGTTGACGAAAACACCTGTTGGTGCTTCGGTAATTGTCGGGTTGCATATGCCGAAGGCAATGCGAGCCCGATGGTGTCCCCCGGCGCCAGTTGGGTCGCCAGGCAACGGGTCACCGTTTTCCAGTCGTTCAGCCGCCCATATTCGTATTGATGAATTAATTGGGTGTACGAGACTCGCGCGTATCCCACCATGAAAATGACGATCAAAATCGTGCTCACAAGCATACGCAGGCGTTGCGCATCCCACCGGCGAAACGAAATACCCCGTAGTCCGAGGCGTGTGCATTGCTCGATCGGAAAGATTCCGCCCACGGCGATGAACAAGGCATAGTTTGGGTACACAGCGGAAAAATACCGTTCGTGATACCAGTGCTTTACATCGAGGAAAAACAGGGGGAGTGGCACGAGGATAAACTGGACCGCGATCAAATACGCGACGAGCCGTTGTCGTCGGACCAGAACCGCGGCCCCCGCTATGATGAGCAAGAGAAACACCAGCCCGATCCATGTGCCATGCCGTGGCACGTAATCGTAGAGTATTCCGAGGTACTGGCGGAGATGCAGTCGATACGTGGATACGTAGGTTCCGGCATCGCCCACGTTGGCAATTCCCTCCTCGGTTCCAACAAGTTGATGCGTTTCACCAGCGATCACGAATGGAAAGGTGCCCCGGGCGTTGATGCTTGCACCGAGGCAGGATAACCCGAGAAGTGCGGCCATCGCCAAATGCAGAATACGCTTGGTTCGCTGCTTCGGAGACAAGTCACGCGCGATCGACGCAATCCAAATAACGGCGGCAATGGCCAGGACCACGACATACGGTGCGACCGTAAACTGCGATGCAATGCCCAGGTTGGCCGCGGCAGCGAAGGCAGCCAAGGCCTTCCAGTGACCGCCCTTGGTCGCCCGCCAAAGGCTCCAGACCAGGAGAATATCCGCCAACATGACGAAAGCATAAAATCGTGCCTCCTGACTCTTTTCCACGTGATATGGCGAAAGGGCGAGTGCGAAAGCGGCCACAAAGGCGACGCGTCGGCCCGCCAATTTCCGCGTAAATCCGTACATTGCCGCGACACCCGCAACACCCGCGAGCACGCTCGGCAGGCGAAGCATCGCTTCCGTATCCGAAATCTTGAGTGCGAAGTGGGCGAGCACGTAATACAGGAACTGCGTACGGTGCATGAAAACGTCGACGAGCGGCTGGTTGGCGCCCCGGTAGGTGAGCACTTCGTCTTCCCAAAGACTGGAATCCAACCGGATACATCGTAGAATCAACGCCACAAGCAGCAAACCGCCAACGCCGCAAACTTCCAGTGCCGCGGAGTGCCGTCGTGACGGCCGTACCCCAATCGCGTTCCAGCTCATGGCCGGTCCTCGCTCCTCTACGCTCTCGTGATGCATCCCGTGGGCAAGCGTCGTCCGTGGCTGAATGCGCGAGAAACTTCCGCGAAACGACGCGCCGCCCGCGCGCCAAGAAACACCTCAACCGATTCGCTGTTGCGCCACGATTATCGACAGACACGGCGTTCGGGGTCAACGCAGAAAACGGGAACCGCGCCCCATTTCCGGGCCATACGGCGACCCGGCCGCAGCGATCCGGTCGAAAGCCAGCCCACCTTATGCTACACTACCGCGAAATTCAGCGGGATTCCCAGCGACGAACCGGGTGTCCCGGGCCCTGGGAGTTCAGTTCGTGGCGATCGGCTGCAGTGGTGACATGACAGACGCCTTGAGTCTACACAGAGTTCGCAGACCGGATGTATCGGAAGTGCCGGGCATGAAGGCATTGATTGACCGTGCCGTCATGCGGGGCTTGCTGTTGCCCCGGACACACGCCGAACTCTACGACAACCTGCACGAATTCTTCGTCTACGCCGACGAGGACGGAATCGGCGGGTGCTGCGCCTTGCATCTTGACACGCCGGAATTGGCCGAAATCTGGGCCCTTGTGGTTCGCGAGGACCTGCGGGGAAACCATGTCGGCATCGACCTGGTCGAGGCCTGCCTCGACGACGCGTGCGACCGCGGCGTGACCCGGGTCTACGCATTGAGCAAGTCCCCGGGATTCTTCGGCCGGCGGGGTTTCCGGGAAATCGACCGATACGAACTGCCGCAGAAAGTGGAGCGGGACTGTATCCAGTGCCATCTGTTCATGCACTGCGAATCGGTCGCGATGATACGAGAGGTGGGGGCCGCAGACCGCTAGCGCCCGTCCGGACGGAAAAGGAGATCGACCCGTGGCACTTGGGGGCACACTTGGATTTCTTGGGTTCGGCAACATGGGCCGGGCCATCGCTGGCGGGCTTCTGGAGAACGGCGCGATTGCCGGCAAACACGTCGCCGCGTTCGACCTCGATCCAAAGAAGCAAACGACCGCCGAGGTGATGGGGCTCACCGTCTATGGTTCCGCACAGGAACTCGCCGGCGCCTGCGACACGCTGGTTCTTGCCGTAAAACCCCAAAGCATGGACGAAGCGCTTGACGAGATTCGATCGGCTCTGGCTCCCTCCACGCTCATCGTATCCATCGCCGCCGGTATCTCGATCAAATTCATCCAGGATCGGATCGGCGCGAATTTCCGTGTGGTCCGCGTCATGCCGAACACGCCGGCCATGGTTGGTGCGGGCGCCGCGGGCCTGGCGCCGAGTCCCAATTGTTCGGAAGAGGATGCAAGCACGGCCCGCACGATTTTCAGCTCCATCGGCGTTGCGGAGATGGTCTCCGAACCGCTCATCGACGCCGTGACGGCGCTCAGCGGCAGTGGGCCCGCCTATTTCTTCTATGTCGTGGAGTTGCTCACCCGGGCCGGCGTGGCTCAAGGACTGCCCGAATCCCAGGCGGCCCGGCTTGCGAGCCAGACCCTTGTCGGCGCCGGATTGCTGCTGCGCGATTCCGGCGAATCGGCCGCGACACTGCGCGAGCGGGTTACGTCCAAGGGAGGCACCACCGAAGCCGCGTTGAAACAATTCGCCGCGGACGGATTGGAGAATCTGGTCAAAGCGGCCGTGAATGCGGCCGTCGAACGTTCGCGTGAACTGGGGCAGTGAAGGATCGCCTTGACGTTACAGATCCAACGTCGGGTGCGTGTGAGAATTCCGGCGTAGGGAGCGATGCACATGAATAGCGATGACAAGATTGTCGAGGAAGTCCTGGGCGACGAGCACGCCCTGACGCCCAGCGACATTTTCGCGAAACAGTTTAGGCGCAGCCACTTCGGCGGGTACGACCGGCGCGAAGTGGACGATTTCCTGGAACACGTCGCCGACGCCGTGGAAAATCTGATCGTTCAGGTGCGCGTATTGAAGGACAAGGCCGAGGAACAACGAAAGGCCATGGCGGAACTGAAAGAAGTCGAGACCACCCTGCGCAACGCCCTCGTCTCGGCGCAACGATTTGGCGACGACGTGCTCGACTCCGCCAAGCGCGAGGCCCACGTTATCGTCGAGGAAGCCCGATTGAAGAAAGCCCAGGCCCAACTCGCGGTTTCCCGGGTTCCCGCCGCCCTGACCCGCGACATTCACATCCTCGAACAACAACGTTCGCGGCTCCGCGTGGAAATGATGGCTATTCTGGAGACCCATCGGAAACTGATCGACAGCCTCGTGCCCGAAGACGCCGTACAGACCCCCACCAGCTTCTTCGAGGCCGGTGAGCCCGATGACCTCTTGGAACATCACGAACCGGCTGCAACCGCACAATTGGCGGCCGCAGATGCGCCGGTCGCCGATCCGCAGGAGTCCGACAATACAGACGACTCGGACCTGGAAGACCCCTCTGACGCCGAAACGCCCTCGGATGCCGAAGCGCCGGCGGAAGACGACGCGGAACTCGAAGTCGATTCCGGGGATCATATCCTGGACGGGTTGGAAGAACTGGTCGACGAGACGCCACCCATCCGGGAGGATGTGGAAGTCGACCCCGACGAGTCCCCGGAGGGCCGCTTTCCATGAGATTTCTATCGCTGGCCGCAATATTCGCGGTTGCTGCGAGTACCACGGCGCCGACTGTCGATGAGTTCTTCGCGGATTTCGCGAAGAAACGGGAACCTATCGAACGACTGGAAGCGCGATTCGTGCAGGACACCGTCACGCCCGACGAGACCACGCGCACGATCGGATATATCGTCTACCAGAAACCGCGCCGGATTATGCTGCGGTATCTCGATCCCGAGGTGACCTACCTCGTCGATGGCAATCGCGTCTATCAATACAACGTCGAGCTCGAACAGGTCCAAGTCTACGATCTCGACGACGATCCCCAACTGGAAGCCCTCTTTCTCGGGTTTGACAGTGATACCAATCGGTTGCGCGACGCGTATTCAATCGAACTCTTCGATCCGGACCCGTCGACCTGTGGCGAAGAAGGATTGCGGTTGCTGCCACTCCCGGCCGAGCCATCCGGCGCCGCCGGTTCGACAGACGAAAGCGTGGCGCCGTTGTTTCAGGAAATCGCCCTGTATCTCCGGGGCGACGATCTGCTCCCTTGCCGCATTCATGTAATCAACGATGCCGAATCGAATGTCGAGATCTCCGTCGATGACTTCAAAATCAACGATGCGGCCGGCGATGCCGCCGCTCGCATCGACCTGCCCGAAGGCACCATGATTATCGAAAACGAAGAAAACGTGGAACAAGTGGGCCCGGGAGGAAAATGGATTCCCGTAGAGGCCGGCGCGACCGCCGAGCCCGCGCCGTGATCCCTATCGTTCTCGCATCCGCATCCCCGCGGCGTTACGCACTGCTCTCCGCGTTAGGCATCGACGTAACGGTCGTGAAGAGCGGGGTAGAGGAGGTCGACGACGGGGAAGTTCCCGCAGAAATCGTGATTGCCAACGCCGTGGCAAAACGCGACGGCGTCGCGCGCGGAATCGACGGACCTGCCCTCGTCATCGCCGCCGATACGCTGGTCTTTCTCGGCGATCAAATCCTCTCAAAGCCACGCGATTTGGACGACGCGCGCGCGATGCTCACCCAATTGTCCGGCCGCACCCATGAGGTCATCACCGGTCTCGCGGTCGTTGACACGCAAACGGGCCGGCACGTGGAGAGGCAGTGAAACCACCCGGGTGACGTTTCGCGAGCTTCACGAGGATGAAATCACCCACTTCGTTCACGCCGTGAAGCCGATCGATCGCGCGGGCGCGTACACGGTGGATGGCCCCGGCAGTCTCCTGGTCGCGGCGTATGACGGATGTTACCAGAACGTCCTGGGTTTGCCGATCGTTTGGCTGGATCGCCTCCTGCGTTCCGATCGGGCACAACCTCTTCGAGATTATGGATGGTCCGCGGGCAACGTTTCTGTAGCTTCGTCCTCGGGAAAGAACATGCATTCCACGTAGGTTTCGTGGAACTCCGGATCCAGGGATAAGTCGATGTGCCGCGTACGCCGCGCCAAGGACTCCGCCAATCCCCGCGCCCCGGAAGAAACCGCCGCCCGGCGCGCTCCCGCCAGGGATGCGTTGCCGACAAAGGTCAGGCGAGACGGCGCAACATTGTGTGGCAGCAACCCGATGCGCTGTGCGTTCTCACAGCGCACGTAGTTCCCAAAGGCGCCGGCGACAAGCACGTGCTGTAAATCGGAGGCGCCAATACCGGCCCGCTTCAGCAATATCGCCGTGCCGGATCGAATGGCGGCGGTCGCAAGTTGCAGTTCGCGCATGTCCACCTGCGTAATCACGATCGGATGTCCCGTTGCAGATTCGTGGCCCGACACCAACACGAACTCGGGACCCTTCGGCCCGTCAACGATTCGTTCACGAATCGATGCCGGTACGGTCTCCGGCGCCTGGTCCCGGTCCAGCATCAAACCTTGAGGAAGGACGATACCCGATCGCAGCAAACCAGCCGCCGCGTCGATCAACCCCGAACCGCAGATGCCGACCGGCGTCGCGTCTCCAATTGTTTCACACCGTACGTCTCCGTTAAAGGACACGGACTCGATCGCGCCGGCCGCCGCGCGCATACCGTGGGCGATGCGGGCGCCCTCGAATGCCGGGCCTGCCGCGCAGGATGTAGCCCACAATTCCCCGTCTTTCTGGAGAACCAGTTCCCCGTTGGTTCCGATGTCGATGAGCAACGTTGGCGCAGCCGCCTGATCCAAGTCCGTAGCGAGCAAGCCCGCCACCGTGTCTCCGCCGACAAAACCACCGATGACTGGAAAAACATGCACGATTCCCCGCGCGTGGATCGTCAACCCCAGCCCTTCGGCGGGAATCTGCATCGGCGCGCTGATGGCCGGTGCAAAGGGGATCTCGCCAAGAGCGCTCGGATCCAGACCAGCGAACAAATGCTGCATCGTGGTGTTTCCCGCGACCGTGACTTCGTAAATGTCAGCGGCGTGAATACCGGCCTGCGCTGCGAGTTCGGCCAACATTGCATCCACCGCCAAGACCACGTCGCGCTGCAATTCCCGAAGCCCGTCGCCGCCCTCGCGGGCATGCAGAATCCGGGTAAGCACGTCGTCCCCCAGGCTCGTTTGGGGATTCATCCGCGACACGCGGGCAAGCTCATTTCCCGTAACCAAATCGAGCAACGCCGCCACCAGCGTCGTGGTGCCGATGTCCACCGCCGCCACGTGGCACGATGCCGCCGTATCGTCAGATTCCACATCGAGGAGGCGACCGTCCGCGACAACTGCCGTTCCTGAAAACCCATGTGTGCGAAGGAAGGCCGGTAATGCCGCCAGCAAATCGAGGTCGGCCGAGACAGGTCCCAGGACCCGTTGCAGCCGTTCGAAATCCGCGCAATCGTCGGCCAATACTGGAGTCGGGAGGTTTACCAATTGCTTTCGTATCGGCGGATCGTCGGCCGCGTGCGTCGTGGCCGACGCTTCGGAAAGGATCTTGTAGGACGACGCGAGAAGCGAGGTTTCCGGCACGGTAACAGTCAAAGAATCCTTGACCACACATTGACACGCCAGCCGCATGCCATGTCGCCGTTCCGATTCCGGCAGGAGGTCGCGCTCGACAGAGGTCAATTGCCCCGAATCCGCCGACATCCGAACGCGGCACTTGCCACAGGTGCCCTGCCCCCCACACGGATAGTCCAGAAAGACCCCCGCCCGGGCTGCTGCTTCTCGCACCGTCACCCCCGGGTGCACGCGCACGGCCCGGCCTTGCGGCTCAAAGGTCACGGTAACCGAATCGACGCCCATACCCCCTCACGCGATCCGGGAAGCGGCCCGGGATCCATCGCGCACGGCCGGCAACAACTCTCCGATGCTATCGCTTGTTGACCGGCGTAAGCGTACGCTCGTTCTCACCAATGTAGATCTGCCGTGGACGATGAATGCGGCCATCCGGATCTTTGCGCATTTCCAACCATTGCGCGATCCAACCCGGCAACCTGCCGATGGAGAACATCACCGTAAACATATTCGTCGGGAAGCCCATGGCGCGGTAGATGATGCCGCTGTAAAAGTCAACGTTCGGATAAAGCTTGCGCTCGATGAAGAAATCGTCCCTGAGCGCCGCTTCTTCAATGCTCTTCGCGATGTCCAGCAACGGATCCGAAACGCCCATTTCGGCAAGTACTTCGTCACACGCCTTCTTGATGATCTTCGCCCGCGGATCGAAGTTCTTGTATACCCGGTGGCCGAAGCCCATCAGCCGGAATCCCGAATCCTTGTGCTTGGCCATCTCGACATACTTCTTGTAGTCGCCGCCGTCCGCAACGATCCGTTCCAGCATCTCGATGACGGCCTGATTCGCGCCCCCATGGAGCGGACCCCACAGCGCGCTGACGCCCGCCGAAACCGAGGCATACAGATTGGCATGGCTGCTGCCCACCATACGAACCGTGGACGTACTGCAGTTCTGTTCATGATCCGCGTGCAGAATCAGCAGCTGGTTCAGCGCGCGTTCCTGGACTTCGGAAACTTCAAACTCTTCGGCCGGTGAGCCAAACATCATGCGAAGGAAGTTGGCGGCGTAACTCAGTTCCGCTTTCGGGTAGAGAACGGGCTCCCCACGTGAACTCTTGTACGAAAACGCGGCGATCGTCTTTGCCTGGCCCAGAAGGCGCATGATATTGGTCTCGACCATATCTTCCGAATCCGAGCCCGGGAAAAACGCATGGAGCGAGGCGACCATCGCGGAAAGGATGGCCATGGGATGGGCTGTCGGAGGATAATGGTCGAAGAAATTCAGCATTCCCTCATGGATGAAACTGTGTTTCGTCAATTGCCGGCGCCACTCCAGTAACTCCTCCTTATTGGGCAGATGATCGTGGATCAGCAGATACGCGACTTCCGGAAATTTCGACTTGGTGGCGAGTTCTTCGATGGGGTACCCGCGATAGCGAAGAATCCCCTTTTCGCCGTCAATAAACGTAATGGAACTTTTGCACGAGCCCGTGTTGCCATAGCCGTTGTCGTAAGTGATGGCCCCCGTCGCCGAACGAAGCGTACTGATGTCGATCGCCTTCTCGTGCTCCGTTCCCTCAAGTACCGGAAATTCGTGCTCGTTGCCCTCGAAGATTAATTTCGCAGTGCTCATACTGTTCTCCGTTTCCGTACAGGCTCCGTCCCCCAATGACGCCGCTCCCCCGTACCGGTTCTTCTTGCGTTGTCCGCCCAGTGCCGGAAGCCGTGGGTGTCGCACCGCCCATAGACCTCCGAGAGGAACTGTAATATATCCGGCAAAGGCCTTCCGAATCAACCTTCCTTTCAAATGGAGGTTACGCGGCAACGCCCTGCTTTTGGTCGTTCCGTCCAGTAGTCCGTTTCATTTGAATCGGAGCGCGGGGTTCTGAATTACGGCGGACGAAGTATACGCGGCTTCCAGCCGCGTTAATTATCCGCACTTAACCGCACTATCAAGTCTGACCAACCGACAGAACCTGAAGAACTTTCGCGGCTGGAAGCCGCGTCTACTTTGGTGGTCCGTTGTACGGGGCGCTCATATTTAGTGGTGCACAAACTCAATAGAAACGCACTACTAGACATCCGCGTACAAAATCACCAAAATAGGCCGTCGTTAGCTGAAGGGACCCGAATACATGGCCAAAGAAGATCCGCTTCCCGATTTGGAACAAGTTTCCCCGCTCGCACAGTTTTTAAAGCAGGACGCGGTTGCCGCGTGCCTCCTGCTGTTCTCCGCGCTTGCTGCATTGATCGTTGCGAACAGTCCCGCTCACGGCTGGTACGAGGACTTGTGGCATACCCACTTAGGCCTTAATTTCGGTGATTGGAAACTGGATCAATCATTCCACCATTGGATTAACGACGGCCTGATGGCCATCTTCTTCTTCATGGTCGGGCTTGAAATCAAACGGGAACTTCTCGTTGGCGAACTCGCCAGCTTTCGCAAGGCCCTGCTTCCGGCCATGGCTGCGGCAGGGGGCATGATTTTTCCGGCGCTGATCTACGTGGTGTTCAACTTCGGAACTCCCGCCGTCAAAGGCTGGGGCATTCCAATGGCCACCGACATCGCTTTCGCGACGGGCTGTCTGGCCCTCCTCGGGAAACGGGTCCCTGCGGCCATTGGCGCCTTTCTCGTGGCGTTGGCCATCGTCGACGACATCGGGTCGGTCCTCGTTATCGCCGTGTTCTATACGGAGAAACTGGCCGTACGGCCCCTACTCGTAGGCGCGTTCCTGATACTACTATCCTACGGAATGAGCCGCATGGGAATTCGGCGCACCTTCCCCTACGTCATTGTCGGCGTCATCATCTGGTTCGAGTTCCTCCAATCCGGCGTGCATGCGACCATCGCCGGCGTGCTCCTGGCCTTCACCATTCCGGCCGACGCGCGCTATGAGACGCCCCATTTCTTCGGCCGCATGACCACGTTGCTCTACCGGTTTACCGACGCCGAGGACTACAAGAACCCGCTCCTGGTCAATGCCCGGCAGCAGTCGTTGATTAGTTCCATTCTCAAGGAATGCCATCACGTCGAAGCGCCGCTGCAACGGATCGAGCACCTGCTGCATCCCTTCAGCGTATTCGTCATCATGCCGATCTTTGCCTTTGCGAATTCCGGCGTCGCGATCGATTTCTCCGGGCTCGGGCGCACCCTCATTGAACCGGTCACCTTGGGCGCGCTGGTCGGATTGATGCTCGGGAAACAACTGGGCGTCATGGTGTTCTCGTTTGCCGCAGTCAAACTGCGCTGGGCGGAATTGCCGCACGGCATTTCGTGGAGTCACGTTTACGGCGTCGCCTGGCTGGCGGGGATCGGATTCACCATGGCCCTGTTCATCGATGAGCTGGCCTTCAAAGCCGGTGGAGTCGCGGGAGAAGACCCGGCAATGATGGCCCGCCACTTGGCGGACGCCAAAGTCGGCATTTTTCTTGCCAGTTTCCTGTCCGGTGTCGGCGGATATTGCATCCTGCGCTTTGTGTGCCGCAATCCCCGGGTGATGGCGGCCGGAGTGCCCGCACAATGATGCGGGCGCCGCACGGTGCGAGAACGGAGCTATCGTCCGCGCGGCGATCTCGAACACGACCCCTCGTAGCGTATGCCTGGAAAGGACTCGCACTGTGCCGAATCGATGCGCTTGGGCCCGCGGCGAACGCGATATCGCCTACCACGACACCGAGTGGGGCGTTCCCGTTCACGATGACCGGCTGCTCTTCGAGTTTCTTATCCTGGAAGGCGCCCAGGCGGGGTTGAGTTGGTCGACCATTCTCAAAAAGCGGGACGGATACCGCGCGCTGTTCGACGACTTTGACCCGAAGAAGATTGCCCGCTACGATGCTCGAAAGCTTGCAAGGCTGCTCACCGACGAACGTATCGTGCGCAACCGGCTCAAAGTCGAATCGGCCGTCGTCAATGCGAAGGCCTTTCTGAAGGTCCAACGCGAATTTGGATCGTTCGACGCGTATATCTGGCAGTTTGTCGGCGGTCGCCCGATTGTAAACCGCTGGAAGCGGCTCCAGGATATTCCGGCCAAGACCGGCGAGTCCGACGCCATGAGCAAAGATCTCAAGAAACGGGGATTCAAATTCGTGGGCTCCACGATATGTTATGCCTTCATGCAGGCGACCGGCATGGTGAACGATCATACCGTCGATTGCTTTCGATACGGGCAAGTGGCGAAAACGCGAGCGCGGTAACGAACCACCGCGGTAGAAAGACAAGGAAAGGGCGACTGTGAAAGCGATTATTATCGGCGCCGGGCGTGGGGCGCGGCTGATGCCGCATACCGCGGACGCGCCCAAGTGTTTTGCGGAAGTGGGTGGGAAGCGCATTCTGGACTGGGGCCTCGAGTCCCTTCGTGCGGGCGGATTGACGGACGTCGTCTATATCGGCGGATATCAGATCGAACTCATCAAGCGCGAATATCCCCAGTTCACGTTCTGTCACAACGCGGACTGGCCCAACAACAACATCATGGAATCGCTCCTGCACGCGGAAGTACACATGGACGACGGATTCGTCTGCGCGTACAGCGATATCCTGTACACCCCGGATATCGTCCGCGACTTGATGCAATCCACCCACGACTGCACGCTGGTGTGCGATACGGACTGGCGAACGCGGTACGTCCAGCGAACCAATCACCCGGAGGAAGACGGGGAAAAGATTCGGCTGGACGGCAACCTGCGCGTCGCGCACGTCAACCGGACCATGCCCTCGGAAGAAGCCTTCGGCGAGTACATCGGCGTGGCGCGGTTTACCCCCGCAGGTGCGGCGGCGCTGAAGACCCACTACCACCAAGCCCGCGAGCGGCACGGCGACGGTCCCTTTCAGGCCTCCAAGACGTTCCGGAAAGCGTACCTCATCGATTTGTTTCAGCACATGATCGATGCGGGTATTGATATGCACGCCTTGCCGACGCACGGCGGCTATATGGAAATCGACACCAACCAGGATTTTCAGATTGCACGAAAGGAATGGGCCCTATGAGCCGCGCAATTCCACTTTTCCCCGCCGGCGTGGTGGGAAGCATGCCGCGATCCCAGTTTGTCCGGGACCTGTTGGACCCCGAAAAGACACCATCCGAACCCGGAGCGTTCGAGAAACGGATGGATGCGGCCGTGGACTACATCCTGGCCGTGCAGGAATCGGCCGGGCTCGATATCGTCTCCGACGGCGAGTACCGGCGCCGCTCCTACATCGGCATCATCGCGGACGTGTGCGACGGGTTTCGACTGGAACGGAAGGATGGAGTCTGGTGGCACACGGTCGTTGCGCCGTTGAAGCCCGTACGTCCTGGGTTGGCCGCGAAGGAGGCCGCGTACCTGCACGAGCGCACCGACCGATTGATCAAGGTTGCACTCCCGTCTCCGTACTTGTTGGGACAGCGGATGTGGAGTGAAGCGGACTCGGCGGCCGCGTATCCGACGCGGGACGCGTTTATGGAGGCGCTGGTTCCCATTCTGCGTGGTGAATTGATCGCGTTGCGGGACGCCGGGGCCGACATCGTGCAATTCGACGACCCGCACCTCTGCCTTTTCGTCGACGATCGGGTCCGCGCCAAATACGACAATCCGCAGCGCGAAATCGATTTGTGCGTCGACCTGTTGAACCAAATCATGGATGGGGTCGACGGCGTCACCAAAGCGATTCACCTCTGCCGCCGCAACAAGGCCCGCGCCGGGTGGGTCGGCGAGGGCGGGTACGATCCCATTCTTCCCGCCCTACAACGGTTGAACGTCGATCAATACGTCATGGAATTTACCATTCCCGTGGCGGGCGATCTTTCCGTGCTCCAACAGCTACCGGCGAATTGCCAGGTCGGGTTGGGCTGTGTCGACTGCCGCGGCGAGACTATCGACTCGGTCGACGCCATCGTCGAGCGCGTCGAAAAGGCATTGCAGTACCTCAAACCCGAGCAGGTGTACCTGAATCCCGATTGCGGATTTGCCCCCGGCAACGCCGCAGAGATTCCCATCGACGAAGCGTACGAGAAACTGTCGAATGAGGCGAAAGCCGCACAAACGTTACGCGCCAAGTACAGTTAGAATCAGCCGCGGATAGATACCAACACGCTAGCCACGACGTGGGAGGTTTGCGATGATCGCAGAGCGCTCTTATCGGGTGGGATTCTTCCTGCTTTGTGCATTCCTAATCCTGTCCCCATTGGCCTCCGCGAAAAGCGACCTCGGCTCTCCCCGCTGTATGCAGGGGCCCATGCTGGGGCCGGTCACCGAAGACAGCATCACGGTCTGGGCGCGGCTCTCCGGCGAATTCACGTTTCGGGTCGGGTGCGCGCAGGATGCCGCATTAACCGAAATCACCTGGGGCGAACCCGTTACCGCGCAGCGGGAAAACGATTTCATCGTGGTCGCGAAAGTGGAGGGCCTGCAGCCCGGCGCCCGCTATTTCTACCGGGTCGAAGTGAACGGTGGCGCCCCCGCCTACTTTGAGAAAGGCTCGCTGGGTACGTTTATGACGGCGCCCGCATCGGGCACGCCCGCGAAGTTTACCGTCGCATTCGGATCCTGCGCGCGGTATCAGCGCGACCCCGTCCAACCAATTTGGAATACCGTTTCCAACTTCGCGCCCCACCTTTTCTTCTGGCTCGGCGACAACATGTACGGAGATTCCCTGGAACCCACCATTCTCGCCGAGGAATACCGGCGGGCGCGCGACGTCCCGAATCTTCGTCCGGTGAACCGGAAAGTCCCGCAGTTGGCGGTCTGGGACGACCACGACTACGGGCTCAACGATCACGATCGGACCAATCCAATCAAAGACGAAGCCCTCGCGGTCTTCCAGCAATACTGGCCCAACCCGTCCTACGGCCTTCCCGATGCACCCGGCGTGTTCTTTTCGTATTCATACGGCGGCGTCGACTTCTTCTTCCTGGACTGCCGCTACTACCGCGATCCCAATGACGCCCCCGACACGCCGGACAAGACCTTTCTCGGCGCGAAGCAACTCCAGTGGTTGAAGGACGAACTGAAGTCGAGCGATGGAGTCTTCAAGGTGCTCGTCAGCGGCAGTGGCTGGACTTCGGCAAAAGGGGAGGGGGGCGACTCCTGGGCTGCCTTTCTCCACGAGCGTAACGCCTTGTTCGAGTTCATCCGCACCAACGACATCCGCGGCGTCGTGTTGCTGTCCGGCGATACCCATGTTGGCGAACTCAACGCCATCCCATGGTCCGAAAAAGGCGGCTACGACTTCTACGATCTCGTCAGTTCGCCATTGGCGCAAGCGGCCTCCGACAACTGGCGGACCCGGAATCCGGAAGTCCGTTTGCGTCCCGGCTTCGAGAAACCGAACGTGGGGATCCTGTCCTTCGACCTCACCCGCATTCCCACGCTGACGTTCAACCTCTACGACGCCGAAGGCAATCCGGCCTGGAAACCTTTCGTCATCACCGCGGATGAACTTCAAAATGGTGTGCAATCGTACCCCGATAAAGCGGCGATGGATTAACGTTCTTTCGGAGAGGCCGTAAGCGATGCGGGCGCTGGCCCAATTTTTCATCGACAATTTGCCCACGCCGGCCGAGGTTGCCATATACGGTCCACCGGCCCTGCTTTGGGCGCTCTTTTGTTTGGCCCTTGCGGCGTACCTGAAACGCCGCGCCCGGTGGCCCACCGGATTCACGCGCAAAGTCTTCCACTTCGGCATATTCTTCTCCGCCGCATTATTGCAGGCCGCCGTCGGAACGCGGGCCGTATGCCTGTTCGGTGCGATGACGACTGTCGTGATTGCCTTTGCTCTCCTGCGCGGTCCCGGAGCTTCTTTTTACGAAGCCATCGCGCGGGAAAAAGACGCGCCGCACCGCACGCACTATATCGTTGTGCCATATCTTGCGACTCTCGTAGGCGGCGTGCTTTCCGCGATCTGGTTCGGTCCCATTGCCTTGGCTGGATTTCTCGTCACCGGCGTCGGCGACGCAATCGGCGAACCCATCGGCACCCGCTTTGGACAGCACACCTACCGCGTACCGGCCCTGCGCGGCGTCATGTGCACCCGCAGTTGGGAAGGCTCCTTCGCCGTGCTGATCGTCTCGGCCTTGGCCGTTGTCCTGAGCTTCATGCTCCTGCCCGGCGTCGATCTTTCACCACGCCTCTTGCTCGTTGCGTTGGGTATCGGGATCGTATCTGCATGCTGCGAAGCCGTCACACCGCACGGCTGGGACAACGCGACCATGCAGATTGTCCCTGCCTGGCTCGTGTGGCTGGCGGTCCGGTGAAGAATGGACGATATGGAATCACCGGGCTGCACGGTCCCCTCAGCCCGTGGCCATCTTCCTCCATGTCCATCTCGTCCATACAGTCCATTTCGTCCATCGTGCTACACTGAGCTTTTGCACTTGGGGGAGCCACCATGTCCAAACGAATCACGGTCCAGTTCTCACTAGCTCTCATTTGGGTGCTGGCAGTCGCCCCCGCCACACCCGTGTCCGCCGAGCCACCTTCAGCCATGCAATCCCAGTTCGCCGATCCGCCGGTCTCGTGCTGGCCCCACACGCGTTGGTGGTGGATGGGAAATGCCCTGTCCAAAGACGACATTACGTGGCAGCTCGAACAAATGCACGACCACGGCATCGGCGGCGTCGAACAAATCACCATGGACGACGTCTACGAGAAGGGGAACCACCCCTATCTCTCACCCGAGTACCTCGAACTGCTTCGGCACGCCGTCAGCGAAGCTAAACGGTTGGGAATGGAGTTCTCCTTGAACTTCGGCGGGCCGGGGTGGGTCTTTGGCGGCGATTTTGTGCCGCAGGAAGAACGCAACCAGAATCTCCTCGCCAGTTCCTTCGATATCGAAGGGGGCCGGTCATTTGAAGGACCGCTCTCGGAGGAAGCCACGCTGAATCCGCGCGATTGGCGTTCGCGCCCGGACATTAACCCCGACGATCGCTTGGTTGCTGTGGTTGCGGGATTACTCGACGGGAACCGGATCGACGAGTCGTCGCTCGCGGTTCTGACGGACCGCGTCGATGGCCGTACGCTTCGCTGGGATGTGCCGCGGGGCCAATGGCGCGTCATGGCCTTCTGGCTGACTTATGTAGATGACGGCACCGTCGTGGACCACCTCAACGAGGCCGCCATGACGCGCTACTTCGACCACGTTGGCGGACTGTTGGAATCGGCGGTCGGCGATGAATTCGGCAAAACGGTCGAGTCCATGTTCTCCGACAGTTTTGAAGTGCCCATCCACCGCAACGGGATTTACTGGAACCAGCATCTGCTCGAAGCATTCCGCGAATACAAGGGCTACGACCTTACCCCGTACCTTCCCGCACTGTGGTGGGACGTGGGAAACCTCTCCCCGAAGATTCGATACGACGTGAACGCGTTCCTCAACCACACCGGTATCGAGGCGTTCTTCAAACCCATGTTGCGTTGGTGCGCCGCGCACAACGTGAAAGCGCGCATCCAGCCCTACGGATTCGTCACGGATAACATCCAAGGCGCCGGCCTCGCGGACGTGCCCGAAATGGAAATCACGGCCGGCGAGAAAGATGCCGTTCCCTGGTTCGACACGCGGATCGGGCCGAAAAAGTACGTGGCCTCCGGCGCGCATCTATACGGCCGCAACATCGTCACGACGGAAGCGCATACGTACCAACATTGGGACCCTTATCGCGCGACGTTGGAGGAACTGAAGATCGCCGACGACATCTTCCTGCGGTCCGGTGCGAACAAGATCTACAACCACGGCTTTACCGGGATTCCCGAACGCGACATCGCCCCGACGCGCGGGTTCTACGCCGCTATCCACATCAGTCCCGACAATGTCTGGTGGCCGTACTACCCATATTTGAGCGATTACGTTTCGCGATGCAGCTATCTGCTTCGTCAAGGCGCATTCACCGCCGACGTCGCCATCTATTCTCCCCTCGCCAACCAATGGACCAAAGATGTGCTGAACGCCCGCCGCTGGACCCGCGACTTCGATTGGGGCGATGTGGGGCGCCTGTTCATCGCCAACGGCTACGACTTCGATCTCATCAACGATGACGTGTTGCAGCACGCCGCAGCACTCGACGGCGAGCGCTTGCGCGTAGGTGAGAACGCCTATCGCATTCTTATCCTTCCCAATATTGAAGCGATGCCCCTGGCATCATTGCAACGCATTCAAGAGTATGTCCAGCAGGGAGGAACGGTTATCGCCCTCGAACGCGTGCCGGATCAATCGACCGGCCTCGATGACTACGCTCATAAAGACGAAGCCGTGCGCACAATGGCAGGCGAACTGTTCGAGGTCCCGCGCGGCCGCAATGGCAATGGATATCATGAATTCGGCCAAGGGCGGACTTATCAGCTTAACACGGTGATGGACCGGTCCGACGTGCTCGACCGGCGGAGCAGTGTCCTGGACCCTTTCCTGAAAGTTCTCCGCAAGGAGTGTCAGCCCGATTTCGGCATCGACTTCGTGCGGCTGGCCTGGCGGGACAACCCGGGTCTGACTTTCGTCCACCGTCGTGAGGGCGAACGCGACATTTATTTCGTCACCAACATTCAGGAACACGCCGTCGATATTCCCGTCGCATTCCACGTGACCGGGAAGATGCCGTGGATGTGGAACCCCTACGACGGATTGGTCCGGCGGATGCTTGTATACGACGACCGCGGTGGAGTGACGGCCGTGCCCATCCGGCTGGCCCCCTATGCCTCGACGTTCGTTGTTTTCGAGGCCGACGCGCCGGTCGATCATGTGACCTATACGGACGCATGCGACGTGTCGGCAGTCGGAGATGACCATGTGCATTTCACTGTCAACGAAAATGGATTGTACGCACTACAATTCGGTGGCGTCGCCGTCCACCGCGTGACGGTTGACGATGTGCCTTCGCCATTTCACATCTCGGGCCCCTGGTCCCTTGTCCTTGAGTCCGAGCATTTCTCAAGGGTTGAGAAGACCATGGAGGCGCTTACCTCCTGGACGGAGCACCGCGCCACACGCCACTTCAGCGGTACGGGAATCTACACGCTCGACTTCGATTTGCCCGCCGAATACGTCCGCGAGGATATCGAATTGCAACTGGATCTCGGTGATGTAGGGAACGTCGCGGAAGTGTCTCTTAACGACCAGGCGGCAGGCGTCGTATGGATGCGCGGACAGGAGCTCAATATCACGCGACTCGTCCGCGAAGGTGTGAACCGTCTGGAAGTGCAAGTGACCAATACGCTCATCAATCGCGTTTCGGGATTGACCGGTCCGCCCCCGGTACCCGAGGAATTGCGGGATCGGCTTGGCAAAGGCGTGAACGATACGCCGCAAGCGATGGCGCGGCTGATTGGTTTTGAACCCTTGCCGCGATCGGGTCTGTTAGGGCCGGTGATGATCCATCCCCTGAAACACGCTGAAGTGGCGCGCTAATTCGAGCGGTCGATAATCCCTGCGGCCAGCACGTCGTCGTTGTCGTAGAGCACCGCCCACTGCCCCGGCGTCACGGCCCGCTGCGGCTCGTGGAACCGCGCTTCGAAGCCGTCTTCGCGGGGATAGACCGTGCACGGCAGCGGCTGACTCTTGTACCGAATCT
This sequence comes from Candidatus Hydrogenedentota bacterium, assembly GCA_963745075.1. Classification (GTDB taxonomy): domain Bacteria; phylum Hydrogenedentota; class Hydrogenedentia; order Hydrogenedentales; family SLHB01; genus JAHDWY01. The sequence continues at coordinate 162,649 of CAVUWV010000020.1, read as the reverse complement.
GGACTTCGCAGTCGAAGGAATCCGTCTGCGGCGCCAGCGAACACCAGTTGACTTGGCTGGCGGTCAGAGAGCGCGTGAAGGCCTCTTCTTCATGACCCACGACCAGCGTGTTCCGCGAAAGATCCAGCTTGATGACGTACAGCGGCCGCGGCGCGGCGATTCCCAGCCCCTTGCGTTGCCCGACCGTGTAATTGACCAAACCGCTGTGCTCGCCCAACACCTCGCCCGTCGTGGTTTCAATGGGGCCCGGTTTCGGCGCCGCGATGCGCTTCGCCAGAAAGTTGCGGTAGTTGTCATCCGGCACGAAGCAAATCTCCTGACTCTCGGGCTTGTCCGCGGTCACAAGGCCCAAGTCGCGCGCGATGGCGCGTGTGCGGCCCTTGGTCAACTCCCCCAACGGAAAGAGCGCCCGACGCAGTTGTTCCTGCGCTAAACCGGATAACGTGTAACTTTGATCCTTGTCGAGGTCGACGGCTCGCCGGAGCGCCGCACGCCCGTCGCGGTCGACGAGCCGCGCGTAATGGCCGGTCGCAATGGCTTCGGCTTCGATCGCCATCGCCTTTTCGTACAGCGCGCCAAACTTCACGCGCTGATTGCACCGGGAACAGGGATTCGGTGTGCGGCCCGCCAGGTATTCATTTACGAAATCTTTGATGACTTCCTGCTCGAATCGCTGAAGATAATTGAGTACGTAATGGGGGATGCCCAGCTTTTGGGCGACGCGTCGTGCGTCCTCCGCTGCGTCCAACGTGCAACAGGCCTTGCTGGACGTTCTCACGCCCCTCGCCGGACGCGACGCGCATTGTCATTCCAATAACATCGTAGCCCTGCTCGACGAGCAGGGCTGCGGCGACGGAGCTGTCAACACCGCCGCTCATGGCGACGATGACTCTGGAGTGATTGGAAGACGTCATGGCTTGCAGCCGCCCGTCGATGGGGGCCTAAGTTACTCGGCTTTCGGCGCGGATCCGCCTTGCGACTGGGAACCGCCGTCAACTCGCGCGGGCGCTGCTTGGGCTGCCCCTTGACTTGAAGCCGCCTGACCGGGGGGCTTCATGGTGCACTTGCCTTCAAACAGGACCCCCTCGGCGATACTCACCCGCGGGGAGACGATGTCGCCCACCAGTTTGCCGTTGGTGGCAATCTCCAGGCGATCCTGGGCGAAGACGTTGCCTTCCACTTCGCCGCTGATCGTAATCTGGCCGGCATACAAGTCGGCCTTCACGCGGCCCGATTCCTGCACCACGATGGTGTCGTCACTGTGAACCCGGCCGGACACGACCCCCTCAATTCGGATCGTCCCCTTGGATTTCAGTTCACCGATGACCGTAGTGCCCTGACCGATGATGGTGACGACCTTGGTGTCGCCAAATGAACGTTTCTTCGATGCATCAAGCATAAGGTGTGGTTAGTATCCCAGGTATTTCTCGGGGTCCACGGTCTTGCCGCGTTTGCGGACTTCGTAATGCACGTGGGCTCCCGTGCTTCGACCCGTGCTGCCGAGTTTACCAATTTGATCGCCGCGAGAAACTCTGTCGCCTTCACTGACCAGACATTTCTGCATGTGGCCATACACCGTGACCAGTCCGTTCCCGTGGTCGATACGGACGCAATTGCCCAAATACCTATCCCAACCCGCAAAGATTACCGTGCCGCGCGCGGTGGCGACAATCGGTGAACCATACGGCGCTGATATGTCATATCCGTCGTGGAAGCTCAAATCCCGTGTGAACGGATCCTTGCGGTAGCCGTACCGCGACGTTACGATTCCCTTGCGCCCGCGCACCGGCCACACCGCCGGCATGCGCTCGATGGTGTCTTTCCGCGCGTCACTCGCAATCGCATACTCGCGCAGACTCTCGGCGCGAAGGTTGATTTCCTGAACGATCAAGTCCGCTCCGGGCCGATACACACCATTGATTACACTCGGTGGCCGCATCAGTGCGTCGTCACTCGACTCCAATTCCGAGTCTGGTCCCGTCGCCGGGGCGCCACCTTTTCCGCCGCCCGTTCCCGATTCTTCCGTCGCACCCACAAAACCGGCCGGCGTGTTCGACTTCGGGGGAAGTCCGTTAATGGTCCGGAACCGCGTCTCCAGATCGTACAGCTCGCTCAACTGGCTCGTAATCGCGGTCAGGCGCACTTCGTATTCATCGCGCACCCGTTGTTCGATATCGGCTTTCTGCGTTTCGCTCAGACCCGAGTCGACCGGCTCCGGCTTGGCCGCAGCGGCCACGCCCAGTTCCCGATTCTCCACTTGCAGCCGTTCGACTTTGGCCTGCGCGACGCCATACCGCTGGTATGCGTACGCAGAAACAAACGACAAGGACGCGAAAACGCCAATGACAACCCAAATCTGAAGAGAGTAAAGATTGAGACTACGTGTATTCCCCTGATCGTGGGGAATTAGCATGACTGTCCAACGCTTCATGCAGGCATTGCTCCGAGCTTTTCATGGCACAAAGACTCTGCACCATTGAGGGTTTTGGGAAATACTCCCCACCGCTGATATATCTTCCGTCCGCTGATGATATATCCCCGCATGTATGTTCGGGGTTCCCCGTGAATCGGCGTCACTATAGCACGGCGGTATGGCGAAGTCAACCCGATAATCGTCCCGATCACCCTAAGTTACTCAATATATTGGGCTTCTGCCGAAAACCAGATACAGCATGCTGGGGTGGTCCGCATACCCCCCAAACCTGCCGGCGTGTTCAACTAAAGGTCGAATGCGCCCTTTTTCGGCATAATTCAGGCCTTTTGACCCGTTCCGGAACTTCTCTTCTTCTTTCGCGCGCCTTTCACAAACATCTCGATGAAATCTTCCGGCCGTTTCCCGGGGTACTGGTCCAGGTTGAACACCTCGACCAGGTCGTCATAGTCTTCCTGGTGTTCTGAGTCATCGACATACAAGTCATACAGTGGCTTGGTGGGCACTTCGCCATCGCGATGGCGCGGGCATCCCACATCCGAATGGAGCGTGAACCCTTTGAACTTGCCCTTGCGCGTTTCCTGCAGTTTGAACGGATACAACCGGCACAAGATTGGGCGTGCTTCGTAGATCGAGCAATACCGCGTCCTCTTATCGAGGAAGTGGCAGCCCCGTTCGTCCCGCCGCAGCGCCATAATGAAGCGGTTTCCGTTGCAATTCAGCCAGGTAGGGTCGCTTTTTGCGACCTCGCCGATCTCGTCCGGTGCGAGGAACTCGAGGAACTCGTAGGGGTCGGCTCCCGTTTGTTTCACGATGCGGACAACGTCCCACGGCGTCGGTAAGCACACCACCTCGGTGCAACAATGATTACAATGATGGCATTTGAAATGTACGATATCGCGTCCCATGGCGCACCAACATACCGAAATCGTGGTCCCTGCGCAAGCCCCGACTGCAATCCGATGAAGCATGAACCGCCCCACCGCGCGAGACCCGCAATCGCAGGGGGAGAAAAATGGTAATTCGGGTTTTTGGTTTGCTATACTCCTGCCACCTGCGGGCGGTTTGGTTGAGACGCTCCGGGAATCCACACGACTTAATTCGGAGGGAGGTGAATCGTATGGCGGAGAACAACGTCGCAGAGGCGGTCAAAAAAATCGTGGTCGAGAAGTTGGACCGGAAGCCGGAAGAGGTCACGCTCGAAGCGCGCTTTATCGATGACCTCGGCGCGGATTCGTTGGATCTTACGGAGCTTCTGATGGCATTGGAAGAAGAGTACAACATCGACATCGATGACGAAGCAAACGAGATTCAGACGGTCGGCGACGCAGTGAAATACATCGAGTCGAAGCTTTAGCTTAGCGTCTCGCGCTCTATCGAGCGCTTCGTATAGAAACATTGCTTGCTACACCCAGTCCGTGGCACAATCGCGCGGGCTGGGTGTTCAACGTTTAACCGGGGTTTCTCACACGCTGGATTCAACCGACCTGACGGTGCGTGCTTGAGGAAGTCGGATAAGGGCTACTATGCGAACAAAGGTTGTAGTAACCGGTATGGGCGTCGTGTCGCCCTTGGGCAACGACGTTGAAACCATGTGGAAAGCCGTATGCGCGGGCCAGTCCGGGATCCGGCGAGTCGACCGCTTCGATCCCTCGGAATTGCCCACACAAATTGCCGGGCAGTCGCCCGACGGGGTCCCCGCGGATATGTCCGCGAAAGACCTTCGCCGCCGAGACCTCTACACGTTGTACGCGCTCACGGCGGCCGATCAGGCGTGGGCGCAATCCGGCGTCGATTTGAACCGTGAGAATCCCGAACGCTGCGGTACCGTCGTTGGCAGCGGCATCGGCGGGATCGCCACGCTCGAAGAAGGCCACGAAGCCTTCTTGGGCGGCGGTTACCGGAAACTCTCCCCGCTTACGATCCCGAAACTGTTGTCCAACATTGCTGCCGGCGAGGTTGCCATCCGGCTTGGCCTTCGCGGACCGAACAAGTCGGTCGTTACCGCCTGCGCCTCTTCCGCCCAAAGCATGAGCGAAGCCGTCCACATGATTCGTCTCGGGTTGGCCGACGCCATGGTGGCCGGCGGCACCGAAGCCTCGATTACGCCCTTCGGCATGGCGGGCTTTTGCGCCATGAAGGCCATGTCCCGCCGCAACGACGAGCCACAGCGCGCGAGCCGTCCCTTCGACCTCGATCGCGACGGGTTCGTGATGGGCGACGGGGCCGGTATCGTCGTGCTCGAATCCGAACAACACGCGAAAGCGCGCGGCGCGGCCATCCTGGGCGTGGTCGCCGGCGTCGGGGAAACCTGCGACGCCTACCACATCACGGCGCCCCTGCCCGACGGGTCCGGGGCGATGGGCGCCATGCGGGCCGCCTTGACCGACGCGCAAATCGAGGCGTCTCAGGTCGACTATTTTAACGCCCACGGAACGAGCACCAAGCACAACGATTCCGCCGAATCCCTCGCGTTGGTCAACGTATTCGGCGAAGGCATGCCCCCGGTCAGCTCGACGAAATCCATGACGGGCCATTTGCTCGGCGCCGCGGGGTCGCTCGAGGCCATCATCTGCATGCTGGCGATTCGAGACGGTGTACTGCCGCCATCGATCAATTACGACACCCCCGATCCCGAGTGTCCCGTGAACCTGATTGCCAACGAAGCGCGCGAGGGAAAAGTTGCAATCGCAATGTCAAACTCGTTAGGATTTGGCGGCCATAATGCGTCGCTTATCCTCAAAAGGTATGATGGTTAGCGGGGAACGAGCCGCCCAGCTTCGGACCTTGATGGACCGGCTGGGGTTCATCGTGCACAACGCGGAATTGTTGGACCGGGCGCTGACTCACGCCTCGATTACCGCCGAACAAGAAGGCCCCGGCTACGATTACGAGTCGCTGGAGTTCCTGGGCGACGCAGTGCTCGGGTTGGCGGTGGCGCATTATCTGTTCGAGCACAAGCCGGACTGCACTCCCGGGGAGTACAGCCGGATGCGGGCGAGCTTGGTGAATCGCCGTTGCCTCGCCCGGATTGGCCGCGACTTGGAGATTGCGCCCGCCATACGACTCGGCAAAGGCGAAGAGTCGGCGGGTGGCCGTCAACGGACGGCATTGTTGGCAGATTGCCTGGAGGCGATGATAGGCGCCGTCTATCTCGACCGAGGCTGGGAAGCGGCGCATGGATTTGTGGTGCGCACGTTTCAGAAAGAATTTGAACACGCTACCAAGGCGGAGGTCGGCTGGGATTTCAAGTCGAGACTCCAACATCTATGTCAGGCCGAACGAATTCCGCTCCCCCGATTCGAAGTGGTCCGGTCCGAAGGGCCCGACCATAAGAAGGAGTTCGAGGTCGAAGTCTACCTCCGCAGCGAACCCGCGGGCCGTGGTACCGGGCTCAGCAAAAAGGAAGCAGAACAGAACGCCGCTCGGGTGGCCATCGAAAACAAACGGTGGCAGTCCGGCCAAGCGACTTAACGGTCAGTAGTCGACCCGGCTCGACTGCTGCGACAGGGGGTTATTTCCGCTATGAGTACGAGTTTTGGATTCTTAGACGCATCGGCTGTGGCAAGCCTCGCCGCACTCGCATTTGTGGCCTATCTCGCCAAGTACGTGCTCTCGAAGCCGCAGGGCACCGAGACCATGGCCAAGATCTCGGGCCTGGTCCAGCAAGGCGCCAAGGCGTTCTTGTACCGCGAATACCGGTACGTATTCTCTTTCGTCATCGTGATTGCAATTTTCCTGGCGGGCGTGGGCGTGTTCGATCAATCGCTCGGCCTGAGTTGGAAGACGGCGGTGGCGTTCATGGCGGGTGCCATCGCCAGCACTTGCGCCGGTTTCCTCGGCATGACCATTGCCACGCGGTCGAACGCGCGTACCGCGGCCGCAGCCGAATCCGGCGGCGTGAAGGGTGCGCTTGACGTGGCCGTCAGCGGCGGCGCGGTCATGGGCATGGGCGTGGTCGGCATAGCGCTGCTGGGCCTGGTCATCGTGTATTTCATCTTCAACGGAGATCCGGTCATTGTGAACGGCTACGCCATGGGCGCTTCGTTGGTGGCGCTGTTCGCCCGCTCCGGCGGCGGCATTTTCACGAAGGGCGCGGATATGGGCGCCGACCTCGTGGGTAAAGTCGAAGCCGGAATTCCCGAAGACGACCCCCGTAACCCCGCCGTAATCGCCGATAACGTCGGTGACAACGTCGGTGACGTAGCCGGTCTCGGGGCGGACTTGCTCGAGTCCTATGTGGAATCCATCATTGCGAGCCTTGCCATTGCCGGCACCATGATGCTGGCTAATCCGGACACGACGCCCGAATTTGTCCGGGCATTTCCCTTTGCCGTGGCGGCGATTGGTATCCTCGCATCGATTATCGGTGTCTTGTATGTGAAGACGTTCGCCAAGAACAACCCTCAGAGCGCGCTGATGAACGGCACCTACCTCAGCGCGATCCTGAGCGTGGCCGGAACTGCCATTTATGTTCACTTCTACGGTGCGCCCTTTGCGCTGGATGGCGTCACCTACGGCAAGTGGGGCCCCTTCATCGCGTGCATTCTCGGCATCGGCTGCGGCGCGGGGATTGGATTTATCAGTGAATACTTCACCTCCGCGAAATACAATCCCGTGAAGAAACTGGCCGAACGCTGTCAGACCGGACCCGCCATCGCCGTGACCGACGGTACCGCGGTCGGCATGCAAAGCACCGCAGTGCCCATCATCCTGCTGGCGATAGCCGTAATTCTGGCCTACCACTTCTGCGGCGTGTACGGGGTCGCCATCGCGGCCCTCGGCATGCTCGCCACGACGGGAATGGTGGTGGCCGTAGACTCTTACGGCCCCATTGCGGACAACGCAGGCGGTATCGCCGAAATGAGCCACCTCGATCCGAAGGTTCGCAAGATTACGGACAACCTCGACGCGGTCGGAAACACCACGGCCGCCATCGGTAAGGGCTTCGCCATCGGCAGCGCGGCCTTCGCAGCTATCGGTCTGCTGAGCGCGTTTATGTTGGCAGCCGGCCTGACCGAAGGCGCGGTATCCCTTTCAAAACCCCATGTCCTCGCGGGAATCCTCATTGGCGGCATGATGCCGTTCTGGTTCTCGTCCATGCTGTTCCGCGCGGTGGGCAAGTGTGCCGATACGATGATCATGGAAGTGCGCCGCCAGTTCCGTGAGATTCCCGGCCTCAAGGAAGGCAAGGAAGGGGTCATCCCCGACAGTACCACCTGCGTCGACATCGCCACCCAAGGCGCTATTAACGGTATGTTGTTGCCCGGCGGAATGGCCATTGTGTTCCCCGTTATTATCGGCTTTACCATGGGCGCGGATGGCCTTGCCGGCATGCTGGTCGGCGCGATTTGCACCGGCGTTATGCTGGGCATCCAGACCGCCAACAGCGGCGGCGCCATGGACAACGCCAAGAAGTACATCGAGGAAGGCCATTTCGGCGGCAAAAACTCCGAGGCCCACAAGGCTGCCGTAGTCGGCGACACCGTCGGCGATCCCTTGAAAGATACGGTTGGTCCGTCCATCAACATCCTCATCAAATTGATGTGCGTAATTTCACTGGTGCTCGCACCGCTCTTCGCGTAGAACACGCACGATACGGATAGCGCAAGCCGTGCGGCAGGGTTGACCCTCGCCGCGCGGCTTTTATTTTGGGGAACACAAACGGGCTTCCCAGTCCGGAGGCTGGAAATAAATAGGGACAGTAACCATTTATTGCATCCGCACGCAGCCGGTGCTATCGTCTCCCCCATGGCACGGCAGGCGCGAATCGTTCTCCCCGGAGTGGCGCATCACGTCACGCAGCGGGGCAACTACCGGCAGGACGTGTTTTTCACGGATGATGACCGGCGCGTCTACCTGTCTTTTCTGCGGGAGAGTGCGCAACGCCATGGCCTGGCGGTGTCGGCATACTGCCTCATGACGAATCACGTCCACCTTGTCGCCACGCCGGAGGGGGAGGAATCGCTGGCGAATACCATGGGGCGCACCCACCTCATGTACGCCCAGTATATTCATCGCCTCCACGGGCGCTTGGGCCATCTCTGGCAAAGCCGGTTTTACTCGTGCCCCATGGATGAGGATTACGCGCACAACGCGAAGGCGTATGTAGAACTCAATCCCGTGCGCGCGGGAATGGCCGCTTCGGCATGGGACTATGCGTGGTCCAGCGCGCGCGCCCACTGCGGGGAAGGGCGGGACCCGGCTCGCTTGCTGGATCTGAACGCGTGGTTCGACGCAATGCCCGCCTCCCACTGGAAGGCCACGCTTGTCGCCATTGCGGATTCCGGCCCCGAAGTGGACCTCCTTCGCCTGCACACCCGCACCGGCCGTCCCCTCGGCAGCGACTCCTTTCTCAGTAAGGTGGAGACCTACCTTGGCCGAAGGGTGCGCGCCATTCCCCGCGGCCGCCCCCACGGTAGCAAGGACCGAGTCCGCCGCAAACGGCGGTGAACATTCCATCACGCGAAATACATTGCGCATTCTGGGCGCGAGTGGTAGTATTATAAAAGGATCACGGGTGCGCGGGTGCATCGGATTTACCCGACCGGCATCAAGTAGCAAGGAAGGGGCCCCAATAAATGGTTACTGTCCCCATTTATTCTTTAAAGAACTTTGAAAAACAACTTCGGGCATGTTTGCAGAAGCATGGTTCGTAACCTTGATCAAGAAGGTCCTAGCTCTTTATGTTTGCGAGTAGAACAGAATTATTTTATCTTATTTGCCTTGTATCAACATTGTTGAGTGAATTGAGCAAATCCGAAATTTACCTGGCAGTCAGGCCCTGTTATGACATCTAGCGAGAGGACACTGACATATCTCCAGCTTAGGCCGGAGTCGAGTCTTCCTGAAATTTCGGGTGTTAGCCCGTTTCGGGCAATTATGGTCATCGAAGAGCCCGTGAGTTTGGAATGGCAGTCCCAAGTGAGCACTTGGCTAGTGCAATCTGGATGTCTGTACATGATGGCTTGGGGTTATGACTGCTCCTCATGGGATGACGCGGTTGATGTGGCAAACCTCGAAGAATTCAATTTTGAAAATGTCCCGGAAGCAAACTTTGTACTGACAACGTGGCACAAGAACGAGGCCTTAAAGGAGGTATTCTGCTTCGCAAAGAACAACGCATCTCACCCGGTAGTGGAACTTCGAGGGACATTGATCTTGCATATATCGGAAACGAGTCGCGAGCACGAACTCTTGGCGGAGTACAATCATGCATAACAACCCCATCAACACGGCCATCAAAAAGTGCCGCCATCGAGCAAGAGGACGGCGCGAACGTGTTGGACGGGTTGCAATAATTGGGGACAGTAACCATTTATTGCAGCTGGACCTGGGCGGGTGGTTCGAGGCGACGCCCGCCTCGAACTGGAAGGACACGCTCACAGCCTTCGCCGATTCCGGCCCCGAGGCGGACCTCCTTCGCCTGCACACGCGTACGGGCCGTCCCCTCGGCGGCGATTCGCTTCTCAGCAAGGCAATAATTGGGGACAGTAACCATTTATTGCAGCTGGACCTGGGCGGGTGGTTCGAGGCGACGCCCGCCTCGAACTGGAAGGGCACGCTCACAGCCCTCGCCGATTCCGGCCCCGAGGCGGACCTCCTTCGCCTGCACACGCGTACGGGCCGTCCCCTCGGCGGCGATTCGCTTCTCAGCAAGGTAGAAACCTACCTCGGCCGCCGTGTCCGCGCCATCCCGTGCGGGCGCCCCCACGGCAGCAAAGAAACGTTCCCGCGCAAGCGACGGTAAACGAGACCGTGCGCGAAACCGATTGCGCATTTCGGGCGCCAGTAGTAGTATTGCAAAAGGATCACGGATGCACGGGCCCATCGGAATTCACGCACCCGGCATCGAGCGTCAAGGAGGGGACTGCAATAAATGGTTACTGTCCCCATTTATTACGTGGATGCAAATTCCGTTAGGGTCCGGTGCCCTTTTATGGATAGGCTGTTCTGGTGGCTGGCAACGATACTGTATATCGTGATTTTTGTAGCCACAGTGGGATGGTACTTGGTGGTGACCGCCCTCGCTTTTGATCCAGCGCCGAGACTCTTGGGTAGGAAATGCGACGCTGGCATCCTCGTTGTATCTGGCGCTGCTTTTCTCGCTTTAGCGATTCAGATTTGGTTGGGGTATCGGGAAGAGTGGTTTCGAGGAGAATTCATAATCACAAATGAGGGGATACGAAAGAAGATGCCGTCTGGCAAGGAACAGTTTGGATTTTGGTCTGAACTTGTCAAGGTCAATTTCCTAACGCGGAATTTGTCATTTCGTGACGGAACGTGCATAAGGATGGGTTTTTTCTCGGCCTTTGATCCGCAAATCTTGAGGCAAATCGCTGTACTTGCGGGGGAAACGAATGTGTACACCAAGAAATATCGTGAATTAGGTGGATCGTTGGACGGTCCGCCGAATCAGAATTGATCTGTCCAGATGATTTTAATTTGTAAGTTGTGTGGGATTTTGACTACAACACCTTCGGCCTTCCGGCCGGTACAGTCATCCCAACGGGATGACGACGAATTACAGCTACGACTCGCGCAATCGGTTGACCGCCATTGAGCATAAGGACGGAGCAAACGTGCTGGACGGGTTTACCGATGCCCTGGACGACGTGGGGAACATCACGACGACAACCTATGAAGACGAGTCGTTCTGGGATTACGAATACGACGGGTGCTGCCACCCGCGAAGCCACCTTGTGCAGTAACGTGTGCTGCTCAAGGCACGCCCGGTACTCCAACACCAGGCCGGGGTACCTGCGGCGTAGGCACGGAAGGCGGCATTCCCGGCAGACCTGGCATCAAATCTTCCGGCATGAGCGGAGCATTCGAGGCCGCGTCCTGGCCAACACCGGACTGCAATTGGGCGATGACCTTCTGTAATTCCGGTTGTTCGGAGTCAATAGATAGACTCCTCATGAAGAACCGCTGAGCCACGGCGGGTTGCCGTTTCTCGTTGAGGTAGATCATCCCGAGTTCGCGGTAGATGCGGGCTTTGTCTCTCGGTATCACTCCTGATAGCGTGAAACCTGGCGACACAGGCGACTTCGCTCCACGGTAGTCGCCGGGGAACGTATCCATCCGCTCCAGTTGGGCGATGGCCTCATCGATGCGGCCCTGCCCTTTCAGGCAGGTAAAGGCCAGCCAGTTCGCTTCCGGTTCCAGGGGGTCTTTCTTCAGCAGCCGCTCAAAGAGGGGTAATGCCTCCCGGTAACGTCCCGTCTGGAGGTAGACCTTGCCCAGGTTGCGTAGCGACGTGCCGTAGACGGGGTCATTCTCCAGGGCTTGCATGTAATACCGCTCCGCCGCCGCCAACTGTCCGTATTCTGCGCAAACGCTGCCGAGGTTGTTCAGCGTTTCCTTCCCGCCTTCGCCGATGCGGAGGGCGGTGTCGAAAGCTGCCAAAGCTTCGTCAATCCGGTTGGTGGGGACAGGGACAGACCCCGTGTTTTGCTCCGAAGACTCCGCAAAAGACGGGGTCAGTCCCGCCAGTGGAAATTGCGTCGCACTTTCAGCGCTCGATCATTGGGGAACCCGGTTACCAGGGGCTTCACCCCTGGCTAGGGTTGCGTCACACCTCCGGTGTGAATGCAGGCCGGTCCTCGTGGCTATCCAGTTGATCCTGCCATTGTGGGTGTTCACGTACAAAAAGAATCGCGACAATTCGAGGAAAATCGACCGTACCCGCAGTTGTGCCGCGCGCCCGCTAACCCCGTGAGTGGCCCGTTCCGGGTGCTTGACAATTCATAAGTGATCGCTTATGCTTTAACCATGCAAGGTGCAGCTTTGGTCGAGGACAAGATCTTTCAGGCGCTGGCGGACCCGAGCCGGCGGGCGATTTTCGAGTCGTTGACGCTTGGCGAGACGGCGGTGAAGGATCTCACGGCGCGGTTCGACATCTCGCAGCCGGCGGTGTCGCAGCATCTCGCGGCGTTGAAGGAGGCCGGGCTGGTGAATGGCCGGCGCGAGGGGCGTTGCGTTTATTACCGGATCGAGCCGCGCGGGTTGAAGCCGCTCGTCGATTGGATCGCGCACTATCGCGCATTCTGGACGGAGCGGGTCGATCGCCTCGAACAACTGTTGGAGACGATGGACGAATGACGTTAACCCTACAACGCTGGTTTTGGCGTGGCAGGCATAAGGTCGCCCGGGAGAGGGACAGACACCGTGTTTCGCTTCGCAAAGCCTACGCGAAAGACGGCGTCAGTCCCGCTCAACGGTTGGAGAAGATGGACGAATGACGGACAAGACGGCAAAAGGGCAAAGCGATACTATTTCGTTCGAGTTCGAATTGCATCATTCGCTGGAGAAGGTGTGGCGGGCGTTGACGGACCCGGAATTGCTGGCGGAGTGGCTGCTGCCGGTCGTCGATCTGAAGCTCGAACCGGATGCGGCGTTCACGTTCCAGGCGCCGCCGCAGCCGGAGTGGGACGGCAGGGTAAGGTGCCGGTTGCTCGAAATCGAACCGAAGCGGAAGCTGCGCTACACGTGGGTTGTCGGCGATATGGAGATTGACACCGTCGTGACGTTCACGCTCACGCCGACGGCGACGGGCACGCGCTTGTCTCTCGTGCAGTCGGGCTTTAAGCCGGACCAAAAGCGGGCGTTTGGCGGCGCGCGCTACGGTTGGAGGCTGATGGGCGGGAGGCTGGTCGAGTTGCTCGGGAGGCTTCCATGAGGAGCGTGGCCCTTGTTCTTCAGGTGCACGGTGGTTTGCCAAACTGAGAGCGTAGTGCAAAAGTGGGATATCGGCGAGGCGTAGAAGATGTAGCGCAGGCGTCCCCGCCTGCAAATTCCGAGACATAACCCCCAGAGAATGCAGGCGGAGACACCTACGCTACATCATAGGTTTTGTTAGAAATGAAAGGAAGAAACCATGAACGTTCTCCTATGGGTCCTCCAAATCGTTCTTGCTCTGCATACGACCATGGGTGCGGTATGGAAGTTTTCCCATTCCACCGAGCAGACTATGCCGTCTCTGAAGGCGATTCCCCAGGGCATCTGGTTGGGGATGAGCGGTCTGGAGCTGCTTTGCGCTGTGGCGTTGATTGTTCCGGCTTTTCACAAGCCTCTGGCCATCCTGGCGCCTATCGCGGCAGTCTGCATCGCCGCGGAAATGGTGCTCTTTTGCGGATTGCATCTGTATTCCGGCGACAAGAACTTCGGGCCGATGATCTACTGGCTGGTCGTGGCTGCTTTATGTGGGTTTATTGCTTACGGCAGGTTTGTGTTAAAACCGCTCTAGTCTCACGAGTCTGAGATCTGTGCCATATGCCAGGCCGGCGATTGCATGGGAACATCCCCCTAAATCCCCCTTCAAAGGGGGAGCCGACAAAAGTCGCCAAAGGTCCGGTTTGTGCAAAAGCGGTCCAGGCTCGGCAACGACTTGCGCGTCACCTAAGGTCCAGGCATCGACTTTTGTCGGACCTGTCTTCAAAGGGGGGCTTTGCGCAGCCCATCGAACGGAATCCGTGGGAAGAACTTGGAACTCGGGACACTAGCGAGGAGGAAAAAGGGCCATGAAGAAGATCGGATCGCAGAAAGGCGATTCCCCCTCTGAGTCGATCGACTGGCGGGGCGATATGCTCGCGCGGATACGGCATCTTATCCAGCAGGCCGACCCCGAGGTGGTCGAAGAGGTGAAATGGCGAAAGCCGTCGAACCCGGAGGGGTCCCGGTGTGGTCGCACAACGGGATGATCTGCTCCGGTGAGACGTATAAGGACAAGGTGAAGATGACCTTCGCCAAGGGCGCGTCGCTCCCGGACCCTTCGGGCCTTTTCAATTCGAGCCTGGACGGCAACACCCGGCGTGCTATCGATCTTCACGAGGGCGACACGATCGACGAGAAGGCATTGAAGGCGCTCGTTCGCGCCGCCGTGGTACTGAACACGTCCTGAGCCGACCGGTGGCCGTCTCATTCCGGAAACAAGACGCTCACGCTTTCGCGATTGTGGATCCGACGGATGGCTTCGCCCAACAGCGGGGCCACGGACACCACCTCCACCTTGTCGGGAAGTGGACCCGGCTGGGTCTCGATGCTATCCGTTATGAGCAGCTTCTCGATGGGGCTGTTGTCGATCTTTTCTTTCGCGCCCGGTGAAAGGACCCCATGGGTCACCGCCGCATACACTGCTTTTGCGCCACGTTCCATCAGCTTCTCCGCGATTTCGATGAGGGTGCCGCCGGAAATCGTGAAGTCATCGACCACCAGGGCGGTCTTTCCCTCGACGTTGCCGATGATTTGCATGACTTCGGCGTTTTCATCATGGGCCGCCCGCTCCTTGTCCCCGATTGCTAAGGAGACGTTCAGATACGAGGCGTACCGGCGCGCCGGCTTCACGAACCCCGTGTCCGGCGAAACGACGATGAGATCCTCGAGTTTCTTCGCCTGAATGGCCTTCCCGAGGATGGGCAGGGCATAGAGATCGTCTACAGGAACCCGGAAGAAGCCCTGGATTTGTGGGGCGTGAAGATCCAGCGTTACCACGCGGTCGGCGCCCGCGGCTTCGATTGCGTCTGCGCAGACCCGCGCGCGGATGGATACCCGCGGCTCATCCTTCTTGTCGCCCTTCGCGTAGCTGAAGTACGGCATGACGACCGTGACCTTCTCAGCGCTGGACCTGCGGAACGCGTCGATCCAGAACAGGAGTTCCATGAAGTTATCGTTGGCCGGAAACGCCGTCGATTGGACCAAGTAGACTCGGCGCCCGCGGACATTCTCCAAAATCCGTACGAACAGATTGCCTTCGGAGAAGCGCAACACCTCGTTTTGCCCGACCTCCACCCCGAGATACGCCGCAATGCTCTGGGTGAGCTTGGGACTGCCCGACCCGCCAAAAACCAAAATTCCGTCCGGTGACACGTTACTTCCCCATCCTTTCTTGCAATTGAAGACCACAAACGTCAGGAAGGCCCCGCCAAGCCCTATAGTACGAAAACGGGTCTGTGGGAATAAACCCTGCATTCTTTCCGGTCTGATAGATACCTTCACTCTTCGACGACTCCGCTGGAACCGGCGCAGAATGAAAGGGAGTAGGCATAGTCCGGGGGTGGATACCGACGCGAGAGCACGTGATTCGGCCCAATGCGAATGGGTATTCCGGCCCTTGATTGACGGGTGCACAGGATGCCTGCGCACCACGGCGAATTTGACACGATCAGGCCCTATTTAGTACTATCGCGGCGCAAGTCTTGTCCGGGGAGGCAGGGTGTGTTGTATCTTCCCGGCCTTATGCGGGCCCGAACGGGCAGAATCCCCCGGAAGAGCTTGAAGAAAGGACGGTGCTGTTGTCCATGACTCCAATTTCTCGAAATGGTTTGTACGACCCGTTTTACGAGCACGATGCGTGCGGCGTAGGGTTTGTCGCAAACCTGACCGGACAGGCGACCCATACGATAATTCGGCAGGGGATCCAGATTTGCGAAAACCTGGAGCATCGAGGGGCCTGCGGCTGCGACCCTGAAACCGGCGACGGCGCCGGCATGCTGATCCAGACCCCCCATCGCCTTTTCCAGAAAGAAGCCGAACGCCAGAAGTTTGTCTTGCCCGAGCCTGGCGCCTATGCGGCGGGCATGATTTTCCTGCCCCACGACGCGGAAGATCGCGCGAAATGCATTGGTATCATTGAACATACGGTCAAAGAGGAAGGGCAGGAAATTCTCGGCTGGCGCGACGTTCCCCGGGACTCGTCGTCCATCGGTACCATCGCTCGTGAGGGCGAACCGGTCATCCAACAGGTCATCATCAAACGAGCGGCGGGATTGGACCAGGACGCCTTCGAGCGAAAACTGTATGTTATTCGCAAGGTCATCGAGCGGACCGTCAAACATTCGAAGCTGCGGTCCAAGGCGCAGTTTTATATTCCCAGCATGTCGTCTCGCACGATCATATACAAGGGGCTGATGCTGGCGCCGCAGATCGACCGGTACTACCTCGACCTGTCCGATGAAGATTGCGAGAGCGCCATCTCGTTGGTGCACCAACGGTACAGCACGAACACGTTTCCTTCGTGGCCGCTGGCGCACCCGTTCCGCTATCTCGCCCACAACGGCGAAATCAATACCCTGCGCGGGAATATCAACATGATGCGGTCCCGCGAGGCGCATATGGTGAGCCCGCTGTTTGGAGACGACATCCAGAAGCTGCTGCCCGTCCACACTTTGGGTGCCAGCGATTCTGCAATACTCGATAACTCTTTCGAGTTGCTTATGTTAGGTGGCCGGTCGGCGGCGCACTCCATGATGATGCTCATCCCCGAGCCCTGGAGCCGCCACGAAGGCATGCCGGACGAGAAGAAGGCCTTCTACGAGTACCACGCCTGTCTTCAGGAACCGTGGGACGGCCCCGCGTCTATCGCCTTCACGAACGGCGTTCAAATCGGCGCGGTTTTGGACCGCAACGGACTACGCCCGTCCCGCTACTGGGTCACGGACGACGATTTCGTCGTCATGGCGTCCGAAGTGGGGGTGCTGGACGTGCCGCAGGACAAGATCGTCAAGAAGGGCCGGCTGGAGCCCGGGCGGATGTTCCTCATTGACACCCACGAACATCGCATCGTAGGCGACGATGAGATCAAAGAGTCTATGGGTAAGCGCCAGCCCTACCGCACGTGGCTGAACACCCACCGTCACGTGTTGCCGGCCGAGTGCCCATCTACCAACGGCAAGTCGGAACCGGAAGAAGTCCCGTTGGTGGAGCGGCAGCAGGTCTTCGGGTACACCTTGGAAGATCTGGAAATCCTCATCGAGCCTATGGCCCGCAAGGGCAAACAGCCCGTCGGATCCATGGGGAACGACGCGCCGTTGGCCGTCCTTTCGAACCGGCCCCAGTTGCTGTTCAACTACTTCAAACAACTGTTTGCGCAGGTGACGAACCCGCCCATCGACCCGATCCGTGAAGAGATCGTCATGTCGTTGGAAACGGACATTGGCCGCGAGCGCAACCTGCTGGACGAGACGCCGGAGCACTGCGAACGGTTGCACCTCTTGTCGCCGATCATCACCGACGCGCAGCTCGACTACATCAAACATATTGATAAGCCCGGCCTGAAAACGGCAGTCATTTCAACCCTGTTTCCAGCGGCGGAAGGACCCAAGGGACTGGTCAAGGCGCTCGACACGATCTGTGAAAAGGCGATGAAGGCCTTGGCCGACGGGAACACAATACTCGTCCTGACCGACCGCGGCGTTAACGAAACGCTGTGTCCAATTCCGAGCCTGCTGGCTACGGGCGCGGTTCATCAACACCTGGTTCGCGAGCAGAAGCGAACGGACTGCGGGCTCGTCGTCGAGTCCGGCGAGCCGCGTGAGGTCATGCATTTCTGTCTGCTGACCGGGTACGGTGCGGGCGCAGTGAATCCGTATGTTGCCTTTGAAACCATTGCCAACCTTCTGGAGAAGGAAGAACTGGTTGAGGACCACTCCGGTCAGGCCCAGAAGAACTTCATCAAAGCCATCGAAGGCGCCATGCTGAAGACCATGTCGAAGATCGGCATCTCGACGCAGCATAGTTACCGCAATGCGCAGATTTTCGAGGCGGTGGGTCTGAGCACGACGCTGGTCGAGCGTTGCTTTACCGGCACCGCATCGCGGGTCGGCGGCATCGACGTGGAAGATGTCGCGCGCGAAGCGCTGATGCGTCATGCCGTGGCGTATCCGAAGAACCACGCCCGGCCGCGGGAACTCGATCCGGGTGGATCGTACCGTTGGCGTAAGCGCGGCGAATACCACCAGTACAATCCGGAGACGATCGCGTCGATTCAGCACGCGACCCGCGCGAACGACAAGGAAAAATACCGGCAGTTCGCGGAGTTGATTAACAATCGCAACCGGAACCTGTCCGCGTTGCGCGCCCTCATGAAATTCAAGAAGGGGCATCCGGTTGCGCTCGACGAGGTGGAACCGGCCAGCGTGATCGTGAAGCGGTTCTGCACCGGCGCCATGTCCTTCGGGTCCATCAGTAAAGAGGCCCACGAGACTCTGGCAATCGCCATGAACCGGCTGGGCGGTCGCAGCAACACGGGTGAAGGTGGCGAAGATCCGAAACGATTCATCGCCGATGCGAACGGCGACCTGCGGCGAAGCGCAATCAAGCAGGTGGCTTCCGGCCGGTTCGGCGTGACGAACGAATATCTTGTCAATTCGGACGAGATTCAGATCAAGATGGCCCAGGGCGCGAAACCGGGCGAAGGCGGCGAATTGCCGGGGCACAAGGTGTTCCCCGAAATCGCGCGGATTCGCTATTCCACACCGGGCGTCGAACTGATCTCGCCGCCGCCGCACCACGACATCTATTCCATCGAGGATTTGGCGCAGTTGATCCACGACCTCAAGAATGCGAACGTTCACGGCAAAGTTTCGGTGAAGCTCGTATCGGAAGTCGGTGTGGGTACGGTCGCGGCCGGTGTGGCAAAAGGCAAATCCGACCTCGTGCTCATCAGCGGCGATAACGGCGGTACCGGCGCCTCCCCGCTGAGTTCGATCAAACACGCGGGACTTCCCTGGGAGTTGGGCTTGTCCGAGACCCATCAGGTGCTCGTGGAGAACAACCTGCGCAGCCGCATTCGGGTCCAGACGGACGGTCAAATCAAGACGGGCCGCGATGTGGCTATCGCGTTTCTGCTTGGCGCTGATGAAGTGGGCATGTCGACCCTGCCGTTGATCGCCACCGGCTGCATCATGATGCGCAAGTGTCACCTGAACACGTGCCCCGTGGGTATCGCGACGCAGGACCCCGAGCTGCGCAAAAAGTTTGCGGGCAAACCGGAGTACGTGGTCAATCTCTGCTTCTTCATCGCCGAAGAAGTGCGGGAAATCATGGCCGAACTCGGGTTTCGAACGGTCAACGAAATGATCGGCCGCGCGGACATGCTCGAGTACGACCCGCTGCCGGAGCATTGGAAGGCCAAGAAGCTGGACCTTTCCCGTGTGTTGTACCAGGCCAAGCCTTGGGAAGGTGAAACGCTCTATTGCAGCCAGGTCCAGGACCACGGAATCGACAAAGCCCTGGACAATCAACTCCTGGAAATGTGCAAGGCGTCGCTGGAACCGAAACCGAATCGCGAAGACGTAACGAAAACGCGAATCGCTATCGATATCCGCAACGTCAATCGTACGGTCGGCACCATGCTTTCGAGCGAGCTGACCCGGCGTCATAAGGTCGGTCTTGAGACCGGCGCCTTGCCGGAAGATACCGTTTGGATTGATTGCCACGGGACCGCGGGCCAGAGTTTCGGGGCCTTTGCCATCAAAGGCGTCACCTTGAACGTCACCGGCGAGGCCAACGACTATTGCGGCAAAGGGCTCTCCGGCGGCAAGATCATTGTAACGCCGCCGTCCGATTGTCCCATTGTGCCGGAAGAGAACATCGTCATCGGAAACGTGGCGCTGTACGGCGCCACCGGCGGCGAAGCCTATTTTCGTGGCATCGCCGGCGAACGGTTCTGCGTGCGCAACAGCGGCGCGTGGGCGGTTGTCGAGGGCGTTGGAGACCACGGCTGCGAATACATGACCGGCGGACGCGCCGCGATTCTCGGTAAGACCGGCCGCAATTTCGCCGCGGGAATGAGCGGCGGCATTGCGTTTGTCTACGACGAAGATGGGACCTTCCCGCAGCACTGCAACCCGGACCAGGTCGATCTCAAACCCATGAACGAGAAGAGTATCGCGGACCTGCGGTTCATGGTCGAACGGCATGTCGAATACACCGGCAGTGCCGTGGCGAACGACATTCTGAACCACTGGGAAGCCGCTCTCGCGAGATTTGTGCGGGTGATGCCGCGCGACTATGCCCGCATCCTGCGGGAATTGGACAAGCAGCAGGCAACCGCGCAGCCGGTGGAAGTGTAGAGGAGTTCATGTATGCGCCCCAATAAAGAAAAGGGCTTTATGGTATACCGGCGGGAGCTTCCCGCGTATGTTCCCAAAGAGGAGCGTACGAAGAATTGGGACGAGTTCCTGACCGATTTCGACGACGAAAAGATGCAGGATCAGGGGTACCGCTGCATGAATTGCGGCGTGCCGTTTTGTCAGTCCGGATGTCCCTTGGGCAACATCATTCCGGACTTCAACGACCTCGTCAAAGACCTCAACTGGGAAGAAGCGTTGGAGCGATTGCACTCGACCAATAATTTTCCCGAATTCACCGGCCGCGTCTGCCCGGCGCCGTGCGAAGCGTCCTGCGTCCTGGGTATCATCGAGCCCCCCGTGACCATCAAGCTGATCGAGCGGACCATTGGGGACCACGGTTTCAAGGATGGATTGATCAATCCCGAACCGCCCAACGTGCGCACCGGGAAGAAGGTCGCCGTCGTGGGATCCGGTCCGGCGGGCCTCGCCGCGGCCCAGCAACTGAACCGGGCCGGCCATTCCGTCACGGTTTTTGAACGCGATGACGAACCGGGCGGACTCCTCATGTACGGGATTCCGGATTTCAAGTTGAACAAGGAAGTGGTTCGCCGCCGGCTCCGGCAAATGGAGGACGAAGGCGTCATCTTTAAGTGCAGTTGTTTCGTTGGAAAAGACGTTACCGGACCCGAACTCGAGGCGGAATTCGACGCCATACTGATTACGACCGGGTCAACGCAACCCCGGGATTTGCCCATCCCGGGCCGGGAATTGGATGGCGTGCATTTCGCCATGGAATTCCTGACGCAGCAAAACCGCCGGGTCG
Source organism: Candidatus Hydrogenedentota bacterium (assembly GCA_963745075.1). GTDB lineage: Bacteria > Hydrogenedentota > Hydrogenedentia > Hydrogenedentales > SLHB01 > JAHDWY01. Next base: position 141,543 of record CAVUWV010000020.1, on the reverse strand, counting down.
CTGGCAAATCGGTCCCCGGTTCCGAGATTACGGCGAAGGACAAGACAGTCGTGATTTTGGGTGGCGGCGACACCGGTTCGGACTGCCATGGCACCAGCTTGCGTCAAGGCGCCAAGCACGTCTGGTCGATCGAACTGCTGCCAAAGCCACCGGAGGGCTTTAACGAGAAGACGCCGTGGCCCAATTGGCCGCTCATTCTGCGCACATCGTCCAGCCACGAAGAAGGCGGCGAGCGCGACTGGAGTATTTTGACCAAGAGCTTCAGCGGTGAGAACGGCAAGGTGACACGCATCAACGCCGTACGCTTGGAGTGGGGTGAGCCGGACGCCAATGGCCGTCCGAAAATGATTGAAATCCCCGGCAGCGAGTTCGCCATCGAGTGCGACTTGGTGTTACTGGCTATGGGTTTCGTGCATCCCGAGCATGCGCTGCCGCAACAGTTGAACCTCGAACTGGACGGACGCGGTAACATAAAGGCCGAGTACGGCATTTATAAGACCAGTCGCGACAAGGTCTTCGCTGCTGGTGACGCCCGTCGCGGGCAGTCCCTGGTGGTGTGGGCCATCCACGAAGGCCGTGAAGCGGCCCGTGTCATCGACATTACCTTGATGGGATACTCGGACCTTCCTGGCGCGTACACCCACGGGTATGACAGCGTGGCACTTTCCGACGCGTGACTCCGGCCAATTGAGGCAACTCCGCCGCCAAAGAAGGCATAGTACTTTAAGTCGGGAACTCGATTGCGCCGCCCACGTAACATGTGCGATGGAGAACTGTAGATTAGGGTACGGGACACCAAGTGCAGCATGCGGCGCATTGAGGTGTAAGCATTTGCGTGATACAGAGTTGAGAAACTGTTGACACCATTTTGGAGCGGTGCTATACTCGCTCTGGCGTCCCCTAACCCCAGTATTGTAAACTGGGCGCGCCTTAAAGTGTAGACACTGCATACACCATGCGGGAGACGAGATTGTGAAGCACGTTACGACAATTACCAAGACGCCGCTGCTCGCCAATAACCAAACCACCGACCTGTCGTTCCTCTTATCGATTCTGAGTCTGGGTTTTGACTTGATGACGACGTTCATCGGCGCCGCTTCGACGGTATTCGAGGGACTGTTGACTGCACTGCAGCAGTTCAACGATGTAAAGCACCCGACTGGCTGAGGGTAGCGCTTCTGAGCGACACCCCCCGGGTATGAGAATATCGAGAACGGCCCCATATTGGGGGTGGTCGTTCTTGTCGCAAGGCCACGGGCCTGACAACCGTGAGGAGAAGGGTTACCATGAAGCATCTTCGAGGCATTTCGTCGAGTCGAGTGGTCAGGGCGGACGCGCTTTCCGATTTGTACAACGCGGTGTGGCAGGCGTGGCTTGATTATGTATATACCAAGAAGAACGCCATCATCACGACGACCACCTGACGGCAAATTCTAGAACAAAACGTCTTCGCCGGGGCTTCGGGTTTCTTGAAGTCCCGGCTGTTTTTTCATACTGTATACACTGTCCATTTGCAGGGGTGCGTATCGATCCGCGGGACGGTCCGATTCGGCGAACATGGACATCGCCGGAGACCGGTTCTATAACCCCCTCGGCCTTCTGACCAGGATGTTTTCCACATGATTACTGGCGATTTTGCTGTCATTCGCTCGGCGGAACCGGACGACGCCTTCGCGCTGTGGCGGCTTTACGACCCCGGCCATCCGCGTTCTTTCTTGTTGGGTCCGGCCCGCGAGGTCATGATTCCGACCATCGACGAACTTCGCGAGATGCTCGGCCGGCGGGATATCGTGCAAGGGGCTTTCTTCGCAGTCGAAGACACGACGGGGGAAGTCTGCGGGTGCTGTGTCCTGCGTGGTGCGAAGTCCGAGGCCGGATATGCGGAAATGGTTCTCGTATTCGGGGACGACCGGCACTACGAAACGCCTTTGGCCGAAGAGGTCTTTCAGTTTATTCTTCGTACGGCGCTCGTCGAGAAGAAACTCAACAAGTTGCAGGCCCATTGCATCGTGACCGAGCAGGCGTACCGGAAGTTTCTTGCCGAACGCGGATTTACGAGCGACGGCATTCAACGCGACATGGTGTACACAAAGGGGCGGTATTTCGATCTTGAATCGTTGACGCTGTTCAGCGATGAAGGACTGAAGCGGTTGAAGGAGCCGGAGTATGAACCTGACGCTTCGACGGCCTGAACGCAGCGACCTCGACGTTGTTGTCGACTGGCTGAGCGACCCGGCGTTTCGCCGCTTCATCTACGGCGATAACGAGCGCATGAAACGTCAGATGGGTTCGCAGATTCTGGCGATGCTCGGCGGCGCGCTTACCATGCCCATCGCCACCGCCGGCCACTTTATTTGTGACGCCGAAAACCGTGGCCCGGTCGGTTTGGCAAGCGTTCTGGATCTGAGTTGGCGAAACCGCTCGTGCACCGTCAGCACCTACAATGCGCAACGGCACGACGCAGCGGCATTCTACGAAGGGGCCTGTTTCCGCATCGTCGAGTACGCCTTCGACGAACTGAATCTCCATCGAGTCAGTGCCCGCGTCGACGCGGCCGATACACTGGCGCAAGATGCCTACGCCCGGCTGGGGGCCGTTCGCGAAGTGGTATATCACCGGCACGCGTTACGCGACGGCTCCCCCTGCGACGTGTACGGCTACGGCCTCCTGCGGGCCGATTTCGACGCGATCCGGGCCGAGGGCGGACGGCAGCAAGACCGCGCGGAGGTTTCCCATGGCGCTTAAATCCAGTGTGTATATCCGGCGCGCTGACCGGGACGATCTCGATACGGTGGTTTCCTGGATGGAAGACCCCGCATTTCAACGGTTCCTGTACGGCGATCCCGCGCGCTCCCCAAAGCAAATCCGGGAACAGATCGTCGGAATGCTCGGCCGCTCGTCCAATCACGGCATGCCCGGCGGCATTTACTTCATGGCCGATTCCAGGAAGTTGGGGCCGGTGGGGCTGTTTTCGGTCGTGAATATCAGTTGGCGCAACCGCTCGTGCAACATCGACTCGTACCTGACGGAAAAACGCCGCAATGGCTTTCTCGGAACGATTGCATTCTACCGGGTGCTGGAATTCTGCTTTCACGAACTGAACATGCACCGGATCAATATCTACATTTACGGCTTCAATACGCGGTCGTGGCGAAACTTCGAGCTGTCCGGCGCAAAGCGCGAGTTGGTACTAAAGGAACACGTTTCCCGTGACGGTGAGATGTACGACCTGTACGGGTACGGCCTGTTGCGTAGCGAGTTCGAGGAACTGCGCGAGATGTTCCAGAAGAAGTTCAAAGGCATCGACCTCGCCACCATGATCGAGGAACTCGAGAAAACGCCAATCGCGGACGAGGTGGCCTCGTGATTCTCGAATGGGTGTTTATAGCGTTTCTCGTTGCCCACGTCGCGTTCTCGCTGGCGACGAATCCTTTCCAGGCAGACGGACAACCCCGCGGACGCGTCCGCATGATCCATGTGCTCATGCAAGGTCCCTTGTTCTGGCTGGCCACCTTTATCGCGTGGGACCAGGGCGTGTTTTCGCGCCAGTTGGTTTCTCCCGTATACATCGCAATCGGTTTGGTGGCAGGACATCTCATTTTCGGGTTGTCGCTGCTGGCCACGCACCTGTCTTGGCGAGATGCGTTGACCCACTTCTTTGACTTCGGGCCGATATGGAATTTCACCATGGACAGCCCGGTCGTGTTGACGCGATTCCTGGGCGTGGCCGTGGCAGAAGAACTGATTTGGCGCGTCGCCGCCCAGACGCTCGTCATCGCATTCATGGCCCAGTGGATGTCCGGTGCCGCCGCCGCCTTTGCAGGAATTCTCCTGGTGGCCGCAGCTTTTGTTGTGGTTCACAAGCATTTTTTTGAAAACACGTGGCACATTTCGCTGGAATTCGTGGCCTTCGCGCTGGTTATCGGGTTCCTCTACTACTGGACCGGCAGCTTCATCCTCGTCGTGGTCATTCACGCGTTGCGCGATATCGAGATCGCCTATCTCGAGTACCTCATCAAGATTGAAGAACTGGGCGACGAAGAACAGGCGGCCAAAGCCATCGAGCAGACCTACATGCCCGGACGGCCGGAGAACGTATGAGCACGCGGTATTTAGTAGAACTTCGCGACGTCGACAAGACGTTCCATACGCGGCACTTCTTCACGAAGGATGACGATACGGGCCGCCGTCCCATCTATCACAAGAAAACCGTCCACGCGGTAGATCGTGTCTCGTTCGGCGTGTGTCCCGGTGAGATCTTTGGCCTGCTCGGCCGCAATGGCGCCGGTAAGACCACCACGGTCAAGATGGTTTCCGGCCTGGTGAGGCCCTGCGGCGGGGAGGTGTTGGTCGACGATCTGCCCGTGGAGAAGAAGCGCTTGCAGGTGCTGCGCCGCATCGGGGTCGTGCTGGAAGGAACGCGGACGTGCATCTGGCCCTTGACGCCGCTGGAGAACCTGGCTTATTTCGGGAATTTACGCGATGTGAAAGGCAAGGTCCTCAAGGAACGCTCGCATCGCTTACTCGATTTCATCGGATTGACCGACAAGAAGGATATCCAGGTGCGGCGTCTTTCCCGCGGCCAGAAGCAAAAACTGGCCATCTGCATTGCGCTCATCACCGATCCGCCGGTCCTGCTGTTGGATGAACCGACCACCGGCCTCGATGTGCAGAGCAGCCGCGCCATCAAGGACAAAGTAATCGAGATGACCCGGGAACAGGGAAAATGTGTGCTGGTAACGACCCACGACATGGGCACCGCCCAGGAATTGTGCGACCGGATCGGCATCATTAAAGATGGTGCGCTGGTCGCCTGCAAGCCGACGGAGGAACTCCTGGACGTGTTCTCGGACCAGCGATTTGAATTGCGCCTCGATCGTATGCCGGACCTTGAGCCGATTCGAGGATTTCAAGGCGTGATGGGAGTGGAACCGGTCAATTCCGACGGAGGGCCGGGCATTGTTCTCCAGACCTCGCCCGACGAAGCGGAGCGTTCGTCCGCCTTGTATGCGACCCTTGGGCATTTGCAGTCCCAGGGCATTCTGCTGCGCACCGTTACCCAGCGTTACCAGAATCTGGAAGGGGTTTTTCTCCAACTGACCGCGTCGCAGTCCGAACACCGCGGCGACAGGAAGTGAGTATGGGATTTTTTCTTGTAATGAAGGCGGAGTTGGTCCGCGCATTCATCATCATGCGGCGGTACTGGTTCGCCACGTTGATGGGGATGACCGTGGGGTACGGCATGCTCATCGGCCTGATCTTCGGGTTTCGTTCCGGTACCGTGGACGCGCAGTGGGCAACGGACCAAACCGAGAAAGCCCTCGGGTTCGTCGTCGGAATCTTCGCCTTTGGCGTCGTCGGCATGTTCAGCCAAGGGTTGCAGGGCATGGCGCGAACGGGCGAGCTGGAACAGGTCTGTATGAGCCCGCACGGGTTGATTACGAATTTTCTGGCGCGTTCTTTTGTCAATTCGATCGTGAGCATCGTGACGTGGACGATCATGCTCGTCTTTGTCTCGATGACCTTGAACAGCGACCTCCACGCGGATCCGATTCCCGTTTTCATCCTTCTCCTGTTGACGTACCTGAATCTAATTGGGTTCGGATTCATGGTGGGGGGGCTGACCCTGGTCTTCAAGCAGATCGGCCAGGCGACGATGCTTATCCGGATGGGCATGATCGCAATCGCATTTGCCGCCAACCCGGGCTGGTACGATTTTCCGGCCGTCATTATGGGCGTTGCGCATATCATCCCGATAACCGACGCGTCCATTTGCCTGAAACTGGTTCTCATTGAAGGGTTGGGGGTACGAGTATTCGCCCACCCGTCATTCTTCTTTCTTCTTGTAAACGTAGTGCTCTGGACTACGCTCGGAATCTTTTGCTTCAAGTATATGGAGAACTGGAGCCGCGACAAGGGCACGTTGGGAGCGTATTGATGGCACGGGAAGCGCTACATCGATTTATCGAGAACGACCGCCGATTCGCCATCGACCCGGAAACGTGCTTCTGTTTCGAATGCGATGAAATCTCGTGGGACGTGCTCGAGCACTACCCCTATGATTCCGTGAACCGAATCTACCACCTTCTCGGCGATAAGCACGACGTGAAAGAACTCGAGGAGGTCGTCGGCGAACTCGAGTGGCTTCGGGCTACACGGGCCATTCTACCGCCGCGCAAGAAAGAGGAACTGCAAAAGGAAATCCAGCAGGAGCGGGGGATCAGACGCGTCTCCGTGCAGCTCTCCCGCGAAACGGAAGAAACAGTCGAAAAGAAGAAGGGCTGGTTCGGGCAGGGCGCAACCGTGCGTTCACATTCCGCGCGGGACGTCGGCCGTGACGCCATTGCCCTGCTTTTTGGCCGTGCGGGCGACCAAGCGGACGTGTCCATAGAGTTCCTCGAAGAAGGCGCCGTTTACAATCCGGACTTGCTAGCTGACCTGTGCGCACATGCGATGAAATGCGGCCGTATGGCCGCGAAGAAAACCACGGCAATGGTGCGGGTTCTGGGACTCGAAGTCAGTAAGTTGTCCCCCGCGTTCGAGGGACACACCATCGATGCTCAGTTGGAGTTCAGCGACGCCGCGGACATTTTGACCCATCTGAAAGCGTTGGCTCGTGCCCGTGGTGAAACTCTGGCCCGGCTCGCCAAAATACTTCATCCCGATGCTCCCGGCGTGACCGGCCGTATCATTGTGCGCCCGAATCATCCCGCCTTTGACAACGTGGTAAAAGAACTCGACGCCGCCGGGTTTGCGACGGTTGAATTGGATTTGGACGGCGCCTACGTGGCCAATCCCGAACTGGATCCCGCGGCCATGCTGGGTGCATTGCGCGAAACTGCGGTCTACTACGCCAACGGGCTTTTGCAGCAGCGGTACTTTCGGTTGGACCCGATCGCGCCGCTCTTTTATCGCATCTATGACGGATCGCCGTCGCGCCGGACCGATCCTGCGGGCACGAATGAATTGGCCATCGATGCGTCCGGCGCGATCTACCCCAGCCGCCGCTTTTTTGGCAGAGAAGAGTTCCGCTTGGGGAACCTGGAAGATGGCTCCATCAATGAAGACGTGCGTGCGCGTTTCGACGAGGTGGGTTCCGCGACAACCGGCGTGTGCCGGCGCTGCTGGGCACGCAACTTATGCGGTGGCGGCAATGCCGCCGTTCACCTGACCCTGAGTGGCTCGCATCGCAAGCCGCATGAGCCGTGGTGTGAAGCCCAGCGCGCCTGGATGGCGTCCGCGGTATCGGCTTTCAACCTGCTCTCCTCCCAGGGGGTGAATTTCACGCGGGTCTACAACACGCTGACCCGTACGGCCAAACCATCTTTGTTCACCATGGTACGCGCGGCATTCCGGTTGACCATCGGCATGCGGCCGATCGAAGAAACCGACGCGGAAATGCTGATGACGTGGGAGAATTGGAACACAGCGGCTTATTTTCTCTTCAATGAGAAGGGCGTGATGGTCACAACGAAGTACGATCGTGAAATGGATGCACTGCATCCCAGCGGCATCGAACAGGAGATGATCCTCGTCAAACGAACCGGCGAGTCCTTTGGTCTCATCAAGCTCCGGCCGGAACGCGAACCCGGCGCCGCCCAAGCCTGGCTCTACATGCACGATCCCGCAGACTACAACGCTGACGACGTCCGCAAAGGGTTCAAAGCCATCCTGAAAGAAGCTGGTGGCCAACAATCGATTCGGCGGGTGACCGTCCCCGCTGCCGATTACGAAGGCGATCTTCAAGGTTTTCTCGAAGCCGTCGGGTTTACCCGAGAAGGCGCCCTGCGAGAGGCCCTCTTTGTGCACGACGCGTACCACGCGGTGCATGTCTACGGCATATCAACTGCAGACCTGTGATCGGTGCCTCGCCCGAGTTTTTACGCTTTCCGCGTCCTCTCAACCGTGCTTCGTACTCGACCGGACGATTGTTCCTGATTGCGTATTGGGAATCACGAATTAGACGAAGTCGCGGAAGGTTCGCGGGATGAACGTGCCCCCGCGTCCCGCTACATGGCAAGCCCGCCGTCCACCTGGAGCACGGCGCCGGTCACATAGGAAGCGCCATCGCTTGCTAAGTACCGAACGGCGGCTGCGATGTCGTCGCCCGTGCCTTGACGGCGCAAGGGGATCTTCTCGAGCAACATTTTCTTCACATCTTCCCCCAAGACCGCGGTCATGTCGGTTTCGATATAGCCCGGCGCGACGACGTTGACGGTGATATTTCTCGACGCCAATTCCTGGGCGAGAGACTTGCTGAATCCGATGAGGCCGGCCTTGGCTGCGGCGTAGTTGGTCTGGCCGCCTTGCCCACGAATGCCGATGATCGAGGAGATGTTAACGATGCGGCCCTGACGTTGCTTGACCATGCCGCGTGCGACCGCACGGCAGCAATTGAAAGCCCCCGTCAAATTCGTGTCGAGAACGGTGGACCAGTCCGCCGGCTTCATACGCATGAGTAGACCGTCGCGCGTGATCCCCGCGTTGTTGACCAGGACGTACACCGGTCCGAAGCGCTCCGCAACCTTCTTGACCAACTCGTCCACGGCCTCCGCGTTGCCGATGTCGGTTTCATATCCCGCGACTTGGCCGCCGGTCTCGGCTGCAATTGCTCTTGCAGTCTCTTCCGCCGTGGCCGCGGTGCGCCCGCACACGGCCACGGCGGCGCCTTCGCGGGCGAACGTGAGCGCGCAGGCGCGTCCGATGCCGCGCGTTCCTCCGGTTATGAGGACGGTCTTGTCCGTGAACTCACTCAATGGGATCGATCCTTCCGGTTATGGTGATGTTGGCCAATTCCAGGGAGGATTTGGCGTGACCTCTGACTAACGCCGCGTACGCCGGTGGACACCGGTTCAGCGGCTTTCCCTCGACACGGCAAGTACCCTACTTGTGCGCGTTCACTTCCTGCGTAACGGGATGGATATCCGATTCGAGATCGGCCACCGTTGCGCGCAATTGCGCGATGCCTTCTTCAATATGCTTGTTGATTTCGTGTTTGACCGCGGCGCAGGCGAGTTCGAGGGCGTGGGCGACCCCTTGCCCCGAAGTGGCGCCGTGCATGATGATCACCACGCCATTAACACCCAACAACGGCGCACCGCCGTATTCATTCGGATCCACCGTACGTTTGAGCCGCTTGTAGGCACCGCGGCTTAGAAGCGCGCCCAGCATGCTGACCCAACTCGAGCGCAATTCCTTCGCTAACAGGTTGCGTATCAGCGCCCCGGCGCCTTCGCTGGTTTTCAGGACTACGTTGCCCACGAATCCGTCGCATACCACCACGTCCGCGATTCCCGCATACATGCCCTTGGGTTCCACGTTGCCGATGAAATTCACGTGGGGAGCTGCGGAAAGGTTGCGATGTACCGTTTTGGCGAGATCGTTGCCTTTGGCCTGCTCTTCGCCAATGTTGAGAAGTCCGACGCGCGGGTTCGCTTTCCCGAGCACTTCGCGTGAATAGACGACGCCCATTTCAGCGAAATCGCAGAGCTGCTTGGCGTTGCAATCGACGTTGGCGCCCAGATCCAGAACCAGGCACGTGCCCTTCATCGTAGGCAGGAGCTGGCAGATCGCGGAGCGCGCCACCCCCTGGATGGGATGGAGAATGGTTCGCGCGGCCAGCATGACGGCGCCCGTATTGCCCGCACTCAAGAAGGCATCCGCGACGCCCTGTTTGACCAGTCGCATGGCAACCAGCAGGGACGCATCCTTCTTTTTGCGGACGGCCAGCATCGGGGCGTCATCCATGGTGATGATTTCCGAGGCGTGGACGATCGAGATCGTACGCCTCTTGGCGCGGTTGCCGAGCGCGGCCTTCAGGCGAGACTCGTCGCCGACCAGGATCAACTCCACGTCGTTGGAAATATCCGCCGTAAGGGCGCCCTCGATCTCGGGATCCGGCGCGGTATCCGCACCCATGGCATCGATAGCGATTCGCATGGCAGGCTCCCGCCAACCCTTGGGGTTTAACTGCCTTCCGTGTTGACGACGAGACGATCTTTGTAATGACCGCATTTCGGACAGACGCGATGCGGCATGATGCGCTCTCCACAACTCGGGCATTCAGAGAACACGCGCTTGCTCAGCGCGTGGTGAGAGCGGCGAGTGTTTTTCCGGGTCTTTCCGGTTCTTCTCTTTGGTACCGGCACGGTCAATCCTCCAATCGATCGGGGTTGAGGTCGGGGAAGATGTCCTTAAGACCCTTCAGCCCCTTGTTTGCTAATGTTGTATCACTCACGCCCGCTGCGCAGTTGCATTGGGCGTCATTCAAATTCGTTCCACACACCGGGCAAAGGCCGGCGCAATCCTCGCTACACAAGAGCTTGAGGGGTGTCCCCAGGACAAGTTCTTCCCACGCAGCGGTCGACAGGTCGAGCACATTTCCTTCAAAGAAGGTATGAATCACTCCGTCTTCCGCTCCGTCGCCGTCACCCTCGTCATCCACATCATCCTCAAGAGGATGCGGGGGCGTGCCTTCCGCAAATACCCACAAGACATCCGTCGAGAACGGCAGTTCCGCAGGGCCCAGACACCGGTCGCATCGACCAAGATAGGTCCCCGCCAAACGTCCGTGAAAGATAAACTCGTCACCGTCTCCGCTCACGGTGCCCGTAAGGTGGAGAGGACCCGTCAGCAGTTCAGAGGCACCCGCAGGCCGCAACTCGGCCTCGGAAGTCTCCACGTCGACGGATATCCCGTCTTCGGCAACAGCCGACAGCGGAATCTGCATACCATTCACCACCGGGAAACCTCCGAAAAGGATTAGCGCGTAGCGTAGCAAATTCCTGCTTCCGAAGTCAAACCATGGCCGCATCTGGACACTATCGGTAAGTACATGTATCATAAGGGTTACGATGAGCGATTGGCGCGCAGGCTGGGGCAAGCTGTGAGGAGGTCGGTGTGTATTGGGTTACTGCGCGATTGGGCACTATTCGCGGGGTATCATGGCGAATCGGCGAGCATCCACTGATGTTCGGTCGCGGCCAGGGGTGCGACGTCACCATTCCCGATCCTCTGATATCACGGCAACACTGTGTAATCTATCTGGAGGAAGGGAAACCCTTCGTCAAAGATCTTGGCAGCAGTAATCGTACTTTGCTGAATGGCCGCCCCATCGATGAGTCGGCCCTTCATGCCGGTGACGAGGTCGCGGTTGGCAGCACGATATTTGTCGTCAGCATGGCGGACATGGGCCGGGAAGTCGAGCCGCCGGACGTGCCGGAACCTGACACCATCGACTCACCCGACGATAGGGTCCCTCATACCCCACGATTTATCGCTGCAAACCCGCCGATTGAAGGGTTGGACACCATTGAAGACTACGTGGATCTGTTCCACACTTTTCGCAATGTCGGAAACGCCGCTTCGATCGCGCAACTCCTGGACGCCGTGCGAAAGGAACTGGAGCCAAGACTGCCATGCCGCTGCCTGTGTTTTTGCCGGTCCGTCGGAGGCGGGGGCTTTTCCATCTACAATCAGCTCGGCGATGACGCACCACTGGAACTTAATCCACCTCACGAGTTGCTTGAGCAGGCCTTCCACGATCAGCATCTGCTGACCGTCCGGCTGACCGGCGCGCTATCGGCGTACACCGCCCTTGCCATACCCATGACCGTGGGGAAGGAGAAAGTTGGCGTCCTCGCGCTTTGTGCGTTGGAAAGTGTGCTTCGCAGTGATGATAAAGCCATGGCGTACCTTGGGGCGGTGGCCCATCAATTGGCCCCCTTGTTTCATATGATCGAGCAGGTGGAGTTCTTTCGGAACGAAAATGAACGGTTGCGTTCGGGCACGATTGGCACGACGACGCTTGTGGGTGAGAGTCCCGAGATTCGGAAAGCCCAAGCCCAACTGCGCGAAGCCGCACGTTCCGGAATGCCCGCACTCATCCTGGGCGAAACGGGAACCGGCAAAGAGTTGGCGGCCCGCCTTTTGCACGAGCAATCCGATCGCAACGGCCGAGCGTTCGTTGTCGTGAACTGTGCGGCCATCCCCCCCGATCTGATGGAAAGCGAGTTCTTCGGATACGAAAAGGGCGCGTTCACCGGCGCACTGTCCCGAAAAATCGGCCGAATGGAAGAGGCGGACGGCGGCACCCTTTTTCTGGACGAAATCGGGGATCTGAGTCTCGAAAATCAGGCGCGGCTCCTCCGTGCAATAGAGAATGGCACGTTTTACCGGGTCGGAGGGAATCGCGAAATCAAAGTCGACGTACGGGTCGTCGCCGCGACGAACAAGAACATCGCGTCGTCCGTGCAGGCCGGACAATTTCGCGAAGACCTCTATCATCGGATCAACGGGTTCGTTGTCGAGTTGCCTCCGCTTCGGGAGCGGCCGGAAGATATTCCCATCCTGGCCGAACACTTCCTGAGCGTCGTCCAGGCTGGGCGTACGCCGTCCGTGCGTTCCATCCATGCCGATGCCACCAAGGCCCTGATGGACTGGCATTGGCCGGGGAACGTCCGCGAATTACGCAATTGTGTGGAACGGGCGTGTTTCTTGGCAAGTGAAGCATGCGTGCGGGTAAAGGACCTTCGTCTGCCCGTGGGCCGGAAAGGTGAACCCGACCCCACCGGCGAACCGTCGTTGGCCGATTTGGAGCGTCGGCGAATTACGGAAGTTCTGGAAAAATCTCGCGGCAATATTACGCTGGCCGCCAAGATGCTCGGTGTAAGTCGTCCGACGGTCTACCGCAAAATGGCAGAATACGCTATTGAAGCTCCGACCCGCCCGTAGCGAAACACCTTGTTACATTGAGTAATATTTTGTTACACTTCCACGGCGCGTTGGATTATCTCCTAAGAGCGGATCAGTCGATACTGAGATGAGATAAGTCTATATTTCACAAGTCTTTAATAGAATTGTCGCCGCGTGAACGCATTTTTGGCATATTGGTTGCTTGTTATAAGCTACCCAATCCTCAGGCAGGACTCTTTTAAGGGGGTCTGAATGAGGGGAGGCGCGGTCAGGTTTCTCTTCACGAGGATCTGATCGTGCCTCCTGTATTTCTTGCAGTTGAATCTGCGTGCAGGGAAACCGTCGCGAGATTTTGTGGGTTGCAATGTTTTGCGTCGTCGGGGACGGTGCGAACGCCAATTCGTTCATGTTCGAGGTTGGTTGTCGACTTCAAAGTTCCTGGGATGCTGCTCGCAGGTGTGAGAAACGAGGTATCCTTATGAGTTCGGCCGGTTTGCAGGAGATGACGCTGTGGTTTCGGGATGAATTCGCCGGAGAAGCGCGCCTGCGCGAGTTGCTGGAAAGCGGCTGGGTCGGAACAATGCGGAACGACGGACTGGTTTGGAAGGTGCGGGTGGTACGGTCCGTGCGGCAAATCGAATCGCCTGGATCTGCACGCAAGGTGCAGTAATCCGTCGGCCTGGGTCGGCAATTCTTTTTCTCACACGCGTTCGCGGTCGAAAGGCACTGTGTAGGCCGCGGAAGGCATCAGATAGCAGTCACGGCGCCTCGATGCCGCGAGTTCATTTTCTGCCAATTGGAGCGCGTTCTGTAGGTCAGTTGCCTTGCGTGCCCCCAAGCAGTGGACCTCCTCTGGCTGCAACTCCGTAACCATAAACGCGCTGGGTGCTTTTTCCAACGTTGAGAGAGCGGTCTGGCCGTTGATTTCGCTTTCCCGCCGCAGCCCGGCAATCACGGCACTTCTCGATCCGAGCCGGAGCCACTTCACGAATTGGTCCCCACCCAGTCCTTCGGCACACGGAGCCAGGAGAATGATGCGGCCGCCCGGCCGCATCGCTTGAAATGCGTTGTACAACGCTTTGTGGGTTTGGACGAAATTGCGGGTGTGTGGGGACGCGGCGACGACCAAGTCTGCGCGGTGTGCCAGGTGAACGGCGTAGACCGAGCGCGCGAAGGCAGCCGCCGCGCGATGGGCCGCTTCGAGTTCCCCGGCGAAAACCCGTGCGATTTTGCCATGACGATTCAAGACGGTATTGATGATGTAGTCCACCCCGGCCAGCCGGGTCGCTTCCAGCATATCTTCCGCGACCGGATTGCCGTCCATGGCCGCTATTTGAACTGCCGGATTGAGGTCATCCGTATCGGGGTCGAGGTTCATGGCGTGGTTCTGCGCGATGGTGCGTGCGGAACTGATGCCGGGCACGATCGATTTTCGCCCACCTCCGAATCCTCCGAAGTAATGCATAACCACCGCGCCCGTTGCGATAAGCCGGTCGCATTCCCACGCCGTTCGATTGACTTCCACGACGGTGCCGCGACGCGTCGTTCCCACCGTCACGAGGTTCGCCCGGTCATGGGGGTCGTGCGTGAAGGCGCGGTCTTTGAACTGCTTGTAGATTGTGACGCCCAGGATTTCCGCCTGTTCGTCTGGAGTCGGAGGCCGGTGGGTGCCGCTGGCAAAGACAAAGCGGATGTCGGTGTTTGGTATGCCGCGGCGGCGCAGTCCATCCAACAGCACGGGTAGTACCTGATCCACCGCCGTTTTCCGGAAGGAGTCGGAGACGATAATGGCAATTTGCTCACCGGGCTGAACGATCTCATACACGTTTCGGTCCAGGCCGATGGGGGACTCGATGGCGTGAGCGATGGAAACGTCGCGGTCCGCAAGCGCCGGCACGTCTGCGATGTCGAGCGATTCCAGATTCGCCAACCAGGGAGCTTTCCCCTGCATCAACGTATTGCCATATGGCATTTCAATGCGCATGGGGAACTCCGAAAGAGAGATATCCGCCGGTTACTGCTTACGACCCATTTCGAGCAAGTACTTTCTCTGGCGTTGCGAGTACAGGTCCCGCCAACTCCGGTTCTCGTCCCAACTCGTGATATTGTCGCGCTGCTTCAGCGTTTCTTCAAATCCCGGATACCCGTCCATACCCGGCGAGTACAGTTGGTAGGTGTCGGGGGCGTACCAGCCATGGTCCCCGCGTAATGCGCCGGAATCGGGCAAATCGTATTGGGAGGCGGGCACATAGTGAAACGGGTTGCCCCACGCGTCTCCGGGGCCGCCGTCAGGAAGATAGTTAACGTGCCGGGACAGAAAGTTGATTGCCTTTTGCAATCCTTTCGGGCCTCCGGGCGGATAGGCGCCGTACTCGTTATGATAGGTCTCGATGGCCGTTTTCAGTGCGCGAAGGTCGGCTTCCGTGCGAAACATGCGGGCCCGGGGAGAATCTTCCGGGGTCGCGATGGAGACGATCCAAAAGCTCATGACACCGCTGAAGAACAAGATGATGGCAAAGAACGCCGCGAAGAAGCATCCGGTTTTCGTTCTACGTTGCATATCTCACCGAATCCTCAAACACCTGCCCGTGAGACGGAAACTTCGGTGTAGCGCCGGAATGGGGTCAGAAGTCAATGTCAATCTCGTCGACCGTGTCGCGATCGACCATGCAGAGTTGCCACGTCGCTGCGAACACCAGACAGTCCAAATAGGTTTGCAGAATGTCCGAGGTGAGACCGACTCCGATTCGGGCGAGAAGCGAAGGTCCCGCGTCACCGCCGGACACGAGCAACTGCCGGGTCACGTCAAAGAGGATGAGTTGCACGAGCACGATGGCGAAGATCACGGAAGTTCTTCCGGGCTGACGCGTGAGCGGAGCGAGGCTTTCCCCAATGGTTCGCGAGCTGACCCGGCCGGTAAACATGATGCATGCGCCGAACGGAATGCTGACAAGGAGGGCGGCCAAACCGGTAAAGAGCAGCAGATAGTTGATGACCGTGACGTCGCCGTCCCCGAAATCCATCGCGGCAAGGCGGTATAAACCGTACGCAGTGAGGTTGATGAGCGCCCACATCATGAAAAACCGCTTCAACGCCTCGCCATCCGTGCGAACCTTCCACAAGGGCCGGTCAATATCGCGCCCGAGACGGGAAAACACTACGGTTTGTGCGAACGCGCCGACATGGACAGCGACCAGAAGCTGGCCCACATCCAGCAATCGGAACGTGAGCGTCACGGGTTCGCCTTTACCGGGCTCAAACGGGGCCAATGCGAGGATCGTCAAGATGTCCAGTACGCCCAGAATGGCCGCGTATAGGAGGAAGGAAGTCAGATTCCGTTGCACGGCCTGCGCCGCTTCTCGAACGTATTGCACGGCGCGTTACTCCGTCATTCCACCGGCGTCGGCGTGTGACTGCTGGCGATGGGCGACGTATCGGGCAACGATCTCCTCCTTTTCCGCGTCCACTTCGTAGAACGCGGCGCGGATGAGGCAGCGCCCGCCCGGCAGTGAGGTTGTGCCGACAATTCGGGCGTCAACGTCGAACGGTTCCGTCGCCTCCAACTCCAAATCCAAAGTCACACGAATCAATACTTGCGCGGGAACGGCTTGCGGCACGATGACCGCAAATCCCCCTGCGCTGATGTTCGTGATCTGGCCGCGCAACCGTGTGACAATCCGGCGATCGCGAGTCGCGGGCGACGCCGTATCCAGGGGGGCGTTCATTACCCCCACATTGGTGGTTTGCTCGTGCCGGACTCGGAAATGCTCGCGCGATTGAATGCGGTCCAGATCGGACGTGTGGAGAAACACCAAATCGGGAGGCTCTTTATCCCGCCGGACAAATTCCGTGGCAAACGCGTACCGCGCGTCCTCATCCCGAAAGAGACGGAACCGGAACCGGTCGCCGGGGCGAAACACGGCGCGGCTCGACTCCAGAAAATCCCGCGGCGCCACGCGAAAGACGGCTTCATTGGACAGGGCGGTCAGACCGCGAATCCATTGGGGTGGCTTGTCGGCTTCGCGGGTGAGCCAGACTTCCTGCCCCTGGAACAGCTCGCGCGTGGAATAGATTCGTTGGCCGAGCGGGACGAAATCGAGTGCGAGCCGGCTTCGTATGTCGTGCAGTAAAGTTCCCATCGCCTCAAACTGTTGTTCGTTGCCGCCCCGCCGGAGCGCTTCAATCTCGTTTTCAACACAAGCACCAAACTGATGCCGAACGGTGATGACGCCCAGCGGGTCGTCCGGCGCCCATCGCCGGATCATGGCCCCTAATACGCGCCGTTCCTCAGCAGAAAACCCCTTCTCCGTTTCGACGGATTCAACGGTCTTCCAAGTCGCGGCCGCCCGCTGCCGCCGCTGGCGCCGCTGACGAAGCAATTCCATGACGAGAGCGCCAGCGAATAGCGCGACAAAAGCAAGCGCGACCCCAATCAGGGTCTGGTTGCTGGGCGAATTCCAGTCGACAAGGCCCACGGATTCTTGCACTTCGGTACCCTCTTGATTGCGCCCATCATAGAGAGCGGGGAACCGATTATGCAATGTCGCTGGGACGGCAGGTCTCTCGCACGTGGGATTGCCGCGAGACCACAGCGCTTGGGCGATGAGAAATGCGGACTAGTGAACGACGAACCCTTCTTTCTCTAACTCTTTCGCCAGTTCGCTTTTCGAGATCTTGGAAAACGCCACGACCCGGCGCGGGTCGACGGATTCAAAATGCTTGTTGAACCGCCGGCGGTGCAACAGATCGGCCATTACTAAGGGGTCGTCCGATTCCAGGATGTGCAGGGTGCGCAAACGAACGCGCTTCATGCCGCCGCGCCAATCTTCCAGCGTGGTCAAGACGTTCGCAGGCAGGGCGTCGCCCCGGTTGTGATCGAGCAGGAATTGAACGAATCCATCCCCATCATGACCCTCTTGCACGGCCTTGGTAAACGAATCTTTGGTGAGCGCATACACCGTTGCGCTGCCGGTGCTCCCGCGCACGCAGAACTGGTCCAAAGGCACCGTCAATAGCGGATCAACGTCTTGCGTGGGCACCACGATATCGAAATTGGGCTGAACGATGATCTTCGCGTGCCGCGAGGGAAAGCGCTTCTTCAGCTTGTCCGGCTTCCCGCCACGCATGAAACTCTCACCAAGTGCCGTTATGGAGAAAAGTCCCTTCCCATTGCCCTCGGCGCGGTCGACCAGGCCAAGCCAGAGAAACGATTCCTCGAGTGAGCGGGCCAGCCCCCGTTCCGAACTGGCGGCCGAAGGGCTCACGTAATGCCAGTGGCCCCCGGCATTCTTGAGAAGCGGCTGTTCCGTCTCGGAGCCGAGCCGCATGGCGTGTTCGATGAAATCCGTAATCGGATACCACGATTCCGTCTTTACTTCGTCCAGCAATCCTGACAGGACGCGCCGGGAGGCCGATTCGTTGCCGGTTTGCGTCAGCCAATCGAAGATGATGCGGTGCCGGCTGATGCGGTCCATCTCGATGAGCGACTCCAATTCTCCGGCGCGCAGTTCGTTGTCCACGCGGGCGATCCATCCCACGCCCTGTGCTACCCACAAACACGTCTGCAAAGACGGATCGTCTTCTTCCGAACAAAGTTCGCCGAGTCGGCGGCGGTCTTCGCGGAAGAGGTCGCCGTCGCCCCGCAGCCGCGCCGGCTTGGCCGCTATAGCCGCTACCAGCCGGCAGATACGTTCCGAAAAATCCAATCCTCGACAATCGGACTGATCCGGTTTGCCACGAACCGCCTTGAGGACGGAGTTCTTTCGTCGTTGTATGTTCGTCGCTTCGCGCCATTGGCGTAACTCCGAGAGGAGTCCCACCACTCGCACCAGACGATCCTCGGAGTCGAACCGGAACATCTCGAACAGGGCAAACCCTTGAAACAGCTCCAGCATCGCCTGTTCGATCTCATAATCCGATTCACCGAAATTCGCACGAATGGTGGCGGCCGGAACAACACCGCCGTCATATTGCCAGACGAAGTCGAATACCTCCTGGGCGCGCGACGAGAATCCACGGGTCGCCACATACTCGACGATGGCATCGGGGCGGGTATAGCAGCGGGCAATCAATTCCTCCGCGGCCGCTTTCTTCCCGCCGGGTTTCTCGATGCCGATTTGATCTTCAAGCCGCCGGAATTCGTGAGGATTCAGGGTCTTCACGCCTTTGAACAGAGATGGGATATCACCGCGATTCTCGAGTCCGTCCGCGATGCGCTTGGCGGCGGTCGCGCCCTCGGCGACGAGCTTAACCTTCGTAAGGTCGGTGAAGAAGAGCTTGTGGTTGATGTCGATGATGTATTCGATCTCTTCTTCGGGAAGTTCCAGCTTCTTCGAGAGAAATCGCACAGTGAGCCCGGAGCGGCTGTTCAGCGTAAGCTCGCGCGCAATGCGGTATGCGGGCTTACTCAAGCCTTCGAGAGCCATAATCAGGCTGGCCCCATGGCGCATTTACAGCCCCCTCCCACATGACAATAAACCTGGATGAACAAACATAGACCAGAAGTATATCCAACGAATTACCTTCTGACAAGGCACGCTTGTACGATGGGGTCCTCCAGTTCCATTTGATACAATGGCGGGGAACCAGCAGGTGCACGAGTATGGAATATCGAAAGCGGATGATGCGATGTGTGATGGCGGCCCTTGTCGTCCATCTTGTGCTCCTTGCCGCTCCGTCGGGATGCCCCAAAAACACCACGGGTATCGGCGCGGCGACCGTCGACGAGCAGCCGCTGGTCCTGACCTTCAAGGAGCCCGACAAACCCCAGCGTCTGATCGAAAGTGGCGCACCGGCCGACACGCCGGTCAATCCGGCGACGGACCTTATTTCCGAGCGCGCCTCGAAGGCGCAAGACCAGTCGGACGTGGAAGGTACGCGACCGGCCCCCTACGTGCCGACCCCGTCGGAATCCGACGAGATGCGGACGCCAAAACCGTCCCCAAAGCCTCCGGCCCCCGCCGATCAACCTCGCCAACCCGCTCCGCAAAACAGGGTCTTAGAACCTGAGCCGGACAAGCCAACGCCGCCGAAACAGGCGGTGCAGGCGATCAAGGAGCCGTCCCCTCCCAAGCCGGAGGCGGCGCCGGAGCAAACGGAGCCGGAGCGGATCCAGATGGCCAAGGCCGAACCCAGCGACGCGCCCGCCGAGGAAGGGCAGACGCGCGGCCGCGTGGATGGCGGCGTGAAAGGAGAGGGGTTCTTAAGCTTCGAGGCTATGGAAAGCGACTTCGCCCCGTATCTTCGGGAGGTGCGAAATCGTGTGGAGCGCCGCTGGAAGGCGCTGATTCAGCTCCGCTATTCCGGTTCATCGACCACGAAGGCCGTCGTCGACTGTGCGATAGACTCGAGTGGGCGGCTGGTGCACGTCCACGTGGTTGAAGCCGGCGACAGCGCTTCCTACGCAGGGTTGTGTAAAGAGGCGATCGAGGAGGCGGGGCCCTTTCCGCCGTTTCCCTTCAAGGTGCCCGAGGTGTATCGCGACAAGAATCTGGAAATTCGATGGACGTTTAGTTTTCTTTAGGCGCCCCGCACGGGTAGTCTACGCGTTCATTTGTAGTCGCTGCGTTGGGAACGGGCGGGATGGGTAATCACGGGAGTGTATGCCGGTGTTTGAGACGTTTCACATGATTCAACAAGGGGGGTGGACCATGGTTCCACTGGGGATTTGTTCCCTGCTGGGACTGGCCATAATCATCGAACGCGCCATCGCGCTGCGCCGGACCTCCGTTATCGACCCGGCCATTCTCCGCCTGGTCGAGCAGTATTCGGGCAGCACTGCCGACGATGAGGCGATTCAGACATGCCGCCGCGCGCGCGGCCCCTTCGCCCGAATCATCGAGGAGATCATCAAATCCCGCCATCTCGACCACACCCAGATCGTCGAAGGAATGCACGCCACCGGCCGCAATCAGATGAATACCCTGGAACGGGGTCTCACGCTCCTGGAAATCATCGCCGGCGTGAGCCCTTTGCTCGGATTGCTGGGAACGGTGCTGGGCATGATCGCCGTATTCAACGCGATTACATCGCAAGGGCTGGGAAATCCACAGGTACTCTCCGAAGGAATATCCAAAGCGCTCGTGACGACGGTGACGGGGCTGTGCGTGGCCATACCCGCGGTCGCGGGATATAGTTGGTTCAGCCGCCGGGCGGACGATTTGGCCTCGGAAATGCAAGAGCGCGCGACCGCATTCATTGCGAAGCTGGAAGGTCTTCGCGCCGCCGCGTCGTACGGTAGCGGGACAACGCTTCTCCTTGCCGGACGCGTCGCCGCTCCCTACAATTGGTCGAGGGGTATCGCCTCGTCGATGAGCATGATGGGAATATCGTCACGCACCGGATACATGAATTGCCGGTCTTCCCGGATCAGCCCGCCGTCGATTCGCTCTTCGACTTTCTCGCCGGCGCGGTTCTTCAAGGTACCGGCCTCGATGGCGGCGTTGGCCTTGGCCAGCAGATCGGCGTCTGCCTCGGCCACCGGCGTCTTGTTTTCGGGGCATACCAGGATGCTGAGCAGTTCGGGATCGACCATCTACCCCTCCGTCTTTTCAGGTTGGTCCAAGGCCTTATTCTATCCGATTGGACGGCACAGTCCAAGCACCGGAATCCGGATGCGATGAAATGCCGCACGAGGGAGGGCGTTGACAGGGGAGCCGTCCCCGTCATAGGCTTTGACGAGGTCCGGATTTGCAATGGCGGGGGAGGGCACCGCGATGAGATTGTGTCACCGTTGCGGGCAACCGTGGGTGAGCGAGAAGAAGACACCCGGCGTCAAGGAGTATTGCGAGAAGTGCTCCGCGTACTTGCACTGCTGTCTGAACTGCCGATTCTACGAGCCCAAGCTGCACAATCAGTGCGCCATTCCGACGACAGATTGGGTAGGCGACAAGGCGGGCGCGAACTTCTGCGACGAGTTTGTGTTTCGCGACGCTCAGTCCGACGCGCAAGACCAGGGTGAAGCGTCCTCGGCCCGAGAGAAACTGGACGCACTCTTCGGCGATGGCGGCGGCGCATCGGACGGAGAGAATGCTTGACGCCTTCAAGAATCTATTCGACGATAGTGATCGTACCCAACGGCCAGATTGGCGGGGCGGTTTGACGCTCTTGCTGGCGGGTGGTAGAGTCTTGAATGGCAATGGGAAACCGAGGAAAGGTTGGCGTGGAATCGCAGTCACAAAAACCGATTATGCTGGTTGTCGACGACGAAGCCGGCATCCGCGACATTCTCTCGGAGGCGTTCAAAGACAAGTTCACCGTTACGGCGGTGTCGAACGGCGCCAAGGCGATCGAACTCCTCGAAAAACAAGCTTTCGATGTCGTCATCACGGACTTGAAAATGCCCGAGAAGGACGGGATCGCTGTGCTCCGCGCTGCCCGCGCGTCGGCCTTTGACAGCCCGGTCATCATGTTGACGGCCTACGGAACCATCGAAACCGCCGTGGAAGCCATGCGGCTCGGGGCGCGCGACTTCATTGCGAAGCCTTTCAAGCTCAAAGAAATCGAGCTGAAGGTGGAAAAGATCACGGGTAGTCCCCGGCCGCAGAAACGTCACGTCGGTGGTCCGGACGAACGTCGCATGGTCGGCGACAGTGGCCAGACCCGTCAATTGCTGAAGATGATTCAGAAGATCGGGCCCAGCCGGAGTTCGGTCCTGATTACCGGGCCCAGCGGCACCGGGAAGGAATTGGTGGCGCGGGCCATTCATGACGCCAGCCCACGAAAAGACCTTCCCTTCGTCGCGCTGAACTGCGCCGCGCTGGCGCCGGGCGTTCTTGAAAGTGAACTGTTCGGACACGAGCGCGGTGCGTTCACCGGCGCGGATCGGCAGCGTATCGGGCGCTTCGAACGGGCCCATACCGGCACTCTTTTCCTGGACGAGGTCGGCGAGATCGACCCGAATATCCAGACCAAACTGTTACGCGTTTTGCAGGAAGGGGAGTTCGAGCGCGTCGGTGGGGTGATGCCTGTCAAGGTTGACGTTCGTATCGTCGCTGCGACGAACCGGGATCTCCGCGAGGCGATTCTGGCCGGCACTTTCCGGGAAGATTTCTACTACCGGTTAAACGTTTTCTCGCTCAATGTCGAGCCATTGCGCAATCGGCCCGACGACATACCCGCGCTCCTCGATCTGTTCTTGCAGCGGTTCAGCCGGGAACAGGGGAAAGAAGTGTCGTCGGTCGAGGACGACGTGCTTAGCTTCTTCATGCGGTACCCGTGGCCGGGCAACGTCCGTGAACTGGAAAACGTACTGGAACGGGCCGTCGTGCTTGCCGAAAGCGATACGATCACGCGCGCCGAGATCCCGCCGGAAATGTTCTTCATGCAGGAAGAGCCGGAACCGGCGCAGAGCACGATCCCCGAGGCGGCGTCGCTCGCCCAGCGCACCGACCAACTGGAGAGTCAGATGATTGCCGCGGCGCTCGATCGGTTCCATTGGAACAAGACCAAGGCCGCCGAACACCTTGGACTGAAACGAACGACCCTGCAATACAAGATTCGAAAGTACGGACTCGAATAGTTCCCGCGCAGATTCCTGGGGCGCGATTCCTCGCGAGCCTCATCGCCCACCGCCGATCGCCACTCGATGGTCCCGCAATCGAACCCTGCCAGCGCCGAACCGTGCCGATTGTCGCGAACAAAAGGAAGCGGGCTTTCGTGACTTGGTCGGAGCAATTGGATGTGGCGGATTTGCAGTCACGAAAGCCCGTGAGGAATGGCGTCTATGTTGCTGCCGAGTATGGGGCTGTCGTGTTAGGTCTTGATTAAGGATTGGCAATAAAGCGGTTAGTCTGTAATCGTGCGCTCAGCTCGCACCGGGCGTAACAACCGCCGCTGCAGATTGTATTCTTAGCAGAACGCAGAGAGGCGCTCGACGGCAAGAAGTTGCGTTCTACTCGATATACCCTTCCCGAGGATCCCCCTCCTCTGATGAATGGCCGTGTCCGTTCCGCTGCGGACACGGCCGTACGCTTGATCGGCGTTTGCCAGACGACGCGCTACGCGGCTGGAAGAAAGACTCAAGCAACCGGAGAACGCATTCCAAGCGGTCGTACGTCTCCGAAGAGCGGGCCAGTGCGGTGCAGCGAGGAATGTGACCCGTCAGGCCGCGGACGATGCAACCTTGCCCGGCGGGACCAGACACGTTCCGCCTCGGTGGCGGGCGAAGAGGATCAGGAGCTGCGCGCTCATCCGATACGACCGCAGCCCCCCTTCGACGTGGTTGGCTTTCAGGTAGGCGTTGTTCAGGGCGAGACTGACCGACCGTGGCGCGCCGCGGTATTCGTCCCAGAAAGTTCGAATCCAATCGACATCGCGTTGGACGCCCGGCAGTCGCCGGTTTAACAGGGCGGCAGCCGTTTCGCGGTCGCGCAGGACCAGTTCCGTAAGGAGTTGCCGTTGTGCGAAGAGGTAGCCGGAATATCGCGTGTACGCATCGTCGCTCTGTACGCAGGCGAGAAAGCCCAGGAAATTCGCCTCATCTTCGCCGGTAATCCCGCGTTGATGCGCCTTTTCATGGGCAATCGTGTGCGGCCGCTGGCACAGGGGTGCTTGGCTATTGAAGTTAGCCTCCCCGGTGTAGGGAAAGTAGAAACCGGCGATACCCAGTGCGCTCATGATGCCCGACGTTAGAATGGGCTTGGCCGGTCCGCGCGATTCCGCAAAGGAGGGATGGAGCCCCAGATCGTACGTCACCCGCACGAAAGCCTGGTCCAACTCTCGGTCCATGGAGGCCAGCGGTTCCCGGGGCATGCTCGGTACACCCATATCGCTCGTTCCGGTAGCTTCTACGTAGCAGAAGTTGGTGATGTTCACCAGTTCACGGCAGAGCCGAACAAGTTCGCGATCTTCGGATGCGTTCCACCGCTGTTCCTTCGGCGCATGTTGTATCGGTTTCCAGCCCATTCGATACTGCAATGCCGGGCGCGAGTAGTTGAACCCCCACAGGAGGTAAAACGCAGTGACAATGACGCCCGCCGTCGCTGCGCTGCGGAACGCGCCACATACGATCGCATTGAATAATCTCCGCCGGCTCTTCGCCACATCCGCCAAGGCGATAAGCCCGGGAACGACCAGCCACAGCGCGAAACACAGGATGACCAGTTCGACCGTGCTGATGGGGAGGCGGCTCGAAACGGCCGTCACCGCGCGGCTGATCAAAGGTCCCAAACCTTCCGAATAGAACCGCTCCACCGTCTCTGGAGCGTGGGAAAGCAGGGTAGCCGCCAGGACGGTAAGCGCGCCGCAGGATGCCGCGATGGACCGGGTTAACATTCGAGCGCTGCGTTCTCTTTTTTGGTCCGGGAGAGGGTGGGCGGAAGACCGAAGAAGCGGGATAGCCTTCCCGGCACATGCCAGGAATGAACGCATCATTTTCATGGCGAAATTATACCATATGGCTTGGAAATGCGGGACTTTCCCCTTGGATTCAACCGCCCGTTGGGGTTACACTATATGCATGGTAGACGTTGACGAAGCTCGCGACTCAGATCTGAACGCGCTATGCGCTATCGACCGGCTCGTCATTGGTAGTAGCGAACGGCGCAGTTTCCTCTCCGGCGCCATCGCTTCCGGTCATTGTTACAAGGCGTCGGTAAACGGAGAACCCGCGGGGTTTATGGTTATTGAGGAGACCTTCTACGGTCACGCGTTTATTTCCTTTCTCATCGTTCACCCGGGGCACCGCCGGGAAGGCGTTGCGTCCGCCCTGGTCGAGCATGCGGAACAGATTGCGCCCACGGACAAGCTGTTCACGTCGACCAACGAATCGAACGTCGAGATGCAACGGTTGTGCGAGGCATTGGGGTTTATCCGCAGTGGAAATATCGAGAACCTGGACGAGGAAGATCCGGAGATCGTGTATTTCAAACAGATCACGCGCGACAGCGACACGCACTCGACCATGAGCCGGTAGTCCGCATTTCTCACCGCTTCGAACGCGGCCGTCTTGCCGATCGGCGCCTTGGGTGTGGTGAGAAATGCTCCCGAGAAAAACCGTTCGTGCATGTGAGAATTATGGGTAAGCACCCGCCCGCACCCTTTGCTGTGGCGTTCGATTCCGTCCGAAGTGCGATTTTCCGCAATGTCACTTCCCGGAAATCGATTTAACGTACCTAAATCGACCGTTGTTGTTTTTCCAGGTGAATACGTAGAAGACGGCCGGTGGCGCGACTCCGGGCAACCGAACTGCACCGCGGCCTCGATGGTAGGAGATGCCATGTCCGCGCAGTTGAATACGCACGACGAGTGGATCGAGACGGATGGACTCGGCGGGTATGCCTCCGGGACGGTTAGCGCGATTCGTACGCGCCGGTATCATGCCGTGTTGCTCACCGCGACCTCGCCGCCGTCCGGGCGATTGGCGTTGGTCAACGGATTTGACGCATGGCTGGACACGCCGGAAGGCAACTTTCCGCTGACGTCTCAGGTGTACGACCCTGGCGTGGTTCACCCCCATGCCTGGGATCGCATCGATGAGTTTGACGCGGACCCGTGGCCCCGGTGGCAATTCCGGCTGGCCGACGGCACCTGTATCGAGCACCAATTGTTCGTGCCCCACGGCCATTCCGCGGCCATACTCACCTGGCGGGTCCTGGGCCAGGGCGACGGCTGCGTGCTTTCCGTGCGGCCCTATATTTCGGGGCGGGAGTACCACCGCCTCCACCAGGAAAACGAGGCCTTCCGCTTCGACTTGTCCATGCTGGAAGGCCGGGTTGTGTGGCGCCCCTATCCCGATAAACCGGCCATTCTGTCGCGGACCAACGGCGAGTACGTGCACGAACCCGAATGGTACCGGCAGTTTATGTACGAAGAAGAGCGGACGAGGGGATTGGACTACCTCGAAGACCTGGCGTCGCCCGGTGCGTTCCGGTGGGACATGAGCCGGGGCGAGGCCGTCTGGATCGTCGCGGCAGAGGGCCACGAAGACGTTTTCGGCGCCGGCGAATCTCTCGTGGAATCGCTTGTCGATCGCTGGCGAAATACGGAGCGAGACCGGCGCAACGCGTTCCGCAGCGTCTTGCATCAGGCCGCGGACGCGTACGTGGTCCGCCGCGGTACGGGCCATACGATTGTCGCCGGGTATCCGTGGTACCAGGAATGGAGCCGCGACACCTTTGTTTCCATTCGTGGATTGTGCTTACGCACCGGGCGGTTGGAGGAAGCCAAAAGTATCCTGCTAGCCTGGGCGCCGACGCTGGACGGCGGCATGCTGCCGAACGTTTTTCCCGAGCCCGAGGCGCCTCCCGAATTCAATTCGGTCGATGCGTCTCTTTGGTATTTGGTCGCCGCGCACGAGTTCCTGTTGGCCGCCGAAGCAAAGAACCTGCCCTTGACGTCTGAGGAGCGGGATACGATCCGCAACGCAATAAATTCCGTGCTGGCTGCGTATTGCGAAGGAACGCGATACGGCATCCGCATGGACGATGACGGATTGCTCGCCGCGGGCGGTCCGGGTCTACAGTTGACTTGGATGGACGCCAAGGTCGACGACTGGGTTGTGACGCCCCGGGTGGGCAAGCCGGTGGAAGTGCAGGCCTTGTGGCTGAACGCGCTCCGCATCGGCAGCGATCGTGACGACCAATGGGGCGTGATTTTCAAGCGAGGGGTCGAATCGTTCCACGAGCGATTTTGGAACGGCGCCTTGGGCCGGCTCTACGACGTGGTCGATGTCGGGCATCGCCCCGGCACGACCGATGCAGCGTTCCGCCCGAACCAGATTCTTGCGGTTGGAGGGCTGCCGTTCCCACTGCTCGATGGCGATCCCGCCCGTGCCGTTGTGGATAGTGTCGACTCTCACTTGTACACGCCGATGGGGATCCGGACGCTGGCGGCGGCCGACCCCGGATATCGCGGCCACTATGAAGGCGGCGTCGTGGACCGCGATGGCGCGTGCCACCAGGGTACGGCTTGGCCGTGGCTTTTGGGGCCGTTCGTCGACGCGTGGATTCGCGTGCGCGGCGGAGATGACAAAGCCCGGGAGGCGGCACGCGCCCGGTTCCTGCCACCCATTGAGGAGCATCTCGAGAAGGCGGGCATCGGGCATCTGTGCGAAATGGCCGATGGCGACGCACCCTACGTGCCCCGCGGGTGCCCGTTCTACGCCATGTCGATTGGCGAGGCCTTGCGCGTCGCAGTCGACCACTTTATGGAGTGAGAACCCCTGCCGGGGGCCGTCATCGTGAAGCGGAACCCGTCGCCGGCTGAGATGCCAATGCGTACTCGAACGCCCTCAAAGTTTCCCGGGCGCACGCTTCCCAGGTGAACCGTTTTGCGTTTTCCCGCCCGGCATCGATGTACCGCTGCCGTGTCTCCTTCGGTTCCGCGAGCGCCTGGAGGATTGACGCGGCGATGCTGGCTTCATTCGACGGGTCGAAGTAGGTGGCGCCGTCACCACCGATCTCAGGAATGGAAGCCGCACGCGCGGCGATGACCCGGGTTCCGGCTTCCTGCGCTTCGACGACCGGCCGGCCAAATCCTTCGTACTCGGACGGGAACACCAACAAATCTGCACCTTGGACGAGACCGATTAGCTCTTCGTACGGGATATGGTGAATGCGCTTCACCCGGGGATGGGGTGGCGGTTCACCTTCGCGCGCCTGTCCGCAGATTACGAGCGTATGGGGGATTCTATCGGCAATGCGGTCGAAGGCCCGCACCAGCCGGGCCGCGTTCTTGTGGGGATAGGTATTGGCGATATAGAGGAGAAACGGTTTTTCGGCTGGACAAGGCTGCGGCGCGGTAAACACCCCGGACAACGCCGAATGGGCGACGAAGACCTTTTTTTCGGGCACGTTGAAATGGTGAACGATTCGTCCCCGGGAAAACGCGGATACGGTCGAAATCGCAGCCGCTGCGCAGGCGCCACGGCCGATCAACACGCGCTGGACCTGGCGCGACCACCAAGGAAAGTCGCCGGGATAATCGAGGAACTGCGTGTCGTGAATGGTCACGACCTGCGGACAGGGCGAATACAGCGGCGTGGTATATCCCGGCGAGTACAACACGTCGATCCCCGCGCGCGCGGCCGCCCGCGGCAACGTTACTTGCTCGGCCAGCACCCGCCGTATCCGGGATTGGGCATTTACGTCGATGGGCACGTGCTCGTATTCAGAGAAGGATTCGTGGTTTTCCCGGTTGGTAAATACGACGATCTCGAGCCCGGGTTCGAGGATCTGGAGTGCAGGCAACACGCTGCGCACATAGATCTCGGTGCCCCCGACTTCACGGGGGATGAGGAACAGCGTGTTGACGCCTACGCGCATGGTACCCGTTTAGTTCGTTCACCCTTCCGCTTGCGGCTCGGCTTCCGCGGCTGCCGGCTCGCGCTCCACGTCCTTGTCCGTAAACAGGATGACAAAGAGGACGATGACGACGGCCGCCATGACGGCAGGAATCAGCCAAATCTGTTGCCAGTGATGACTCACGGTACCGTCTTCCGCGACGACCTTGTAGTAGTCCCCGACGCGGCCGGCGAACATGGTGCCGATGACCATGCCCACGCCGTACGTGACCAGCGCGATAAAGCCTTGGGCACTGGCCCGAATCTCACGCGGCGCTTTCTTGTCCACGTAAATTTGACCCGTCACAAAGAAGAAGTCGTAGCAGATTCCGTGAAACAAGATGGCGAGATAGAACATCATCACAAGGCTACCGCTGTTGCCGAAGGCGAAGAGTACGTATCGCAGCACCCAAAAGACCATACCCGTGAGCAACATCTTCTTCACACCGAGCCGTTTGAAGAAGAACGGCATGACCAGCATGAAGAACAGTTCGGACATTTGTCCCATCGTCATTTTGCCGGCGGCATTGACAACGCCGACTTCGTTCAGAAATCCATTGGCGAAGGTGTAGTAGAAGGACAATGGGATACAAATGAGCAACGAACTGATGACGAAGATCGCGAAACTGCGATCTTTCATGAGCACCAAGGCGTCGGTCCCCAGAATCTCGCTGAAGGACACTTTCTTGCCTTTCGAGCGCGGTGGGGTGTGAGGAAGCGCAAAACTGTAGACGCCGAGCACGAGGGAACAAGCCGCCGCAAACATCATAGGTTTTGCCGTGGGTTCAATCTTCATGAATCCGATGATAAGTCCCGCGACGATCCATCCCAGCGTACCGAGCACCCGAACGGCCGGAAACTCCCGGCCCGGATCTTCCATCTGGTGGAAGGCGATGGCGTTGGTTAAGGCCAGGGTCGGCATATAGGCGATCGTATAGGCCAACAAGACCCAGAAAAAGATGGCCGGATCGGTTGTTTTGGAGACCAGAAACATGAAACCCGCCCCGAGCAAATGCATGACCCCGAGCACGATTTGGGCTGGGAAGTACCGATCCGCAATCATGCCTACGAAGAACGGTGCGATAATGGCGCCCCAGCCGGCGCAACTGTATGCATCGCCGATGCTCGTGTCCGGAAAACCAATCGCGGTGAGGTACGTGTACATCGTTACGTACCAGGCGCCCCATATGAAGAACTGCAAGAACATCATGACGGAAAGTTGAATTCGGACTGGTAGAGTCATCGGTCTATTCTTCCCTGGTTGATGCACCGTTCGCATTGGACGAACTGTGCACGCATTTCATGCCATGCAGTCTATTACACGCAAGGATCCCCGCAAGGCATCAACGATGCTGCGGTATTTCCACGGACCCCCACATCCCGCTGCGACAACCGGGCCATCCTAGGTCAATTCGGTGGGTGCGTCAAGTTTTCGGATCGGTTCGTTCGCTGTAGGCGCGGTCGACGGCCGTGATGACGTCCGCTTCCGTGGCAATGCGTGGATCGAGCGGGGCGTCGAGCAAGGCTTCCAGGGCGTTGAGTGCGTCGAAGTCCAACGGATCGGCCATGGCGACGACCACGCGGTTGCCCTCGCGACGCAGCGGTACGGCCCGATGAAGCCGGGCGGATTCCTCCGGAACGAGGTCCAGGAGCGACGGATCCGGATCGGCGTTCGTCAGCAGGATCGAACGAATGCGCAGTTGCTTGCCCAACGCCTCGGCAAGGGCGTCCGGCGAGATGTATCCCAATTGGACGAGGACTGCGCCCAACCGTTCGCGCGTGCTTTCGTGTTTGAGTAACGCCTCGACCAATTGTTCCTCGGTCAGCAGTCCCGCCTCCGTCAACAAGGCGCCCAGTGGCTTGCTGCCCGTCTGGTCCGCGGGTAACTCGACGGTCTCCGCATTGGGATCGACCGTCGGCATGGGCAGCGGCGTAATCCGCCCGGGAAAGGACTGCCCGGCAGGATGATGTCCCGCTACGGAAGCCAGTTCCGCAAACAATGCTCCGCAGGACTCGTGACGGTCGCACGGACGTTTCTCAAGACTCTTCAATATGACCCGGTTGACGGCCTCCCCGCAGTACGGTATCGGGGCAGGCTCTTTCGATTGGATTTGGGAAATAATCGACCCTTTGTAAAACGGCGGCGCGCCCGACAGCAGCTCGTAGATGGTCGCCGCCAGACTGTAGACGTCACTCCGATGATCCAGCGGCTCCCCCATAAGCTGCTCGGGGCTCATGAAAAGCAGCGTCCCGCTGGTCACGTGACCCGACACGCGGGAGCGAGCCTCTCGTGCAGTCCGGGCGATGCCGAAGTCCGCAAGCCGCACGTCGTTTTCCTTCGTCAGCAAGATGTTGGCGGGCTTAACATCGCGGTGGAGTATACCGTGCTCGTGGGCGTAATCGATCGCCGCGCTGATCGGTTCGAACCAGGGTAGGATTTCGGCGAGGGTGAATGGGGAATCCTGCGCTGCCAGCATCTGACTGAGGCTCTTCCCCTCGACATATTCCATCGTAATAAACCGGGTTTGTTGAAATTCCCAAAACGAGTAGATGGACACGATGTTCGGGTGCCGAAGTTTGCGTGTGAGCAAGACTTCCCGTTTCAGGTCTGCGATAGACCGCCGGTTTTCGGAAAACGCCCGAAGCAGAATCTTACAGGCGATTAGCTCGTCGTGGAGCAGCACGTCCCGCGCCAGCCAAACACTGCCAACGGCGCCGTGTCCAAGCCGTCGGACCAGACGAAAACGGTCGGCGAGCATTTGATCGCGATCGAACTCATCCTCCATCGGATGCAAACCTTCCCCGTGCCCCCCAATATGGCTGGAATGCTAGTGATAGCGCCGAAAACCCGCAAATACTGTGAATTCTAACGGTTCTGTACAGTGAGTCTAGCAGCGCCCCATCCTACAGTCAATGACTGGCCCGATTCCGAATGAATGCGGCACGTGCAAAGTCGTCCGTTTTCACAGGCGAGTTAATCAGGCCGTAAGCCAGCGAGTGGCCCCATATTCTCGAGGCGCGGCCCGGAGGTGCGGATATGAAAACGGGAACGAAATTCAGGGCTACCTGCCCGCGAGGACGCTTCGCGCTGGCTCTTTGCGCCGCGCTCTTCGCGTTCTGTCTCGCGGGCGGGGCATGGGCCGACGACCTGATGCACGCACGGGTGAGTTACGACTCCGGCGGTGCGCTGGTTAAAGGCAGCGAAGACTCCGATTGGAGTTACGCGACTGTAAACACCCTTGTCTTGCCGGGGGACGTTGTCTGGGTAGACCAGGACGGCATCCTTGAAGTGGAAATGTCCGGCGGGACCTTCTTGCGGTTGGCGGACAAGAGTAAGGCGGAAATCGACCAGTTGCCGCCGAGTGCCAACATTCTCGCGTGGACCGGGTCCTTCTACGTCCAGCGCGTTGGTCGCAGCACGGGTAACGTGGTTTTCAAAACGCCTGCGGCGATCGTCAACGTGGACAAAGACACGCAGGTTCGCTTCGACGTGGTCGGCGATGGGTCGACCACCGTAAGCGTTCGCTGGGGCCGTGCGGTAGTGTCCGTCGAAGGTGGCGCACCCGTCGCGGTGAACATCCGGGTACCGGGTGTATGTCGACCCGGGCCTCTTGCCTTCCGAGCCGATGCCCTTCGATCGCAGTGAGGAAGACAGCTTTGATTCGTGGAACCGGGAGCGGGCCAAAACGTTGGCCCTGGGCGATTCCGGGATCCCCACGACGGTGCGCAATACCACCCCTATCGGCTACTCGGATCTGAATTCCTACGGAGATTGGGTGTACGTGGACAACCGCACCTATTGGCGGCCGACTGTGGTTGCGGATTACGTGCCGTACCGTAGCGGCTACTGGAGCTACGTCCCCTCTTACGGTTACACGTGGGTTGGCAGTTACCCCTTCTGTTACACGACGACCCACTATGGCCGCTGGACCTACAATTCCGGCTACGGTTGGTTATGGTGCTACGACCCGGTCTGGTCGCCGGCATGGGCGGCTACCGTCCGCTACGGGGACAACTTCGTCTGGGCGCCTCTGGACCTGTACGACCGCCCCTGCTACTACGGCGGCGCGTCCTTTACCGTAGGCGACGTGCGCATCAGCATCGGCGCCAGTTCCTATTGCACGGCATCCAGCTTGCTGTATTACGGTCCGTGCGCCACGTACCCCGCGTATAGCAGCATTTTCTCGGGCGTCAATCACGGCGACGTGTACATCTGGAACATCAATATCGGCGATCGAAACCGGGCGCCGTATCGGTCGTACGGCTCCACAGCCCTGGTCCGCGACTATGCGCCACAGCGCGTGATTCGCGGTTTGGCGGGAGGCGCGGGTACGCGCCTGGCGGCCGACGAACTGGTTACGCGGCTCGAATCGACGGCTGGCCGCGCGCGGTTTGCCTCGAACAACGGTACCTCCATTCGAGCGCGCAATGTTCGGACCGCGATTAACGACGCGACCCGTGACGCCCGTGTGCGATCCGCGCGGATAAATCCCAATGCTTCACAAGATCCACGCAGCACGATTCGCCGCAGTGAACGGACCATTGCGTCCCTTCGTGAGGCGGACGGTCGACTCGGCGGAACCAATCGGCGCGAGGGTCGCAGCATTCGGAGCGGCGGAGCGGACGCCCCAAGTGCGCCTGCGGCCAGCGCCCCCCGTAGCGGCGCGACGCGGACCCTGCGAAATGCGGACGCGGAGCGGTCCAACGGGATCCTGAGCCGGGTTACCCAACGAGACGAAGACGTGGGACGCCGTGCATCGTCCCTGCGCGAGCGGGCGTCCACGTGGACCGACAATCATAGCAATACCCCGTCGGAACGCCGGACGTCCAGTGCGGAAACGCGCTCGACACGGACACCGGCCCGGTCGCTGACTCGCGCCGACCGGCAGCCAGCGGCGGATACCAGCCGCCCCGACTTTTCGCGCGTGACCCGGAATTCGGACCGGACGCCGCCGTCGCGTTCGCGCACTTCGACATTAGACGCGTCTCCGAGCACGCCGACGACTGAACGGATTGCACGTACGCCTTCGCCGGGTCGAACGGAACGGTCGCCCTTGAGTTCCATGAGCTTGCCGTCGCGGGTTCAGTCCAGAACTCAGGTGTCTGAGCGAACGGGCTCCGAACGGACGAGTCCGCGTATTGCCACGCCGTCGCCGCGTCGAACCGAGGCGCCGTCGTCCAGCGCCGGAATCTCGCGGTCTCCGTCCAGAACCGAACGGACGAGTCCGTCGCCGCGTATTGCCACGCCGCCTTCGCGTACCGAATCGCCGCGAATCGCATCGACGCCGTCCACGCGCGCACCGGCGCCGCGGATTTCGACGCCACCGTCTGCCCGGAGTCGTGCACCGCAAGTGACGACGCCGTCGCCGCGGATTTCGACACCTCGCAGCAGCGCTCCGACGGTATCCAGAAACTTGCCGTCGCGGACGAGTTCACCGCAGATCAGCAGACCGTCAGCACCGACGCGTGTGGCGCCACCGGCGCCACGGCAATCGAACCCGGCGCCTACGCCACACATTAGCCGGCCGAGTGCGCCGTCACGGCCTTCGGTCTCGGCCCCGAGCCGGTCCATCAGCCGGCCTTCGATAAGCAGCGGTCGCGGGTCCAGCGGACCATCGCGTTCCATCAGCCGGCCGTCCTCTGGCGGTGGCCGGGGACGTCGCTAACGGCGGCGGGAGGTACAAGCCATGCGCACGAACATCAGACTGCTTCTATGCATGCCGATACTCGCGGCGGCGGTGATACTCGGGACGGGCTGTCCGTCCGACACGCCGACCGACGGTTCCTATGATCAGGGCTTCGATGATGGGTTTGCGCTCGACGATTGGTATTGGGACGGATACTACGACGGGTACGACACGCTCGGGTACAGTCCCATCTACTATGACACGAGCGGAATCCCGTACCTTGATTCGCCGCCGTATGACGCGGGCTACTGGGATGGCGTGTGGTACGCGTACAACGACGGATACTTCGTCGACTACCACTATGCGTTTATCCTGGGCTTCAGCGAAGGGTACGACAATGCATTCTGGCCCGATTACCTGGACTTCCTGTACTACGACCAGCACGTCGAGTACGACAATGGCGGTTGGGAAGACGGGTACAACGACGGATTCTCGGAAGGACGCGTCTTCGGCGCGTACGACTACGAAGCGGGATTGCCCTTCGATTGGCTTGACGCGCTGCTCGATTACGAATCCGGTACGGACCTGTACTTTGAGGAGGTCGACGTCGGGACCGGCGCGTACGGTCCGGTGTTCCTCTACGAGTACGGGACCGACCCGAACACGTTTAAGCGCGCCGCAGCACTCGATCGCGGGGCCAAAGCGCCGTTGACCATTCGCCGAAACACGATGGTCAAGGACGTCAACCTCGACTCGCGCTCGATTTACCGGTCGTTCGACCCACAAGCTCAGCAGGATTTGCAGGTGACGCCGACGCAGAGTCTGCGTGATTCGATTGAACTGCGGTTGGATACGAGTTGGCTCCAACGGATCGATTCGTATCTGAATGCGTACAAATCGACGACCAAGTCGCGCACGCAGCGGACCGGTCGAGCCCCATCTGAATAGACCTCTCCTCTCCCCAGACGCCCGCCCTCGCTTGTGTACAGAGCGAGGGCGGGCGCACGCATTCCGTCTCAATTCGCATAGTCCTTCCCGCCTGCGCTACCATGAAAGCGTGATTCAACCCCGCACAAGCGCAATTCCCCGCATCAGAAGGAGGGCTGACAATTGGTATTGACACCTTCAACGATGATTCCTCTGGGCACCAAGGCACCGGTCTTTCGTCTGCCCGATACGCAAGGCAATCTGGTTTCGTCCGATGACTTCCAAGATGCTAAGGCGTTGCTCGTAATGTTTATCTGTAACCATTGTCCGTATGTGAAACATGTCGCGGACGAACTCGCCGGGCTCGGCAAGGAATACCAGGACAAGGGCGTCGCCGTGGTGGGCATCAGCGCCAACGACGTCACGACGCACCCCGACGACAGTCCCGGAAAGATGGCGGAAGAGGCCCGGATGCGCGGCTACACGTTTCCCTACTTATACGACGAATCGCAAGACGTTGCGAAGGCATATTCCGCCGCCTGCACGCCGGACTTCTTCGTGTTCGACGCGGATCGGAAGCTCGTTTACCGGGGACAACTCGACGGCAGCCGGCCGGGCAATGACGTTCCGGTAACGGGCAAGGATCTGCGGGCGGCGTTGGATACCGTGCTGGCGGGCAAACCCGTTCCTTCCGAACAACGGCCCAGCATGGGGTGCAACATCAAGTGGAAGAAGGGCAACGCACCCTGAGGCGCCACGTTCGCGCTCGGACGGGAAAGCGGTCGCGGCCTGCCAAGTCTGAGGTCTTGAATTTGAGATCTCAGATATCCGGAATTGGGGTTCGCGCCGATTACGCAAGCGGGCAAGATTGCGGTGGCTTCCGGGCTTACTCGGCCTGCTTGAAGTGGTCGAATCCGACCGTTTCCGGCGACTCTCCGCAGATTCGGACGCCGGTCCACGCGTCCGTTACCTCGCCGACCACGGTCGTGGCCGCGTGGAACTCGTGATGGAACGTTTCCAGGATATCGTCGGCCCGCGTCGAGTCGATCGCGAAGATGAGTTCGTAGTCTTCGCCCCCGGTCAGTATGAACGACAGTGGATCCAATCCATGCTCGTCGCAATAGCGAGCCAACTGCGGGGCTACCGGCAGGTGGTCGGGGAACAGATCGACCCCGAGTCTGGCCGCTTTAGCCAGATGCGTGACGTCCTGGCATACCCCGTCGCTGATATCCAGCATGGCATGCACTTCGGGGCGTGCGCAGAGCCACTGACCCTCGAGAATCCGTGGACTCGGATACATATGCGCGCGAATGAGATCGCGGTCGTCGATCCCGTTCGTGAGGGCATGCAACCCGGCCGCGGAACTTCCCAGTTCACCGGTTACCACGATGTAGTCGCCGACCTTGGCGCCGCGTCGACGCAGGAAGCGCCCGCCGATCGCCTCACCAATCGCCATAACGTCGATGGTGACGCCTTCGGGCGCTCGGGTCGTGTCGCCGCCCACAATGACCACGCCAAAACGTGACAAAGCGCTCAACATGCCTTGATAGATGCCCTCGATGAATGCCGTCCGTTCGGATGCCGGGCACGCCAACGACGTGAGACAATACAGCGGCGCTCCGCCCATGGCGGCGATGTCGCTGAGGCACGCGGCGGCAGCTTTCCAACCAATGTCGGCAGGGGAAATCCCGGCCCGCCGAAAATGGACGTTTTCAATAAAGAGATCGGTGGAAACCAGCATGAGGCGATCGGATACACGCAGGACTGCGCAGTCGTCCCCAATGCCTTCCACAACATAGGGTGAGGTCGGCACGAGCCGCGACAGTCGATCGATGAAACCGAATTCCCCAACATCGCTCAGGCGCCGCATCGCTCAGGTTTCCTTTTCCAAGTTGCGCCACGCGGCAGGGATAGCGTCGATGACGTCGCGTGCAATCAAGCCTCGTTGCGTTCGCTGTTGTGCGGCGATGTCTCCAGCGAGACCGTGCACGAACGCCCCGAGTCGCGCCGCGTCGTATACTTCCATTCCCTGCGCAAGCAAACCGCCCAACAGCCCCGTCAGCACATCGCCCGTTCCGCCCGTTCCAAGGCCGGCGTTACCGGTTGCGTTCACGCTGCACGCCCCGTCCGGCGCCGCGGCGACCGTGCCTTGGCCTTTGAGGAGCACAACGCAACCGTGCGCTTTTGCGAACGATACAGCCAGTTCTTGACGATGCGCTTGGACCTCCGCTGTGGAACACTTGGCCAGGCGAGCCATCTCACCGGGGTGAGGGGTTAGCAGGACCGGAACGCAGCAATCCCTGAGCGCGTCCAGGGAATTGCTCAGGCAGTTCAGCCCATCCGCATCCACCACCAGCGGAACGGGGCATTGGGCCACAAATTCCGCGACGAAGCGCTGCGTGCTGTCATGCTGCGAAATCCCAGGCCCTAAGGCAGCCGCCGACCGCGACTTTGCAGCCTCCAACGCGGGCCTGACGGCATCGTGAGAAAACGATTCAGCCTCGGTCGCCGGGAGGGGCAGGCTCATGGCCTCCATCAACATGGTGGCGACAATATCGGATAGGGACGCCGGAACACCAACGGTCACCAGTCCGGCGCCGGACCGGCACGCGGCTTCCGCAGCGAGTCGAGGCGCCCCCGTAAAACCGCGGGATCCCGCCAGGATCAATACGTGGCCGAATGTTCCTTTATGCCCGCCCGACGGACGTTCAGGAAGGAGCGCGCGCGCGATATCTTGGGTAATTTCGATGCTCATAGTGCGTTGTCCCGGCATCCTAGAACTTCGAATGGGGCGGATCAAGTTCTCGTTTACGTCCTTTTCCATCACCGCTCGCACATCGGTATAATCCCCAATGAGGAGAGACATGCGATGAGCGTTCCACCGGTCGGAAAAAGTCCTTGGTGAACAAAGATTCCGAACCAGAGCAGTCGACACCGCCAGTTGAATCACGATGCCCCTATTTTGGCGAGTGTGGGGGGTGCTCGGCTCAGGATGTGCCGTACGATCGGCAGGTCCAGGCAAAAAGTGAGAAACTGGGTCAGCTTTTTGAAGCATACTGGACCGATCCAATTTTGGTGGAGCCCTCACCGGAATGTTGGCACTACCGCAACAAGCTGGACCTGAACTTCGGGCGCAAACATTATCCGGAACCGCCCCCGAAAGATTTTCCCCGCGAGACGGTTTTGGGATTCAAGCGCGCCGGTAAGTGGTACTGGACGCTTGACATCGAGGAATGCCACATCGGCCCCAAAGGAATTGACTCGCTGTTGAGTGGGGTTCGACACTGGGCGCGCGAACGCGAGCTAACGGCATTTAGCTCCAAAGCGCGGGACGGGTTCCTGCGCATCCTGCTCGTCCGGGAAGGCAAACGGACCGGCGAGCGAATGGTCGTGCTCATCACCAACGCGGACGAACTCGATACGGAGTCCTTCGTCCGGACGGTTCAGGACGCTTTCCCCAGCCAGAGTATTCAACACGCCATTTTTACGGGCCGCGCCGAAATCGCCGCTGCCGACGCGATCACCGTGCTTGAAGGGAAGCCGACGATTGACGAGGTGCTCGAAGTTCCCGATGGTTCGGAGCCTCGCCGCCTTCGGTTTCGGTTATCGCCTTTCAGCTTCTTTCAAACCAACACCTACGCCACCGAGAAGATGTACGGCATTGTTCGGGAATGGGTGAAGGAGAGCCGTCCCCAATTCTTATACGACCTGTACGGCGGGTCCGGCGGGATCGCGCTGAGTTGTTCCGACCGAGTCGACCGGGTGGTTTCCGTCGAAAGCGTCGAAGACGCTTCCGTCGACGGCACGCACAACGCCGAAGTCAACGGGGTCGACAACGTGGTCTTCATCACGCAAAAGGTGGAGGACTATCTGCGTGACACCCTCCACGCGCAAAAGGCGTTTCAATCGAGCAGTCTCGTTGTCGTCGACCCGCCGCGCGCGGGGTTGCACCCGAAAGCGTTGAAACGGCTCGTCGCCTTGGAGCCCCCTGAAATCGTCTACGCCTCCTGCAAACCGCGGGCCCTCGCTGACGAGATACCTACCCTGCTGGCCCACTACGACCTTATCGCCATGCAAGCCGTTGACATGTTCCCCCACACCGAACACGTCGAACTCCTCGCCCGTTTCAAGCGTAAAGCGGCGGATTCGTTGAACGAATCGGTTTAATTTCCCAACGAAATCGACGAACCGATCGCACGCATCAGGTCCTTCAAAAAAGTGCGCCGCACATCACCTGGCAGCAATGTGCGGCACTTTTTTCCTGCATGGGTGGCGCTATTTGATTTCGGTCAGCGTCCAACTGTCCCAGACCACCGAGCCCGGTAATGATGGATTCTTGCCCTCGATGCGCGCGCCCAGTTTAACGGCGCCGAGCTTTTGGGTCGTAAATGTGCCTTTATACGTCCCCAGATCTGGGCTTGGGGTAATTTCGGTCACAACCAAGTCCAGTCGTTCACCCGGCGTACCGGAGGCGACGCGGCCCGGTTCAAACCCCTTCATTTCAAACGCGGAAACGATCACCGGGTTTTCGGATTCGTTGTGGGCGACAATATCCAGACGGTACGTGGTATTTGGCTTCAGATCTCCGATGGTCTGTCCGAACACCTTCCCAAACCCGAACATGGTGTCGTTCTCTTTCCAGGTTTCTCGGACCGCATGGCCGTCGTCGTACTTCGGATCTTCGAGTGGCTCCAGTTCGTACGGCATCGCGTCGCGCGCAAAACCGTAACCGATCGTCCAATGGCGCGGCGCGACCTGGCCTTCGTCCCATTGCACGAAACTTCCGTTCGTCAACAGATTGACAGGTTTCGCCACAACGGCGGGAGCCGCCGGAACAGGAGCGGGCGACGTTGGGGTTTGTGAAGGCAGCACCGGCGGCGCGACGGGCGCCTGCGTAGGCTTCTCCGGGGACGGCGGTACGGGTGAAGGCGGTGGGGGGACCGGGGTTTGGGTTGTATCAGACGGTGGCGGCGCGCCCGGGGAACATCCGATTCCCGCAAGTGCCAACACAGCGAATAGACTCAGAATCAACAATACAGGGTTCGTGCGCATTGCAATCCTCTCCTTCAGTTGTTCCCGGCTTTAACGAATGGGAACGAATCGGCGATGACAGCCCTTCACCGATTGACGCGCCTGATATATGAGGCGCGCAGTATAACAAATGACGAATGGAAGAGACTACCCGCCGTTGTGACGCAAATCCGTCATGCGTCTGTGGTGGTATGAAAACGATCGCGCAATTGCCGATAGATGCCCCCGAAGGCGCCGTTGCTCAGGATCAATATCACGTCGCCCTTCTGGGCGGTGTTCTCAACGGCATCGACGATCTGTTCGATATGATCCGCCGCAGTTGCATCCACCGCATCCGACCGGAGTCCCCCGACCAGGGCGTCTCGGTCGAGGCGTTGTGCCGGTTCGATCGAATCGGCACGATGGATCGATCCCAGCCAGACGATGTCGGCTCCCGAAAACGCATCCCGCAGTTCATGCTGGAAATGGTTCGTGACCGTGGTGTTGGAGCGCGGTTCGAATAGTACCCACAGTCGCCGGCCGGGCCATCGCATTCGTGCCGCGGCGATGGTTTCCCGAATGGCGGTGGGGTGGTGGGCGAAATCATCCACGAAGGTGATGCCCTTCGCCTCGAGAAAGATCTCCATACGGCGGCGCACGCCCTTGAACGTGGGTAAGGCATCCGCCAACACCTCGGGGCTTGCGCCGAATCGCGCCGCAACCGCAATCGCGGCAAGCACGTTTTGCAGATTGTGACGTCCCGTCAGCGGCACTCGGAACTGCCCCCACCTGTTTTCCACATGGTGGACGGTCATGTCCATAAGTCCGTCTGCGCCCGGCGTTGCGTCGAAACGCCAATCCGCATGGTCCGAAAAGCCGTACGATTCCACGGGGAAGTACGCGCGATCCTTCAGCGCAAGTGCGCGTGGATGATCGGCGCAGACGAGCAGCAGGCCAGTGCGGGGGATTTGCCGCAACATCCGTTGGAACGCCAGCTCGATCTCTTCCACATCGCGATAGATGTCGCCGTGATCGAACTCGAGAGACGTTACCACCGCGACTTCCGGCAGGTAGTGAAAGAATTTCGCGCGCTTGTCGAAAAAAGCCGTGTCGTATTCGTCGCCCTCGATGACGAAGGGCACGCCCGGCACGCCCAGCCGCGCGGAGTGGGGGAAGTCCAGCGGTTGACCGCCGATGAGGAATCCCGGCGCCAAGCCTGCGGCATCCAATAAGAACGCGGCCAACGCCGTGGTCGTGGTCTTGCCGTGCGTGCCCGCTATCACAACCGGCCGCCGCGCACGCAGCACGTGGGCTTTCATCCATTCCGGCAAGCTGACGTAGTGCAGCTTGCGCTCCAACGCCGCCTCGACTTCGGGATTCCCCCGGCTCAACGCATTGCCGATGATGACGACGTTCCGGACCCCAGTCCAGGTTCGCCGCGTCGTATCCTTCCACGACCGGTACCCCCAGCGCCTTAACCATGTCTGACGTAGGCGGATACAGCGGGTTGTCGCTTCCGCGCACTTCCCAACCCGCTTCCAGGGCCAGCCGGGCTCCCGCGACCATGGCCGTTCCACCGATGCCGGAAAAATGCACGCGAGGTTTCTGCGACGACGTCCCCGAACTCATAACCCGTCCTTTCTACTTTACTTGTCGAGCGACCCATACTAATGGATCTTCGGCCACAATGCATGGTCATTTCTCGTTGGAATCTCGGACAAATCCCGGACGACTGTTGGCGCGGTAGGCTCGCGGCGAGTATACTCGCCTTTTGAAATATACTCGACGAACCTCCCGTATTCGCAGGAGACCATCCCATGCACCGAATTCCGTTCTTCGCCCTTTTCCCGTTGTTAATGGTGGCTGTCATGGCCGTGGCCGCGCCCAACGTGGACGTTGTAAACGTCAAGATTCAGTGCGAGGAAGGGCATTTTGCGGGATGGCCTGCGAACAAGGGTATCTGGCATTGGGGCAACGAAATCCTGGTGGGGTACGGTTGGAGTTACTACAAGGATCTCGGTCCCGACCGTGCCAACGTTGACCGCGCGAAACCCAGCGTCGACATGATGGCTCGCAGCCTGGACGGCGGCCTGACGTGGACGCATGAGGTGTTTCCAAATCTCGCGAAGGACAACCCCGCCGAACCCGGCGGCATCGACTTCACCAATCCCGATTTCGCCATGACCCTGCGCACCACGGACATCGACAAGGGACAGTCAAGATATTACTACTCCTACGACCGCGGAAAGATGTGGCGCGGCCCCTATGACCTCCCGAATTTCGGGACGCCCGGCATCGCCGCACGCACGGACTACATCATCAACGGAAAGCATTCCTGCATGCTCTTTCTGACGGCGTCCAAGGCGGACGAGAAAGAGGGACGGACCGTGTGCGTCGAGACCACCGACGGCGGCGCTTCGTGGCACGTGGTAGGGTGGATCGGACCTGAACCCGAGGGGTTCCGAATCATGCCATCGACGGTCCGTCTGGATGACCGCACGCTGCTCACCGCCGTGCGACGGCGCGAAGGTGAGAAACGCTGGATTGAGACCTGGATTTCACACGACAACGGCAAGTACTGGGAACTTTACAGTACGCCAATCGACGACCTGGGCGAAGGCAATCCGCCGACGCTCTTGAAACTGAAAGACGGCAGATTGTGCCTGCACTACGGCGTGCGTGCCGAACCGTTCCGCATTTGCGCCAAGTTGAGCGACGACCAAGGCAAGACGTGGGGCAAGGAGATCGTGCTGCGCGACGACGGCTCTACCCGTGATATGGGCTACACCCGGGCCGTACAGCGGCCCGACGGGAAGTGCGTCGTGGTTTATTACTTCTCCGACGCCAAGACCGGCCCCTGGCGCTATGTCGCCGCCACGATCTGGGATCCGAGTCAGGTGAAGTAGACACGCTTGCGGGAAAAGCCAAGGTTGCGAGGACGTTGCCATGAACAGCGGCCTGATTGTCCTCATGTTGGGATCTGTATGGGCCACCGCGTCGCCTACGATGACCATTTCCGTCCAAAGTGAAGATAAGGTCCCGCTGCCCGCCGTGCCCGTGTTTCAGGTCGAACTTGAGCGCGGCAACATCGCCGTGCAACCGGTCGGCGAGACGGACGCCCAGGGGAACCGGTCGTTGACCTTCGACAACCGGGAAAGCGTCAAGAACGGCGACCGCGGCTACGGCGTATACCGCTTCGTCCTGACGCCGAAGGACCGACCTTGGGCGCTGTCCGGCCTCTACATCTGGTACCCGGACCCCGCGCGCGCCGAGACCTACCTCGACCGGTCATTCCCGTCGTTCGCTTCCGCGGACTCGACAAACTGGCAATATGGCCGGCGCTGCGCCCTTGCGGCCGGCGACACCGTCGAATGGATGGTAACCTTGCCCGACAAGCGTCCTGTCAAGATAGCCGTTTACGACGATTGGGGCTTTCCAATACCCAATACCGAAATCCGTGTGTCGGTCGACCTTTGCGCGCTCAGTCACACGGGCTTCGGAGGAGCCATCCGCTGTGGGAGTTTCTCGACTGATGAAAGGGGCCGGTTTACGATCGCCAACGCTGGCGACTTCTTCTACTCCTTCGAAATTGTCGAGAATACCGAAAGAACAGTCGATAGCAATCGATACATCGCGCCAGATCCCTTCGCATATCACCACACCGTCATGCGCCAACTATCCTCTGCCAGCACGGTCGTGCTGTACCACCGCTTGGCCAATGTGCGCCTGACCGCGGACGTCACCGACGCCTCGACGGGAAAGCCAATCCCCCATGCTGCGGTTGGTCCGGTCATCCGTTTCCCCACCTCGGCACAGGGCGGAATTGGCAACCAGACCGATGAAAATGGGCACTTCCACACCGAAGTCTTTCACCCAGAGCACACGGGCTGGATTGCGGCCTCCGCCGACGGCTACAAGTCGGCAACGGTTGCGTACGATCCCGACAAAGAACACTACG
Source organism: Candidatus Hydrogenedentota bacterium (assembly GCA_963745075.1). Lineage (GTDB taxonomy): Bacteria > Hydrogenedentota > Hydrogenedentia > Hydrogenedentales > SLHB01 > JAHDWY01. The sequence goes on along the minus strand of CAVUWV010000020.1, from coordinate 97,049 downwards.
CCATTTCCCTCACCCCCGAGGCGAAGTAAATCCTTCTGAATGGTGAGTCATGAGAAAGTATATCAGTTGCCGGAATCCATACCATCACGCTCTGTCGATCCAATACATGGGACGGCGTTTCAAATTCATGACGGCAAGGATACGGATGCCGTACGGTTGAATCGACTAAAGCAATGCGTAAGGAAACCGGCGAAGGAGTTTGCGCCGCGCGTTGCCGCGCACCACGGGAGTGCTCTCAGGAAGTTCGAGAATTCGTTGCGTGCAACGGCCAACTTCGTCCAGAAACGCTTTTCCAAGTCCCGGGCGTTCAAGCTCGTAGTAGCGGGCGGCGTCGTTGAGTTCGAATTCCGCCAGCCGATGGTAGACAGCCCTTGCCATTTACCTGAGGTTGGAATAGGCGTTGCGAAGAACGTCGTCAGCGGGGCGGGCCATATTCGGGTTGGCATCAAGATTAGCGTCGCGCCGCTCGGCCTCTTCCGCCCAGAGCACTGCAGATTCTTCATCCGACAGATTTTCCAGGCTCGCGAGAAGCCGTTCCGCAAGCCGGGCCCGGCCCTTGGGATCCAGTTTCATCGCTTCCGTTTCGAGTTCTTCAATGCTCATACAGGCTATTGTACACGCAATCGGGCAAATCTGTGAAGACTGATTCATGGCCACCGCATGGTACACTACCATGTGTGGACAGGTTATCACGCGCGCGTAGCCCGGTGTAGCATTCTGGGCATGCAGCGCCGCCCTGGGGGAAGACGATGAAGCAAGTGCTGATCATCGTAGGCATTGTAGTTCTTCTAGCTGTCGCGTTTCTGTTGTGGCGATACATGATGACCGTCTTCGGCGGCGACCGGGTCCGGCGCAGGATCCTTGAGAAGATGTCGCCGGTCCCGGAAATGTTGGACGAGGGGAATACGCCGGACGCGGTACTGGTCCAACGTTTCGCGGAAGACGTGGAGACGTGCAAGGTCCTGTGGGAACTGCTCGATGCGTACGATTGTCTCGAACTTTTTCCCGGCTCGTGCCGGCAATGGGAGCACCTGGCAACGGCGGATCTCGTATTCTGGTTGTCCCATCCCAACGAATTGACATCGGTTCCGGATGAGATTGAACTGATGGCAACCGTCGATTCGCCGACGGCGGCGGCCGGGCAACCTGCCCAGTATTATGTCTTCCGTTACCGGGTCCACGAACCCCACTGGGCCGCAAAGGACGATTGGATGGCGGGCGTTGCCGGGCCGTACGACATGTCGGGCGACCCCCAACCCCACGGGCCGGGCACCTTCAGCCGGTTTGAAGCCTATGACTCCCGAACGCCGGAAGAACATGTGCACGTGATCCATGAGGCACTGTTCGGGAATCCATCTTAGTTGCGGTCAGTTTCTGTCCATGCGCAGTCGGCGAACAACAAAGCCGGGGAAGCAGCAACTGTACCAATCTCGCCGCTACTCCTTGCGCTCGCTCTCCGGGATATGAATCAACATAATCGCGTTGTGCTTGAACAACGATGAGCGATTCTCTCCGAAGGCCGCTTCTTCGCTGAAATAGCCGCCGTTCCAGCAGATGAACAGCCGCTCACCCTTGTCGTCCAATTTAATGGAGAATGAGCCACTCGGCACGTAGCCGTATTTCTCCCAGTAATAGCGCGCGACGAAGGCCAGCACCTTCCGTTTGCCGGTCTTCAGGTCGTACTGCACGATCGGCGAACCATCGCGGCAGCCGAGACCGTGAGCGCCCGGCGCGTAATAGAGATAGCGCCCGCCCGGGCTGCGTTCGATGGACGCCGTGTAACGCTCCTCGCCGGGCCAGCCGTAGCCGAGATCGACGATCTGTTCCGTATCCGGATTGAACGAGAAGACCTGACCGTTGCTCGTGATCCCGTGGAGCAATCCGTCGGGACCGCGTTTCGGCGTGCACGCCCGCATCACGGCGATCTTGTGATCGTCGCCGATCTCGTCGGCCGGCATGGGCGCATCGAGCAACGTAAAGCGATTCTGCGTGTAGTCGTATTTGATTAAGTTGCATTCGGGGTCTGATGGATCCTGGTTGGACGTGTAGAGCATGCCGGTCTTGTCGTCGATCATCATGACACGGTTCGACCACTGCATCCCCTCGGGGAGCTGGCCTGCGTAGATGGGCCGCCGCGCGTCCACGTCATAGGCCATAAAGTTAGGCCAATACCCCGCCGCGTAGATCATGCGTCGTTTCGGATCGAGCCGTGCCGACGGCCACGACTCCCCCGGCATGGGCACGCCGTAGTCCACGAACTCGTGCGTATTCACGTTGTACGACATCACGTGACCGCCGATGTACCCCGTCGCCCAATCCTCCGGGTGTGGTTCGGGATACTTGGACCAGTACGTGCAGAACCAAATGTTCGGGCCGTCCATAAAGACCAAATTGCAGTGAATCTTCCCTTCACCGAAGACCTTGTCGGAGCGTCCAAGGACTTTGTTAACCTCCGGCGACATGGTCATGGTCTTGGTCGCGGGATCGTACTCGCAGATATAGAGATGAGCGTTGTAGCTGCCGTTATCGCCGACGGAGCAGTAGAACGTGCCTTTGACCGGATAGTAAATCGCCTGCCCCCAGTTCGCCCACATCGCCCGGTGGTGGTCGTCAACCGGTTCGGGAAACCAGCGGGGCGTCGCGGGAATGACGCCGAATTCGATCTCCGGCGGAGTCTCCGCCATCGCGTACTTGGCGCCGTTGTGCACCGCGACCCGGGCTGGCGGCTCCAGCATTTTCGGGCTCTTGTCCACCACGACTTTTCCGGTATACAGCAGATCGTGGGTGTCCAACTTCTCCGCGAGGGCCTTGGCGGCCGCTTCTTCCGGGCCCAGTTCGGTGGGTTCAGGTTTCGGCGTATAGCTCGCGGGAATGCGTTCCGGCCAATTGACCGCCTTCTCTTCGGCTGCCGCGATCGCGGCCACGCTCAGGAACAGCACCACGGGAACGAGAAACGAATAGGTGTATCTGCGCATGTGAATTGCTCCTGCCAGACAGGCACCCGCGTAGGGTGTCGCGCCAATTTTCCCCAATGACGGCTATAGTGCCCTGATAGGAGCGCTCGTGTCTATCTTTCGCGAATCTGAGAATCCCTCTGGGAGAAACGACGAGACGACAAAGGGTCGACATCTGCGACACGCGAGTGTGCGGTCGTGTGTCGATTCATGAGAAGCCATTTAAGTGCGAATGCACCCTTAAGGTGTTCTATGGATACCATTGAACTTCCTTTCCGCATCTCCCACATTTGCCCGGCCACCCTTCAAGCTTCGCTGGTACCTTGTGACCAGTACGACAATATGGGCAATGGCATATGAACGTACGCGCCACCCTTTCAGAAGCAAATGGACTTCCGGGACTAGCGACCAAATCACGCGATAAATTTAGAGGGGGGTTGCAGAGCACAGGTGCAGACCGGGCAGAGCGCACAATCAAGCCTTTTCTCAGAATAGCGTAAGATAAGATTGTGCACAATGGAACAAACGTACCTGACCGAGATGTCAGCGTCGCGCTGACAATCAGTCTCAAGTGCCACCACATCGTTCAGTGAAATATATGCCAGGACATCGTTCAGTATTTGCATGATAAGCTGCCAGTGCCGGGTGAAACGGAAGCGGTTCTTGCTGGCGAGCACCCCGCCGAGGGATAGCCCGGTGAGGCTCATCAGACGATGGGTTGGGATGGGGAGCGTACAGGCTCCCCATCTCCTTTCTGAACATCGGATGATAGACCTCCCATGCCTCAGAAAACGCTTTTCCGGTCAGCGTAGCGGGTATGGACGTTCGTCGATCGCTTCGCCGTCGAGATACAGCAAGAGCCGCTGCCTGGAAACGTCCACGGTGGATAGCCACGGGCAGAAGCGCGCGGTAAAGTTCATTGGGTAGATAAGGACTTTGAAAACTGCGAGCCGAAACCATCCCAAAACCTGTGACCTGCGCGTTCGATTCCTCTTTGCTCTACTACCCCCACAATCTTTCTGCCGGTCATCGGTAGCATTCCGCACGCGGCAGTGCGCGCAGCGGTACAACAGAAAAACCCGCTTCAGCCTATTCCTGACTGAAGCGGGTCTATTACGAACCAAGTTCGTCGCTTTAGCCAGTATTTCTAACGCGCCCGCAAGCTGAAGATCAAATCGGCGCTGGACACACTTAGCATGGTTCCCTACACTTGTCAATTAGTTTTGTTATCCGCATGATGTTGATTCGAATACAACGCTAACGCGAGTCAGGCTATGCCCTGGAATGCGCAAACAGACCTTGGTTCCCGCAAAGGAGGTAATATTCAAGTGCAGTTGATCGGAAGACTCCATCGCCTCTATGTCGCAGCGCCCGAATGTGAAGTCGTCCAAATCGTTTCCTCTCATTTCGAGAACTTCACGACGTACTCGGAGAACGGTCATTTCAGGGGAGAAAGCGAGCCGATGGTAGTCGTCGAGATCGCCACGAACGAAAGTGAACGCGTTATTGCGCTTGGCGAACTCCTTCGAGCGCATTGTCAACAAAATGGCGTCGGCTACGCGGTCGACGGCGTGTACTCCCGGATTACGTCGGGGCCAAGTTGACGGAACGCGAAGATAATGTCGACGATTCCCCACACTGTTTTGTATTGGGGATCCTCGGCGTGACAGGTGAAGCGATCAATCTGGGCACTCGTCTTTGTCGTCGGCTATATCGCGATTTCAAACTTTTTGCAGAATGCTTCCGTGATCTCCAGAAGCTCTGGACTGAGACGCTGCTTCGTCCACTGGACGATTTCGTCGGGTACCCCGCCGTAGAACGCTTGGGCGATTCCGCCCGTGATGCAGGCAAGCGTGTCCGCATCGCCTCCGAGCGACACCGCGTTCCGGACCGCATCCTCATAGGACTCCGAGTCCAGGAATGCGACGATGGCCTGCGGCACAGTGCCCTGACACGTTCCGTTGAAACGGTAATCCGGCCGGACTTCGTCGACCGTCTTGCTCAAGTCATAGGTGAATCGGTCAGTGATCTCCGCACGAATATCGTCCTTGGATACGCGATTTCGTGCTCGAAGAATTATCAGCGCCGTCGCCTGCGCCCCTTTGATTCCTTCGGGGTGGTCGTGCGTGAACTCAGCGGTTTTCGTTGCCTCATCAAGGACATCTTGTTCCGTGTTGAAGGCAAATCCCACGGGACTCACCCGCATCGCTGAACCGTTCCCGCAGCTCTGATACGGCCCGCGATCCCCAAAGAATAGCCATTCCTTGAACGCATTGCTGTAGCCGCAGTAAGGGTATTTCCTGCCCAAATCCCTTACGACTTCCCGACACGGCGCACCATCCAGAATGGCCTTAGCCACGGCAACGGTCAGCACCGTGTCGTCCGTAAAGGCGCAAAGGTCGCCGAGCAACGGGAAATCCTTGCTTTTCCACGAGCGGGATTCGTAAATGGATCCAATAGTGTCCCCCGCGATTGATCCGATCATTCAAACCTCCCTCCGACCTTCTGCGTCAATGATACCGACTTGCAAATGTTCATCAGGAGCCAAGACCAGGGTTGGGACCGCCGCGAGCAGGCAAGAAAAAGCCCCTCGCGATGGAGGGGGTGATGAAGTCTTTGAAGAAGAGCATACATCATCATTCCCGGTTTCCCGGGCTGGCCGTGGCCCCGCGACCAACTTGGTTCGGTTGCCGGGCGTTCACAGAGCCAGTACCCTCGCGCCTCTCGTGATGAATTCCGATGATTCAAAAATGCAAATAAGAACCCGCTTCAGGCCTGAGCCGGCCAAAGCGGGTGACTCAATCTCTTTGGTCTCGCTTTAGCCGCGTTTCTATTGCGCCCGCAAGCGGGTCGGTCAAATCGGCGCTTTATTGGAACGATGGCCCAAATCCTGGTACTTGTCAAGACGGGGACAGACGGGGATGGTCTTTCGACGCGATGGTACCGAACCGCCCCGCGGCACTCCGGGGACCGAAAACTGGAACTTTTTCCCGTTTCGCTTTATGCTGGTGCTCCAGGTTGTGCGATAGCTGCAAGCGCATATCTCGCCAGATTCAGGCAGATTGAGGAGGATACCCGTATGTCGACCAACGGCAATTCAGAATCGACCAATCCGTCCGTCACGCGATATCCTGTTGTGTCGTTCGACGAAGACCGCGAGGCCGCGGCCGAACGGCGCCGCGCGTTTCCTTATCGGTTCCCCCGGGATTTCCGCAATATGGGCGGCAAGTTTACCGTGGAGCAGAACGCCCAACGGCTACTGCGGTTCTTCTACTTTGAACGGCGGCTGGCGCAAGCCTTGGGATCGTGGACGCTGGCCATCCCCGAGTTCGAGGTCAAGGTCGAAACCGGACGCCACATATTCTACCACGCCGATGCAGCGAACACCCTGCGCACGCGCCTGAGCGAGCAGGAAAAAAGCCTCAAGATGGTCGACGCGCATCGCGATGAAGCGGTTGACCGGTTTATCGACGAGATGCTTTCCGCGGCGGATACGCCGGAATTGCTGGTCGGCGTACATCAGGTCGCGGGCCGGGCCATCGCAATTGCGTATCAACATCACATCGACGACACAGACAGTGTGACCGATGCACCGACCATTCGTGCGATGAAGCGGATTCTGCTCGACTACGAGCCCATGCTGGAGTGGGCCGAAGCGGCGATTGCAGCGTACGTTGACGGCGGCGTCGATGAGAGCCGTCTAACCGCGTGGCGGTGGCACTTGCAGCAACTCCTGGCCAGTATCGGCGGCATTTCCAGCGCCGAGACGCCTGCCGCGCCGCCGGACACGCTGCGTATCGACGAGAACCCCTACGAGCGAAACACGGTACCGCGGCGGGATTCGCGTTTTGCCACGTTCCATCACACCGGTGACTACGACGTGGCCGACGGCAAGGAGCGTTTCCCCAAGGATGCCTACGAGAGTATGCGGCTGCGCTTCATTCGTACCCAACGCGACGAAGTGGACGCCATCGAAGCCTTCGGCACCTTCCTGTGGGATATCCGGTTTATCGACTTCAAAGCCGAATACGACCTCGCCCGCGTAACCTGGGACGAAGCCCGCCACACCGAAATCGGTCACCGGGCTTTGCTGGCCTCCGGTTACGACCCCTACGAACTGCCTAACCGGCTGACCAGTTCCACCTGCCGCGGGCCCATGGAACCGGCTTTTGCCATGGCCGAGATAAACCTCTTCGGCGAGGTCGGTGTGCTGAAGACCATCAACAGCCTCATCGACAAGGCACGCGACGAGAACGACACCGTGCTCGCCCACATCGCCGACTTCATCCGCTCCGACGAGCGAACCCACGTGAAGAAAGGCCAGCACATCCTGAAGTGCATGACTGACCTCGGCAGCCAGGATCTCGAACTCAAGACCCGCGAGTTGTTTACCGAGTGCCTCGTCAGCCTCGGCGCCATCACCGACGACATGGACTTGTTCACCGTCTCCCGCGAAGATCTCGAGCACCTGGTCGGGGAATGACCGCCAGACGACCCCGATTCCACCGGGAAAAGACTCTCGAGGGTTACTGCCGAACGCACCTTCATCCTCGTCCATATCGTCCGTGTCTGTCCGTGCAGGTCCGTGTTCCCTTAATTCCGACAGCAGCCCCCGGATTCGATTTGCACCACACACCGGGCAAATGCTACGATCCTTCTCCGCAGTCGATCTGCAAATGCGTACCCGTAGCTCAATTGGATAGAGTGCTTGGCTACGGACCAAGAGGTTGGGGGTTCGAGTCCCTCCGGGTACGCCATCTATTTCCCCTTCGCAACCCCTCGATAATTGCGCATTTGTCCCGCCCCTACGGGTGTCTCTACCGCTGATCTACACCCGCGGTTTCCCGTTCCAGGCCGGAGCGCGCTGTCTGCTACACCTTCCACGGGGCGCGGTAGTCGCGCGTCAACCACTCGGGCTTGCCGCCGTCTTTCTCGAAACGCAGGCGCTTCGGTTTCCAGTTGATGGCTGCGTGGTTATAGTAGGCTTGGTTCAACAGGTGGCAGCAAATCGCAGAGTGCCCGCCCACTTGCTCGTTCGCGATCGGTTTCTTGCGCGATTGGACGCAGTCCAGGAAGTTCTTCAGGTGGTTGTCGCTTTTGTAGAGTTTGACCCTTGCGTGTTTCAGGTATTCGTCCTCGACATCCCGCAATGTGACCCCGAGTGAGCCGTCCGCGCGGTCGACGAAGCCCGCCACCTTCTTGCCGTCGCGGTAGAATTCGAACTTTCCGCGATTGACTTTGACCTCGCCCTCGCTTCCGAAAAAGTCCACGCCAAACCCGTCGACATGGACCACTCGGACGCCATTTTTGTAATGAAGGACGCCGCCAATTTTCGCCTGCGGATTGTCAGGGGGATGAACTTCCGTCGGCCCGCTCTTGTCCATTCCCAGGCCCCATTGCGCGATGTCGAGATGATGGGCGCCCCAGTCGCACACCATTCCGCCGCCATATTCCTTGTAGCTTCGCCAATCGGGGAAGAAATCATGCACGCCCCGCGGACTTAAGACCGAGTTGTATGGCCGCATCGGCCCCGGACCGATCCACATGTTCCAATCCAGTCCCGGTTCCATAGGTTCTTCCGGCAAGTCGCAGGGGATCCCGGGAGGGCCGAAACTGCAATCCACGTGATCGATCTTTCCAATGGCGCCGTTCCGAACGAGTTCGCAGGCGATGCGGAACTCGCGCATGGACCGCTGCATGGAACCGGTCTGCAGCACGCGCTTGTTCTTCTTCACCGCGTCCATGACCGCGATTGCTTCATGGATGTTGTGCGTCAGCGGCTTTTCGCAATAAACGTCTTTACCCGATTCCAGCGCGGTGATGGTGGGAATGGCGTGCCAATGATCCGGCGTCGCGATACAGACCGCGTCGATGTCCTCCCGTGAGATAATGTCTCTGAAGTCGTCGTAGGCCTGACAACCGGTGGAACCGAGTTCCGGTTTGCTCGTATAGCGTTCATTCACCATCTGCTGAGCGGATTCGCGGCGCGTGGTGTCGACATCGCACACGGCAACGACTCGGCACTCTTCGTATTGCAGGAACGTGTTGAGCAGGTACCGGTTCTGCTTACCCACCCCGATGAATCCCATCGTGATTCGGTCATTCGGTTTGGTCTGGGAGGCCCAGATCCGGGACGGTAGAATAAAGGGAGCGGCCGATGCCGCAGCGGTTTTTAGGAACGATCGACGATTTGTTTTCATATTCATTTTTTCCCCTGCGCCGCGGAAATGGCGCGTTTCGAAGCAGTATCCTACGAAACGTGGTGTAACTACAAGCGCGCGAATTGACATCATCGACTTGCGCCTGTATGGCTTCGTGATGTCTGGGGAAAGGGCTGGAATTACGGTGAGCGCCTCGCGCGCGTGACGCGCGACGAACCGATCGGCTTAGGGGCTCGAGTTCCCCCGCGATTGAACGACGATATCGGCGGTCTCGTCCCCGGTGACTGCGACGTGGCCCTCGCGCATATCAATTTGCCCGGAAACGAGCGTATGGCGGCAGTTGTTGAGGCGGAGGATCGGGGTTCTGCCGTCGGTGGGTCGAAAGTGCACGTCGCGCAGGTTGGCGCCCGTCACTGCGTCGCAGTAGAGTGCAGCTCGGGGGTATTCGGTGTGCACGGCGTCGGACACGATTACTTTCAGGTTGTCCACGGTGAGGGCGTCGACGTTTCCGAAGGCGAAATAGGCGGGTTTGCGGACGTAGATCGTGTCGCGCTGGTTGCTGACCGTGCGCCGCCCTCCGACCTTCTTTTTCCGTTCGCTGAAGTCCATGGCCTTGTCGACGCGCACGGTCACGTCACGCAGCGTGACGTTCTCGACGGGGCGTTCCGGCATCCCTTGAATGACCGAACTACCCATCGTGTGAATGTCGAGATTGCTGAACGTCACCTCACGAATCCGGCCGGCCGGCGAATCGTCATGGCGTTTCTCGATGTCCAAGAAGATCGGGAACACGCTGTTGCGCGCGTAAGCGACCTCGGTCGGGTCGGCGGTCTCAATCGAAATATTGTCGAAAGATACACGCTCCATCGTGCCGCCGTCTTTCATGAAGAAGCCGATTCCGACGGGCGAATTGCGGATCGTGCAGTTGGAAACGCGGATATCGCGAAAGTCGCCGACAGATTCAGTCCCGAGTTTCAGCGCCGTCGCGATGGTTTCCAACGTGCAATTCACAATCACGACGTTTTCGCACGGCGCATCTTCAGTGGCTTTCAGCACAATACAGTCGTCGCCCGCGACAATGTGGCAATTGGAGATGTGGACGTTTCGGCACGAATTCGGGTCGATGCCATCGGAATTGGTCCGGAAATAGTTATTGTGTATCGTGACGCCGTCGATGTAGACGGTGTCACAGCGCTGCAGATGCAAGGTCCACGAGTCGCTGTACAAAATGGTGATGTCGCGAATGTGCACGTTGCGGCAGCCCCGGAAAAACAGGATTCGCGTGCGAAACTCGGGCCACGGTTCCTCGATAGGCGGCTTACGACGCAAGTCCGCGGTGGCTTGGCCGTGAATCGCGCCGGATCCGATCAGACGGATATTCTCGGCGTCCTCCGCGAACAACAGCTCGCTGCGACCTTCGGGATAGTTCGCCTTATCCTGGCTTGCAAACAGTGTAGCTCCCGGTTCGAGATCGAGCGTGACGTTGCTTCGAACCGTGAGCGCGCCGGAAAGGTAGTCCCCCGCCGGAAAGTGAACAGTGCCACCGCCCGCCGCGTGGGCTGCGTCGATAGCGGCTTGAATCGCGGGGGTATCGGTTGCGCTCTTGTCGCCAACGGCGCCATAGTCGCGAACGTCGAAGTCGGCATGGGCGCCAGCCGACAGTGCGCATAGCGCGAGCGCTACAAGGCCCAAGGGGTACCGGCTACTGACCGCTGTCTCCATGCCCATCCTCGACCGCGTCTTTCGGTGTCAACTGCGTGCGCCTAGTTCGGCATGCCGCCGGCTTTTTCGATGACTTCTTTGAGGGTCACGGGGGCGCCGCCATGTCGCTTGCTTTCGTCCGCGGCTTCCATGAACGCGAAGATCTCGATCGTCTCCTCGGGCGGGACCGGGACGATCTTGGTCTGGAAGAATTTTACGATTTCCACGACCAGCGGCGCGTAATCGCCACCTTCTCCTTGTTCGGCCACAGACTTGGTTCCAAAAAGGATGACCTTGTGGGGCGTGGCCGCTTCGCGCAAACCGCGAAGTGTCCCGACACGACCACCGGACCAGATCCCCGTGACCACGTCCGTGTCGGGTGTCGACGTGCGAACGACACTTTCGCAACCCGTGCCCATGGCGGTGAACAAGGCTTCCGTCGGATGCACGCCATACCAGAACAGGTCCGGATGATGGGGTTCCAGATGACAGGGCCCGTACGAAATTGCGCCACGGATTTCGCCCACATCCTGCGCCATCAGATCCGTCATGCTCTTATAAAACCGGTACGAGGATGAACTGAACCACGGCACACCCTGTTCCTTGCCGAGCTTGTAAATCGCGATGGCGTCCCCCAACGACCCGGCCACCGGCTTGTCGATGAACACGGGTTTCCCCGCGGCAAACACGGGTTTTACCTGTTCGAGGTGAGGCCGACCGTCCACACTCTCGATCATGACGGCATCGACGAGGGTGCAGAGTTCCTCGATCGTCGGCACGATCTTCACGCCAAATTCATCCTGCAACTGCTGGGTATAGCCATCGACCCGCGTGTAACTGGATTCGACGTCCGGGCTGCCGCCTTTGAAAGCGGCCACGACTTTGGCGCCGGGCACGTGTTCCGCCTCACTGGGGTCATTCAACAACTTCGTGAAAGCGATGACGTGAGACGTGTCCAGTCCGATAATCCCCACGCGAATGTCGTCGCCATGGGCAACTTGCGAATACAGGCCTGCAACGACGATTGACGCACCAACCCACAGCAACGTTCCAAGTCTCAGCTTCATACTATATTCCCTCTCATTTAACCTGCGGTCGAGGCAAGAATACCTTCTTTCGTTTCAATTCCCAGTAATCGGTTCCGCCTGGTTTCATCCGGCATACAGTTTTCGTTCGTCGTGGTTATAGCGCATGCGCTGGCCCGTTTCGAGGGCGGTGGCGGTCATTATCGTGGCGACCGAATGCTGATACCCATACTCAATATCGGCGATGGGCCGCTGGCGGCTGCGCATGCATTCGAGCCAGTTCGCCATATGATCGCCGTCCGGTTTGGCATCGAGCTTGCCGGCTTCGATTTGATGGCCTTCCTCGCCGCCCTCACCGGAATAGGTGCCGGCATACATATCCATGGTCCCGTACCGACCGTGGACGTTGTAGTGGGTCCCGGCCGAATTGGTCAGGACCATGGCCCAGTCAAAGAGATACCCTTCCGGATAGTCCACCAACGCGTGGAATACGTCGCTGTGTTCGCGGCCGTCTTTCCAGACGTAAATGCCGCCGTGAGCGACCGCGCTGTTGGGATAGGTGGAGCCCATGATCATGTGGGCGGCGTCAATCAGATGCGTCATCCAGAGACCGGAAATACCGTTCGTGCACATGCGATAGAGCTGCCAGCGCCGTAGAAGGCGCGGATCAAAGGGGCGCATGGGCCGGTTAAACAGATATGCCTCCCAGTCCACGTCTTCTTCCTTGCAGTCGTCGTAATCGCGCGCCCATCGCTCCTGATTGAAACAGTTTGCGGCCGCAATTCGGCTCACCTGACCCAATTTGCCCGACGCCACGAGGTCGCGTGCCGCCCACCAGCATCCCTCGCTCCGGCGCTGCGTGCCGACTTGGACGACGCGGTCGTTCTGCCGCGTAAGGTCGACCGCCTTGGCGGAGTCTTCCACGGACAAGGACATGGGCTTTTCGACGTAGACGTCCTTACCCGCTTTGAGGGCCTCGATCATGATGGGCGTGTGCGCGAAATCGGGCGTAGCAATGACCACGGCGTCGATGTCGTCCCGGTCGAGCACCTCGCCGAACCGCGACGTCGCGAAGGGTTTCTTGCCGAAGGTCTTCTCGATGATGCCCGCGGCGGATTCCCGGTTGGGCCGCCACACGTCGCACACGGCGCCGACCTCGACGTTATGTGCGTCTTTCAAATCGGCGAGGCTTTTCATGTGCGACCGGCAACGGCTTCCCGTGCCGATCAATCCGATGCGGATGCGATCGTTGGCTCCAAATGCGGTGCTGCCGATCATGCCGGCGCCCAGGGCAACGCCAGAAGTCGCCAGGAATCCTCGACGGGATAGTGATTCGTGTGACATAGTACCCGCTCCTTGATGCACTGGGGAACGGATGAAACGACCCGGCCCCGCAGGTTTTCATGTTGCGCCAAAGTCTTGGTTCCCCATCATACGCTACCGGGGCGCAGGGATTCACACGCACCGCCGGTTCGACTACGCTTACGATAACGATTACGATTACGGAAAGAGATTGGAGGGGGAAATGAAATCACGCATTCCTGTAATCGCACTTCTTTTGGCGGCGGCGTGCCTTTGTGCCTGGGCGGATACTGACGACCTCGCAAACGGCTTCGCCAACCCGCCGGATTCGGCCCGCCCGTGGGTGTATTGGTTCATCATGGACGGCAATCTCAGCCGGGAGGGAATCACGGCGGACTTCGAGGCCTTGAAAGATGCGGGAATCGGTGGCGTGATTCTCATGGAAGTCAACGTCGGCATTCCGCGCGGCCCCGTCGAGTTTATGAGCGATGAATGGTGCGCGTTGTTCAAGCACGCGGTGAATGAAGCCGAACGCCTCGGCCTGCAAATCACACTCAACGCGGGGCCCGGTTGGACCGGCAGTGGCGGCCCATGGGTGAAAGCCGAACAATCCATGCAGCACCTCGTCGCCGCGCCGGTCAACGTGAGTGGTCCGTCGAAATTCGACGGCGTGCTGCCTCGTCCCGAACCGCGCCCACCCTATTTCGGAGACGCGGGAATCCCGGATTGGATTAAGCAGGCCCGAGAAGATTTCTACGCCGATGTTGCCGTGCTGGCCGTTCCACGGACGAAGGACGATGCACGTATCGCCGATATTGACGAGAAGGCGTTGTATGTCCGTGAACCGTATACCTCGAAGCCGGGCGTGAAACCGTATTTACCCGCGCCGGCTTCGTACCCGGATGTTCCCGCGAGTTCGATCATCTCCCCGAAGGACGTTGTCGACCTCACCGATCGTCTGCAACCTGACGGTCATCTGACGTGGGATGTCCCCCAAGGCGACTGGACGATCCTGCGCTTCGGCCGGCGGAATACAGGCGCGAACACGCGACCCGCGCCGGAACCGGGGTTGGGTTTTGAAAGCGACAAGTTCGATCCGGCCGCTCTCGATGCACATTTTGACGCGTTTGTCGGCAAACTCCTTCGGACGGTGGGGGAGAGGCCGGCCGCTCGAAAGAGCGGCTGGACCATGCTGCATATCGACAGTTGGGAGATGGGGTCGCAAAACTGGACGGCCGTTTTCAGGAAGGAATTCCAGCGCCGTCGCGGCTACGATCCTTTGCCGTATCTGCCGGTCATGACCGGCCGCATCGTGGAGAGCGAGGAGGTTTCCGAGCGATTCCTGTGGGACCTGCGGCTCACGGCGCAAGAACTCGTGCTGGAGAATCACGCAGAGCATCTTAAAGAACTTGGGCGACGGCACGGGTTCGGGCTGTCCATCGAACCCTACGACATGAACCCGACGTCCGACATGGAACTGGGCGGCGTGGCCGATGTGCCCATGTGTGAGTTCTGGTCAATAGGGTTCGATTCCACCTTCTCCTGTATCGAGGCCACGTCAATTGGTCATACGCGTGGCCGGCCCATCATAGCCGCCGAATCGTTTACAGCCGATTCCAGCGAGGCCTGGAAACTGTATCCCGGCGCCATGAAGAACCAGGGCGACTGGGCCTTTGCGACCGGCATCAACCGTCTCGTGTTTCACCGGTACGCCCATCAACCGTGGCTGGATCGGCGGCCGGGCATGACCATGGGTCCCTACGGCGTCCATTGGGACCGCACCGAGACGTGGTGGCCCATGGTGCCCGCGTACCATACCTACGTTGCGCGGTGTCAGTTCTTGTTGCGCCAGGGCGCGCCCGTCGCGGACATCTGTTACCTGGTTCCGGAAGGCGCGCCGCAGGTGTTTCGTCCGCCTTCTTCCGCGCTGGAAGGCGAACTGAAGGACCGGCGTGGCTACAATTTTGACGGCTGCGCGCCAAGTACGTTGCTCCTATCGGCGAGCGTCGAGGACGGCCGAATCGTCTTCCCGGGCGGCGCGGCCTATCGCATTCTCGTGCTTCCTACCGTCGACACGATGACGCCGGAGTTGCTGCACAAGATCCAGGAACTGGTGCAATCCGGTGCTACGATCGTCGGCAATCCACCTTTGAAGTCGCCGAGTTTGTCCGGCTATCCGGAATGCGATCAAAACGTGCAGGTGCTAGCATCAACAATATGGGGCGGCACGGAGGCCCCGGAGAAAATCACGCGGCGAGCGATTGGACACGGCGCCGTCGTTTGGGGTGGCGACCTGAAGCTAGACGCAGACCCCGATACCTACCCGCCGCGCTATCCCGGCTACGATGCGACTGCGCAGGTCTTGGCGTCGATGGATGTGCTGCCGGACTTCGAGTCCGACGGCCCTATCCGTTACACCCATCGGCGTACGGGGAGCAATGAAGTCTATTTTGTCGCCAACCGCACGAACGAACCGGTGAAGGTGTCTTGCACGTTTCGCGTGGTCGGCCTTCAGCCACAATGTTGGGATCCCGTGACGACCAGCATCCACGACTTACCCGAATACACCGAACGTGACGGACGCACGACGATACCGCTGTGCTTTGACCCGTACCAGAGCTTGTTCATTATCTTTCGCGCCGGTGCAGCAAAAACAGGCGGGACCGCAAATTGTCTGCACACGACAACCGCCACCGCACTTGCAGGACCCTGGGAGGTTGCATTTGACTTGTCACTGGGAGGTCCGGAGAAAGTCCAGTTCGAGACGTTGGACGATTGGAGTACCCGCCCCGAACCCGGGATCAAGTACTACTCGGGAATTGCTACCTACCGAAAGACCTTTGATTGCCCCAGCGATCTCGATCGAGATTCCAAAAGTATCCTGTTGGATCTTGGCGAGGTGCACTGCATGGCGCGGGTTCGCCTGAACGGTCAGGATCTGGGCGTCGTCTGGTGCGCGCCATGGCGCGTGGATATCACGCACGCCGTGAAGGCCAAAGACAACCGTCTGGAGATTGACGTCGCGAACCTGTGGCCCAACCGACTCATCGGCGACAGCGCACTGCCGGAAAACGAACGCGTGACATGGACCACCTGGAATCCCTACAAGCCGGATTCGCCGCTGCTGCCGTCCGGCCTGGTTGGACCGGTGCAGATCATGACGGCCAATGAATGAATCGAATACTTCGCCGGTCCGTTTGATTGCTTTGCGGGAACCGAGGGACATCAACGACAACAAAGACACCAGCGACAGAGGAGTCTGGGGTCGTAAGTCATTGGGGTGTCTCCCAAAAATTCGGACTCGCCTCGGTCATTGATCGTAGCCAGCTTGCACGTCCCTGCTGTCCTTGATGTCTCTGCTGTCGCTTTGACTGATTTTGGCCGACCGTCTTTGGGAGAAACTAGAGTCGCGACGATAACCCGTACGGCCCAAGGTTGACGTGACCCCGCCGCTCCGATACCGTGTATCGGCCTTTCGTTTGTACAGGGGGTATCGCAGGCGAACTCAGGGAGGAACGAGTGGCGATCTTCACAGACAGCCTCTACGGCACCGAATGGGCTATGGTGGTGGTATTCATCGTGGCCGTCGTGTACTGGGGCTGGCGCATGCATCACAAGGCCGATACGATGGAATCGGCCTTTCTCGCGGGACGCAACGTGAACGGCATCATCGCCTCGTTCTCCACCGTCGCCACGAACCTCAATGCGAACGACTTTCTCGGCTTGACCGGCGCCGTCTATTCCGTGGGGATCGTCATGTCTCACGGGGTCTTCATGGGCAGCATCGTCTTGCTGCTCGCGGCCCTGATTCTGATGCCGCGGCTTCGCGCGCTTAACGTCTATTCACTCGGCGGCTGGCTTGAACGCCGGTATGACGCACGTGTGGGCGTGGCGTATAGCGTTGTCTGGACCTTTATTTGGATGCTGTTTAACCTCGGCCTCTACATCTACGCGGGTTCAAAAGTCCTGGAAACACTGCTGGGTTGGGACCTCAACGGCTGCATCTTCCTGCTTACCATCGTCGCGGCGGCCTATACGCTCATGGGCGGTTTCGGCGCGGTCGTTGCCACGGACGTGCTTCAGTTGGCGCTCATGTTCTTTCCCCTCGTGATTCTCTCCGGTTGCTGTCTCGTGGAGATGGGTGGGTTTTCCGGGTTGGCGGCCAAGCTGCCCGATTCGCATCGTCACTTCTGGGCGGCACATTCAAGTCTTGGTTCGCTCCCCATGGCGCTGGCAGGGATGTTTTTCATGGGCATGAGCTACTGGTCCTGCGAGGCCCAAGTGGTGCAGCGGCCCCTTGCCTCGAAGGACCCCGAAAACGCCAGCATTAGCTATCTCGGCGCTTCCATGTGGTATGCGGTGCTCGTGCCGTTGGTCATCATCGTTCCGGGCTTGACGGCGAAAGTGCTTTTCCCGGAGTTGTCCAATAACGATCACGCCATGCCGGAACTCATCAAGCATTTTCTTCCGACCGGTCTGTATGGAATAGCAGTGGTGGGCCTAATTGCGGGATTTCTTTCAAGTGCGGACTCCCAGATCAATGCGTTTTGCACCATGTTCACCGCCGATATCTACCGTCGGTTCGTCAAACCCGGACAGTCCGATCATCATTACGTGAGCGTATCGCGCGTCGCCGGCGTGGTCGGAACGTGCCTCGCCGTGGGCGCGGCCTTTGCCTTTAAGCACGCGGAAGAAGGGATGTTCCTCTTCGCCGTGGGCGTATTGGCGGTGATCATGCCGCCGTTTGGCGCCGTGACGATCCTTGGCGCAACGGTACGAAAGATAAATAGCCGTGGCGCGGTGGCCGGGCTGATTGTCGGCGGTTCTGTGGCTGTGGTGCTGTTTGTCATGTCTCGGATGGGTATGTTAGCGGACATCGCGAAGGAGGACTTGTACTTCCGGGGTACCGTTACCTTTGCGTTGACCGGAGTCGTTGCACTTTTGGTAAGTTTGTTCACTCCCGGCGAAGCGGACGTTCGAGGAGTAAGACCCGAGGATGTAGAGCATTACTTGACCCCAAGGCTCAAGCGTGTGGCCGCCGTGTTATTCGTCGTAACGCTCGCGGTCTATGTATTCTGGACGGAAATCTTCTGGTAGCCGCGATTCGAATGGACAGATAGGGCATACCGAATGGAAATCAAGCTACTGAACGGCGCGGTGATCGCGATACTGGGTTTGTTGGTGATCCTGACACCAATCCTCAAAGCTATGTCCGCACACGACGCGCGGATGAATTGGGTTTCCGGAGTCGTGTTGGTCATTGCCGGCGTTGGCCTCCTGATTTCCTACACGCGCGATCGGATGCGTGATTCATCCAACGGCGATTCCTGACTCGCGACGCACTTGCAGCCGGTCACTACCTCAGCGTGTTCTCGAACCACACCGGCCCACCCGATTTGCTCGTCACTACAATGTCCAAATCCTCATCCCTATCAAGGTCTATGACCACGAGGTTCAGGCCCGACCCAATTCCTTCGTTGTAGGAAATTACGTGCTTGGTCCAGGTTGGGTTCGGTCGAGCGGTCCAGTTCGTACCAATAAACGCCGATCGGCTCCGTCCCACCGGGATCGTTACCGTTGTGGGCCATGAACCGCTTGCCGGTGACGAGATCCAGGTCGCCGTCCGCGTCGATGTCGGCGAGGGCCAGGCTGTGAGCCTGAGACCAGGAATCGTCGATGAGGTGGCGCGTAAACGCAATCTTGCCATCCCGCCGGACCTGCTCGTACCAGTAGATCCCGTAGTCGTGGGCCGCGCTGGTGACCATATCCGCGAGGCCGTCGTCATTGACGTCGTACACGAGGATCTGCGGTGTGTGGCCCGGTTTGCCTTCCTCGGGATTGCCGATGGCAATGGGATGTTCGTTCCACTCACCCGCACGCAGATCGGCCGGTGCTTCAAACCATGCCGCGGGGCGAATAACGTCGGGACGTCCATCCCCGTTGAGGTCGCCGCAGCCCACGCCGAAGTCCATTTCCTCCTCGGAAATCACGTGCTTGATCATACCGCGCGTCCCGTCCGGCAAGGTGCCCGCTTCGTACCAGACCGTCGGCTTTACGGACGGCAGAATCTCTTCGGCCTTGCCGTCGCCATCGAGATCCCAGGCTTCGCCGCATTCGTAGTTACCGTTCTCCTCGATGAGCGTACGTGGCCACATACCACCGGCTTCGCCTGGATTTCGCAGCCATTCCGCTTTCTTGCCGAACCAGGAACAGGTGGCGATATCCATCCAGCCGTCCCCATCCACGTCGATGGGCGCGTTCATAAAATCCCACCGATAGCCCTTGCCTTCCTCGTCGACCTCGCCTTCCACGTCGCAGATCTTGAGCGGTTCAAACTTGGGCGCAAGGTACAGATAAGGCAGGGCGACAATGTCCAGGGCCCCGTCGTTGTTGAAATCGGCCACGCCGCATACTTCGCCGCGGTACGTCCCGACGCGGTGCATCTGGAATGCCGGCCCGGCTTCCGCCGCGATCGCGCCATGCGCAATCAGAACCGCCGCAAGAATCAAAAATGCAGACATGAGAATTCTCATTATCGTACCCCCTTGACAAGACACACGTTTCCTGGAATAGATTGCCACCGTCGTGTCGCGCCTATTTGGAATCGAGAACCTTGATGCGGATGTTACGCCACGCCACTTCATAGGGCCCGCGGTCGCCGACGCCGTGAACCTGTAAGCCGATGAACCCCTTGGGATGGGTTTCGTACTTCTCCTGATCCACGAGGTCTTCGATGGGTTGACCGTTGATCCAGGTCTGGATCCGGGGACCCTTCGCAATGACGCGGTACGAATTCCACTCGCCGTCCTTGAAGGCCTTCAATCGCTTCGATTCGGCGTCGGGAGACATCCACCCGCCACAGGCTTCGCCGTAAATGAGGCCGGACTGCGCGCCGTCCGCCAAGGTCGCTTCAATTTCGACCTGCGGACCGTTGACGCGGCCGAATTTTTCGTCGCCTTCCGGCGGTTTCGTCTGCGAACGGATTTGCACGCCGGAATTCAGTTCGTCGTTCATGAGTTTCACGTCGAATTCCAGCTCGAAATCGCCGTATTCCTTCTCCGTGCAGAGAAAGGAATTCGGACTGCCCGGCGTGGTTTGGCCGACGATTGTGCCGTTTTCCACGCGGTACGTGGCGGTACCGTTCTTCTGAATCCAGCCGTCCAACGTCTTACCGTCGAACAGCGATACCCAGCCGTCGTCCGCACCCTGCGCGGGAAATGAAAGACCAATCAGCGTCAAAGCGGCCAATAACGTTACCGTACGTGTAAACATGTCCATTTCCTCAATGGTTCATTCGCATGTGCGAATGGTCTTGACTGCGCCAATTCATAAGATTCAGCCCATGAACAACCTAAACGGAATGGGCACCGCGTTCAAGTCGTGGGTTCAGCCGGATTTTGATACGGCGCTTCGCCCAGGAGCAATCCGCCTTTTGCGGTTCCACCATGCCACAGATCGTATTTGGGAACCGCATACCGACCGAAGAAGGCATTAAGACGCCGACTCAATTCATCCTTCGTCGTTTCATATTCCGGGTCATCGATCAGATTGTCTTGTTCCCCCGGATCTTCCGCGAGATAAAACAATTCATCGGGCGCGTCACCGAACCGCTCGATGTACTTCCAATCCTCGGTCCGGATACAGCGAAGGTTCTCGAATTCGTAGAAGATGACGTTGTCCCAATCCGCGCTTTCCCCGCGCAAAAATGTGGAATAGTCGCGTCCCGGCAGCGGCGGTTCGCTCGGCAACTTGTCAGTCAAACCAAGATAGTCGAGAACGCTGGGCAGCAAGTCGTAGTTGCTCACCATTTCATGGACTTCATTTTTGGCGGCGACGTGACCGGGATGACGGTAAATCAACGGGATGTGCATCATGGGATCGTAGCCCGTCAAGGGCCGTGTATGATCGCCCATGCCCCAGAATCCGCCCTGACCCCCGGCCCACCCCTGGTCGGCCGTGAAGATGACCAGCGTGTTGTCATCAAGCCCAAGTCGGGCCAAGGTGCTCATCACCTTACCCACACCGTCGTCGACGCAGCTTAGTTCGGAGGCGTACGCGCGCATCGACGTCGGGTTGTTGATCATGTTGCGATTGTTGACCAGCCACGGGTCCGGTTCTTCCCGCGGGAACGAAGTGAATTTGCAGTCTGTGTAATCCGAGGCATGGGGATTATTCGGTTCGACGAGCATGCTCTGGCCGAGTCCATACGGCCCGTTATACGCGAGAAACAGGAAGAACGGCTCGTCCTTGCTCTGTTCGATGAATTGGCAAGCGCGTTTCGTCCAATAGGCGGTCTGGTGTCCGGGGATCTCGTGGGTCTCGCCGTTCTCGATGTAGTGCTGGTTGTGAAAGCTCGTCGTGTGCCCTTCCGGTTTAACCACCCAATAGCTGAACCCTTCCTGAGGATGAAGGTGATCGCCCAGGTGCCACTTACCGACGAGCCCGCAGGTGTATCCTGATTCACTCAGGATTTGCGGCAAGGTGTCATACTCCGCGATCGTGCTGTAGGCTTTCGGGCCCAACATGACGTCGTTGTTGATGTACTTGTGCACGCCATGCTGCGACGGCATCAACCCCGTCAGGTAACTTGCTCGCGTCGGAGAACACACCGCGTTGTTGCAGAAGGCCCGGGTGAATCGCGCGCCTTCCGTTGCCAGCCGGTCGATGTTCGGCGTGTGGATATCCGGATTGCCGTAACACCCCAACGTCCAGGCGCCCTGGTTGTCCGTCATGATGAGGATGACATTAGGGCGGCGGGGATTAGGACTTTGCTTTCTGTACGCCATCATTGAACCCGCGGCAAGCGAGGCGCCTGTCAGCTTCAGGAAGGTGCGGCGATCTATATAGGACTTTCTCGTGGTCGGAGCTGCCATCTCAGGTACCCGTTGAGTGAGTTTCTGTCTCTTTGTCCACCGACTGTAACTGAGCATAGCAGCGGTGTCCCTTCCAGACCAAGGACGGCAGAGACATCAGAGACACCAGGGACAGCAGCGACAGCAGAACACAAGACCGTGCTACATCGTCCCGCCTCGGGCGTTTGTATCGTCCCTGCTGTCCTTGTTGTCTCTGTTGTCCTTGGTCATTATGACATCCTGTTCGAAACCAGTACGAGGGAACTATCCCATGGCGGAGCGCTTCATCCCCAAACACGGTGGCTACAAGAAACTCCTCTCGTACCAAAAGGCCGAAATCATTTACGACGCCACCGTCCACTTCTGCATCCGCTTCATCGATAAGCGCGATCGAACCCACGACCAGATGATCCAGGCCGCGCGCTCCGGGAAACAGAATATCGTCGAAGGCAGCATGGCCTCGGCCACGTCAAAGGAAATCGAACTCAAACTTACCAATGTGGCGAGAGCGAGTCTGGAGGAGCTATTGGAGGACTATCGCGATTTTCTTCGTCTCCGTGGAATCGAGGAGTGGCCCAAGGATCACCCCTATGCGCAACGGCTGCGGGAGCTCACCCGAGTCCCAAACGCAAACTACGAAACATTCCGAAAGGGAATCAAACACTCGGATCCGGCAATCTGCGTGAATGTGATAATCGGGCTGATCCGAGTTGCCAGCGTGTTGTTGGACCGGCAGATCAAGCATCTCGAAAAAGTGTTCCTTGAACGAGGTGGCCTACGCGAAGGAATGACACGGGCACGAATCGAGGAGCGCAACAAGCGGCGAAGACAGGGACGTAGAGACGGCAGGGACACCAAGAACAACAGAGGCTGCCGATACGACAGGTCGGCTCCAAGAGACACTCCAGAAGAGAAAGACATTGAAGAGCACGGAACGGAGACGGACAAAGAATAGATTCCCTACGAGAGAGTCTTACGTCCCTGTTGTCCCTGCTGTCCCTGTTGTCTCTCATTCCCTCACGTAATCTCCGGCAACGCAAACGTATCCCCGGTATCGTTCATCCACGCCGCCAGCCGTTCCTGCAGCTTACGGCGTTCGACTTTGTAGCGGCCGTCCAGGGCGTGGTTGGCAAGTTCGTAAGGGTCTTCGTTGAGGTCATGGAGCAGCCAGGGCTGCCCTTCGAGAACCGCGTATTTCCACCCGTCTTGTGTCACCACGCCGCGCCAGGGACGTTCGCGGTCGGAAGCAAACCCGTATTTGAACCCGGGATCGACGAGTTGGAGAAACGCCGAGTCGGAACGTCGAGCCTTGCCCGCCCCGAGAACTGTCGACGAGTCCGGACATGTCGGTGCCGCGCATCCACTCGGGCACGGGCAGACCGCAGAGCCCGAGGGTCGTCGGCGCGATATCGACATGATTGATGGGCGTGTGGACCGGTGACGGGACCGCGCGCTCCATGCAGGGTTTTCCGCCTTTGGATACGATGAACGGGATCCGAATCGATTCCTCCCACGGCACACATTTGAGGATGCGGGCGTGGGATCCATGCATGTCGCCGTGGTCCGAGAAGAAGACGATATATGTATTGTCCAATTGTCCCGTCTTCTTCCAGCGTCTCGACGATCCGGCCGATGTTCCAGTCGAGATTTTCGATCATCGCGTAATATCCCGGCGAGATCGCGTCGCGCATCGTCCACGATCTGCTTCACCGGCGGGACGTTGCGACGTAATTTCACATCCTCAGGTCGATGGCGCGCCGTCCATTCCTCCGGCGCGACGTAGGGGGAGTGGGGCGGTTGTACGGACATAGCGGCGAAGAACGGTCGCGCATCGCCTGCGGCCTGTTCGCGGCCGCGATCCTCGATGTACTCGATAAGATGATCCGTGACGCCGTCGGTCTCGTACTTCGGAATTTGAAACAATTCGATGGGATCGCCCTTGACGTCATGACCGTGAAGCCAACAATCGTATTGGGCGTTGTTGTTTTCGTAGCCCAGCCACATCTCGAACCCGCCCCGGCGCTTGGGCCGAACGAATTGTTTTCCGGATCGTTCCCCCTCCGCACGGTTGTCCCGTCCGTCCACGTGCCACTTGCCGAAATAGGCCGTGTGATACCCGGCTTCGTTGAAAGGCGCGGCAACGGTCGGCATCCCATCCGGCATGGCGTAATCGTGGCCGGGCGTGCACTCGTGTGGATACCGGCTCGTCAGCAGCGAGCCGCGGAACGGTGTGCACAGGGGACATCCGGCGACTGCGGTCACGCCAATCCCGCCGGCGAGTTTGTCGATGTTTGGCGTGGTGAGATTCGGATCGCCCATGCAACTCAAGGCTTGTGCGCGATGCTGGTCGCCGAGCAGCCAAAGGACGTTTGGTCTCCGTTGTGATGACGTCTCTGCGCCCTGCGCTCCGGCGTTTGCCAATGCCGCCGTGACGCCAGCCGCGCTTCGCGCCAAGAAGTCTCGTCGCACCAAGTTTTCTCCCGCCATGAGCTATTGCACTCCTGAGTCGCTTCCTGTCGACCGTAACGGAATTCGCACGACCAAGACAAACTGTTCGTCAAGTCTCCAGAATTACGGCTGCCGAGACCGGATCTAAACGAACGCAGCCGTCGCAAGACACCAATGCCGGTTCTTCCGGGGTCGCAATGCGCAACGCATCTGCGGCCGGCTCCAAATGAACCTGAACCGTTGCCGGCTCGTCATAGCTCGTATTGACAACGACCACCGCACGTTTCCCAGTTGCGTGACTAACGAACACGGAGTGACGCACCCTTGATGGTCCGTCCAGGATCGATACCTCCGCCCCCTGCGTGTCCCGAAATTCGGCATCCCAGAGATAGTTGTTGTAGCGGTCGCGAAGTGCGTCCACCTGTTTACCATACTGGAGTGTCAGCGGAAACTCAGACAAGCGTCCCTTAAACCCGCGCGGCTCGTAGCTCAGAATGTAGCGGTACAACAACGCCTGATTGATCACCGTGCGATTGTTGTACCCGAGCACGGCGACCATCATTTCCGTATCGGGGGCGATGTACCGCAGCATTGGCAAATGGCCCGTGCCAATCCGAAAATAGGAAAGGTGATAGTGGCGGAGTTGCAGGTCGTAACAATCTTCGCCCGCCATCAGGAACTCACGGCCCCGCTCGTTTGCAGCATCACAAAAGGCTTCTGCAAGCGGTGCATCGCCCGCAAACACATGCGCCGGCACGCGGTGCCCATGATTCGCATCGAAGCAGTAGTTTGCGCCGCCGTGATGCTGGCACTCGTCGTAGAGCATGCCCGACGGTTCAAGCGCCAGCACCTTCTGAAATTCCTCGCCCGCAACGTCCAGCCACTCCTGACAATTCATGCACATGGGAATGAACCGGCGCGTGTTGATATTCGCGAGCTGCGTTTCAGTCAGGTACATGTAGCCGGGATAGTAGTATTCATCGCCGTACGGGTCCTTCATGGCCAGACGCTTGAGGTCCATCCGATACCACTCCGTGCTACGGTCGGACCACGTGAACTTGCTGAACAGCACGGCGTGCACGCCCAGCGACTCCATGTACTGGATTGCGTCGTGCAATTCTTCCCAAGTCCCCAGACCGGGCTCCGTGTCGTGCGAAGGATTGTTACGGTCCTGTCCGCCTGACGCCCACCCCGTGATTTGCACCGCACGCACATCATGCTCCGCGCATTCGTCGGCGATGTCACGCAACGCACGATACGGCACGGCGTACTCTTCTTCCGGCGAGTTCACGTGAATCTGTTGCCAGGAGTGAACCTGCTTCAACCACTTCGGCTTTTTCGGAGGCGCGTACCACGTCTTCCGCCACGTCTTGTAAACATCGACGCCTATGTGCCAAGACCCCTGGTAGGGCGCAACAATCACCGGCTTCAGTTCCGATACGCCCGAACCCGCGAAAGGAAAGTGAATGACCGCACACTCGAGATGTACCGGCGCTCCCCCGAGCGTGTCGTCCTTTGGCACCGTGCCTGCTTCAAACGCCTCGGCAAACTCGAATCCCGGAAACAGTTCAAAACGAAATTGCACCAAGTGCTCCGCCGTGGTGTCGTGATACCCGACGTAAAGACCCTGCGATCCGTTATGTGCAATCACAAACGGCGAACTCGGCGTTGCGGAAAGTTGCAAGGGATGTTCGACCCCAAAACAGCCCCGATGACTTTCAAACGAGGGATAGAGCGATTCATTTACCGCCGTCCCGTACGCTTGATGCAGATGAAAGAAGCGCGTGGAGCCCTCGGGCCGCGAAAGATCGCCCAGCCACGGCCAGATACACGCCTCTACGATGTGATCCGTGCGATTTTCGATGGCCGCGGTAAATTCCAGTTGGTTATCGCGTAGCGAGACCATTCCCGTCAACTGGATGTCGAGCGAAACGCCGGTTTCAGTGTCGAGTCCTTCCCAAGTGAACCGAAGCGAATCACCTTCGCGCCCAGCGTTGGAAAGCTTCTGCCGTCGGCCGACTACCCGCGTGTTCCGCTTCCCCGGAACCGGAACCAGCAGACCGAACGATTGCGACAATTCCGGCCGCCGTTGTACCGACCAACCCGAGTCTTTGAATATGAGTTGCGTGAGCGCCCCAGTAACCTTATCGAAGGTTACAGAGATTCGGTCGTTTTCGAGTTGGTATGCATCCATGAGACATGCAGTGTAGCTGTTTTTCGGGAGTGGGCGCTAGCAGGGGCTACGCCGTGTCAATGGGACCCATCTGACCTATGGGACCAATAGGAAGAAACCAGCAGCGAACAACGGATGTCTTGTGCCAATAGGTCCCATTCGTCGTATAGGTCTCATTCCCTTGTGCGATGGCCTCGGTTACGCGACCCTGATCCATTCGACTACGCTACTGCAATTCTTCCTCGAAAGTTGCGAACCCCACCCGAAATCCCGATGATGGGCGCCATGACAACCGCGGAAGAGGGGAGAGACCAGCCACGGGTCCCGCGCGCGCCACGGGGGATTCTGCTGTTACTTGCCTTGGGCCCGGGGCTGATGTGGTGCGGCGAATACATCGGTTCCGGCGAAGTGATCCTGTCCACGCGCGCCGGCGCCATCTACGGCGTGGCCCTGTTGTGGGTCCCGACCATCGCTATTTTCGCCAAGTTCTGGATTGGCCTCGCCGGCGCCCACTACACCGTCACCACCGGCGAAGGCATGGTCGACATGATGAGCCGGACCCCCGGGCCCCGCAATTGGGTCTTGTGGCCCGTGTTCATCGGACAGATCAGCTCCGGCGCCATCTCGACCAGCGCCCTTGCAAGCGTAGCGGCCATATTCGTGGCGTACTTCATACCAGTCCCTCCCGACTACACCTTCTACCTTGGTTGGATCATCGTTCTGGCCGTCATCGCGCTCGTTTGGAGTGGGGAATACAACCCCCTGAAACAGGTCATGTCGCTCCTCGTGCTTCTCATCATCATCGGGACGTTTACGGTCGCATTTGCGACGTGGCCCGGTCTGAACGCGATCCTCCACGGTCTCTTCGGATTTGAGATTCCTCCGGCCCCGGCATGGTTTCAAGGCGAGGGACCGCCCAAGTCTCCGTGGCTCGAAATCTTGCCCCTGCTTGGCTGGGCCGCAGGCGGGTTTGCCAGCCAGGTCTGGTACACATACTGGGTGTTGGGCGCCGGCTACGGCATGGCACGTGGCCGGGGATACGGGAAACCCTTGGATAAGGACCAACTACAATCGCTCGACGAGAACGATGCACGGCGTCTGCTCGGCTGGCGGCGGGTTGTCACGTTCGATGCATCGATGGCTGTCATCATCGGCATTGCCGTAACTGCCGCATTCATGATTGCCGGGGCGGGCGTGCTTGGTGTACAGCACATTGCCCCCGAGGGCTCCGAAGTTGCCCTTCAGCTCTCCCGGTTATTCGGGGACCGATGGGGTGAACTGGGCGCCCACCTCTTTGTGCTCGCGGGATTGGCCGCCATGATCAGCACCATGCTCGGTCAGTTTGCCGGTTGGCCGCGCTTACTTGCAGATTGTGGGCGCATCCTCATCCCGGGTGTGGCACGATGGTCGTGGAAACGCCAATTTCGCACGGTCCTGGTGCTATATGCCATATCGAACCTGATCATCGTATACGCCTTCGGGCCCAAGCCCGTCTTTCTCGTGAAACTCAGCGCAGTCCTCGACGGGTTGCTCCTGACTCCGCTCCAGGCGGTCGCGGTCGGATGGGTCTTGTACGCCGTCATGCCGCGGTTCTTCTCGCCCACCGTCCGTCCCCTCATCAAACCCCATCCCGTCCTTGCTGTTGGTCTCGTCTTGGCATTTCTCGTCTTCGGGTACGTCTGCGTGTTCCGGCTTGGAGAAACACTGTAGTCTTGATTCCGCTGTGCAGACTTACGCCGATGGGCGGTCGCAAATCATCACCAGATCGCTGGAAGTGTCCGGGTTGTACGGCTCCCCATTGAATCCGCCGAGTGTCTCCAGGACTGCAAGCCCTGCGCACTGCGCCGCCTTCGTCAGGTCTCTAAGGCTCCAGTTGGAGAGAATTGCCGACTCCGACGCGGCGGTGGTGTTCAGCCCGGATTCTACAAAGTAGGTCAGCGTAAGGTACGTGTGTTTTCCGCGCGGCGCCAGGCACTTCACGGCGACGACGTTCGAGTCGTTCACCGTTCGCTCCTCCACGCGGGTGCGGACCTTCTGATTCCCGGGTGAGGCATAGTTCAGAACTTGTGCCAGGAACCGCCCTCCGCCGGAAAGTGCGTCGTAAACCGCCGCAAAGCACCGTCGCAGATCCTCAACCGAGGTCAGCAGCGAAAGGGAGTTTCCGGTACAAAGGACCAGGTCGAACGTTTCGGGAAGCGGTTCGCGCATATCATGAACTGCGTACTCGACGTGCTCGTGAGGACGCACCGACTGGGCATGTTCGATCATCCCTTCGCTGATGTCGTACGCGTGCACCCGCGCACCGTGCTCGGCGAAGAATAACGCGTGCAGGCCCGTCCCGCAGGCGATGTCGGCAACGCGCTTGCCCGGACCGCGTGACAGTACATCCATGAGAAACGGCCCTTCCCGGTTGAGTCGGCCCTCGGTATTCGAGAAGACTTCATAGAGCATTGCCGCTCGATCGAAAGCATCCATCCGTCAACGAGGCCCCTTTGCGTTGGCTTCTGTTTCCGTGTGGCCTGCGAGATTCTCGTACCACACGACGTTATTTGTCGCGCTGCCGATGGCAACGAGGTCAACGGCCCCGTCCCGATTCAGATCGGCTAGAAACAGACCCGCAGCACCCATACCGCTCTCATCCAATGTGGTCCGATTCCAGCGGTGGTTTTCGCCATCGTAACGGTATAGGTAAAGATTGTGGTCGGCGCCACGGTACCCAGCCACAATTTCATCGTTGCCGTCCCCGTCGAAATCTGCACACTTTAGCGCGTGCCCGTCCCTCAATTGGTCGTCGATGACCCTGCGAGACCATGGCGCGCCCTCTGTCGCGCCCGGTGTGTATGCCACCACCTCGTTTCCGTGCCAGGGTTCAATCGTCGCCACAAAGCGCCGATTTTCGGAAGAAAGCCTCCCCATGTCGACTTCACTCGATCCCTGCCCTGGGCGAGCCCCCGGCTTTCCGGAACCCAAGTGCGTCTTGTTGGCATTTTTCGCGTCCAAGGCCAGCGTATAGAGATGGATTCCTTCGAAGCTTGCCGTGAGGATCTCACTCGCCGCGTCGTCGTCCCACGCGACCACGGCGATTCCGTGGGCCATGTGCAACGAGTCGTCGATCATGTGTGCAAACCAATTCCCCGATTTGGGCTCGGCGGGAATCTCGTATGCTTTGAACTGAACACCCACCTCGTATTCCGGCGCATGCGCGCCGATCCCGATGATGGGCAGGTCAAGGAGCTCCTTGACCCCGTTTCCGTCGAGGTCGGCCCACCGGAGCCGGTGAGACGTTGGAACCCGGTCGATATCGTGGGCGGCCCACTCCTGATTCTGCTCGGGAATGTCCGGACATTCCAACCACTGCACCCGGCCTCCATGAAGCGAACTGCCAAGGCTGAATTCGCTGGCGAGCGCCAAATCGGGGTCACCGTCCCCGTCAATATCGTACGGGGCGATGTCGATATTGCGCTCGTTTGTGCTCGAAACGGTGTAGCAGGCCCAGTCCGGATTCTTGTACCAAACCAGCCGGGACGGCGTCGTGGACAGTGCGATGACGTTGTCGAGCCCGTCTCCGTCCACGTCCGCGACGCTTACCTGATATCCGGCTTCAAAAGCGTCGTCGATGGCGTGCTTGTAGAATTCGATAGACTGGCTCCTGGCAGTTCCCGCTCCAAGAAACATGAAGATGGCCAACGCGGCCCCGTGAAACAGGGCTAAGTCCTTTGTCGGCGCCATGGCGATGTCTCCCTGAGTATCCTGCCTCGGACGGTAAACCGCCGCGGAAATGCCTCGCAAGAATTGTCCGTGCGATAGTCCGTGTTTTCCGGGGCATTACGCCGCACTTTACCCGCACTGCATTCATATCATAAGATCATGTCGTGCTGCTATGCGGCGGTTCTCAGAACCGGCGCGGACGCCCAACGAGGATAACATGCTAGTAGGTATAATCGCCGACCTTCACGCCAACCTGGAAGCTACCCAGGCTGTTTTCAAGCAGCTCGATGAGATTAAGCCCGCGAGAATCGTCTGTCTTGGCGACGTTGCTGGGTACTATGCGAATCCGAACGAAGTGATCGACATCATTCGTGAGCGAGAAATCCCCACCTTGATGGGCAACCACGATGCCGCCGTGTGCGGGCTGGAGGAACCCTGGTTCTTCAACGAGAACGCCCAGGCCGCAATCTTTTGGCAATCCGAGCAGCTCCGGCCCGAAAATCGGATCTGGCTTCGCCAGGTTCCCCGCGAAATTGCGATCGACGACGACACGCTGGCCGTCCACGGCGCGCCCGGAAACCGCGACGACTACATCCTCGACTGGCTCGACGCCATGCGCTATGTCGAATATCTCATGCGTTCCAATGCGCGCGTGTGTTTCTTTGGCCATAGCCATCGCGCGTCGCTCTTTGGCGAGCGGGGGAGCGGCCCGCAGTCGTTGCAATCCAATTGCGTGACCCTGAATCCCGTAAACCGCTATTTCATCAATCCCGGCTCGGTCGGTCAACCACGCGACCACGATCCGCGCGCCGCCTTCGGAATCTACGAAACGGAAAAGCGGATATTTGAGTTTTGCCGGGTTCAGTACGACATCAGTGTGACGGCTCAGAAAGTCCTTGACGCGGGCCTGCCGCCGCAGTTGGCGCGTCGGCTGGCACGCGGAAAGTAGGCGGAACACCATGGCGAACGACCGGACGGATTTTCTGATAAAATGGATATGGGGAGCAGAGCGATGAAATCGCATTCCATACGGGTCCTCGTAGTCGACGACGATGAAGAGGAATACATCGTCGTTGACAAGTATCTCCGGAGGGCTGTCACCGCAACCTATTCGGTTGACTGGGTTTCGTCCTTCGAGAAGGCGTTGGAGACCGTCGCCGCCGACGTCCACGACATCTGCCTGCTCGACTACCAACTCGGCGAACACACCGGCCTGGAATTGTTGCGCGAGATGCGCGGGCGTGGATACCAACGGCCCGTGATCCTGCTCACCGGCCACGGAAACGTCGAGGTCGACATGCAAGCGATGGAGTTGGGCGCCTTTGACTACATCGAAAAGACCAACCTCACGCCTGCCCTCATCGAACGGTCCATCCGGTACGCCATCGAGAATTACCGCGTCCGCGAGGCCTTGCGCGAAGCGAATGAGGAATTGGAAAGCCGGGTGCGCGAACGCACCGCCGAATTGCACCGAAGCAACCTCGAGCTGGAACAGTTTGCGGAAATCGTCGCGCGCGACCTGCAACAACCCTTGCGGATGTTGGCAGAACACGTCAGCAGTATCGAGCCCGAGTTGGCCGGGGCCGACCCCCAAAAAAGCTCGATTCGCTGACCGAGTCCATGGATTGTGTTTTCCTCGAAGTCCGGAACATGGAGATGCTGGTGCAATTGGTCCTGGACTACTCACTCACGCGCCGGCAGCGAAAGCCGTTCAGCGACATCGATCTCGGCGAGGTCGCCCGAAGTGTTTGCGATGCCTTGGACTATCGCATTCAGCGAGCCGGCGCCACGGTGACCATCGGCGAACTGCCCATTGTCAGCGGTGACCGCCGTCTCATGCGCGGCGTTTTCGAAAACCTGGTGGACAACGCGCTGAAATACCGGTCCGACGCCGCCCCGCAGATCGAAATCGCCGCGACTCGCAAAGGCGATCAATGGTTCTGCGAAGTGCACGACAACGGTTTGGGCGTTTCAGAAGAAGACGCGGACGAAATTTTTCTCATGTTCGCCCGCGGGAGTCACGGACCGAGCGCCCGGG
The DNA here is from genome assembly GCA_963745075.1 of Candidatus Hydrogenedentota bacterium. Taxonomy (GTDB): domain Bacteria; phylum Hydrogenedentota; class Hydrogenedentia; order Hydrogenedentales; family SLHB01; genus JAHDWY01. Next base: position 64,687 of record CAVUWV010000020.1, on the reverse strand, counting down.
GCGTCGGAATCGGGCTTGCCCTGTGCCGCAAAATCATCGAATACCACGGCGGGCATATCTGGGTGGACTCGCGCGGCGAAGGCGGTTCAACCTTCTTCTTTGCGTTGCCTATCGATCTGCCGCGCGAGGAGAATAGCGCCTCTTAAGAGGGAAGCACGACGAGATCGAACCAGTAGTGCTCCAGGTCTTGAATCGCCCGGATGAACCCTTCCATACGAACGGGCTTCGTGATATACGAATTCACGCCCAAGTGGTAACTGCGCGCCACGTCTTCTTCCCGCGACGACGTCGTCAGAATCACCACGGGGATGCTTCGCAATTCGGGGTCCTGCTTGATCCGCGTCAGTACCGAACGTCCATCCAGCTTCGGCATGTTCAAATCGAGAAGAATCAGCTCGGGACGCGGTGCCGTGTCGGGGCCGGCGAAGTCGCCGCGCTGATACAAATAGTCCAGGGCTTGTTCCCCGTCGTTCACGATTTTGAGCGTGTTGAGCAGCTTGCTCGATCGCAATGCCCGCTTCGTCAATTCCTGATCGTCGGGGTCGTCTTCAACAAGCAGAATGACCGCCGGTCTCGCCCTCTGCGACATCACGTGCCCGTTTCTCCTTCCTGCGCACCCATCGTGAATTTGAAATGGGCGCCCTCTCCGGGAGCCGACTCAACCCAAATCTTCCCTCCGTGTCGTTCCACAATCTTACGGCAGATGGCGAGCCCAATGCCAGTTCCCTCGTATTCGCCGCGTCCGTGAAGCCGCTTGAAGGGGGCAAAGATCTGCTCGGCGTACTCCGACTTGATTCCGATCCCGTTGTCCACAACGCCCAAAATCCAATCTTCTTCGAGTTTCTCGGCGGTAATCCGGATTCGCGGAGGCGCATCGCCCTGAAACTTCAACGCGTTGCTGATGAGGTTCTGGTAGAGCTGGACCAAAAGCGTCCGGTCCCCCATCACCGCAGGCAGCGAGTCCTGCTCGACGACGGCGCGTTGTTCGCGCACCCGCACTTCCAGCGTGTCCATCACCAGGTCCACACAGTCCGAAAGGTCCACCTCCTCCCACGCCATGCTCTGCCGCCCGGACCGGGATAACGCGAGCAGATCTTTCACGAGCGTCTGCATCCGTTGTGCGGCCGACGCGATAATCTCGAGATCGCGATGGACTTCTTTCTGGTCGTTTGCGGCCATGTCTTCCCGCAAAACGTCACTGAACGCGATGAGCTTTCGAAGCGGTTCCTGGAGATCGTGGCTGGCGATGTAGGTGAATTCGTCGAGTTCCTGGTTGCGCAACTGTAACTCGGAGTTCGCTTGTTCGAGTAGCTGCGCGTGCGATTCCAGCTCTTGCGCCATCTCCTTGCGCATCGTGATATCCCGGCTCATCCCCACGATGCCCTGAGGCTTGCCCTCGTTGTCGAACCACGGCACCTTCGTCGTCAGGAGCCACCGCGGTGTTCCGTCTTCCGTCACGACCGATTCTTCGCGATTCACCAACGCTTCGCCGGAGTCGATCACGCGCTGCTCGTCGGTGAAATACTGGTCCGCCAATCCCCGGGGAAAGATGTCGTAATCGGTCTTGCCGAAGACCTCCTCCGGCGCACTCGCCCGGAGCAAACGGATGTGGGCGCGATTATTCAGCACGAACCGGCTCTTCGCATCTTTCGCGTAGATGTAATCCGGCAGGTTGTCGATGACGATGCGCAGGAGATTGCGCTCGTGCCCCAATGTCTCCTCCGCACGTTTGTGTTGGAGCGCGTTCGTGAAGACTTGTCCCACAATCTTCAACAGATTGATCTCATCCGGCGTCCAAGTCCGCGCATTCCGGGCGGAACCCAATCCCATAAACCCGAGGGTCTTCCCTTGATAACTCAATGGCACGTCTACCGTCGATTGGAGTCCCTGCGCCTCCAGGACGGCCCGTTCCGTGGCCGCTTCCTCCGGGAGTTCGTTCAGCGAGGACAAGGCCACGACCTCCGATCGCTGAAGCCGCTCCATCCACCACGGCATCGTATCCGCGTCCATGTTTTCGATCTTCTCGCCTAGCCCCTCGAAGTCTTCCGATTCCCACAAATGCGTCATCGAGAAACGGCTTCCGGAATCCGTGAACTGAAAGACGTACGCCGAATCGGCTTCGGCAAACTGCCCCAGCTTCGCCAGTGATTCCTCCAGCGCGTGGTCGAATTCTTCCAGAAATACCCCAACGAATCGCGACGAAATGTCGGACACCAAACGCGCGAAATCGCTCCGGTATCGGATGGCGTTTTCCGCGTCCTTCAACTCCGTGATGTCGTGCAGAATTACCGCCATTCCCCGCACGTTGCCTTGCGGATCCGCGATCCGCTCCAACTCGATTTCGAAGTGCCGCACGCCGCTGCGTGTCGTCACCGATTGATGCTCGTCGGCCATCCGGCTGATGCCGCCCATAAGATTGCGCAGGGTATCATCCAGCCACGGAGGAAGTTGGCGGCCGGACGCGTCCAATTCCGGGGAACCCCCGCTTTCAACCAGTTCCGTGAACAGCGCAACCGCGGCATGATTCCGATGGACCACATTGCCCGCGGCATCCAGCAGAATCATCGGATCGTGCAGACTCTCGATTACCCGGAGATAAAGGTCGGACTGTTCCGTCATGGTTCGCGCAGCTCCGCTGTTCTGTCGGCACCTCGTATCTTCCGCCACGACCCGCGGACACTGGCGTCGTGGTGCAATATTGGACCCCCAGTATCTTACCCCAGAATTTCCATTTTCGGTAACGGACGAGTATTTTCACCCACCGTCGGGCCGATTTGAAATGAAAATCAGGAGTTCAGATGGGACGCAAGCGCCTCGAAGATCGCCGGAACGTAGGCCGTGTCCGCGTAACCGATGACTCCGTATACATACGGCCCGCACTGCGCGAAGGCTACACCCTTGTATAGCGGGTCCATCGCGGCTTGGCATGGGGTTGCGCCGGCGGTTGTGTCGCTTATCGAGGCGCCGTTCTTCTCCAGATACGCGCGATAAGCGTGCAGGGCCTCCGCGGCGCCGGCGGAATCGTCAAAGATTGACACAAATATGCGATCCGGTGCCTCTTCCGTGCCCGCCTTCGCCACGAAACCTTTCGGGAAGAATTCGTATCCGAGGAGACTGTCCGCGATATACATTTCCGTCTCGGGGATGACGCCGTCCACCGCGACAAGCTCGAGTTCCTTCGGCGGCTGGGACGACTTCGGCAGGCGTCTTCGAATCGAGTCCGCACAGACCTCCAACGCGTTCCGCCCGTCTCTCAGCGAGCCGACCACCGTCAGCTTCACGAAATACACATCCGAATAGAACATCAGTTGTTGGTCGCTGATAAACCCCTCGCACCCCAGCGTAATCAGGTCGGCATCGGGATACCGGAAGTTTGAGTAGACTCCGAAGGCGTCGAGGGAGGACCCCATTTCATAAACATCCGCTTCAATCGTCACGTCGGCGTATTGTTCGTTGGCATATGACACATACGCGGCGCCGCGAAATCCGTAGGGAAAGAACAATTCGGATTCGCCGTCGATATGGTTGAAAATGGTCTCCGTATCGAACACTGCAACTGGGTCGGTGGCGTGCCAGCCGTCACCGATATCCGAAGGGGGCAAGGTGTTTGTCAACTCAATGTGACTGCCCGTTGTGGCGCACCCCGCCACCAATATGAAGACGAAAGCCATGCCCAGGGCGGAATGCGCCCCTTTATAGATCGACAGCATCGTAAGTTCCTTTATGCAAATAACACGTGTGCGCGCGCCATGTTACCGGAGATGTTCACCCCTTTGACGCAACGCGCCGTACACGTCGCGCAGTCTGCGCAGACCGATGCCGATTGCGCCAGCGGCACGCGTGCGTACGTCTCTTTTGCCAGTCCGTAGTCGTTGTATCCTTCGGCGTACATGAGCGACCGGTTGACCGTCGGAATGTCGACCCCCAACGGGCAGGTCTTCACGCACTCCTGGCAAAGCCGGCAATACCGGGACCGCGTGAACCGCGCATACTCCGCCAGTGCCTCCTCGTCGGCCCGCGTCAATTTCAGCCCCATCGCGCCGGTATCTTCGACGACCTGCTGCAGATTGACCATCGCCGGAATGCAGGTGTGCACGTTCGGATTCTGCAAAACCCATTTGATCGCGGCCTGATGCGGCGTCGCCCCCGCCATCGTATCCGTCTTGTATCCGCCCGCCTGGGTCTTCATGGCGATAATGCCCACGCCCGCCTTGGCGGCACGGTCGATGGCCGCCCCGATTTCCGGCGGACTTTCAAAGTTGTACGCCACCAGCACCGTGTCGTAGAAGTGGTCCGGGTCGTTCGTCACGGCATCCAGCACCTCCACCTGGTTGCTGTGCGTGGTCACGCCGGCGAAGCGAATTTTGCCCTGCTGCTTGAGTTCCGCGCAGGCCGCTTTGGCGTCCGCGTGCAGCACGTTCTCCACCGGCGGCATGTGGAGCTGCAGGATGTCCACATGGTCCGTTCCCAACGCTTTCAGGCTTTCCTCGAGCGACTTAATCACGTCCGCCTTCGGTGTCACTACGTGGACCTTCGTGGCCACGAACAGCTTGTCCCGCCGTCCCTTGATGGCTTCGGCCACGATGTGCTCGTTGCGGCCGCCCATGTAACAGTGGGCCGTGTCGACGTAGTTGACACCCCGGTCGAAGGCCGCCTGGAGCACCGCCGCTTCGGAGGTCCGCATGGCGCCCGCGCTTACTTCGCTGACCTTCATTCCGGTTTGACCCAGCGTACGCATGGGCACTTCCCCCGGCACGGCCGGAGCACCTTCCTGCGCCTGGGCCAGCGACCCGGCCACGGTCAGTCCCATACCGGCGGCCCCTTGGGCAAAAAACGTTCGACGATTCACAATGTCGTGTCGATTGGATTCGTTCATGGTTCCCCCTTTTACCGATTGCGTTGCCAAGCCGACTCCCCCCGGAATCAGACTACCGGCGTTGCGCCCGCCGTGGACGCTTACCGAAATTCACACCGCAATTCTATACCTTCCCCGGCTAAAACGGAATGGTCTTCATAGACAGGAAGTGTGAAATTGGTGACATACGTCACGTATCAATCAGTGAAACATCGAGCGCACCCAGCTCCACGGGCAATCGCCGATCGCCTAATGCTACGGAGATCGTTTTTGGGGTCTCCGACAGGTTCCACAGCAGCACCGCGCGCGCCGTCGGGTACCACGCGCAAACGGCGGGTTCGTCTTCGACGACGTGTGGGATGTCCTGCAAGTCTGTCGCGATGCTGCGTTTGAACTCGAACAACGCAGGCAGTTCCTCCGGGATGGCACGGAGACCCGGGGAATTCGACACGGAAGTCTGTCGTGTAACGAAGGTGGTACCCGGCGACGGAATCTTTCCCTCTACGACATCACGCGCCTCCCATTCGGAGAGAAAGGTCCAGCCATCGGTGCCGGGTCTATCGACCACTTCGAAGGGCACGCCGGCTGCCAGAAAAAGGCTGTACGGATTGTCGTCTCCGATGTATCGGCTGGCTTCGCCCCAGTAATGTTTGAAGGGTCCGGCGGGCTTGTGTCCGGCGAGCCGTTCGTGGATCGCCGCATGCTTCTTCATTGCGGGCGCGAGCACATCCCAATGAGTCACAGGAAACGGCGTGATGCCGGACATGTACATGGTGTTGCGGACATCTGCGATGGTGGAGACCGCCAGTTTCGCGGCCATGTTCGGCGCGGACAATTGGTCCGCCGGGAAGGCCGTCGTCTCACTGAAGGCCAGGTCGGGTTTGGCGTAACGGCGGTGGAACAGGCAACTATACAGTTCGTTGGTCTTGCCCTTCACTGGCGCAAAGCTCTTGTCGTTGAACATGAGTTCACCTACGCGGAACGGCCCGTTCGCATAGTCGGCCACCCGGATCCCGGCCTTCTCCGCGCCGAAGTACATGATCATATTGCCCAGTTCGATGTTGGGAGCCGCCGCCTGCTGCGCCCGAAAGCAAGCGGTGAGCTGGTCGCAGGTGAACTCGACCCATGAACGGAGCAGGGGAGACAAGCGCCGCGCCTTCACATCGTCCAACAACGCCGGCCATTGTTCTGCCGCGTAGCCGTATTTGGTCAGAAATGCGTCGCGGTGTTCGTCGCAAAAGCAGCCGCCGATGACGCCCGGTCCGACGGCCAGCCGGAAATCGTCGTCGAGAAACACGCGGTCCACGCCCAGAGGAGCGAGGCGCTTCATCGCGGCCACATTTTCCTCCGTAGCAGGCGCGTGGAGTGACGTGCCCGAATACGTCGTTCCGTCGGGACGCGCCGCCATGCGCCAATGGCTTGGCGGAACCAGTGCCACGGTGTCGCCGGGCGCGCCTAACGAATCCCCCGGATGCCCGAGCGGAATGTTGATGACGTGCGGCGTCATCCCTGCGTCTTCCACCCGTCCCATCCAGCGCTGAATGACCTCCGGTTCGACCGGCCAGTAGCCGTAGAAGAACCCCGCCATCCAAACGTGGCCGACGCCCGCCTTAGCGAATACGTGCAACAACTCCGGATTCGCCTGGAGCACGCTCGGCGCGGCGCAAACATGATACCTGCGACTGCCGGTTCGTCCCGCTTCCAAGGCGTGCAACGGATGCGAGGCAAGCGTTGCCGCCGTCCCTGCGGCTCCTAATTTCATAAATGTACGACGCGATATGTTCATGGTGCCCTCCACCTCAGCGCCATATGATACCCGGATCCCAAAGCAAAGGATAGCGGCCGCCAAAGTAGACGCGGCTTCCAGCCGCGTTAGTTCTTAAGGCGTTCTAAGATCCGCAAGGAGACGAAGAATCAACGCGGCTGGAAGCCGCGTCTACTATACCGCCACGATTCGCCTGATACTTGGTCCCATGCTACGATGGCAGCTCAACCGAAACCTCGTGAGGAGTTGAATCCGTGTTACGTACCATTCTCCGATATTGTGTTATATCGAGTCTGACGGCTCTCGTTCTGCCCGTCGCTGTGCACGCGGACATTTCGCTCGTCGACGCAGGACAGCCGACGGCGACCATCATTCTATCCAACGCACCGTCCGACCAGGCGAAGTATGCAGCGGAGGTGTTGCAGACCTACGTCAAAAAGATTACTGGCGCTGAATTGCCCATTGCGAAGGAATCGGAACCGGTCGAAGGCAATCGGATCCTTGTGGGACGTAGCGCCGCTGTCCAGGCGTTGAACGTTGCGGTTCCCTCCGGGCATACATCGCGCATGAATGAAGAGGCGATCATTGTCAAGACCGTCGGCGATACTCTGGTCCTCGTCGGCAATGAAGACTGGAACTATCGCGGAACGCTGTTCGCCGTATACGACTTTCTGGAGACGGACCTCGGTTGCCGCTGGTATTTCCCCGGTGAGTACGGCGAGGTGCTGCCTCACATGGACACACTCAAAGTCGGAGCCCTCGACCGTATCGAGCGGCCCAGCTTTCGCATCCGCAATCTGTGGTACTCGGGCTGGATGCCGGCTGACGAAACGGCCCGCGCGGAATTTCAGGATTGGTTCGAGCGGAACAAGCTCAATTCATTGAAGGTCAGCCTGCCGGGCGACGGGTCCATCATGCGGCTCGTGCCCGATACGAGCTATTACGAAACGCATCCGGAAATCTTCGCCCTCGATAAGGACGGAAACCGGCAGAAGGACATGCTGTGCATGTCCGAACCCGAAACCATCCGTATCGCCGTCGAGACCATCAAGAAGACCTTTCGCGAGAATCCCGAACGTGCTGACCTTCGGCTTCGCCCCGCCCGATGGATTCCCCATGTGCTACTGCGAACGGTGCCAGCGTTTCTATCCCGGGTTCGGCGGCAAAGGCTACGGCGATCCGAGCCTGAGCGACCTGTGGTTTTCCTTCGCCAACAAGATCGCCGTCGAGGTCTACAAAGAATTCCCCGATCGCTGGGTTCTCACCAACGGCTACGCAAACCGCGTCCGGCCGCCCGAGGTCTTCGCTGAACTCTCACCGAACCTCGGCATCCAGTCCGCTGTCATCGCCGCCTGTTCCATTCACCGCACCGGCGACCCGCGATGCTGGCAACGCCTCGTGTACCAGCAGGTCATGGACCGCTGGACCGATCTCCATCGATCCCGTGTTGATTTACGACTACGACCCCGCGAAATCGCTGGAGAACCTCCCCTTTCCCACGCTGCATTGCATCAAGCATGACTTGCCCTACTTCCGCGATATCGGCGTCTGGGGATTCTGGACCGAGGGCTCCAACTCCTGGATGACGACTCACCTCAACTACTTCGTCCGGGCCAAGCTCATGTGGGACGCCGACGCGGACGTGGACGCGCTCGTCCATGAGTATTGCCGACGGTTCTACGGTGAGGCCGCGAAACCGGTCGAGGACTACATCTGGACTCTCGAGAAAGCGGTCGAGGACACGACCACCCACGAAACCTGGGGCCGCCTCATGCAGTGGCGCCTGATCTTACCTCCGGTAACGGATAAGCTAAACGCGCTCATCGCAAAGGCCGAACGCTTAGCCACAGACGAACCCGCACGCGACTCGCGTCCACGTGCTGCGCCTGACCCACGACCACATGATGGAATACCTCGCCATGGAAACCGCCGCGGCCGACTGCGAGTTCGCGTCCGCCGTCGAACACGCCGACCGCATGCTCGCCATCCGCGGCGAAGCCGAAAACATCAAGCACGGACTGATTCCATTTTCGTCCGAAATCGCCAAGAACCACTCGTCCAGCGTCGAATCATTCCGCGCCACCTACCAGGGCTTTGCCGATCGTATGAACGGTCCCGTGGGCGACCTCGTCACCATGCTGCCCCGCGAATGGGAGTTCAAGACCGACCCCGAAGACATGGGCATTCTCTACCGCTGGTACCAGCCCGGAGTCGTCAAAGGCTGGAAGCCCATCGACATCACGCGGAACTGGGAGACCCAGGGTTACCAGGACGACAAAGGCTGGGGCTACTGGGGCAAGGCCTGGTACCGCACGGCCTTCGACGTGCCAACCGCGCCCGAGGGCACCGAGTACCGCCTCACCGTCGGCGGCGTGTACAACACCGGCGTCTGGGTCTGGGTCAACGGTGTCCTACGCCCCTTCGAACTCACCCGCCACTGGCGCCTCGGCTACCAGGAGCACATCGCCCCCTTCGATGTCGACGTGACCGACCTCATCCACCCCGGCGAAACCAACCACGTCGCCATCCTCGTCCAAACCGAAATCCCCGGTCGCAACCCCCGCGGCGGACTCCACCGTCGGGTATTCCTGTGGAGTCCGCGTGGGTAGGAGAGAACCACTCCGGCGCTTAGGCCAACTTTGTGCAAACGCACTTTGGAGTGCGGCCGCTTGCGGCTGCTTTCACGAAGCAGGCTTGCCTGCGGCGCTGCACCGCTTACTCGAACCCCCTTTTCTCGGCTCGTACACCAAAGATACTACCGAGCGTGTTATCGAAGTTGATTCGACTATCCGGGATATATTGTCTGTCCGCCACCTCATCTCCGCGGGTGAGGACGCCAATTCGCTCGGTACCGCCCGTTCCATCTTGTGGTTCCAGTCGAAGTTCCAGTCCAAATACGTCCCACATGATTTTTGGAGGGCGAGTATACCTGCCGCGCGACGGGAATTGCTTCGCTAACAGGTCCTCGATGTCACCCGTTGGCATTCCCGCGTGAATCCCTTCGTAGAACCGCATAAATGGCTTTCTCGCGCTCGTGTCGACGAATCGCAATATGAGGATGCATGCGATGGCGGCGGCTCCCACGGCGATCGTGATCTTTGAATGGTGCAGCGCGTAGACAACCCCGCACAGACCAAACGCTACGACTGTTACACCGTAGAGGAATAGGCTTCGAAGCGTCGCCAGCGCCACCACATCGAGCAAGTACACGATGTAGACTAGCGAAGACAAAGAAACGAGTAAGAGAAAACTCCCCACAATCCGTCCCTTGCGAGAACGCCGCTGAAGCGAGAATGCCAATAGCGGCAAAGGAATGAGGAATGCCCACATATAGGGCAACATTTCAACGAACGGTGGCAAATGAATCATGAGCCCGTATCCCCTCTTCAGACAAACCAACAACGCACAGTGCGAACGCTTACGTTCTTCTTCCCCGCCACACCCGCCAGATCACAATCAATCCCCCAATCGCCCCGGACGCGTAACTAGCGCTGTGCGCCCAAAGATCGGCCGCGAAACGGGCGTGCATCTCCGGTGGCAGAAGCTTGGGAAAGAATCCCGGAAGCATGAACATTCCACCCTTTGTAAGAAGGTACCCCGTCAGCCCAGCGACCACGGCGCAACCCGCCATCACCGCGAGCAGTTTTCCGATCGCCGGGGCTACATCGCGAAACGTTCGCTTTGGCTTCTTGCCAGCCCGGCACGCGATGGCCAGCAGTACGCCCAACCCGAGTCCCATCCACCACGTCGTGACGACGCCCCAAACCAGGGCCAGAACAACCGGGTTCTCGGTATCGACGATCCGGGTATGGGCAACGGTGAAGTATTCGACGCACACGTGCGCGGTGACGAGGTCGTGCAGAATGCCATATACGATGGACGCGACGACCGAACCGCCGATGATCGTCAGAACGTGAAACAGCGGCCGCAGGTCGAATTCCACGACGATGTCGTCTACTGGCATCTCGTGGATGATGTCCTTGTCCATGGGGCGGAGACTCCCTTCCCGAGAATTGAACAGATCGTTCAATCGCGTCTGATATGTACTATTGTAACATAGGGTGCCCCCACGTGGATTCAATCTCTCACGCTCAAATGAACGTCCATCTGGCCGGACGGTTGGGTTTCTTGGAATGAGACGTACGCCGTCATCCTGAGCGTCAGCGAAGGATCTCATTGCCCCAAGCGCTCGACGAAAATGAGATCCTTCGCTGACGCTCAGGATGACACGCTTGTGGAATCAGTTTGCGTGTCCCGCCGTCCGAGACGTAGGATTGCGCGATTGTTGCTCGCACGTGTCAAAGGCAAGATCAGCGAGTGCAGCGGAAGGACGCAGTACGAAAGGGGATACCGGAATGTTAAATGTCGCCATGTTGAGCAAATGGCATGCCCATGCAAAGGGCTACGCGGAGAGACTGGGGGCGATGCCCGAGGTGACCATCACCGCCGTGTGGGACGAAGTCCCCGAACGCGGCGAGGAGTGGGCGAAGGAATTGAACGCGGACTGGGTGCCGAATTTGGACGACGTGCTCGCGCGCTCCGACGTGGATGGGGTCGTCGTTGATGCGCCCTCCAACATGCACGCCGACATCATGGCCGCCGCTGCGGAAGCGGGCAAACACATCTTTACGGAAAAGGTCCTGGCCCTGACCGTGGCCGAATGCGACCGCATCAGCGCCGCTGTCAAGAAGGCGGGCGTGAAATTCTGCATCTCCTTCCCGTTCCGCACGCGATCCGCGACGCTGTACGCCCACAAGGCCGTGCAGGACGGACTCCTCGGCCAACTCACCTCGCTGCGCGTGCGCGAGGCCCACGACGCGGGCAGCGCGGGGTGGTTGCCGCCCCATTTCTGGGACCCCGTGGGGACCGGCGGCGGCGCCATGATGGATCTGGGCGCCCATCCCATGTACCTCGCGCGCTGGATTGGCGGCCGGCCGGTGAAGATATCGTCGACTTTCACCTTCATGACCGATCACGAAGTCGAAGACAACGCGGTTTGCACGGTCGTTTTTGAAAGCGGCTGCATCGGCATCGTGGAAACCGGTTTCATGACGGCAAACGGCTCGTTCTCCATGGAACTAACCGGCACGGGAGGCACCCTGTTCGTCGGTGGTGCGGATGAGGATCGCGTGCAGATCCGGTCCAATAAGCTTGATCCCGAAAAGTGGATCACGCCGGAACCTTTGCCGGAAGCCCTGCCCCGCCCCGAACGCATCTGGGTCGACGGCGTTCTCAACAATGCGCCCATCCCCTTCGGCCTCGAAGAAGGCACGCAGCTCACCGAATTGATGGAGCACGCCTACCTCGCGTTCCGCGAAGGCCGGCAAGTGGAGATTCCAAAGCGGGGGTAGTCCATTCCAACGCCCGTCGTGAATCGTATTACACCGGGGTATCCAAACTTACGTCGAACCGGCGATAGGCCCACGCCGTTAACGGGATCATCGCCAATGCCTGCGCGGTCAGGAGAACCCAGCCAAACCCGATGGCCGGGACCATCGACGAACCCGTGAGGAGATAGACTACCGCTCCCCCGCCGAAGGCCACGCACCCCGCCATCGTGACCAGGATGATCTTGACGAGCATGAAGAGGAGTTGTCGCCCGAACACCTGAAAGTCGCCGGGACTGAACGCGACTACCTTTGTCGGCGCGAGCAGAAACAACGCGTTCTCGATACCAAACAGCAGAATATTGAACGGCGGTGCGAACAGTACCGTCGCGAGTAGAATCTCGGGTCGGCCCGCAATCCGCACCGTGAAGGCCACGAGGGCGATTTGGAGAATCGAACAGAGCGCAACGGGCACCGCGATCTGCCCCGTAACCAGAGCCCAAGGATTCAGCGGTAACATCTTCAACCAGTCCATCTGCTCGATATCCGACCGAAAATCGAACCGGACCATCATCGATAGGAAGAGTGTAAGCCAGATGGCCATGGCCAGCGTCATCGGCCAAATCTTGCCTTGGTCGCCGCCCTTCGCCACGGTCGGAATCCCAATGGCCAGCGCCACCAGGAGCAGAATCATTATCAAACTGCGCGCGTTGCGCACCGCGTTCGTCGCTTGCCGCCACGCCGTTGGCCCGACGCCCCCCCAACGTGGGAATTGCGGGACGCGGCCTTTCGACGTCGCCGCCGTGGGGGCCATGCCGCTGCGCTGCGCCCGTTGAAACCGCGCATACAGTCGCTGGCTCACGCCGATCGCCGTCTCGCGATACTCTGCATCGAGCCAAATGATGAACAGGAACAAGCCGACGTTGATCGCCACGGCCACACCGGCCCACAGAACCAGATCCGGAAACACGTGCTGCGCCGCGACCGCCCGTCCGAAGGGTTTCAGCGGCAACAGCGCATAGTGAATCCACGGCGTCTCTTGCGCTTTCAGAATGGCAGCGCCGAAGTTTCCCGAACCCCGCATGGCGATGGCCGGACCGAGCGCTACGGCGAGAACGACGCCAAGTCCAAGCAACACGACCTTGCGGACTCGTGAATAGGCGCTTTCCGCCATCATCTGTCCCACCAGCAGCAAGCTCATGCTGAATAGCTGGACAAAGACGAGCGACAAAAAGACACCGGCAAAAGCCGCAAGCACGGACGGCGCGAACCGCACGAAAACAGCGGTAAAAATAACGGAACTGAACAGAACGCCGACCAGTAGCCCTAATACCTTGTAACCCAGCAGTTCCCGCCGTCCAAAGGGGCCGGGAAACAGAAACTCGACTTCGCCCGGGCTGAAATAGATGGCCCGTTCGCCGGCTGAACTGATTAGGGTGAGCAAACACATCCCCACGATGACCAGCGGCATCGCCGCCTCGACCTGGCCCGGGTCGGTTGTGGTTCCTTGAAATGCAGAAACGACGCTGGGCCCGAGCCACGCCGCAAACACCAGAATCCCCGTCCCAAAAAAAACTGCGCCCTTGGGCGTTTTGACGCCGCGCAACATCCGCCGCCGCGTCCCACGGAGGCGCAGCATCAGGAGTTTGTAAAGAGCGGGATGAAGCATGAACTTAACTCGACGTATCGGAACCGGCGACTGCGCCTTCTTCCGTAATGCGGAAGAACACGTCCTCCAGCCGCGCGTTGCCCTCGAGGTCCCCGAACGCGGAACGAGCCTCGGCCAGCGTCCCGAGAAACATGCGCCGCCCCTTGTGCAGAATGAGGAGGTGCGTGCACATGTCTTCGACAATCTCCAGCAAGTGTGAACTGATTACCACGGTCGCCCCCGCTACGACCCGTTCCTCCACCGATTCCCGCATCGTGCGAATGCCCCGCGGATCGAGACCCGTATGGGGTTCGTCAAAAAGAATCACTTTGGGGTCGTGCAGGTACGCGCAACAAATGGCGACCTTTTGACGCATGCCCCGCGACAGCTCCTGGGCCAGCGTGTTGCGTTTCTCCTCCAATTCGAACCGTTGAAGAAGCGCCGAGCCCTTTTCTTTCCAGCCGCTGACCCCGTACGCCGCCGCCATGAACTCCAGGTGCTCCCACACGGTCAGGGTATCGAACAGCTTCGGGTCGTCCGGCACATAGGCCAGCTTGGACTTGGCCGCAATCGCGTCCGTGACGATGTCATGCCCCGCGACGAGCAAGCGCCCGCTCGTGGGTGGAATAATGCCGGCGATGCTCCGCAGCGTCGATGTCTTCCCGGCCCCATTGGGTCCCACCAAACCAAGGATTTGGCCCGGTTCAACCGAAAACGACAGATTCTCGACGGCAACCGTGTCGCGATAGCTTTTTTGAAAGGCAGAGACTTCGATCAAAACAGGAAATCCTGGAGTTGGACCCCTCATTGGCCTACGTTTCGGTAGAACGGCACGGCGCACCCATGCCGTCCGTCGGATGCGGCATATAGTGCCAGCACCCGCCGGTCGAACACAAACCGGGGTTCGTTTGCACTGATTCAGATGCCTCACTATAATCGCCACGCGAGGGTGCCGCGGCGCTGGCACAGGCATGCAAACTTTGCTCGTGCAAGGTTTCGTCGAACCTGAAGACCTACTGAAATGCCCGCGGGTGTACGGTCGATCGCGAGGGAGTTGTATGGCGTCAGAGAACGAGAGCGACGCACCGATGACCGGTGTCTCTACCGTAGCCAAGTTGATGCGGCGGACCGTCTTTCTGGGTTTACTGGCCGGCGCGATTGCCGCCGTGTATACGTTGACCTTGAAGAACGAATACGCCGCGGAGAGCGGCCTGCTCCTGGCGCCGCTTCCCCTCAATCAGGCTGTGCAGGGGAACAAGCAAAACCCAGAGCAAAGCCCGGCGACCCAGATCGGTTTTCTGATGGGTCGGCCGCTAAGCGTTCCAGGGTATGACGTTCTGCTTCGCAACGCAGAGATTGTGAAGCAGCTCCGTGACAAACTCACGAGTCTCTATGCCGAGCGGGGAAAAGAAGTCGACGTGCCGCTTGAAGTCGTCCGGGAATCCATGGGCTTGCGCACCACCATCCTGAAGCAAACCGCATATGAAGTGGAATACCTCCCCTTGATTACCCTTTCGTACAAGGCCGCCGATCCCACCATCGCGGCAGACATGGCGAATGAATGGTCCAAATTGGCCATCGCACTGTCCAAGGACATCAGCGCCAAGGGAAAGACCGGATCGGTCGAGTTCCTGAACGGCCGGTTCGAGCAGGTCAACAATGAACTCGAAGAGACCGAGAAGGAGATTCAGGAACACGAGACCAAGTGGGATATCGACGATATGGTCCTTCGATTGCAGGCCATGCAGGAACTCGTCACGCAATACGAACTCGATCGGGTTCGGTTGACCACCGATATCGAAGACCAGCAAGCCCAGTTGCAGGAACTCGATGCCGCCCTGGCGGACACCAGCGAGAAGACGACGCTGCGAAAGGCGCCCTCCGACGAGGCCTATTGGCTTATGAAGGCCACCGGCAAAGGCAATCCCGATTCGTCGGACGTGTTGGAATCGGAGGTCGTCAATGATTTGTACCTCAAACTGAAGGAGAAAGCGGACACGCTGAAGTCCACGGTTTCCGGTTTGATTAAGAAACGCGAAGTAACCATTGCCGCTCTCGAAGATCTCCACGCCGACGTGGCTACACTGCAACAAAACCTCGCCGAGCAGACGCGCGTGCAAACCGAACTCAAGCGCCGCGCCGAAGTGTCCCAGGACCAGTACAAACGGGTGGCCGAAAACCTGGAAGCCGCGCGCATCGCCGAAGCCGAGACCGAACCCGATCTCAAGATCGCCTACGCCGCAGTCCCTCCCGAAAGAAAAGTCGGCCCCCATCGAAGTGTGACCGTACTCGATCGCCATGATTTTGGGCGCGTTGATCGCCCCCGTCCACTTCTTCTCCGTGATTTCTTTACGCCGTTTTGCGAAGTACCTCGACTCCGGCTTGGCCGAGAATGGCCCCCAGGGGACAGCCTAGCCCGGGACCAATCCATCCGGAGCATTACCATCGTGCATCGGAATCGCGGAGACCGTAACCCATGACCGCCGGAAGGACCCTCGTGCGCGGCGCCTTCCTTTCCGGCGTGGGGATGGTGCTCTCCATGGCTGGGCAATTGGGCGCCGCGGCCATCTTCGGCCATATCCTTCCCGAGTCCGAAGTCGGCGTCTTCTGGCTCCTCATTCTCGCCAGCGACTGCCTGCTCCTCGCATCGAGCTTTGGATTGCATTCTGCACTTCCCAAGATCGTCGCCGGACTCCCAGCCGACGAACGGAGCGAAACCTCGGCTTCCATTCTCGTGGTGCAGTTCCTGGTTTCGGTCGCCGTCGGAATCATATTCCTGCTCGCGTGGAAGCTGATTCCAAATCCGGCCGCCATCTCCTCGAATGAGAACTGGCTGAGCCTATACCCATTCCTGTGGGCGGTTCCCATACTAACCCTCATTGCGACGCAACGCGACACCGCCCTCGCAGCCATGGCCGGCCTCAATCGCTTCGGGGCTCGCGCCGTTGCCTTGGTAATCGGCGCCCTCACGAACGTCGTTCTCGTATCCATCTTCATCTGGTGGCGAGGCGGCGGACTGCTCTCGCTCATCATGTGCACCGGCACGGCATACGTAGCGGCGGCCCTTTGGCTGAACCTGAATGTCTTACGCGGCGCGATGCCGCGCCCGCGCTGGCGTGACTACCGGGATGCGGTGCGCTTCAGCGGCCCGTTGTACGTCAACAACCTCATGGGCTTCATCTTTCAACGGTTCGATACCTTTCTTCTGGCCGTATTGCTTGGCAACCCCATCCTGGTCGCATACTACGAAATGGCCAAACGCGTGCCGAATATGTTCAGCCGCGTTCTCATGGCTTCGCTGGTGCCGTACCTTCCCGGCATCTCCGCGCGTCTAGCCGTCGGCGACCGCGACGGCGCCGCACGACTGCTCGACAAAACACTGGGCTTGACGGCCTTCTTGGGCTACGCCAGTGTGCTGGCGATCCTGGTGGTACAGCGCCCGCTCATTGTTACGCTGTTTTCAGAGAAATATGTGGAGTCCCTGCCGGTTTTGTGGCTCCTTCTGACCGGCACCTGTATCGCCCTTCAGGCTGGAATCTTCGGGCAGTCCCTGATCGGGATGGGTAGACCCGCGTTGGTAACCTGGGCGAACGTCGCGTCGGCGGCGATCAGTGTCGCCATGAACTGCGTCCTGATTCCTCGCTATGGTATCATGGGCGCCAGTTGGTCGTTTTTGTGCACCGTGTGCGTCAGTGCGGGACTACAAGCGTGGCTGGTTCAACGATCCGGTCTCGCGTTGCGCTTGACACGCGTGGCTATTCCCCAGTTGGCAATGGCGATGTGCTTGGCCTTAGGGCAGAATGTGCCCTCGTACTTGGGGCGCACCGCTGCACTCGCGTTGTTTGTGGGGATCTGCTTGGCCTGTTCCGTTGTGACGATTCGCCAATTGACGCAGGTAGCCGGTTTTCTGTTACCGGCTACGCAGCGTCAACGCGGCACAATACCGGAGAACTCAGCCGAATGAAGGTGGATCTCTTTATACCGACTTGCCAGAGGTGACGCGGTGATTCGTTCCGTTGCAAAACGTTTATTGCCCGAACCTTGGCGTGAAAGGTTGCGCGCGTTCATGGACGCACCGCGCCTGTTTTACGTGCTCGAACGGCACCTCGCCCTCGTGTCCGATACGCTCCTGAGAGAAAAGTTTGCAGATCAGTTGCCCGACGGTCGGTTTCATTCGCCGCTGAATCGTCACGAAATGCAGGTTTTTTCGCAGAATGGCGAGGACGGGATCTTGCTCTATATCTTTTCCAAAATTGGTACGACGGATCGGCGCTTTATCGAGTTCGGCGTGAGTGATGGCACGGAATGCAATTCCGCCAATCTCAGTATCAATTTCGGATGGCAGGGCCTCATGATGGACGGTTCCGAACGTAACGTCGCCGTTGCGAAACAATACTATCGGGAACGTTTGGTTGAACGCGCCGGTGACGTTCAAATCGCGCAGGCATTCGTCACCGCGGAAAATGTAAACGACCTCTTTCGGCAACACGGATTCAAGGGAGAGATCGATCTGCTCTCCATCGACATCGACGGAAACGACTATTGGGTCTGGAAGGCCGTCGAAGCCGTGAATCCCCGCGTGGTAGTGATCGAGTACAACGGAGTTTTCGGGAGCGAACATTCCGTTACCCTGAAATACGACCCCGCGTTCGACCGGTTTCGCGCCGGTCACGATTCCCTTTGTTTCGGCGCATCGCTCGCCGCACTGACCAAGCTGGGGCATGAGAAGGGGTACGTCCTGATCGGCTGCGATTCGTCCGGAGTCAACGCGTTCTACGTGCGCGAGGATTGCGCCGGGAGTTCCCTGGAGCCCCGGACTCCTGGAGAAGCATTTTATCCGTTCCGAGACAGGCTCCATGGTCTGGTGATGCCGGAATATGCCGCCCGGATAGATTCCGCGTTCCTGGAGACGGTATGAAGGTGACCGAAACTCAGAACGCCGTAATCCAAACGTGTGCGACCGGGGCCGTATCGTGAGGAGACGCCCCGTTCAGTCTGTACGCGCACGACTCGCCGAGTGGATTCGCGACGCGGCCAAGTGGGCCGTCAAACCAAAGACGATGTTTCTAAACGTTTATTTCACGCGAACGGTCGTCCGCCACTACTGCCACGGTCATATTCATCATCACGTGTGGACTCAAAATGAAATTGTCGATCTCCTGCGTTACCTGAAACTGGACGTTTCTTCGTGATGGACCAGCTACTCGACCGCGACGACAGTTTCCTCGTGGTGGGCCGAAAACCTTATGAAGCGTAAGCGGTTGATCGTCGGTGTCGATGCGCGCGTTGCCAACGAGACGGTCCGCGCCGGCGTCGGCAATTACTGTTACGAGGTGTTGAAGGCGTTGGCGCCGCTTTGCGGCGACCTGATCCTCCGGCTCTATCTCGATCGTTTTCCGCTTCCCCATTTCCCGGTATCCAACGTTGGCGCGGAAATTCGGGTACTGGAGAGAAGGCGAGGTTGGAGCCAACGCGTGTTGGGCCGCGAATTGCGTCGAAACCCTCCGGACATCTTCTTTGCCCCTACCACGCAGATACCGTTGCTCATTCCGTGCCCGGTCGTGGCAACGATGCACGATCTCGCGTTCTTCGAATTTGGTGAGTATTTTACCCGGTCAACGCGATTTCGTAGCCGCATGCAAGCCCGATACGCCGCCCGCCGGGCCAGCCATTTCTTCGCGATCAGCAACGCCACCAAACAAGATATGATCCGGCGCTTTGGTCTGTCGCCCGAAGCGGTTACGGTAACCCACATGGGCGTTTCAGAACGATTTCGCCCCTGCGACGATCCTCGCAGGCTGGAGCAATTGCGTGCTACGCACGATCTGCCGCAACGGTACATCTTGTATGTGGGCAGACTGCAACCGCGTAAGAACATCGAGCGCCTGATTGACGCGTTTGCCAAAGTGCGAACCCGACGCCCGAACCTTCCCCATCACCTGGTTATTGCGGGCGACCGCGGGTGGATGTACGAGCGGGTCTACGCGCGAGCCGAAGCCTCGAGTGCCGCTCCCTTTATCACATTCCCGGGATTTGTGCCCGAAACCGACCTGCCCACGCTGATGAGCGGTGCGGACGCGCTGGCGCTCGTATCTCTTTGGGAAGGTTTCGGGATGCCGGTTGCCGAGGCGATGGCCTGCGGAACCGCCGTTCTTACGTCGAATTGCTCCTCCCTGCCGGAGGTCATCGGGGACGCGGGCTTGACCGTCGATCCCTGGGATGTCACCGCGATCGCAGACGCCCTCGAACTCATGCTGACGGATGATGCGCTACGCCACAAGCTTGAGATTAAGGGCCTGGAGCGCGCAACACAATTTACCTGGGTTGACGCGGCCCAAAAGACCCACGACGCGCTTCTCCGTCTGACATCTCAGGTATAGCCCGTCTTCGACGTTGGTTGCGTTGTTTACCTACCCGTTCCCAGCGCAGCGAGACTGACGTTTGCTTTTGAAAGCGCCTCGTTCAACCAATTGACCGAGCCCCGGTCGCTCGGGTCCAGCGGCGATCCTTTCATGGCCGTTGCATGCCGTAGCTGGTCAAGGCCTTCCTCCGTTTTCCCTGTCATGATGAGAAGCGTACCCAATTCCCCGTACAGCCCCCAGTCGTCGTTATTGATGGACTGCGCCAAATCGATCGCTTTCCGCTTGTAGGATATGGCGAGATCAAAATCGAAGAAGGGATACTTCTGACAATACTTGCTTTCCGCTGCGGCGACCTTGAAATCCAGCCAACGCTTCTTCCCATCACTCGGAATCTCGGCCAGAAAAGCGGCTTTCCAGTCTTCGGGGGAGCCGGAAGTAACGTCCAGTGCGTCTCCCGCCAGGAATATATCGTGGCTGGCCATGGCGCGCACGAGTTCGCGCGCAATGAGTGCGTGTCCCAAGATAGAAGGATGAACGTTATCCCCAATCAATTCCCTCCCGATGAGATGATGGGGGGCCTCGTCCTCGAACGCCTGGGCGATGTCCGCCAGGACGACACCGGTTTCCTTGGCCACTGATCGGATGTTGTCGTTCATCTTCGATAACACCCGTTGCGGGAACGGATCCATATCTTTTGCCCGGACGAATAATTTCAACGCCTCATCGAATTGACCTCGCTGACGGCAGATCTGACCTTTCAAATAGAGCATCATCGCGTCGTCGCCATACGCTGAAAGCGGTTCATTCACAATACCTTCGGCTTCATCCAACTTTCCGTCCCTCAGGAATCCCTTTGCCGTTTGGACATCCGCCTCGTAGTTCGGGTCCGCCTTTGATTGGGAAAGAAACCGGTACACCGGCGGCCAATCCGCCAGGTTTGGCGCGAGCGTACACATGATGAGCGGTACGTCATGAGACCGCGCCCAAGACGCCACCTCCTCCATGTTCCTTCGGTGGCGTTTGATGCGATTCTGGAACCACGCGGACGCGCGGTCGTACGGTTGGATCTGTTCGGGCAGGTAGTAGTTGGGATTGGGTTCTTCCGTTTTCTCCCCAGTCGTATGTGCGAGCAGGTACCGTACCGATGCAAGACCGAGTGTCGCCCGCCGGAGCTTGGCCGTCAGCGACTGGTCTTCGTCTGTTCGATTCAGAAACTCGTTGTGCCCAGACAAGACAACGATGCAGTCGGGAGCGTATTGCGGACAGTCCTGAACCATGCGCCGAACATATTCCGAACTCTTGCCCAAATAGCCCAGGTTAACCACTTCAACCGGCGCGTCTGGCCGCAACCGCTTCAACGCCGATTCCAACTGCGCCGAGAATCCAAGTTCCGGCATCGGCCACCCCGCAACCGTCGAACCGCCAATCGTGACGATGCGGTAAACGTCCGGCGGCTTGGCGGCCACGTCGAAGGATTCGGGGCGGTCGTGGATATTCGGCGGAACCGGGTCGACGAACGTGCGTGCCGCCACTTCGACCACCGCCAAAATGGCGAACGTAACCAAGGCGATAATGCCGCAGTTCCAGATATACTTTGATAGTGCTTTCATCGAGATTGGTGCCCGTGATTACCCGCGCCCGCCGGAAGCAGCATGGTTTCCGGCTTCGGCTTGCGCGCCGTGCAACGGCGGACAGTATGCACGTGTCAACCGGGTCGCTCAACCTCCGAGAGGGTACGTTTCGTTCTTGACACGCTCGCCAACCTCGGCTAGCCTTTGTCTGCACGTTCCACATTCCGCACGGAGTCAAAGGGATCGCCAACCGTGGCCACACCTGCCATTTCCATAAACAGGATATTGACCCGGATACTCTTTCCGAGGGATGACCGGACAATCCTCGTTCAGCAGATTGTGCTTGTCGGAGTCGTCGTCGCCGCGATCGGAATTCTCGGCCCGGTCATCGCCCTTGCCCTCGCCGCATTGGCGGTTGGCGGTGTCGCATTGCTGGCCATGCCCTCGCGATATGTCATCGCCCTGTTCGTGCTCTTCATGGCGTTCACCCACCAGTTCCGCTCCTTTTTCACCATCGCCGCCGCGGGTATCGAATGGCACCCGCGCGAATTGCTCTTCGCGGTGGTCCTCGCCCATTTCACGATTAGACTGGCGATCGGGCGTGTGCACTTCGTTGCCGATCCCATCAACCTGTTCGTGGGATGCATCGCTGCATTCTTCGCGCTCACAGCCTTCTGGGGAATCGTGCAGCAGCGCAATTTTCATCTCATCGTCTCCGAAATTCGTTCGCCTGTGTTTCTGGCGTCGTTTTGCGTTTTTGTCGGCTTGGGAGCGAAACAGGATCTCCGCTGGTACGCCCGGCTCCTAGTTGGCGCCACGATTGTGACCGCCACGGTTTCCATTGCGTTCTTTGCGTATACCTTCCTATCCGGCCATGTCGTCAGCACGCAAAACGTCTTAGGCGAATTTGTACAGCGCCGCATCGCGGGCAAACTCGTTCAATCCGTCCGGCCCGCCGGGCACATGTACTACGAGGTCTGTCTCGTGGTGTTGACTAGCCTCGCATTCGGCCCCGTCCTTACGCGACGCCGCAGGTTTGTCTATTTCGGTTTCATCGGAATTCTGAGCGTCGCAATCGCCATTACCATGATGCGCACGGCCTACGTCTCGGTACTTGTTTCCCTGGCCTTGCTCGCCTTTCTGGCCTTGCCCAGCAATCGCGCGCGATTCACCATTGCCTGGCTCGGTACGGTAGTTGCCGTAATAATCCTCGGAATGTTCTCCACGGTCTTACACGAAACCTTGATGTCGGCGTTTCCGCGGGTTGGTGTCTCCCTGCAGAATCGTCTGGTGGAAATCAGTGGCGCTTACCGGGCCTTTGCCCGCCATCCGGTAATCGGCACCGGGATGGGCAGTACGTTCGAAGCGCTTGGCTTGGCCACGAAGACCAGTCAGATCGCGTACGCCCAAAGTTCGTTTCAGACGATTCACAACGTGTGGATGTACTACCTGTTCAAGGGCGGCCTGCTCGGAACGGGAATCATCCTGCTCGGTTACGGCGGGCTCTTCATGGAAACGTGCCGCCGGATCGCGCTTCTGACAGACCCTGTCCAACGGTACTTCATGCGGGGCCTGGCGGCAGCGCTCGGCGCTCAGATGGTTGCATCCCTGGCGATGCCGCGGCTGCTATACGCAAAGGGATATGTCTTTCTCGCGATGGTCGCCGCCTACGCCGTTCTCGTGACCCCTCGGCAAGCCTCCCGGGCGGATGCGGACGCCGTGCCCGCTCCATCTGACGGCGCTCGGTAGCGCATGCTGCCTGTTGTGGCGGGAGCCGTTTGGCGGCCTTGTCGGATGTGTGGTATCTTCTTCCCTTACTGTCTACGAATCGGCGTGCATCCCTCGCGCGTCTGGGGAGTTACCGTTTTGAAGCAAGTCCTTGTGAAGGGCGGCAAGGTGCAGATCGAGGAAGTCCCGCCGCCCAACGTCGCGCCCGGCCACGCCTTGGTCCGGGTGTGCTGTTCCGTCATCAGTTCCGGCACCGAATCCGGCTTCGTGTCAGATGGCGGTACCGCCTCCTTCGTCATGAAGAAGGCCCGCGACCCGCTTAACGTGGAAAAGGTCAAGCGGAAAATAGCCAGCGTCGGCCTACGCGGCACCATCGACATCGTCAAGGGAAAACTTTTCGAGTTCCAGGCCCCTGGCTACAGCACCGCCGGCGTGATTGTCGAGTGCGGCGAAGGGCTTGACGGTTTTCGCGTTGGCGACCGCGTCGCATGCTCCGGCGTCGGCTATGCCAGTCACGCGGAGTACAACGTCGTACCCCA
Source organism: Candidatus Hydrogenedentota bacterium (assembly GCA_963745075.1). Taxonomy (GTDB): domain Bacteria; phylum Hydrogenedentota; class Hydrogenedentia; order Hydrogenedentales; family SLHB01; genus JAHDWY01. The sequence continues at coordinate 40,892 of CAVUWV010000020.1, read as the reverse complement.
GCAACTTCTAACGCCCATCCCCGACGGCGTCGAAATGGAAGACGCCGCCTTCGTCACCCTGGGCGCCATCGCCATGCAAGGGTGCCGGCAACTGTTTCCGACGTTCGGCGAAACATTTATCGTGATGGGGCTGGGCCTGCTCGGCCAAATCGCGGCGCAAATCCTTCGTGCCGCCGGATGCCGCGTGATTTGTTCCGATCCCATCGCGGAAAAGCGCGCCCTTGCTTTGGAACTGGGCGCGGACGCGGCCTGTGCCCCCGGGGACCTCGCGGCCGAGGTTAACGAATGGACCGGAGGCCACGGCGCCGACGGCGTCATCATCTGCGCGGCGAGCAAAGGCAGCGAGGTCACCAATTCCGCCCTGGACCTCTGTCGGCAGAAGGGCCGCGTCGCCGTCGTGGGCGCGGTCGGCATGCAACTGGCTCGCGAATCCATGTACACCAAGGAACTCGATTTCCGTCTCTCCTGTTCCTACGGTCCGGGACGATACCATCCCGCTTACGAGGAAAAGGGACTCGATTACCCCATCGGCTACGTCCGCTGGACCGAAGGCCGCAATATGGGCGAGTTTCTCCGCATGATTGGCGAAGCCAAGGTGCGGGTGAACCCCCTGATTTCCGTGCGCAAACCTGTCGACGACGCCCAGGACGCCTACACGACCATCCTCGACAAGGAGTCGAACGCCATTGCCGCGGTGCTCTCCTACGGGACCGACGAATCGAATGCCGCGCCGCCCGACTCCCGTAAGCTGATGATAAAGGCCCACGCCGGCGGTTCCGATGAGGTCGGCATCGCCGTGATCGGCGCTGGGGGGTATGCCAGCGCATTCCACCTGCCCAACATTCCCAAGGTCCCGGGGCTCGGTTGGTCGGCGTGGTAGACCGCACCGGCGGCAAAGCCAAACAAGCCGCGCAAAAGTACGGGGCAACTTACTGCACCACGGACATCGACGAGGTGCTCGCGGACGACAAGGTCAACGCCGTGATCGTCACGACCCGCCATAATCTCCACCCGTCCCTTGCCATCCGCGCCGCGGAGGCGGGCAAGCATGTCTTCGTCGAGAAGCCCCTGGCCATCACCGTGGCCGACTGCGAAGCCGTGTGCGATGCGGTCGAGAAAGCCGGGGTCTTGCTTTCCATCGGGTTCAACCGCCGGTTCTCCAAATTCTCACAACTGGCGAAGCAATCGCTCCAACACATCGCCGGTCCCAAAATGATTCTCTACCGTTGCAACGCGGGCGCTTTGCCGCCGGGGCATTGGACCAACGACCCGGAAGAGGGGGGAGGCCGCATCGTCGGCGAGGCCGTCCATTTCTTCGATTTCTGCTGCTGGTTCGTCGGTCAGGAACCCATTGCGGTCAAGGCCGACCATCTGAGTTCGGCAAGCGAAACCTTGCCCGACGCCAACAACTTGTCTACCCTCTTGCGCTTCCCCGACGGCTCGCTCGCGACCATCATGTACTGCTGTCTGGGGCATCCAGGGCTCGATAAAGAGCACATCGAAATCTTTGGCGGCGGGAAGGCGATCGCCATCGACGATTTCCGCGGCATTCGATTCGCCGGCCTGAACGCGAAGAATCAAAAGCAAACCGGCGAACACAAGGGCCAATACGAGATCCTGGAGAACTGGATCAACGCCATCCGCGGCAAGGCCGAGTTGAGCGTGACCGCGGCCCACGGACTTCGTGCGACCCGTATCGCCCAAGAAGCGCTCCGCCAGGGGACGCTGCCGGCGCCCGACGCGTGAGTCCATGAAGATCTGCATTCTGCAAGTACTCCATACGCCCAACGACAAGCGGGTGTTTCACAAAGAAGCCAAAAGCCTCGTTGCCGCCGGCCATGAGGTTCTGTCCATCGTTCCCTCTGACGAGCCCCTCCCCGATGTGCTCGAAGGGGTTCACATCGAGACTACCCCGGTTGCCAAAGGCATGGCGGCCCGATTCCTCGCGTCGATTCGGCTCGTTCCGCGCGGCATCCGGGCCCGTGCGGATGCCTACCTCTGCGTCGAGCCCGAAACCTGGGTCTCCGGATTGATCATCAAGCTCCTGACCCGGCGCAAAGTGGTCTTCGACCAACACGAACATGTCCCATCAAAATTTGCGGACAAATTCCCCGTGCCGTTTCGGCCCGCGATTCAATGGCTCACCATCCGTGCCATGCGGCTGATGGCCCGCTCGACGGACTACGTCATCCTGACCAAAAACTGCCTCGAAGAACCGTACGAAGGGCTCAAAGTTCCCCGTACCGTGGTCCTCAACACCAATCGATCCACAACCGCCCTGTACGGAAATCCCCACCGAACTCCGTGAAAAGTATGCCGGTCGCCCGACGATCATCCATCAGGGCCTGTTTGGCGACGTTCGGGGGTCCTACCAGCTTCTCGACGCAATGAAGATCCTGGTTAAGGAATGCCCCGACATCAAGTGTATCCTGCTCGGGAAATACATCTACGGAGACGAGCAAGCCTTCCGGAAGGCCGTGACCGAGGCCGGGCTGGACCCGTTCATCGACATGTACGAGGAAATCCCCTTCGACCAAGTGCCGCCCTATATCGCCGTGTCCAAGGTCGGCCTTATTCTCTTTCAGCCCGGTCCCATGAACCACACCTTGGCCATGCCCCACAAAATGTTCGATTACATGCGCGAGGGGTTGCCCTTCCTGGCCCCCGAATTCGCGATTGAAGTCGCCCATATCGTGCGCGAAGCGGACTGCGCGTTGTTGGTCGACGTCTCCAATCCGGATGCAATCGCGGAAGCGGTGCTCCAACTACTCCAAGATACCACTCTGGCCGAACGGCTGGGCAAGAACGGACGTTCCGCCGTGGAGACCGTGTACAACTGGCACAACGATGAGCTGAAGTTATTGCAGGTTTTTGAGGCCCTGACAACGAACTAACCATGCCTTGATCGTGCTCGGCCAACCTGCTAGGGTTGACCGCCGATGCAACGACACATACCTCAACGGGCGGGGGCTACCAATGAATGGGAATGGGTTTAGTGTAGTCGATTACGTTGTTTTGTTTGGCTATTTTGGGGCCATGGCGGCCATGGGGCCGCTTTTCGCGAGCAAGTCTCGAACGACCGAAGGATACTTCCTCGGGGATCGGTCCTTCCCCGGTTGGCTCGTCGGTTTCTCCATGTTCGCCACGTCCATCAGTTCCATCACCTTCGTGGCCTATCCCGGTGATGGATACAAAGCCGCCTGGTACCGCATGTCGCCGAACTACATGCTGCCGATCGTCGTGCTGTTCGCGGCGTACTTCTTTCTCCCTTTCTTTCGCTATTCCCACATTACCTCGGCCTATGAATACCTTGAAGAGCGATTCGGCCCCAAGACTCGCCTCTACGCGGCCTGCGCCTTCATCGTCAATCAAGTCATTCGCGTTGCCCTGATTCTCTTCCTGGTATCGCTGCTCGTCAAGGAAATCCTGGGCTGGAATCCGTACTACTGCATTTTGGCCGGCGGGATCGTAACCTCGTTCTACACGGTCCTCGGCGGTATCCGGGCCGTGCTGTGGACCGACTTCATTCAGGCGATCGTGCTGTTTACCGGCGGATTGATTGCCCTTTTCGTAATCATTGGCGACACCCCCGGCGGCTTGCACACGATCACGACGGAAGCCATACATCAAGGTAAGATGAGTCATCTCGCTGACGTGGTCGCAGAAGCCAAAGAAGGTGAGCAGATTCCCCCCGAGACCATGGCCCTGTTTCAGGATCCCGCTGCCCACGGTTACGAACGCGTCCAATTTGACCATACGGATAACGCCCCGGGTGCATTCACGGTCATCCGTGAGATCGCCAATCCGCCCCATGTCCTGGCGCTCGTGAAGGAACAGGTCCCCTCACCCGATAATCCTGAGGTAAAGGAAGAAGTGACCCGCGTTCGCGAGATCAAACTCGAACCCATCAAATCCGTTCCCATCTCGCCTTCCGATTGGAAGGACAAGACGTTCCTGCTGATCCTCGTGATGGGTGTGGGCAACTGGCTCTACGAATACAGCGCCAACCAGAACGTCATTCAGCGTTACGCTGCCTCCAAGAGCACGAAACAGGCCCGAATCGCCATGTTGGTATGCACGCTCTTCAGCGTTCCTACCTGGGCGCTGTTCATGTTTATCGGCACCGCCCTCTACATCTTCTTCATGCATTCGCCGACGGAAGCCGCCATGCAGATTTATACGGGTGCGAACGGCGCGAAAGCGGAATCCATCCTGCCGTACTTCGTCGTGCACTATTTGCCGAAGGGCCTGACAGGTCTCGTGATCGCCGCGGTCCTCTCGGCTGCCATGTCCAGCATCTCATCCAGCATGAACGGCATTTCCGCTGTCGGCGTGGTCGACGTGTACCGGCGTCATATTGCGCCGGACCGCGATGACCGGCATTACACTCTCGTTGCCAAAGGCATCGGCGTTGCTGTTGCCGTGGTCATGATTGTCGGAGCAACGATCCTAATGGCCGTGCAGACCACCACGCTGCAAGATACCGCCACGGTGTTGACCGCACTAACCGCAGGCGGCCTGCTCGGCTTCTACCTGCTCGGCTTCTTCACAAAGGTCGGCGACGATCGAGCCATGCTGGTGGGCATCGTCGTGACCTTGTGCTTCTCGCTTTACTGCGCCTTGGCCAGCCAGGTTGAAGGCATACCGCAAATCGTCAATAACTACTACGTCGGATTCCTTGGTCACGCGCTCATGTTTGGAATCGGGTATGTCCTCGGCAAATTCCTGTTCCCGCGCCGGGACGGTGGCCTCACCAATCTGACCGTCTATACGACGGACGGCAGTGGGGATTCGGAACACTAGTGTCCGTCACTAACGCCGTCGAGACGAAGTTCCGCGAGATTCAGGATCGGATTGCCAGCTTCCTCGTCGAGGCTGACGGCGCGCCGTTCCGCGAAGATCGATGGACCTACGACAAAGGCACGGGTGGGGGCGTTACCCGAATCTGGGAAGGCGGACCCCTCATCGAGAAGGGCGGCGTCAACTTCTCCGCGATCCACGGGGACAGCCTTCCGGGATCCGCGGCCACACAGTTCAACATCGCCCCGGACACACCCTTTTCCGCGACCGGCGTCAGCCTCGTGATTCATCCCTGGAACCCTTACGTCCCAACCATTCATCTGAACGTCCGATACTTCGAAGCGGGCCCTTTGTGGTGGTTTGGCGGCGGTGTGGACCTGACGCCCTACTACCCGGTTCGTGACGAAGTCGTCCGGTTTCACCAATCCCTCAAGACCCTCTGCGATTACTGCAACGAAGAGTACGCCCTCCACAAGAAAGCCTGCGACGACTACTTCTTCATCCGTCACCGAAACGAAACGCGTGGAGTGGGGGGGCTGTTTTTCGACCATCTCCGGCTGGATAAGGATGCCCATTTTCGCTTCGTCACCGCCCTCGGCGAGGCGTTCCCCGATCTCTACCGTCCCTTCATCGAACGGCATCGCGACGACCCTTACACCGACGCCCAGCGCGAGTTTCAATGCTATCGCCGGTCCCGGTACGTCGAGTTCAATCTCGTCTACGACCGCGGCACACTTTTCGGCCTTCAATCCGGCGGTCGGATCGAATCCGTTCTCATGTCCATGCCTCCCGTTGCCCATTGGCGCTATAATTGGGTTCCGGTTCCCGGAACTCCGGAATCCGAGCTAACGGAAGTTTACTTGAAGCCCCAGGACTGGCTGGAGGAATGAGGAACGGACATCCCAGAGTCTGTCCGTGACCGTCCGTGTGTGTCCGTGAAAGTCCGTGTTCTTCAGAGGCCCCAAATGACCCCACATCAAACCAAAGACCATCTCGAAAGACGTTACAGCATCAGCGAAGTCAGCGCGATGACGGACGTCCCGGACTATGTCCTGCGTCAGTGGGAAAGCCGGTTCCCGCCCTTGAAACCCGGCCGGACCCGCACGAAGCAGCGGTTCTATCTCTCGAAAGACGTGGAAATCGTCCGCCGCATCAAGCAACTGCTCTGGCACGAGAAGCTTTCCACAGAAGGCGCACGGATTCGGCTGGCACAGGAACTACTTGGAGAAGGGCGCCCCAAAACCCGCAAAGAGGTGGTCGATATACTGGACCGAATGGAAAGTCAGGTGCGCGAAATGCTCGACACCTTGGATTCGTTCGAACAATAGACCGGGCCCACTACGAGTCGGAACGCGACAAACGTTTCTCGCCCATAGCGATCAAGGTCTCCACGACCTGACCCATGCGGCTGAAGACCTCCGCCTCGCTCGCGCCATTGCCCGAAGGCTCGGGTGCGGGAGTCGTACTATCGGTCCGGCGCGTGCCCCGGCGCGCATGTTGAAACGCCTGCTCGACCGCCGTGCCGGCTTCGGTCAGCGTTTCGTGGATGTTTTTCGGCCCCGTCACACAACCGCACGCATAGATGCCGGGACGGCTCGTCGCCACGCGAGCGCCGTCCTTTTCCGAGGTCCGAACGAACCCCTCGGAACCCAGCCGTATCCCGAGTGCCTCCGCGGTCTTCTGCAATCCGACGGGAGGTTGCACCGCCGCCGCCAGAACGATCAGGTCGAATTTTTCCTTGGTGACGCTCTTGGCAGAAACCTCCCGGTAAGCGACCTCCAACACGTTGCCCGATTGCGTGTTGACCGCCTCAATGGAACCGTGAACCAACCGCGCCTTCTCCTGCACCGATCCCGAGAGAAACGACGAGGGCCCCTTGCCGCTCTCGGGCGGCGTCTCATAGACGATGGTCACATCCTCCAACGCCTGATCCAACATCCGTTTCACCTGCCGTGCCGTATACGTCCACGTGAAATCGGTCCCGTCCGCGAGCACCATGAGAATCCGTTCCGGATCGCGTTCATCGGAAGGCCGCTCCACGTAGCCGCCCGTCGTGCCGGTCGCGGCAAACAAACGTTCCAATTCAAGCGACGTGACGATATCCGGGTGTTTCCCGTAGCCATACCGCTCCAGGCCTTCCGCATCCGTCAAGTCGAACCCGGCCGCGAGAATAACGCTTCCCACGTCCCGTGTGATCGTCTTCTCAAGTGGCGTGTCGAAACTGATGGCGCTGACGTGGCAGTTCTGCACGCAACGCTGGCACGGAATATAATTCGGCGGATCGTTCAGGCAACTGTCGATGTCAATGACAAACGACGGCGGGACTGGACTCTTGAGCGGACTGAAAATCGCCTTGCGGAACGACAGCCCCGCGTCATACTCGTTCGGCCGGACGACCGGGCACACCTGGCGGCACACGTTGCAGCGATCGCACAGATCACTCACGAAGCGCGAGCGGCACCGAATGGTCGCCGCGAACTCTCCCAGTTCTCCGGTAAGGCCCGTCACTTCCGACTGGGTCAAAATCTCAATGGCCGGGCTGGATGCCGCCTGCGACAACGTCGGCAGCCATGCGCCTTCCGGCAAATCCAGCGCCGTGCGCCCTTCTTCGAGCAGGGCCGCGAGCTTTCCGCCCACGGTCGCCTTGTTTTCCACCAGGACTACCCGCGCGCCCGCATGCGCCAAATCCAACGCGGCGCGAAGACCCGCTATGCCGCCACCGACCACCAGTACGGCATCACTCACGATGCACCCTCCTCCTCCTCCGCCCGGGCGTACCCGGCCGCGAATGCCTTCATATTCAATTCACGCGTTTTGGGCTTGACCGTCGCTTCGATGGCCTTCTCGGCGGCCTCGCGACTGACGACGTGCGTCTTGCCCACCAGATAACCGAACACGACAACGTTGGCGACGATGCGCCGCCCGATGCTCTCCGCCATACGCGAAGCCGGAAGTCCCGCGACGTTGGCATCGCCGTTCGTATGCACCAAGTCACTTTCCACGATCAGTGTGCCGCCCGGTTTCAGCATGGGACGGTACCGCGTGTACGCCTCCTGAAACAGCGCGACCAGAATATCCGGCTCGGATACCAGGGGATAATCAATGGGTTCGGACGATATCACCACGTCCGCACTGGACGCGCCGCCCCGCGCTTCCGGTCCGTAGGATTGGGTGAACACCGCCTCCTTCGCGTCATACAGGCTGGCGGCCTTGCCGAGCAGCATGCCGGTCAGAATCACACCTTGACCGCCATACCCGGCAATTCGAATTTGGATGGGGCTTTCTTCAGACGTTTCAGTGGTCATGGCCAATCGACTCCCGGGAGCGCGTCCGCTGATTCGCATTTTCCGCTAAGACCTTTGCGACCTCCTGACGGGGAGTGCCAAGTACTGGCAGGAATGCCGGCCGCTCCACATTGACAAAATTCCCCACCACGATGGGGCTGTTATCGTCGATAATATCTATGTCGATATCGGGCAAATAGGCGTTGTCATCGATCACGCACCGCCTCCGATAGCGCCGCATCTCTTCCAACCCTTCACCGCGGTCGTTCGGGCGCCCGAATCCCGTCGGGCAAGGCGACAGGACTTCGATAAACGCAAATCCCTTCTTGTGCATCGCAGTCAGAATCGTTTCCTTCAACTGACGCACGTGGAGCACCGTCCACCTCGACACGAGCGATGCGCCCACCGCGTGGGCCAAGTGCGGCAGATTGAACGGCCGTTCCCAACTGCCGAATGGGGTTGTCGAAGATTTCGCGCTGAGTGGCGTCGTCGGCCCCGCCTGACCGCCCGTCATGCCGTAGTTGAAGTTGTTGATGCAGATGATCGTGAGATTGACGTTGCGGCGCGCCGCATGAATCAAGTGATTTCCGCCGATGGACGACAAATCGCCGTCCCCGCTGATCACCGTCACACACAGTTCCGGTCGGTAGACCGCAATCCCCAATGCAAACGGTACTGCACGGCCGTGGGTCGTGTGGTAACTGTCCACATTGATGTACCCCGCCGCTCGTCCACTGCACCCAATTCCCGATACACACACGTGTTCGGTTCGGTCCATTCCCGATTCCGAGATTGCCTGAACGTAGCAATGGATGACCGACCCAATCCCGCAGGCCGGACAAAGAATGTGGGGAAATCGATCCGCGCGGAGCAAGGTATCTACAGGATGTTTTTCAACGATTTCCGTCGCTGCCGGAGCCGGAACACTCATGAAGTCAGAACCTCCAGTATCGTTTGCGGTGTGATCATCGCGCCACCGGCCCGATTGATCGACTGTACCGGCAGGTGCGTCAACCGCTCCACTTCCCGGCATACTTGGCCCAAATTGATCTCCGGCACCACAAAACGCTTCACCGATTCGCGCTGCGCCAGCTCGCGGATGCGCTCCTCCGGGAAGGGCCACAACGAGATCAGGCGGAACAGCCCCGCCTTGATACCCTTCTGCCGTGCCAAGGCAACCGCCCGGCGGGCCGAACGTGCCGTGCATCCAAAAGCGACCACGACGACCTCCGCATCCTCGATGCCGATCTCCTCGGTAAGCGTGATCTCGGATGCATGAATGGCCACCTTGTCCACCAACCGTCGAATCAGCTTTTCATGAGCGTCGGCGTTCAGGGCCGGGTATCCCCGTTCATCGTGCGTTAAACCCGTCGCGTGAACGTTATACCCTTCGCCTGCGTGGGCCATCGGGGGGATCAAATCATCATCGGCTTCGAACGGCAGAAACGACCCCTCTCCCGGCGGATGTGCAGGTCGCTTCCGGTCCACTCGAGGAATCTGTTGCGCCGGCGGAATCACCACCCGCTCCGTCATATGCCCGATGACCTCATCCATCAGCACGAACGCCGGAATACGCAACCGGTCCGCGACATTAAACGCCTGGATGGTGAGGTCGAAACACTCCTGAGGCGACGAGGGAGAATACGCCACGATGCCGTAGTCCCCATGCGAACCCCACCGCGCCTGAAACACGTCCGCCTGGCCGACCGACGTGGGCAATCCCGTTGACGGTGAACCTCGCATGACATCGACGATCACGCACGGGATCTCCATCATCGCCGCCAGCCCAATGTTTTCCATCATCAAGCTGAAACCCGGCCCCGACGTCGCCGTCAACACCCGCGCCCCTGCTGAAGAGCCGCCCAGGATCGCGGCGATGCTGCCGAGTTCATCTTCCATCTGGACGAAGGTACCGCCGACTTGCGGCAACCGGTGCGCTAGCCGTTCGCAGATCTCCGTCGAAGGGGTAATGGGATAGCCGGCGAAGAAATCGAGTCCAGCGGCAAGCGCACCCTCCGCGCACGCGTGATCGCCTACCATAAAATGTTCGCCGGTCATAACTCGTGGAGGGGTGCTCGGAGACGCACTAACCGTCGTTGGCATCGTCGCCCTCCGACGGCTCACTTCCGGGAGCGGAAACTTCCTCCGTGTAGATAGCGAATTCGGGACAGACTACGTCGCAGAATCCGCAGTGAATGCACGCATCTTCCTTGTCCTCGGCGACGATCGGAAAATGGTAGCCCTTCGGATTGATATCCTTGGAAGTCGAAAGCACATTTTGCGGGCAAAACTCGATGCAGTAACCGCATCCCTTGCACCGGCCGGGTATCACATAAACCCTGCCGCGTGGGACATATGCGGCGTCGCGGTCCATCGGTGTCCGCGGGTAATCCGTTATCACAGTCAATCTCCGTTCCCCCTTAATATTGCTACGGCAATCAACATATAATCGAGTATATCACATGTATCTTCCCATTTGCGAAAGTTCTTGATAATATAAGCCGTCACAATAATTACTATTGTGTGGCGTATGGGCTGCGCCTCTCCGCGTCACCCAGACTCCCGCCCTTCACGATTAACTCTCCTTTCCAGTTTCCGTCGATAGCCGAACCCCCCACGCTCGCTCATGCAATCCAAACGTGATCCACATAATACGCCCCAACGTCCTCACCGGCAACGCCGGGTTGATCAGGCTGCTCCACGTGTGCTCCAACGGACCACTGTCGGGAACCACGAGCCGGCTTAATACGGCGCCGATGACGCCCGTGACTGTGCACGTCGCAAAACACACGCGAAACCCCCAAAGATGCCAGTGCTCGATGCAAAACCCCGCCACGATCGGCGTGATGCCCAACGCGAGCGAGGTTCCGACGGTCCACAAGTTGGTGTACGCCACCCGCCCTGACGGCCGCACGAAATTCAACATCGCGCGGTGTGCCGCCAAACTGAACGCGGCCCCAAACACGTTGGCCAGCACGACTGCCGGAAGCAGCAACACCGTGGTCCACCAGGTATGCGGTGCGAGCATCAGAAAGACGAGCGCACTCCCGGCGTGCCCGATGAGCGTCAGCAACATCGCGTGGCTGCTCCCGGCACGATCGGCGTAACGGCCCCAATGCCGAATCGTCAACAGGATCCCCAAACTTCCGGTTGCCATAATCAGCATGATCGTCTGCGGGGAAAACGCCAGCGCATCACGCATGTACAACACCAAAGCCGCCGTAAACCACGTTATGCTGGAGAAGCACAACGTGACCACGCCCACGAACCGCAAAAAAGATCCGTCTGAAAATGCGACGCCATACGCCGCGTAGCTGGATCCCAATGTAATGCGCCCGCCCGTACCCCGCCCACCGGGAACCCGGGCCATGAAGATAAGGCTGATGAACCCGGACGCGATTCCCACGGCGTACAACACGAGAAACCGGTTAAGCCCCGGATTACCGTGAAGGATTATCGCCTGTCCCAAGGCCACGACGACTCCGAGGATCTGCGTGATGGACCATTCCGTGCTGAAGTACATTCCGCGCTGGTGTTCCGGGACCACCTCATGGAGCCACGGAAACCAGCCCCCGCCGCCCAGCGCGCGCAAGAGACAGAATCCCAGTGTTGCACCCATTAACACGAATTGCGCCGGCCATAAACCGGAGTGACTCAATACCAGCGGGATAACGAAGATGCCACTGACGATCGTGCAGCGCAGACCCCACGCGGTCATCATCAAACGTCGCGAACCCAAATGCGTTACCAATGGCGCCGTCGTCACGACCAACAACATGGACAAAGGCATGAAGGAAAGCAGGAATCCAACCCATGAGGCCGGGATCGCCAGGGACCGGGCAAACAGCACCAGCGCGTTTCCCACGATGCACTGCCAGGAAATCACGTTGAACACAATGAAATAGAGAAACCGGCGCGGGGCGCGGTCCAGCTCCTGAAAACCGGACAGAATGGGGATGCTCAATTCAACGGTACTCCAATAGACGCCGTGATGTGGACACCGGCTTGTTACAGGGATTCAACTACCCCCCGGATATGCATCGTGCCGAAACTATGGCTCCCGTAGGAATTGACCCGGCCGCTTGCCGGACCCAGCCCTCTCCGATCCCCGTCCGTGCAGGTCCGTGTCCAATCCTCGCCCTACTCCGCAAGTCCTTCCGCCAGTCGTTCCCACTCCGCATACATCTCGCCGAGGTCGGCCTTGAGCCCGTCGTATTCCGTCTTTAGTTCCTGAGCGGTCCCAAAGTCCGCAGGGTCTAACGACGGGAACCTGCCCTCGATCGATGCCACCATTTCCTCGATTTCGGCGATGTCGCGCTCGATATCCTCCAACCGATTTCGCCGCTTCCGCCGATCCTTTTGCGTCGCTTTGTCAGACGCCGGTTTCGTGCCGCGCCGGATCTTCAATACGTCTTCCGTTGAAGCGCGCTCCGCTTCAACCGCCGCGGATTCCGCCCGTTTCCACCGGTAATCCGAGTAGTTCCCCAGATGCACCGCGGCGCGTCCACCCTCCAGGACAATTAGCTTCGTAACCAGCCGATCGATCAGCGCGCGATCGTGGGATACCATCACCAGGCTGCCTGGAAACGCCTCCAACGCCGATTCCAGCGCTTCCCGCGAAGCAATATCCAAATGGTTTGTCGGCTCGTCCAGCAGCAACACGTTGGCCCCTTCGAGGATCAGCTTTGCGATGGCAACCCGGCTCCGTTCTCCGCCGCTCAACGCGCGAATCGGCTTGAATACTTCCTCGCCGGTGAACAAAAAACGGCCCAGGAACGTACGCACCTGCTCCGGCGTCAGTTCCGGCCTCGCCTGGCTGATTTCCGTAAAGATATCGCTCGCAGGATTCATCCCCTCATGGTGCTGGTCGTAGTACCCCAAACGAACCTTGTGCCCCAACGAAACGGTCCCGGTCGCGTCGTCCAGCGTCCCCGCGAGCTGCCGTAACAGCGTTGTCTTTCCCGTGCCGTTCGGCCCGATGATGCCCACCCGCTCGCCCCGCTCCACCTGAAAGGCGACATCCTCGTACAAGCGCAGGTCGCCATACCCCTTCGCGAGTCCCTCCGCGGCCAACACGATGGCGCCGCTCCGCACCACTTCGCCGAGCGAAAAACGCGCCGGCGAAATATCACGACCCGGCGCCGGGACCCGCTCCAGCTTTTCCAGCCGCTTAATCCGGCTCTGGACTTGGGATGCCTTCGTCGCCTTGTATCGGAACCGATCGATCCACTGCTCTTCCTTTTCGATGAACTCCTGCTGCCGTTCGAAAGCCTTTTGCTGTTGCTCCTGCTGAAGGGCTTTGTTTGCCAGGTAGCCGTCGTAATTGCCCGTAAACGAATTCAACCCGCCTCGTTCAACCTCCACGATCCGGTTTGTCACCGCGTTCAGCATTTGCCGGTCGTGCGAAATTATGACGAATGCCCGCGGCCAGTCCTTGAGGAACCCTTCCAGCCACTCCCGCGCCTCGAGATCCAGGTGATTCTCCGGTTCATCCAACAACAGAAGATCGGCGTCCTGGAGCAGCACCAGTGCCAGCATCAACCGCGTCCGCTGCCCTCCGCTAAGGGCCGAAACATGGAGGTCGAAGTCCTGCGTCGAGAATCCAAGACCATGAAGGACTCGCTTGGCCCGCGTGCGAAACTCGTAGCCCCCGCGCACGTGAAAGGCGTCCTGAAGCTCGCTGTACTGGTGCAAGACTGCCTCGTCACCATCGCCAAGGCGTTCCTCCAAATCGCGAAGCCGGTGTTCCATCTCCAGCAGATCGGAAAACGTGCGCATGACCACGTCAAACAGCGTATCCTTCGGGTCCAGCTCCGGCATCTGCGCCAGACAAGCCAGTCGCGCCCGCTTCATTCGTTCAATGGTCCCCGAATCGGCCTCGAATTCCCCCATGATGAGTCGGAAAAGCGTACTTTTTCCCGTGCCGTTTCGCCCGATAAGCCCAATCTTCTCCCCGTCTTCCACACGAAGCGTGACCTCCCGGAGAATCGGCTCCCCGGCGAACGCTTTGGAAATATTCTCAAGTCGAATGTAACTCATTTATTCACGCAACCTTAATGCGGTGGGGCGAACCCTCGCCTCCGCCGCTTGCCATGATTTCCCGAGATACAGGAAGGGTCGATATATACGACGGCAGCCGCCTAACGATCAAGCATTTCCCAACCAGAGCGAAAACCTGAACGCCTACAAGGAACGCCAAAAAAGGACGCAAAAAAAGACTTGACAACTTGGCATCGGTTGTCCTACAGTGGACAAACGACGGAGATATGATCCTTCTGATTTGGGCTGAAATGACAGTACAATACGTGCGTGGTGCGTTCCGTCTTCGGGAAACTCCAGCATCATAGCAAGTAACGTGTGTCGTATGGAAGGAGGTGGTTGCTAAGGGGTGTCGAGAGGGAAAGGCGTTCGAAAAAACAACGCGATTTGCCCTGCCCCAATACATTCCTGTATTCCTTGTGTGTTCACTGCGAACAGACGGTATTATTGTACTTCATCACTAATCATGAAGTAACGAGGAGAACTTATCTCATGAAGAAAAAAGGTTTTACGCTCATCGAGTTGCTGGTCGTGATCGCGATCATCGGCATTCTCGCGGCGATTTTGTTGCCTGCGTTGGCACGCGCCCGTGAAGCGGCCCGCCGTGCGAGCTGCCAGAACAACCTCAAGCAATGGGGTATTGTGTGCAAAATGTACGCCAACGAGGCCGACGGCGAAAAGTGGCCGGCCAACCAGCGTTGGTGGAGTTCCGACTCCATGGACGGCGGACCGGACGATCCAACTGAGGCGCTGTGGCCGGTCGGCGGTGTTGACGGTCATTGCGTGTATCCGGAATACCTGACGGACGGCATGCTGTACGTCTGCCCGTCGGACCCGGGCATCATGTCCTGGTACAACCTGCCGGGGCAGGCCGATGGCGTGCTTCCGACCTCGACGGATGAGATGTTGCTTGATGCGTCGCCGGATTGGGGCGGTTTCAAGTTCATCGACGCCGAAATCTCCAGCTATCTGTACCTGTCCAAGCTGTTCCGCAAAGACTGGATGGTCCAGCACGAAACCAACCACCGCGTGCTGCAGGCGTTCTACGGCGAAGGCGACGGAACGGTCGGCGACGCTGGTTTGAAGCAGACGGACGGATTCAGCGACCTCAAGGTGAACCTTGGTCTGACGGCTCCGGAATTTCCCTCGATCACCTTCCTGCATCTTCGGGAAGGTGTCGAGCGTTTCCTGATCACGGACATCAACAACCCGGCCGGTTCGGCGAAAGCCCAGACCGAAGTCGTTGTGATGTATGACATGGCCATGAGCAACAGCGGAACGCTGTACGATGAAACGTGCCCTGGACCGCCCCACACGGCGTCGGTTCGTGCGGACTTGTTCAACCACCTTCCGGGTGGCAGCAACATCCTGTACATGGATGGTCACGTCACCTTCGTTCGGTACCCGGCTGAATTCTCTGCCTCGACCTGGCCGATGACCAAAACGTCGTTGGATAAGGAAATTAGTGGCGACGCGACAGCTTGGTAATTCATTCAGAATCGAAGTCGGGCAACGGCTCGTCTTCTAATCTGAAAACTTGTCAGCGTGGAAGGTACCTATAGGTGCCTTCCACGCTTCTTTTATGTGCGCCCGGGGCAGCAGGGTGGCGTTTACTTGAGGGTGCAAATCGCTCTAAGAGCGTGTACGGAAGGGGTAGCATGACCGTGCAATGGGGTTTTCACGGGGGATAACAGCCGAGCGTTCGACGGCCCGCCATTCGCGGGTCCTTTTGGTGAAATGGTATAGCGAATCGTATTTGTAAAGCCTGTTCCCGGTAGCCCCCCTTACCCTCCAGCGCGGCCAACCGGCAACCCAATTCGATGATTCTCCACGCAACGCCTCGGAAGCGTGCTGTTACGTGATCCCTTCTTCAACTTGCTTGGCTTCGATGCCTGAAACGCGCTTTCCAAACCGTGCGCCGCCGGAATGTGCCCGGCCAAAGACAATACGGGTCCGCTCACCCCATTGTCATCCCGGCCGCTTGGCCCGTTCGGGGTCCGGATTGCCGAAACAATGTACCACGCTGCAATCCGCGAAGCCTTACTCTTGGCCTTCGAGATTTCATCCTGTCTGTGGACAATCTACTCGGGCCACATCAACATAATTGGCCTTCTCTGGTGTGTAATAAACAACAAACCAGAGAAGGCCAGATTGTAACTTCGCGCCAATTCCCTCTCCGATGACCGTAGGCCCCAATTGCCCCGCTCTTGGCGTTGCGGGCCGATACGAAGCAAAATTCACCCGCTCCAGACCACCGTCGGGTCCGAGCTATCGCGTCGATTGTACCGCCATGGGGGTATTGTCACGGAAAATGGGACTACTCGATAACGCCTTGTTTGCGTGCGTCTTTAAGCATTCTCTCCTGACTGCCGGAGAGGCGTTCGCCCGCCGCCTCCGCGCGCACCGCTTCTTGCAAGCTGGGATTCTGATCCAAGGGCGTCATTTGGGTAGCGACCTCAGCCTTGTCACTCCCCTTCTCGCCTCCGCCGCCACACCCGAAGCCGCCGACCGCTACCACACCAACGAACACAAGCGCGAAAATTTTCTTAAGCATTTCGATTTCTCCCTTGGGATTGTAACCTCACTACAAGCAACCAAATACGGTTTTCCCAGAACCAATATCTCGTGGTTTCACTTCCCAGAATAAACTTCATCAAGGCCCTTCACCATTGTAGGTCGAGAAGGGAAACGCACTCGAAAAACAATGGCGCCAATATACCACGTTCACCTTTTGAGACACAAGAATGCTCCGTCAAGATAGAATAGAATTAAACCTGATTGCACCGGTTACGGCGCGCCAAGATCGAACCGGTGCGCGAACGGCTCCACGGACTGATCGAAGTTATGCAGAGGTACGGGGTCGTGTGGCCGCCAGGCCGAAACGGGGGCGTCGCGGCGAACAAGGAGGCCGTCCCGATCGCGAAGAATGCTTTTCTACCGGCTCGTGCAGCACGCCGGTTGCGCCGGCCTCGCCACCCGCATCAAAAACACCTGTCGTCTCGGCCAGGAAACGGATGCCTCGCCGGTGAAAATTCTGCGAGGAACGCAGCATTGTTGCAGATTCTTCACCCGTACCACGTAAACTCAAAAGACACCCACTCTTACCGCAAGGATTGAATCGAGTGGAAGTTACGTCCCCGACGGACGGTGTGCGAGAGGAATCCGGGCTAATCTGACCGCACACCATTACCCATCAGTGCACTATACACCGCAAGGTTGCCTTCCACCATGCGGTCTACGACGAACTGCGTCTGAAGCCGGGCCGAGGCCCCGTTGGTTATTGAGCGGCGTAGGTCGGTCTCACGAATCAGCCGCAGGACATTCGAAGCCAGCGATTTCGCGTCCGCCACCGGCGACAACAGCCCCGTCTTTTCATGCGCGACCATTTCTGGAATGCCGCCCGCGGCCGTTGCCGCTACCGGAACGCCCGCCGCCATCGCATCCAGAACGGACGTTCCCAAGCCTTCTTCCTTGCTCGACATGACGAAGACATCGAGTGCTCGCAAGAGGCGCGGCACATCGTTTCGAAAACCCAGCAGGTGGACCGCGTGCGGGATTTGCAGGTCTTGAATTTGGCGTTCCAAGGCCGCCCGCAACGGCCCCTCCCCGGCTATGACCAGATGCGCGTCAGGCATAGTCTCCAGCACGCGCGCCATCGCCGACACTAAGGTCGCTTGGTCTTTGTGTCCTACCAAAGCAGCCGTGTTCCCGATGAGGGGAACTCCCTCCGGAATCCCCAATGCGGAGTGGGGAAGGGGAGGGGATGTTCCATCCGGGTTGGATCGATGCCGCTATGTACGACTGTCAGCGACGAATCCGGCGCCCCAAACGTCCGCATAACGTCCGCAATGCAGTGGGAAATCGCCACCACGCGGTCCGCTTGGGCGTACTTCCATCGGCTGAACCAGTTCGAACGCGGCGGAAAGTCGACCCGGCGCGAGCCGACTACCCGTCCCCGTCCGGCCAAGGATCGTGCAAGGCAGGCATACGACAAGGCATGGCTCGTGTGTGCGTGAAGGATATCGATTTCCAGACTGCGAACGGCACGCGACAATCGGTAGGCCGACCAGAGATCGATTTCACCGCGAAAGGGCGCTTCAATTCGCGCCAGCAGGTCGCCGCCATGGTCCGCTGTGATGAACGGACTCCCCGGCTTTCCCGCGATCGCACACGCATGGCCGCGTGCGGTAAGGCCACGGATCAAGTAACTTGCCTGCTGCTCTCCGCCACGCCAGCCGGTCTGCTCGTCAATGTGAAGGATCTTCACAAGACAGCAGTGTAGCCGCGGGCGCCGTGAATCTCGATCGCGCGACGGTACGCTTCGAGTGTGCGCTCCGCAAGTTTGGTCAACGTAAACTCATCCACGATTCGCCGGCGCGCCGACACCCCCATGTTCCCCCGCTTCTCCGGAACGACAATCAATTCGTTCAGCGCCTCCGCAAGCGGTTCCACCGTCCCTTGCGGCACAATGTACCCGTCTTGACCGTCCCGCACGATCTCTTTCGTACCCCCGTGATCGGACGCCACAATCGGCACTCCCGAGGCCATCTGTTCCATCACACTGAACGACGATGCTTCGCAGTCGATGGACGGCTGCACGCCGATATCGAATGCCTGCACGCAGTCGGCGATGTCGTTGCGGAATCCGGCAAACGTGACAATCTCCGCCAGGCCCAGTGCGGTCGCCATGCCCTTCAACTCCCTTTCGAGATCGCCTTGCCCCAGCAATAGCAGCCGAAGGTTCCCGTGCCGTTCCCGGAGCGCGTTCACCGCTTCAAAGAGAAATCGGTGGCCCTTGGCAACCGTCAACCGGGCCGCCATTCCAAGCACGACGCATTCGTCACCGAATCCAAATTCGGCGCGCATCTTTCGCCGTGTTTGGGGGCGGGGACGAAATGCATCCGGATCGACCCCATTGTGGATAACGCACATTCGATCTTCATCAAACACGGGCCGCCCGGCGCGAAGGTCAAAGACTGCTTTACAGACCGCGATTTGATAGTCGGTCCAGGCCAAGTTAAGCCTTCGGTTCGCCCAATTCTCCTTCACCGCGTACGTGTTGTGGCGCGTTCGTACCATGCAACCCGGAAACCCCATCAACCGGTTCGCCATCGCGCTAACCCAGTGATCCTGCGATCCGTTCGCGTGGAGAATGTCGGGCTTCTCCGTCGCAATGAATCGGCGCATGCGCCTCAGATCGTTCCACCATGCGTTCGGCCGAAGCCCGCCGCGATACGCCAAACGACATACGGCGCACCCCGCTTCACGCGCCGCGTCCACCAACACGCTGTCCGGTTTGCACCCGATCGTAACCTCATGTCCCAGCGCAACAAGTTCCCGGGCCAGGTTGGTCACGTAGCGGACTTGTCCGCCGCCTTTGAGATGAGGGTCGGTAATTAGGATTTTGAGGGGCAGGTTCTTCAAAGAAGTATTGTGTGGACCCGACCGCAGGTGAGGTCACGCGTCATCGGCTTCCGATTCCGTCTCCGTTGCAAGCGTGACTTCGGGCGAATGCTGCGTTTCGTCATCGGAATCGCCTTCGCCGGATCCTTCCTCTGCGTACGTTTTGGTTTCCCCGCCTTCTCCCGGCGATTCGATGGATTGCAGCAGATTTACGATCTTCTCGTTCGCGCCGGACAACCGGCCGATTGCTTCATCCAACTCCAAGTCTATGGCTTCGAGATCCCCAGACCGTTGTATGGGAACGCGTTCCTTCTTCGCCATGGAAAGATTCAACTCCTTGTCACACAGGCGGCCCGCGCCGGTCGGCCGGCTCGTCGCCTCAGCCGGCTCCGATCAAAACTGAGGCGCCGGGGCCTCCTTGAGGTCTACTATCAGTTCACCCAAAACCCGGCTCCGATCCGCCGGCTCAATCGGGGCCGGGACCTCCGAAAGCGCATTCCAAATCTCTTCGTCCTGGCTTTCCGCGAAGTCGCTCTCACCCGATTCAAAATCGTGATACGCCGCTGCGTTGGCAAGCCGAACGACCGCCGCCAGCTTCGGGTCTTTGGCGTCCGACAAATGCAGGTTCTCCATCCCGTGATGCAAATGAATCGCATCCGCCAGCGTCTTGGGAAAATTCCAGCGTTCGGCCAACGCCGCGGCCGCGTCCGCGTGCGTAAATCCATATTGCGCGAGTTCCTTCTCGCACAGTTCGCTCGTGTCCTTTCCCGTGTTTTCCAGAAGCTTGGCATACGGCGTAAGCATTTGCCGCAACAGGACCAACTTCCCAATGTCATGCAACAATCCGGAAATGAACGCCTCGCCGTGCATGCCCAGCCGCATGGTCGTGGCAAGCTGCTTGGACAGGCCGCCAACCAGGAACGAATGCGCCCAAAACGAATCCGGTATGAGCTTGTTGTGCTTGCCGTCTTTGAGCGAATCGAATACCGATACCCCCAGGACGATGTTCCGCACTTCCCGAACCCCCAGAATCACCAAGGCGAGTTTCAGCGTTCCCACGTACTGTTTCATGCCGTAGTACGGCGAATTGCTGATGCGCAGTATCTTGGCCGTCATCGCCGGATCGCGCTCGATTATCTCCGTGACATCCGTCATGTCAACCAGCGGATCGTCGGTTGCCCGTAACACCTCGGCTACGACCTCCGGTATGGCGGGAAGATCGCCGACCCGTTCGATTACTTGATCAAGATTACGAATCGGTTCCATAGGTTCCCTGAGCCTTTACTGTTGCATCTAGCGGGTCAGCAAAAGGGGGCACGGCGCATGGTTCATCGCGTATGCCGTCGTGCTTCCCACCACAAGTGCCCGCACCTTGGTGTGTCCGTAGGCGCCCATTACCAGCAAATCCGCCTTGGACTCTTCCGCATAGGCCACAATGACTTCGCTCGGATCGCCCTCCCGCAAGACATAGCGAACGGTTAACTCGTGAGGTTCGAGATAATTTCGCGCTTCTCCCAGCGTCGCCTCGGCTTTTCCACCCTCTCCCGCAACAAGCACGTCTAATGGCGTATTCCAACTGCCGCTGACATCCGCCGCGACACTCAATGCTTTCCGCGCATGCGACGAACCGTCGTACGCGATCAAAAACCGATTCTGCCCCGGCGTCTCCCGTGCGGTCACCAGAACCGGTCGCGTGGTTCGGCGCACCACCGACTCCGTCGTCGATCCAAGCACGCCCTCCAGCCATTCACTGTGCTCACCACTGCGACCCATTACGACCAGGTCGACCAACTCACTCTTTTCCAAGATCGTGCGCGATACCAAACCGGTCACGTTCTCGATTGCAACGTCCACCCCCGCTTCGTTTGCCAGTCGCTCGCAGACTTCCAACGCGACCTTGCCCCGTTCCTCGAGGATCATGCTGATGTTGCCCTCGTAGTTGGCATAGGGGGCGGTTCCGAGCGAGGCCGACACATCGCGCAGGATGGGGCCTTCCAGCAGCTTCAGATCGATGACATGCAAACCATGAATCTTGGCGCCGTATTGTTTAGCGACGGCCACCGCATATCGAACGCCGCGTACGGCTTGTTCGCTTCCATCGGTAGGTACCAGAATATGTTTGATCATAGAAGACGTTTTCGATTCCTTTTGGGCTAGCCATTCGCTCGGTGCTGCAACGCCGCATTATAACGGAGGATGTCGGGCCAAGTCACGTGGCTCAGCGGCCTGCGGCGTCCCCCGGCGTGGCATTAATGTCCGTACGTGGGCACATCCAAGAACGGGAAACATTCGCCATCCATGTTTTCGGGTTTTTCTAAACCCAATACGCGGAGTATCGTCGGCGCAAGGTCTACAATTTGGGCCCGCGCGGCCTCATCTCGCTGCGCGACCCCCGGCCCGGCCATCACGAACATCGCCTCATTGCTGTGAGACCCCGGCCTTCGTTCCGGGTTTTCCCCGCGGACGGTGCCGATGCGCGCCGACCTCAGTGCCGAGATGGGCGATTTGTCCGACCATACGACCGAGAGATCCGGGAGCCGATCGACGTATTCACCTTGGTACATCTCCCGAAGTTTCAGGACTGACTCGACCGCCGGCGTGCCGTTGTCGGGGTTTTCCAAATCCAGGAGTTCACGCGCAAGCGCATCGCACACGGCATCATAATCGGCGGCCGCTACCTTCCCGGCCGGTTCCCGGCCCTCGAGGTTAACCCGGATGCTCCCGCAGTAATCATTGGGCAGGCAAAACGCGCGGCTGTCCGCCCAACGTTCCCGCGCGAAGATCAGACGGCGGGTCCACTTCTCCCAGAAGCGCATGGGGAAGAGACGTTTGAGAGTCATTATGACGGGCGTCGAAACCGTATCCTGAATCTGTCGAATTCGGTAATAGCTCCAGGATCTTGACGATGCGGTTCCTTTGGCGTCGTCCGGAATTCCGCCCTCTCCTGCGCCAAACCCCAGCCGGTCGAGCACATCCGGGAGCAAGTGATTCCCGTAGTAGCTCGGGCGCACACCCGACGCGGAAAACACCAGCACCGTAACGTCATCGTCGACGCGCTCCAGCAACCGGCCGATACACTCGTCCTGCAGCGCAAAGAGTTCTTCATAGAACCCGCCGAATTCCTCCGCGAACTCCGGCCGGTAATCGGGGTGAGAAGGATCCACCACGTGATACATCACATGGTCCGCCCAGTGGCTCTCCGAAAACACGCCCAGGAAGAGATCCCACGATTCCGTGTCCATAAGGTGCTGAAGGAGACGGGTTTTCAAGCGCATACCGTCGAACAGGATCTCGCGCATCTCACGCACCTTGTCCAACGCGGTCGCTCGGATGCTTCGCCGGTAATCATCGTTAGGAAGCGGATACCGTCCGAACCGTCGATCCAGTTCTCGCATCAGCTCCCGCGGGTGACTTTGCCGTTTCCACGCCGGCCCTTCGACGCCCCACGCAGAAATCATAATCCCGTTCATCGATGGATCAGGGCGCGAGAGGGGCACGTCCACCACGATCGCGCGTTTTCCCGCTTTGCCCAGATAGTCCCAAAGCGCCGGTTGCATCACGTGGTTTGGACCGTATCGGTCAATATGATACGTTCCGTTCACGAGGTGCATATGGAAGTTGCCAATCCCGTGCTTCGCCGGCGTGCACCCCGTATACGCGGACGGCCAAATCGATCCACTCGATATGTTGGCCACGCTCTCCAAGGTTCCCCAAACGCCCCGTTCACGCAGCTCTTGGATAGCTGGAAGATATCCGGACCGGCATCCGTCTTCGATCGTCTTCGGGCTCGCGGTCTCGATGGAAAGAGCAAGCACTCGCTGGCTCACCGTGTGTCTCCTCGAGCGTTAGTGCGCGCGCGGTCTCGGTTGTGTGGCTGCGCCGCAGACACTTCGTGCGTACCCCGTCACACCGGACAGACCGCGGTTTCGCACTTCCCGATAGGCCATCGCCACGGCGCGCATCGGGAGCACGCAAAGAAAACACGCCCATTGCACCATATTGGCATGCCGCGACATCAATCGGAACAGGTTGCGCGCTTTTGCCGCTTCATATTCGGGAATGGGGCCGCGACCGATCTTGCCCCCCAGGTGTTCCACCTCGGATTTCGGCGCGTACCGAATACGAAATCCGTGCTTGGACGCGCGAAGGGTGAATTCCGCGTCTTCCCAACCGTACGGAAAGAAAGCTTCATCAAATAGTCCGGCCTTCTCGAATACTTCGCGGCGAACCAGCATCGCGAACGAAGCGCAGGACCGGATGTCTCGTTCCTCGTCGTATTGGCCCGCATCGGCTTCACCGGCGCCCACGTCGTGCGTCACGCCCGTGTACAGGTTTACGCGCATCTCGCCCGCCGAATACAGTACGCGCGTCTCACGGTCGCGAAACGCCTTTGGCGCCACAACCCCGATGCGTGAATCTTCCCGGGCTACCGCCAACATCGACTCCAGCGCGTCCGGTTGCATGAACGCGTCGTTGTCCAGCAAAAGCACGTATCGCACTGCTGCGTCTGACAACACTTCCCGAATGCCCACATTGCGGATCCCCGGTGCACCGCGATGCTCGTCCATTGCGATCACCCGCACGTCCGGAAACCGGTCGCGGACTGCCGTCACGGAATCGTCGGTCGAGCAATCGTCCACCAACACGATTCGCAACGCCCCGTACGCGGAGGCCGACACACAGTGAAGCGCGCGAACGACGAAGTCTCGCTTATTACGATTGACCATGACAACGGCCACCGTCTCCAGCGGCGCGTCGGCTTCCATACTTCGATCCTGGGTTTGCGAGACGGTCACGGTGCGGTTCCTTGACTCGCGACATGCGCCACGCCGCGGTAGGGTGGTCAGGTTTCCAGCATGCCCTTGGTTGACGGCACATCGTGCACGCGCGCATCCAACTGGGTCGCGCGGTCCAAAGCGCGCGCAAAGGCCTTGAAAAGGCCCTCAATACAATGATGCAGATTTCCGCCCTGGCGCAAAACAATGTGAAGGGTGGTGCGGCTGTTCACGGCGAATGCCCGGAAAAATTCCTCCGTCAATTCCGAATCGAACTCGCCTACGCGCCCGCGTGGCATGTCCGCCTGAAACGACAGAAAAGGACGTCCACTGAAGTCAATTGCTGCTTCCGCCAAGACTTCATCCATAGGAACCACGGCGTGTCCGAACCGCGCAATGCCCTTCAGCTCGCCTAACGCTTCCAGATAGGCCTTGCCGAGGGAAATTCCAACGTCTTCAACGGTGTGGTGTCCATCAATTTCCAGGTCGCCCTTAGCCTGGACGACCAGGTCGAACAGGCCGTGGCGTGCGAGATGATTCAACATATGATCGAAAAAACCGATGCCGGTGGCGATCTCGGATTTTCCCGTACCGTCGATCCCCACCGAAACCCGAATCTGAGTCTCGTTGGTCCTACGTTCGACCTTACTGGCGCGCACTGCGAATCTCCTAGGGATCACCCCCGCGGCGTGATCGCGAAAAGAACCTTCTGTTCCATACCGTTACCGGCCCAGAAATAACCGTTCCCCTAAGAACGGGGGCAAACCGGCTTCGGCGACCCGGTCCGCGGCCTTACGGACGTCGTAGTCCACACGAATATGCTCATATTCGCCCTTTTCCGAATCGAAGATACCGAAAGCGGCACGCGGATCCCCATCCCGTGGCTGTCCTACCGAACCGGGGTTGATGAAGAATGTCTTCCCTTCTCCCAACGCGAATTTGGAGTCGTCGTCAACCGTATACAGACCGTCGGCCGAAAATATGCCCGGGCTATGCGTATGCCCGAAAAAGCACAAGTGATAGTCCAACTCTTCGATAAACGACAAATGGGGGAGAACGTCCTCCCACGTGAACAGGTAACAATCCCGGTCGCTGGGCGACCCGTGGGTGGCTAGAAACTCGTCAAACCGAATGTTGTCCGGCAACTGTTTGATCCAGGCCAGGTTTTCCTCGGTAAGCTGCTCGCGGGTCCACAACGCTGCGTGGAGCGCGACCGGATTGAACCCCCAAGGCTCCTCGATGCCGCACGCGACCGCATCATGGTTGCCGCAAATAGTGGGGATTTCCGCTTCGCGCACGCGGTTTACGCACTCGTTGGGGCTCGCATTGTAACCTACCACGTCTCCCAGGCAGACGGTTTGATCGACCTGCAACAGAGATATCCGCCGCAGGACCGCGTCCAGGGCTTCCAGATTGGCATGGAGGTCCGAAATGATTGCGTATCGCAAACGGTTATGTACCTTCCGTCCGGCCGTTGGCAGGGGTCAGTTTACGCGAAACCCGCCTCACCCCGGACTCGCGGCAATTACAGCAACATCGCCCGCTCCAGACTTGAACCCCGGTCGCGTCGGGACTCCTCCGCTACAGATCAGGGTCTGGTAACTCATCTGCATCATGGGCAGGAGTAATCGCTTGCCGACCCCTGTATTTTGCACGGAATCCGGGCACGGAATCAACCATTTCCCTCGAACGTTCCAATTACAGTGCCCGAACCCTATTGCCAAACTTCCCCAGTACCTGCCACAATGGGGAAGTGAGCCGTCTCGGTGCTGCAATGCCGGACGGACGGTTTAGTCCGCAATTCTCCCGCCCGAAAGGCGTCGTCTTGCAGACCGGTACCGTGGGTGCAGTGAGAATTCCGGGTTAGAGGTGCCATACATGCTTCGGATTCTGGTTTTGTGTGCCCGGGACTGGCAACATCCCCGCGCGGGAGGCGTGGAACGCTACGTCTACGAAGTTTTCCGGCGGATCGCCGGGGAAGGCAATTATGTCGCCTGGCTTTGTCAGAATCATGGCGGCATCCCCTTTGTCGGGCGACAACCCGAAACCCTCGAACAGGTGGACGGCATCCAGATCGCCCGCCTGGGCCACCGGGCGCTTTACCGGGCCATGACCGGGTTGTTTTTCTCCCGCATGACAAAACCCGGCAGCGTGTTGCGGCAGTTTGACGTTGTCATCGATTGCGTCACCGGACGGCCGTTCCCCGTTGCCAAGTACACGGCGACTCCGGTCGTACCCATCGTGTTCCGTCTGTCTCCGGGTCTCTACGCCTCGAATGATGCGCCGGGCCCGGTCATCGCCCCCACCGAACTTGCTGGTCTCGAACTCCGTAGCGCCGGGGTCCCGAGGCGGCACATCGTCCGTGCGCCTTTTGGCGCGGGACCAACGGCCGACGAGGCGCCGGTAACCGGGGACGACACCCCGTCAATTGCCGCATTTGTCAACACAACACAACCCTTTGCGAAAGCCATGGCTCGTCTCGCACGCCGGGATTCGCGCCCCTCGGCTGTAGTGTACGGACCCGTCCGGCGTCCCGGCGGTAGGATCCAACTGCGCGCGCCCGGCTCCGTTACAGAGTTTCCCGCCAGCGGGATGGATCTACCCCGGATTGCCTATTGTGGTGAAGGCTGCGAATGGCGGGCGCTCGACTTCGCCGGGGCAGGGATCCCGGTCCTCTGTCCCGATACCGATCTCGGCCGGGAGTTTGTGCGACACGGCGAGACCGGCTTATTGCATCGCTCGCGAGATGCAGCCGATTTGGCCGAGAGACTGCAATCCCTGCTGCGCGACGAAACGTTGCGCCATCGCTTGGGTCGCCAAGCCATGGCGGAATCCCATGAGACCACTTGGGACCGGTCCGCGAGTCTGGTGCTCGCGGCAATTGAGAATTTGTGCCACTCCGGCTCCGAAACGCTGTCTCCCGTACCATCCATTTGAGACTGCTACAACTACCGGTTGGGACATCCATCAGAAGATGTGGTCGAGTACAACCCGTGCGCGATTTCTTCTCCCAGTCCCGTGTTTTTTGGCGTTACGGCTACGGCGAATTCCGGAAGGGTGACGAATGAGATATGAAGACACCCTGAACCCGCTACCGGCGAATCTCAACGATGCCGGCGCTGACGGCCCGGAAACCCCGCCGGTTTACACAACGAATCTGACGGGAAAGGCGCCTTGGTGGGCAGGGTCGATCGCGTTCTTCTTCGTAGCCAATGCCATGCTCTGGCACTGGGGCCCCGCCATTGTCGCCGGACCATGGCAACAACTGGCCGTTGAATCCCCCCACATTTACCGTCGACCCGTGCTTACGACCTGGCTCGCCGAGACGCTTGTGTTCCTGGTTCCGACGCACGGCCTCGACGCCCAACGCGCCCTCAGCATCCTGCTCGGGTCGGTCTCTTGCGGTCTTATCGCGGTTCTCGCGGCGGCGTTCGCGGGAAAGACGGCAACGCGCGCCGAACGCATTGCGTGTGGCGTGGTGGCCGCTCTTCTTTTTGCCTTTACTTCAACGTGGCAAGCCGCCATAGAGGGGGGGGCTCCCACCACCGTGACGGTTGCCCTTGCCTTGGGCGCCTTCCTCTTCATTCAGGTTCCGCGCAAAGGGCCGTCGCTCATTTTGGTAGCCCTCGCCGCCCTGCTGATTGGCCTGGCAAGCGCGAACAACCCGGCCTTCGCCGTACTGGGATTGCTGCTGGCAGTGCTCGCCCTGGCTACCGGTGCCAATCGAAACTCAGCAGTGGCGATTCTCATGACGTACGGCATCGGTTTCGCAGTAGGCGCTTCGATTCCGGTGGTCGATGCGTTGACCCGCGGGGAGGATGTTCGAGGGTTTCTAACACATGCGCTGTACACGCCGTACCCGACCCTCGGGGATGCGGCGCCGCAACTGGGTTACCTCTCCCACTTGACAACCCAATTTGCATGGCCCACGCTCATGGTGAGCTTGGGTGGATTGGTGCTCTTGATCGGCAAGGGCGCCGTACGACAGCCTCTGGCGTGGGCGATAGTCTTTCTATGTATGGGACCATTCTTGCCGTCGTTGACCAACCAGATCCGCAACGCAAGTGTCATCGTCGATCCCCAGGCAGCCTTTTCCATGGTGCTCGTCTGCGTTGCCGTTTTCGCAGCGTGGGGGTTGGTCGCGTTTCTGCGGGTACTGCTCCCGGCCCAACGCTGGGCCTCTCATCGCGTCGTAATCCTTGTCGCGCTGGGCGTCGCACTGGTCGCGTACCAATGGCGGACCGTGCCCGCGCCGCCGGACGACACCGCTCGCCAACTCGCCGAGGCCATCCTTGCCGACTGCCCGGATGATGCGATTCTCGTCACAGGGGATGCCGGGATACATTCCCTCCTGGTTACCGTTCAGGCAACCTGCCGCGTGCGATCCGACCTCACGATCGTGCCCGCGGATGCCCTGGAATCGGTCCCGATGCGCCGGCGCCTTGCTGCGGCAGACTACCCCAAATTCGCGTTCAGCCCCTCCTTTCCACCAAGCGACGCCCTGGAACGTTGGACTCGAGAACGGCCCCAAGCGGCCCAAGTCCTGGACGATGCCCTTCGGAGCGACCGCAGTACTCCAAGCTCGCTCAAGGAACTCGCCCTGTGGGAATTGGTACGCGACAACTTCTCCATCCGTCCCGTCGCATTTGCAGGAGTTGCGGTACCGTGGTTGACCGCACGGGCGCAGCAAAACGGGGTTGTACTCGTGTATCCGAGGGCAGGCACGCCGCGCAAATCCTCGCAGGGAATCGTCAGCGCGTACATTCAACGGTCCCATGGCGTGCTTCACGATACCGCGCTGCACCGCACGATAGCCGGACTCCTGCTTCCTGCCGCGGAAGCCGCCCGGAGGCAAGGCGACATCGCCCAAGCTTCCCGGATCGCCGAATTGGCGCGCTTGGTCGATGCTTCGAATCCACTCCCCTGGCTGGCGTCCGCTCGCGCCGCCGCCCGCGCCGGTGACCGGGAAGAAGCGATCGCCTTCCTCGACTCGTATTTGCAAAAGTACCCTGGACGGGTTACCGCCTCCGAAATCACCGCCGTACTCCAGGAAGATTTGACGCGGAACGCCATTGCCGAAGACTACCTGGATTCACTGGACCCGGACCCGTTGCGCGCCAATCCTTCCACGCGGCTCGACCTCGTCGCCAACCTCTGGGCACTGGATGAGTTGGAGGTGCTTGCGCGAGGGTACCGCGAGTCACGCCAGCGCTTCGTCGCTGCCCGTGACGTCGATGCCGTATATGAGGGCGCCGCCATCCTCGCGCAACTCGGCGAACTTTCCGCCGCACGGGTAGACCTCGGCAAAGCCATATCCTGGGACGCAATCCGCGTCTGGAGACGGCTTCGCGACGATCCCCGCTTCAGTCTGCTGTCCCTCGGCGCATCCTCGGAGAAGTTGACCAAGAGCTGAGCCCCGGGCTTGTCGCATGCCGGGGCATGGCGTACTATATGCCCCGCGAGGTTGTGTGTTTCTTCACGGCGGGGAACAAATGATGTGGCTCTTCTACTACTTCTGGAATACGCTTCTCTGGTGGCCCATCGGCTACTTCCAGCAACTCACCGGTATCGAACTTTCCCCACTACTGGTCTTTTTTGCCAAACTGCTCCTGACGCTGCTGTTGGTCTACCTTATTCTGTCCGCCGCCGCCAAAGTCCTGAAAGTGGTCCGCCGTTCCGGCAAGGGCAGCCTGCTCGTGGACCCCGACGACGTGCGCGCCCTGGAAGCTGCCCAGCGCGGCGAATCGCCCACGGCCCGCCTGGAAACGGGAGAAGATCTGGACACGGCCGTGGCCCGGCTCAAGAAGGCTCGCGATTATCGCGCTATCGGCGAACTCTACGCCGCGGAGAACCGGCACAAGGACGCCGCGAAATTCCTGTCGAAAGCGGGCCGCAAACGGGATGCCGCCATGGAACTCGCGAAAGCCGGAAAGACCCGGAAAGCCGCGAAGATCCTCCTGAAAGAACGCGATTTCACCAATGCCGCACGATTTTTTGCGGAATCGGGCAAACATGTGGAGGCCGCAAAGGCTTATGTGCGCGCCGGAAACTACGCCCTGGCCGCCGCATCGTACGCCGCCGCGAAGAACTTCAGCCAAGCCGCCGACGTCTACGCCACCTACTTCGTCAATCCTCCCGATCCCATCGACGCGCAGGTCGCCGCGGCCGACGAATGCTTCAAAATGCTGAATTCGGAACCCGGCAAAACAAAAACGCCCGCAGAAAAACGCAAGGCACTTTTGCCGCCGGTCGCTGAGCGTTTCAAGTTGGCCAAGCGGTACGACCAGGCCGCAGCACTCTTCAAGGAAAACGGCGACCTTGCCCAAGCCGGCGAGGTCTTCCTGCTCGCGGGCAAACTGGAGGAAGCCGCACAGTGCATGAAACAGGCTGGCAAGGACAAGGACGCCGCCCGCATCGTCGGCCGGTACCATCAGATGAAGGGTAACTGGAAGGAGTCTGCCGCGGCCTACGCGCAAGCCGGGGACTTCCTCAACGCCGGCGAAATGTTCGCCAAAGCCGCAGACGCGGTCCGTTCCGCCGAATGCTTCGAGCGCGCGGGCGAGTTCTATCGCGCCGGTGTGTCATACGCGCATGCGGCCCGGTTCGAACAGGCGATTCGCGTCCTGCAACGCGTCCCCGACAAACACCCCAATTTCGATCAATCCCGGGCGCTTTTGGGACGAAGTTTCTACGAACTACGGGACTACGCCCATTGCGCGGCCGCACTGGACAATCATCTCACCGGAAAACGGGTGGACTCCCAGAACGTCGAGTACTTCTACATGCTTGCGCTGGCTTACGAACAGCTCGGCAAGCTCGACGAATCCCGCGAGATTCTGTACAAGATTCGAACGGTGAACGTAGGATTCCGCGATGTTTCGGAGCGCATTTCAAATATCTCCTCGCGGATTTCTATGGCAGCCGACGCCCCGCAACGCACGCCGGCTTCCAGCGGCGTGCCGGCCTCCGCACCGGCCGACGGTGCTTCGGGAAACGCGGCCGCCACGCGTGTAATGGAATCGGTCGAATCTACCCTCGGCGACCGCTACACTCTCGAGAAGGAACTTGGTCGCGGTGGAATGGGCGTCGTCTACCTGGCGCGCGACAGCCAACTCGACCGCCCTGTCGCGCTGAAATTCCTAGGCAGTCTCATCGACAGCTCCGAGGAGTACCGCGAACGATTTGTGCGGGAGGCGCGCACCGCGGCCAAGATCTCTCATCCCAACATCATCAGCATTTACGATATCAGCGCGAGCGCAGGCAAAGCCTACATCGCCATGGAATACATCGAGGGTCCCAGCCTTCACAAGTACCTCGACCAGCGCGGCGCGCTGACCCCAAAGGAAGCTGTCAACGTTATCGTCCAGGCCTGCGGAGCTTTGGCCGCCATCCATGAAGTCGGAATCGTTCATCGCGACATCAAACCCGACAACATCCTCATTGCAAAAGGCGGCCTAATCAAGCTCACCGATTTCGGCTTGGCCAAGGCGGAAGATTCGCGCATGACCCGCACGGGCGTCGTCATGGGAACCCCGAGCTACATGTCACCCGAGCAAGTCCTGGGCAAGGATGCCGACGCCCGCAGCGACGTGTACTCGTTGGGGCTCGTGCTCCATGAGTGCCTGACAGGAAAAACCACGTTTATGGGGGATAACGTCCTCGAACGGCAACTCAACGAAATGCCTCCCCCTCCCGGGCAACAGGCGCAAGGCGTCCCGCCCGAACTTGACCGCGTCGTGAACAAGGCCGTCGCAAAGAAACCGGAAGAACGCTATCAGGCCGTGCGCGAGTTCATGACGGATCTCCGCGCGCTACGCCTCTGACGCGCCGCCCGGCACTTCCTGTTGTGCGATCGTCTCGCGCCAACCGATTGGCAGCAATCCGCGGTCCCGAATCGTAACGCGCCGCCGGTCGGCCCCATCGTGTTCGAGCAGGATGTCCACCCGGCGTTCCGGCAACAAGGGTTCCGCGCGCTCGGCCCATTCCACGGCGCAAAGATTCTCGCTTTCAAACAACTCTTCGCAGCCGAGTTCCGCAACTTCTTCGCAACCTCCCAATCGATACAGATCCATATGGAAAAGCCGCCGGTCCGATCCGTATTCGTTGACCAGCGTGAAGGTGGGACTGTGGATGGCCTCTTCGCCCGCAAACGCCCGCGCCATCCCGCGAACGAGACAGGTTTTCCCCGCCGCGAGTTCCCCGCGAAGCGCAACCGTTCCCCCCGTACGCGCCAGAAGCGTCGCCAGGTGTTCACCCAGCCGTTCCGTTTCCTCCGGCGAACCGGTAACCAGAACCAAGTCCGAATCGCTCACGGGGCCGCCATCGCTTCGCGAAACAGTTGCACATATTGCTTGGCGGAACTGCTCCACGAGAAGTCCTGCCGCATACCGTTGCACCGCAACACACGCAACGTTTCCGGTTCGCGATACATGCGCGTTGCGCGACTGAATGCATTGAGAAGCGACCGTTCCGTCCACGTGCTGAAGACGAACCCCGTGGCGCTGCCATCGGCTATCGTCCTGGATGTGGTATCGGTGACCGTATCGGCAAGCCCACCCGTTTTATGGACGACCGGCGCCGTGCCGTAAAGCATGGCGTACATCTGGCTCAGCCCGCACGGTTCCGTGCGCGACGGCATGAGGTAGAAGTCGCTTCCGGCATACACGTGGTGGGCCATCTCCTCGTTATACCCAATCGTCACCGAGAGTTTCTCCGGATATTTCCCGGTCAACTGTTGAAGCGCGCCTTCCAGGGTGGCGTCCCCCGAGCCAAGCAACACGACTTGAATTTCCTCTTTCAGCATGCGCTCGATGGTAGACAGGAGAAGTGGGATGCCCTTGTCCCATACGAGCCGCGACACCATCCCGAACACCGGCACGTCTCGTTCGGAAAGTTTCGCCCGCTTTTGAAGAGCTGACTTGCAGGCCGCCTTGCCGGAAAGATCGGACACGCTGTAGTTTCGCTTGATGAGCCGGTCGTTCTCGGGGTTCCAGACCGCGAGATCGACGCCATTCCGAATCCCAATCAAGTCCGCGGCGCGCGTTCGCAAGACGCCCTCAAGTCCAAACCCCGCCAAATCGGTTTGAATCTCCTTCGCATAAGTGTGGCTCACCGCATTGAGCTTTGACGCGAAGATTACCCCTGCTTTCATCAAATTGATGTCGCCATAGAACTCCAGGTATTTCGGGGAAAACAGCTCCCACCCGAGCCCCGTTTTCGGCAAAAGGGAGGAGGCGAACCGGCCCTGATACGCCAGATTGTGGATCGTGAATAAGGTCGGCGTATTCCCCCAGAACGGATGATCGATATAGCGCGTCTTGATATAGGCCGGAATCGGCGCCGTGTGCCAGTCGTGGCAGTGCACGATATCCGGGACCCACCCGGTTTGCGGTACGAAATCGAGGACGGCGAGACAGAAGAAGCAGAAACGCTCCAGATTGTCCGGATACTCCGTGTTGCCTTCTCCGTAGGGATGGTCCCGCCAGAAGTAGTGGTCGTGCTCGATCAAATAGACCGGAATATCGGTGCCCGGAAACTTGGACGTGCGCCACGCCGCGAATCGCGTATCCCCATTGACGCGGGCCGAGCACGGTCCCGAGCGTTCTCCTTTCAGGTCATCGGGAATCGTGCCGTAACACGGCAACACCACGCGCACATCATGTCCCTGCGCCCGGAGCGCACGCGGGAGCGCTTCGGAAACATCGGCAAGCCCGCCCGTCTTCATAAAAGGCACAACTTCAGAACTCACGTACAGAATATTCAGTGGTCCGGACATGCGTGTTCCTCTTCCGCTAATGCGCGATGACGTGGAAAGGGTCCGGTTCCTCACAACCCGTAACCCGAAGCTTTGGAAACTCAGACTTCAAATACTGAGCGAGGGCGGGCACGATCCATTTTTCCGTCCCCACGTGTCCCGCGTCGACGACACATAGGCCCCGGTCCAGCGCGGCCATTGCCTCATGATAATCTACGTCGCCCGTCACAAATACGTCGATTCCCGCAGGAATCGAATCAATCTCGCTTCCCCCCGCGCCGCCCAACACGCCCACGGTCTGCACCCGTTGCGTCCCGTCTCCCACAACGCGGACGTGTGCGGCATCCAGCGCCTCGCGCACGTTTGACGCAAACCGCTTCAATGTCAGCGGCCGCGACAACCGCCCCCGGAGCCCCAGCGAAATCGCGCGATCCGGCCCTTCCAACGGGATCACGTCGTACGCCGGTTCTTCGTACGGATGGGTTCGCATCAATGCTTGAATCACCCTGGCCAGCCGAGCCTGCGGCGCGAGCACCTCGAAACGCCGTTCCGGTTCCTCATTGACCGTATGCTTCATTCCCGAGAATGGGCGCGACTTGTCGCCCGGCACGAACGTGCCGACCCCCGGTGCGCTGAACGAACAATGCGTGTAATCGCCAATCACCCCTGCGCCCGCGCTACACACTGCGTTGCGCACGTCCGCCAGATGCGATTCCGGAACGAAACAGACGAGCTTGACTTGGGTCGCGTGCTTCACCGGAATCAGTGGTTGACAGTCGGTCAGATTCAGCCGATTCGCAAGCACCGTATTGACCCCGCCCGGCACTACGTCAAGATTCGTGTGGGCCGCATAACACGCGATACCCGCCGACGCGATATCGATACACAACGCCGTGTGCGGATCGTCCGTCCGAAGGCTCCGCAGCGGCTCCCAGACGAGCGGATGGTGGGATACGATTAGATTGGCCTTGGCGCGCCGCGCGGTCTTCAGGACATCCCGCGTCACCGTCAACGCAACGACGACGCCCGTTACATTCCGATCCGGATGGCCGCAACTCAGCCCGATCCGGTCCCAGGAATACGCCAGGCCGGGCGGCGCCAGGCGCTCGATGGCCTCGCAGACTTCGCGGACCGTCATGCGACTCGCTCCATGGAAAGCGCCGCATAACCCACGACGCGCGAGAAGTCGCCCGACGCGGCGCCGCTTGTCCGATAATCCAGCAGGCGCCACGTATCGGATTGTTGCGCCAGCGCATATGTCATCGCGGACGTTACCGCCGAAGCGCCGCACATCGAACAGGTGCGGCCTTCGATCTCCCGGGTGAACGCCTTCCAGTCCTGCGACAAGACCGTTTCCAACGAGTGTCCGTCAAGAGCGTTCGCCTCGTCTTCGGAAAGGTAGTGCGACAGATCCGTTGATGCAACGATAAGGTCCTCGGGATCGACCAGTTCCGCCAGTCGTTGCCCAATTTCGGCATGCCATTTCGTCGCCGGCCCACCGAACAGCACGGGCACGATCGGGACCAACCCAACCGCCACGGCGAGGAACGGCAACTGAACCTCCAGCGCGTGCTCCAGACGGTGCGGTTCCTCGGTCTCCGAATGCAGCTCCCTCGCGAGTGTCGCCGCGAACGGCTCGTCGATCGGAAAGATTCCCAAAGGCGTTTCAAAACCGCCGCTGGTATAAACCGATGCCGTACCGATGGGGTGCCGATGCGAGCACCCCAGCAGGATCACCCGTCTCGGCTCCTTCCCTTTGACCCGGGCGAACGCATGGCCGGCGGTCGGCCCCGAATAAACATAACCCGCGTGGGGGCTGACGATGGTTGTCACTCGATCCGGAGTAGGTTCAACCCCGGCGCTTTCGATGTATTCTTCCGCCACACGCCGGAGCTTCTCAGGCTCACCGGGGTAAAACTGGCCCGCCACGGCGGCTTTGCGCAAGTTTGAAGTACCCATAATGCACCTCCCGGGCGACATATCGTTCACCCGGGGATCAGTCTATCAATAGCGTGCCAACCGATCAAAGACTCGCACTGAAACGGCACGCCGTTGACGCTCAGAGGTCCAACGGTGGCAACATCTTAAAGTGTCCGTTGCCTTTGACCCGTTTGCGGGTCTCGTCGGCGCCTTCCAGGACGGGAATCACGGTGTGGAGATGTTCGAGCAGCATCAATTGCCGTTCGGATTCCTTCGGGATGGAGAGCAACTGGACCTTCTGTTGGATGGTCAATCCCACTTCCTGCGCAACGTGAAAGGATAGGTTATTGACGTTGAACCGGTCCCGCGTATACCCGGATCGGAGAAGCTCGTGAAACCGGCCATACTGCAGCGCCAACTCATCGATCGTTACCTGATAAGCAACCGGATCGTTTTCCAACACAACCACGTCACCGCCCGAATAGAGCTTGTCCGCCACCAGCCGTTGGAATCGCAGCAACTGAATCGCGTTGGTTCCTTCGACCAGCACATCCATTTCACCGTCGTCATAGGTCTTGAATACCTGGAGAAGCCGCACCTCCGTGCCATACTCGGCAACTTTCCCTTCGATATACGCTGGAATCCCGAAGGTGATGTCGCGGTCTCGGCACTCCCCGATGAGTTGTTTGTACCGTGGCTCGAAGATATGAAGCTTGAGCTTCTCTCCCGGAAATACGACGAGTTGTAACGGAAATAATGGCAAAAACTTAGCCATGATTCTTCCTGGTGGTTCGCGCAGACCCTCAACCTGTTGATCTCACTGGAAAGTGTACCACACGTTCGAAGGCCGCGTTCCGCAGGCTCACGATTCCGTCGTGTCCTCGTCCAACACGGAATAGTCCACGGTAAGGTGTTGCCCGTTTTCAAAATATCGGGCGAGCATGTACAGCGTGTCGCTCAGACGATTCACGAACGTAAGGATCGACGCGCAGTCGAATTCCGGAACCGCCTCTTTCAAGTGTACCACGGACCGTTCGAGGCGGCGCACGATCGTGACCAGAACGTCGGTTTCGCCGGCCAACGGATTCACGGCCGTGGCGATAAACTGGCGCGGCAACTTCACCGCATTCTCTAAGCGTTCCTGCTCGGCTTCCAGCCGCTCGATGTGCGCTTTCCCAATGGCGCCGCGCCGAAACTCAGGATGGCGGTTACTCGGATCGTTGCAGCTTGCGCCGATCAGGAAGTACGTGTGGATCAACCACCACAAGAATTCGGCGCAATGTTCGTACTGCTCCGGTTCTTGTTCGAGCACACGGAGACGCAAGAGGGCCGTATACGCCCGGGCTTCGTCGACGCACCCCGTGCATTCCACGATGGGATGCGACTTGGGCAGCGTCTCGCCCCCAAGGGTCGTCGTTTCGCCCCCGTCCCCACGCTTTGTTGTGACTTGCGATTTCATCGGCTTATTTCACGGCGATCGACACGGGACAGTGGTCGGAACCCATCACATCCGCGTGAATTCGCGACGCCTTGACCTTCGGCATGAACTCCGCGTTCACACAGTGATAGTCGATCCTCCAGCCGATGTTCTTTTCCCGCGCGCGAGACCGATACGACCACCACGTGTATTGCTCCGGCTCCGGATTGAACTGACGGAACGTGTCGACGTACCCCGCGTTCACGAAGTCGTCCATGCTCGCACATTCCTCGGGATAAAAGCCGGGGCTGTTGCGGTTGTCCTTCGGTCGCGCCAGATCGATTTCCTTGTGCGCGATATTAAAATCGCCGCACACAACAACGTTCGTACCCTTCTTGCGCAACTTGTTGCATAGTTTCAGCATCGTCTTGCAGAACGCCAGTTTGTAATCGATACGCGCGCGTTCCGCCTGGGAATTTGGATAGTAGGCGTTGATTATCGTGAAGTCCGGGTATTCAACGAGTTGCACGCGGCCCTCGTCGTCGAACTCCGCAATGCCCATCGGTTTAACGGAAAGCGGCTCCTTCGTCGTCCGAAAGTACGTGGCGACTCCGCTGTAGCCCTTCTTCTTCGCGGACTGCAATACGCTCCCGTACCCCTTCGGTTCGCGCAATTCCGGCGGTACATCCTCCGCATTCGCCTTGATTTCCTGTACGCACAGCACGTCCGGCTGTTCCCGGTCCAGCCAGTCCAAAAAACCATTGCGCCCCGCCGCGCGAATCCCATTCACATTCCACGAAACCAGTGTCGTCATCGGTACTCCAAGTCCTATTCTTGCAGGTATCGGAAGGTTAACCGCCAGCAGAATACGCGGCCCAGCACGGCCATGCAAGAACGCGATCGATCGTCCAAACCGTAGTCACGCGGTCGCCGACCGCGTAGATCTATGGCGTTTTGGAAGTCACGATGGTCTCGTGCCGAATCAGGAGACGGAGCAAAACGACAAGCCCTGCAAAAAAGCATACCCCGCTGATTACCTGCGAGACGGTCATGCCCAGAAATGGTCGCGCGCTGTCTCCACGGAATGCCTCGACCGTGAAGCGCAGCAGACCGTACAGCGCGATATACGCCGTCACCACCGTCCCTGCCCGGTGTTTTCGGTGGAGAAGGAGTAGCAGCGTTACATAAATCGCGGCAAGGCCTAACGCCATATACAGTTGAGTCGGATGGACCGGCAGCGAGGTGGCTCCGGTGTTATCGAGTAGACCCGCATCCAGGTGGTCCACGTAGGCGAAACTTCCCGCCGGAAACCGCACCCCCCACGGCACCGTGCAAACCCGGCCCCAGCAGCAACCCGCAAGGAAACACCCGATCCGCGCGATTCCCTCCCCCAGCGCCGCGTGCGGCGCCACGACATCCAGTGACGGCCAGAGTGGCGCTCCCCGGTATCGAAGCGCGACCAATAGCACCAGGTTTCCGCCCACCAAACCGCCGTAGAAGACAAGGCCCGGCGACCACAGGATTACCGCGCGCCAGAGCTGACTCGGCTCGCTGAATTGAAGAATCCAGAAGACCCTCGCCCCGAATAACGCACCCAAAAGTACCAACACTGCCATCGGATACGTGATGGGCAGATGGCGGCGTTCCGCCTCGCGCACCGCCAGCGAAACGCTCACGACAATCGCAATCGCCAATAG
This sequence comes from Candidatus Hydrogenedentota bacterium, assembly GCA_963745075.1. Classification (GTDB taxonomy): domain Bacteria; phylum Hydrogenedentota; class Hydrogenedentia; order Hydrogenedentales; family SLHB01; genus JAHDWY01. The sequence goes on along the minus strand of CAVUWV010000020.1, from coordinate 1,803 downwards.
CACCGAATACGAGCCGATGGTGATCCCCGCGAATTCAAACAGAACCGGATGCATAATCTCCTCGATGGGGTGCTTGATCCGCGTACTATACCACGCCGTCCACAGCAGCGGCCCCGCAATCGGGACTGACCCCGTCTTTTGCGGAGTCTTCGGAGCAAAACACGGGGTCTGTCCCTCTCCCCTTGGTACACGCCGCCTTGGCAGCCTTCGATACGGCGCTACGCATCGGCGAAGGCGGCAAAGGAATAAATGGGGACAGTAACCATTTATTGCAGTCCCCTCCTTGACGCTCGATGCCGGGTGCGTGAATTCCGATGGGCCCGTGCATCCGTGATCCTTTTGCAATACTACTACTGGCGCCCGAAATGCGCAATCGGTTTCGCGCACGGTCTCGTTTACCGTCGCTTGCGCGGGAACGTGTCTTTGCTGCCGTGGGGGCGCCCGCGCGGGATGGCGCGGACACGGCGGCCGAGGTAGGTTTCTACCTTGCTGAGAAGCGAATCGCCGCCGAGGGGACGGCCCGTACGCGTGTGCAGGCGAAGGAGGTCCGCCTTGGGGCCGGAATCGGCGAAGGCTGTGAGCGTGCCCTTCCAGTTCGAGGCGGGCGTCGCCTCGAACCACCCGCCCAGGTCCAGCTGCAATAAATGGTTACTGTCCCCAGATAGAATTACATATCCACCATTCAGGGGAAATTCAGGGACAGACTACGAATTAAACCCTTCCTCGCCGCTTCCACCGGTTCGCTTGGGCTTGCGGCCGCGCTTGGCGGGGCGCAGGAGGCGGCCCAGGCGATGTTCCAGTTGGGCCACGAACCGGCTCCCGCCGCAGGGGCGTCCGGTGCGGGTCTGGCGGCGAATGCGATCGACGGCATCGGGGTCATCCTCCACACGAAGCCATTGCGCCCAGTCCTCGATAACGCCGGGCGGGGGAAACTCCTTCGATAGTAGTGGGTCTAGCTCAGTTGCGCAAGTGCCGTCGGTGGTGCGGGCCCGGATAGGGACAGTCCCGTCTCCGCTCCGCTTCGCTTGGGACAGTCCCAAACCGCAATGGGCGCGCGCGCTGGACCAGGGGTGGTCTTCGGCCCGGTCGACCATTCCCGCGCGGACGGGGTTGCGCTCGACGTACCGGACCGCCGCCCACAAATGCGCTTCGTCCAGTGTGCACGAATAAAAACGCCCTTGCCACACGTGGCCGCTCAGTTGGGTGCGCGTGTTGAAACGCATGGCGTACACCGTGTGCGCGTCGCGCAACGCGCGGGCCAGCGACTCCTCGCGTTCCGGCACCGCGACGAGGTGAATGTGGTTCGTCATCAGGCAGTACGCCCAGATGTCCAGTCCATGCCGCTCCCCGTACTTCTTCAGGAACCGCAGGTAGGCGTGGCGATCATCCTCCGTCTCAAAGACATCCGCCCTCCGGTTCCCCCGCTGGGTGACGTGATGCGGATACCCCGGAACGACTACGCGCGCGACTCTGCTCATATCCGCCACTCTATCCCTGCTGAACCAGCAAAATCAATTTAATTCGTAGTCTGTCCCTGAATTTCTTCGCAGTCTGTCCCTGAATTTCTCGAATTAAACTCTTCCTCGCCGTTTCCACCGGTTCGCTTGGGCTTGCCGCCGCGCCTGGCGGGGCGGAGGAGGCGGTCAAGGGAATGTCCCAGTTATCCCACAAGCCACACCGGTGGCGTGATGTTGGTCTGATAGCGAATGCGGTCAACGGCATCGTAGCCTCCTCCACGTGAAGCCGCTCGGACCAGTCCTTGGTCGTGCTGGCCTGGGCGAACCCCTAGTAAGAGTAGCGCAC
>CAVUWV010000019.1:0-105247 GCA_963745075.1 Candidatus Hydrogenedentota bacterium | reverse complement strand
CCGAAGACGTTCACGCTCTCACACTCGAGCTGTTCCCGCAGCAGCTTGCTGATGTCGCGCGCCTTGGGACTTTGCACGGACAGGATCGCGCCACGCATCAAGCCCTTGACTTCGTCGGGTGTGCCACTGGCGAGCAGTTTGCCGTGATGGAGCAACCCGACGCGGTTGCAACGCTCCGCCTCGTCCAGGTAAGCCGTCGTCACGAGGATGGCCACGTCCTGTTTCAACAAGCGATACAGGATGCGCCAGAAATCGCGCCGGCTGACAGGGTCGACGCCGTTGGTCGGCTCGTCCAGCAGCAACACGTGCGGCGTGTGGATGAGGGCACACACAAGTTGCAGTTTCTGTTTCATGCCGCCGGACAGTGCCTCCGCGCGGCGCTTCTTAAACGGCCGCATATTGCTGAAGTCGAGCAGTTCGTCGAAGCGCTCCGCACGGCCCTTGCGCGGCACACCGTAGAGGTCCGCGTAGAAGGCAATGTTCTCCTCCACCGTCAAATCGGTGTACAAACCGAAGCGTTGGCTCATGTACGCAATGTTGTCTTTGACGGAATCCGACTCCCGGACGGTGTGGTGTTCCCGGATCCACGCATCGCCGCTCGTCGGATCCAGGATGCCGGTGAGCATGCGCAGTGTCGTCGTCTTACCCGCGCCGTCGGGACCGACGAGACCCACGATTTCACCGGACTGAACTTCGAGGTCCAACCCGTCCACGGCAACGAGGTCGCCGAAGCGACGCGTCAGGTTCTGTGCGCGAATGGCGGGTTCCATGGGTATCTAACTTCCAACGCCGTGAAGGAGTTGCGCGGGAGCAGTGTCGTGAAACGTCGGCACCGGTGAGTCAAATCCGAAATCCGAATTTCGAAATCCGAAACAAATTCGAATGTTCCAACGACGGAATGTTCCAAACGATATGACGAATGTCCTGCCAGCACACCGCGCGCGACTAACCACGACACGGTTGAGGACACCCAACGGAGCACAGGCGTCCCGCCTATGCATTTGAATTCGCGGGCGAGACGCCCACGCTCCCTTGACCCCGGTCCTTTTTGATGTTTCTGTCATTCGGATTTGGATCATTTGAATTTGTTTCGAATTTCGAAATTGGGGTTTCGGATTTGGTGGTTTGGGGATCAACTCAAGACGACACATCGATATGGGCGTCGGCGGGCATGCCCAGTTTGAGTTCGTGGTTCGGGTTGTCGAGATCGATTTTGATCCGGTACATGAGTTTCACCCGTTCTTCATACGTCTGCACCGTCTTCGGCGTGAATTCCGCTTCGCTGGCGATAAACCCAATGCGGCCTTCATAAGTCTTGTCTGGATAGGAGTCGGTCGTCACCTCAGCCGTCTGACCCAGGGCGATTCGCCCCAGATCCGTCTCGTTCACGTATGCGCGCAGCCAGACCCGGTCCATCTCGCCGGCCGTCACGACGGGGGTGCCGGGATTCAAATACTCGCCGGGTTCGGCGGACTTACTCAACACAACGCCGGCGAAGGGTGCGACCAACTCGGTATACGCCAGTTGCTGATTCGCCTGTCGCAGCGATTCTTCCGCAACAGACACCTTCGCACGGGCCTGATCGATCGACTCTTTGCGAGGCCCCTCCTGAACCAGGGCGTACCGTTCCTCCGCTTGCTGCAACGCCGCACGCGCCTGCTGGATTCTCTCCTTGCGGGGCCCTTCCACGACGAGGTCCAGCGATTGCTGCGCGCTCTCATATTGCTCTTTGGCAACCACGGCGGCCGTCCGCGCGGCGTCATACTGCTGTTCGCTCACGGCTCCCTTCGCAAAGAGTTCCTCGTAGCGTTTGCGATCTGTGGCCAGTCGTTCGGCCTCGGCTTGCGCCTGCGACAGCGCGTCCTTCGCCGACGCCACTTCCTGGGGACGCGACCCGCGCTCGAGTTCTTCCAGTGTGGACTTCGCCTGCTCGACCGCAGCCTTCGCCTGCCGGATCTCTTGCTCTCGCGAACCCGCTTCCAATTCCGCCAGAACCGACTTCGCATACGCCAGATTCGCCTGCGCTTGCGCGACCATGAGTTCCTGATCCGCCGAATCGAGCCGCGCGATGACTTGTCCCTTCTTGATATCGTCGCCTTCTTCCACAAGCCGCTGTGCCAGCCGTCCGGGAATCTTGAAACTCAACTGGGCGTCGGTGAGTTCGATGTTTCCGGACACGGAGATCGGGCCGTTTTCGCCATTCTTCCGGTAGCCGTAATAATACGTCGCTGCGGCCGCCACCGCGAGAACCAGAATAATGATAAGGATGCGTTTCTTCATGGCCGGTCTACTCCCGCTTTCCGGTGTTTTTGTGAACCATTCGTCACTTTAGGAGAGGGCGGTGCAATCCCCTCATAAAACGCGCTCCACGCGCGCTCCAGATGCTTCGCTGCGTCGAATCCCCCGTCGCTCATAAAGAGCAAGATGGCTGCCGGTTGGAACAGCCCCAAGAACATCACCGCCACGGTGTCCGGCGCTACATCCGTTCGCACCGTGCCCTCCGCTTGCGCCTCCCGCACCAACGCGGCGACCGCGTCGAGGTACCGGGTCATCGTCTCGTACACGCGCGCCTTCCGCGCCGGATGCCCCACGCAGACTTCGTCCGAAAACAGCAGCCGCGGGATCGCCTGAAAATGCTGCACTAAAGCCAAGTGCTCCCTCAGCAGCAACCGCAAGCGCTCCACCGGCGGCAGAGCCTCGGCCGAGGTCGCCGCGACGATCTCTTCCAACTTCTGCCGGATGAGGTCCAACATGGCGTCGATGACGGCCTGCTTGCCTTTGAAGTGGCGATACAAGGCGGACGGCACGATGCCGACGCGTTGCGCAATGCGTTCCATCCGTAGGCCGCGCAACCCGTGGGCGTGGACCACATACAAGGCCGCCTCGGCAATCTGCTCCTGCCGGATCTGGGTTTGGACTTTCTTGACCATATGCACACCAATGTGAATATTTATTCACATTATGCCATGCGATCTCCATTCCGTCAAGGCGCTATCCGAAGGTGCTTTCCCTCACTGGGAGCGCCTGGCTCCACCCTGGCGAGTGCTGGAGGAGTTCGTAGGCGCGGGGCCAAAACCAAGAGCCAGGCTGGAGCCTGGCGCTCCCAGTGGGCCAAACCTTGGCTGATTGATGCACGAAGCGATTCGTTTTGGTACAATATTGTCAAGCTGAAAGAAGGGTGTTTCGATGCGAAACGACAAGAGAATAGACTCCCCCCAAGTCCTCGTCGCCCACGGGGATGTGCCGTATGCGGCAACCTTGGCCCGACACCTAGAAAGTCACGGCCACATGGTTGAGCAGTGCCATGATGCCAAAGGCGTGCTTCGCCTCGTCAGCCGTAAAGTCTTTGACGTTGTTGTTTTAGATCTCAGTTTAAGCCGTCAGGCCGACATGGAACTCGTCTCCTATATCCGCCGGAGTAGCGGCCGGTCGCGCCTGATTCTACTTTTTGAAATGACCAAACTCGACCGGGCGCTGGATGGCATCCGCCAGGGCGCCTTCTTCTACCTTCCGGAGACGAGTGCACCTTCAGACGTAGCACTGGTTGTAAACAAGGCCCTGCGCGACCTCGCAAGTGAAGAGACCATCGATGAGTACGAGAAGGGGTTCTTCGAAAACATGATGGGCGCCTCGCCGGCCATGCGGCGGGTCCTCGAGATGGTCGCTAAGGTCGCCCCGACGGACAGCACGGTGCTTCTCCTCGGTGAGAGCGGCACGGGCAAGGAACTGCTGGCCAACGCCGTCCACCGGATGAGCCGTCGGCGGGATATGCCTTTCATCGCCATCAATTGCGCGGCCTTGCCGGAGCAACTGCTCGAAAGCGAAATGTTCGGCCACGTGAAGGGGGCGTTTACAGGCGCGGACTCCGACAAACACGGGCTTTTCGAAGAGGCCGATGGGGGGACCATCTTCCTGGACGAGGTCGGCGACATGGCCCTCATCACGCAAGCGAAGCTCTTGCGGGTCCTCCAGAACGGCGACATCCGCCCCGTGGGTTCGACCAAGGGGAAACGGGTCGACGTGCGCGTTATAGCCGCGACCAACCGCGACCTCGAACAGGCCGTCATCGACAACCAGTTCCGCGAAGACCTGTATTTTCGACTGAACGTGATCCAGGTCCGCGTGCCGCCACTGCGCGACCGCCTCGAAGCGTTGCCCAACCTCGTGCGCCTTTTCGTCAGCCGCTTCAACTTGGAGTACGGTAAGAACATTACGGGGGTCGACGAAAGCGCCCAGGCCTTGCTGCGCAACTATCCCTACCCCGGCAACGTGCGGGAACTGGAGAGCATCATCGCCCACGCGGTCATCATGGCCGACGGAGAGAGCATTCGCGCGCAAGACCTACCGGACAACGTCCGCATGGGCACGCGCCCCGCCCTGGCCTTGCCCAATTACGTGGCCGAATCCATCCCGACCATCAGCGAGATGGAGGCGCAGCTTATCCGCAACGCCCTGGACCGCCTCGACGGCAATCAGACCGAAGTCGCGAAGAAGCTCGGCGTCTCCCGCTCGACCCTCTGGCGCAAGATGAAGGAATACGGCATCGAGAAGTAGTGTGCCGCGTGTGCAATCGCGACGCAGATCAGATAGGTTCCGGCGGAAACTGTAATCCCGGCGTGAATAGACCGGCCAGAATCAAGAGCAAGCGGAAGATGAACTGGAAAAGGCTTGAGAGTTGCGGCATGGGGAAAGTCTCCTCTCTCTGGGGTTCGTGGGATTATACACATCTATTGCCGAAACGTAACGTCTCGTTCCCGACCGGTCTCAAACCCACCGCAACCGACGTTCTGTGATAAGCTGATGCCAACTGCATACCAAAGGTGCGCCCGACAATGAACATCGTCATGATCACCAACACCTATCTCCCCATGGTCGGCGGCGTGGCAAAATCGGTCGATCGCTTTACGCGTGCCTATCGGAATAGCGGTCATGCGGTGTTGGTCGTGGCCCCGACGTTTGACGGAGCCAACGACAGCGAAACGGATGTCGTGCGCGTCCCGGCGATCCAGCGCTTCAATGGCAGCGACTTTTCGGTCGCCTTGCCGGTCCCGGGGTTCTTGAAGCGGGCGCTAGACGAATTCAAACCGGACATCATCCATTCTCATCATCCGTTCCTGCTGGGCGATGTGGCGCTGCGCCAGGCGGCGTCGCGCCAACTGCCGCTGGTGTTCACGCACCACACCATGTACGAGCATTACACCCATTACGTGCCCGGGGATGCGGATGTTCTGCAGGCACTCGCGCGCGAAATGTGCGCGGTCTACGCGGGACGCTGCGACCACGTCATCGCGCCGAGCACCAGCGTGAAGGAGGTGCTTCGCGAACACGAGGTCGAGACGCCCATCTCGGTGATTCCCACCGGCGTGGACATCGATCGGTTTGCGTCCGGCGACGGTCTATCGTTTAGGCAGGAGCACGAAATCCCAAATGACGCCTTTCTGGTGGGGCATCTAGGCCGACTGGCGCCGGAGAAGAACCTGCGCTTCCTGGCGGATTCCGTGATTCGCTTTCTCCACGACCCGAGGGACGCCCACTTTCTCGTAGTCGGCGACGGACCCGAGAAGGACGTTATCGCGAACATGGCGACCAAGGCCGGCGTGGAAGAACGGGTGCACATGCCGGGAAAACGGGATGGACAAGCCCTGGTCGACGCGTATCACGCCATGGATGTGTTCGCCTTCGCGTCGAAATCGGAGACCCAGGGCATGGTTCTCGTGGAGGCCATGGCCACGGGCACGCCCGTCGTCGCGCTGGACGCCTTCGGCGTGCGCGACGTCCTCCGAGACCGCGAGAACGGCGTGTTGGTTCACAACGAGTACGCGACGACCTTCGTCGAAGGTCTCCAGTGGATCGCGTCCCGTAACGGCGGCCAACGTAAGGCCCTGTCCAACGCTGCCCGCGACACCGCCGCCCAATTCACGTCCGACTCATGCGCCGCCAAAGCCCTCGACGTTTACGCGACCGCCATCCAACAAACGCGCCGCGAGCACCCCGAAGATTTCCCCCAATGGACCGGCCTCCTCAAGGCCATGGAAGAACAATGGAAACTCTGGAGCGATCGCATCTCGGCGGCGTCGGAAGCCATTCAAAAAGGCGGAGCGGAGGGCGGGTTTTCCAAGCCGCCACGCCAGTGATTCATTTCGCGAAATAACCGGCCCGCTTGAGACGCGCGTATCGCGATCGTTCCCCAGATTCAAGAAGGGCATAACAGGGTCACACTCATCGACCCTTCGTCGCGCTGACCTATAGGCCTTCGGCGCGGCGGGTTGGATAACCCGCGCTCCTGGTAGCGCGTCGTTACTTCCCGAACACCTCCCGTATCGCCTCCAGGTACCCTGTGCCGTTGACCGTGTCGGGTTCGAGGTAGCTGCCTTCGGTCCACTCGTTCCAGGCGTTGAGGGTGAGGATCTTTGGGGTGGTCCGGCCTTGGTCGAGGAAGGCTTTGGCATCCCGCAAAGCTTTGGCGAACGCTTCCGGTGTGTTGCCTTCCAGCGTAGGCGTGTAAGGGTACCCGAGATTCTCGTACACATCGGATTGCACTGTGCGCGGTGACGGATCCCACCCCATGGTGACGTTGGGGAAGTAAGGCAGTTTGTAATGGTCCGTGAACTTCACCCAGTCCTGCGTCGACGCCTGTTCGATTTGCGCATACGACGTTTCGGGGAAATCGGGCATGCGCTGGTGATGCACCCATACGTAGGACGTGATGCTGTCGAAACCCAGCGCATCGAGCAGGTCGTTCACGTTCTCCACGGGCCTGTCGCTGGGCAGGACCTGCCGTCCCCACACGACCGCGTTGAGATACAGTTCGCCGAGCCCGGCGTCGCGAACGCGCGCGCGGAAATCGTCGAACGCCGCGCGCGTGGCCTCGACGCTGCCGAAGCTTTTGAGCAGTTCGGACAGGTCGTAGAACGACACGTACAACCCGCCGTTCACGCGCCAATAGGAGGGATGGGGGAAGTACGTGGTGATCATGTGATCCGTTGCGGCTGCAAACGTTTCGGGAGAGAACTTGCCCGGAGCGAGGACGTTGTAGGGTCTCATCCGTTTGGCAGGCTGAATGTCGAGCCAATCGTGGTTGGCCCACATGAGGGCAAATCTTAATTTGTCCGCGTTGGGTGCTTTGAGAAATCCCTTTTCCAGTGCGCGCTCGAGATACGGACCGTCGTCGTACCAGTACCAATCAAAGATAAACACATCGACGCCGTGATCCGCCGCCGCGTCGATCTTCTTGGCCATGACGGCGGGATCGGATTCGTCTTCATACCCCCACAGCGGCACCTTCGGCTGGGCGTGCCCCGGAAACTTCGGCTCCGCCCGTTTCATCAGTTCCCACTCCGTCCAACCGGGACCGTGCCATTTCTCATTGCGCGGATCGCCGGGATGGTAATTCGGAAAGTAGTACGCCGCGAGGGTGTATGGATGCTCACTCGCGGGAGCCTCAGCGGCCTGGACTCCTGCCAACGTAGTAGCGAATATCATGACCGCGGGTAGCACTGGCACCTTCTGATTCCCCCAATTGCTTTGGATAGCACGAGTCCTTTCGCAAAACACCGTGCATCGTTAGAGTCTAGCCGACGGTATCCAGACGCACGTCAAACCGTAGACTCTGTTTTGTTGCGGATACTCTGAACGCGCGATCGGACCGCAGCATTCAAAGCGGGATCTGCCTGCGGAAAAACGCTAGTCTTTTCTTTTCGGAGCTGGGGGAGGCGGCGGTACGACATGCTTCGTTGGGATTACCGGTTTCTCGGGCGGTGGATTGTACCCACCGCGCGGTTCCCCACCTCCAGCCGTTTCGACTGCCGTTGTTGACTTGGGCATTTTGTCCGTCCTCTTCATATTTGTGAACTCGATTCCTTCACAAACTCGATAGTCTCGATCATTTCTTTCGTAATCAGTATACCATGGCGGCCAAGCGAAACATTCTGTCCTCGGTTGTTGATCCAATAAGGATCGAAAAGATAAATCGTTCCTTCTTCCGGCGTGTTCGCGTAGTATTGCGGCCAACCCAGGAGACGCCTGCCGTCACAAAGATTGACGACGACGCATCGGTCTGAAATGTCGGTAAAAACGTCAAACCAAACCGTTTCTCTGGCGGTCTTGTCTGTTATCTTCAGCTTTCTCAAGAGTCGCATGTGTAAGTCATGCGTTATGGAAGCACCCGCGAGAATCGGAATCACTATCGTCAGTAAAAAAACGAAAACCGCGAAGTAACCAGCACCTTCGGGAATGTGGCCACTCGAAAGCTCGGACTGAAGGCCGCCCAAGTTTGCTCCCCGGACAAAAACGACGACAACGGGCACGCTGTAGATCGCGGCGCTAAACGCGAATGCCTCGAGTAGCTTTGAGAAGGAGTCCAGCGGTTTCCTAACAACAACCGCATTAAGGATGGCCGAAGCGAGGAACCCCGGTAGGAGAACCGCCAAAACAGCGATCGTTTCGAAGGAGACATCCATTATAGGCCTCTCTCGTAGACCAGCCGCGACTACACGTCGCAGATCCGCACGCCCTGGGCGAGGGACGCGATGGGATCTTCACGCGCGGGGATGAACTCCTGCGCGAGGTAGCCCGTGAAGCCGGTCTCGACGATGGCTTTGCAGACGGTCGCATATGTCAGTTCCTGCGTGTCGTCGATTTCGTGGCGGCCGGGGATGCCGCCCGTGTGGTAGTGGCCGATGTACTGGTGGTTCTCCTGGATGGTGGCGATGACGTCGCCTTCCATGATCTGCATGTGGTAGATATCGTAGAGCAACTTGAACCGGTCCGACCCGATTTCCTGAACCAACGCAGCGCCCCACGGCGTGTGGTCGCACATGTAATCCTTGTGGTCGCGCTTGCTGTTCAACAGCTCCATGCAGACCGTCACCCCAAGCTGTTCCGCCAAGGGGATAATTCGCTTGAGCCCCATCGCGCAATTCTTCAACCCCGTCATGTCGTCCATACCGCGCCGGTTGCCGGAGAAGACGATCATGTTGGGCAGTCCCGCGTCTTTCACCAACGGCAACAGCCGTTCCGACTCCGCCACGAGCTTGTCGTGGTCCTTGGGCTCGTTCCAGCCGTCCTTGATTCCGCTGGGACCGTTCGCCATGGCGCACGTGAGCCCGTGCTGCTTCACGACGGGCCAGTCGTTCTCGCCCAACAACTCGACGGAGAGCAAACCAAGCGGTTTCACCTGCTGACAGAACTCGTCCAGCGGGAATCTTGCCGTAGCACCATTTGCAGACCGATTGTTTCAGACGGCCTTTCAACGGCGCGGCGGCCGTATCGTTCTGGGCTTCTGCGTTCGCGGCCAGCAGAGAACCGGCGGCTCCCGCGGCAAGGGTGGACATGGCGGTGCGTCGGGTCATGGCATTCTCATGGGACATGGTTGGCTCCTCGTGGTTAGTCGGCACCATTGTGCCATACGGCGGGATTCCCGCCAAATCGCAATTCCGCCGTGGAATTGCGTGGTATAATACGTGGCGTTGGGACTGCATAGTGCACAGACTACCACACAGCACCAACGTACGGTGGTCGCCACAGAGTCCAAGGGGGGTCATAATGAAAGTATCCGCTCGCGCGTGCTCGGCCGTGACGTTAGTCGCCACATTCTCTTTCGTTTCTCTTAGTTGCTATATTCCCATCCCCTTCTCGAAATCCAGGCAACAGCCCCCTCCACAGCCTGCCCCGGCACAACAAACCGTTCCTGCCACGCCCACTGCGAAGCTGTCGGAACAACAAAACATTTCGCTCCGATCCCTTCAAGATGCGATTGCCAATCGCTACCGGCTCCGTCCGGACCTTCGCTTTGTCGAGGCCGTGGGCCGAATTCCCTTGTTCATCTCTGGCAAGACGGCCGGCTCGGTTGAAGCTCGGTTCGTCGAGGACCATTGGGAGGTGGCATACGAGGGTGCGATCGTGGGCACGCTGCCCGAATTCCCGAGTTTCGCAGACGGCATGAACTTGCTGGAAGGCTGGGCCGGCAACCGCCTTGCCGCGCAGGGCGTGGCCTTCGAGAATCGCGTACCCTCGACGGCGCTGGCAAAGATTGACGACGCCATTGACGGCTTCTCGCCGTACCATCTTTGCGAAGCCGGGGTGAAGATCAACGAGGCCTGGACCACGTACGGACCCGATTCCCGGCTCCTGGACGCGGCGGCGCGGATGTACACGCTCTGGGCGGTCCAGCAACTTGATTCCCTGGGCGCGTACACGGGCTTACAGACGCGGGCGTTGGCCTTCCTGGCGCTGGCGAAGGCGTCGGACCAGGCTCCATCGCCGCGTTACGAAGCGCTGCTCGCCGCCGAGTTGGGCTACGCCAATCACGCGCGCGCGGTTGCGCAGGTCTTGGACACAGACGACCCCGTGCGACAGATGGTCTCGCTGGAATACACGAAACTCCGAGAGCGAAGGGACGATTCCTCACTGACGCCTTTGGGCAAGTTTCTCTGCCTGGAGAGCCTCGGGTATTCTAACAATAGTCAGCAAACGCTCGAATACGCCGGACGACTGACCACGAAGGACTCGTCGATGGCCTTGCCGGTTACGAAGGCGGCCCTTGCGAGCCGTGCGTACGTTACGCTCGACCAGTTATCCCAGGCGTTGCCGGCCGTATCCACGCTCGGCTTCGGCCAGTTGGTGGGTAAGATTCCCTTCGACATCCACCGGGCGTCGGTCGGCCCCGACCCGCTCGAACTACTGCAAAAGGACCCGGTCGTGCTGGCACGTCAAATGCGCGTCTACGAGGGGGACGCAGGGAGCGCGTTCACGGGTCCGGTGCTTGACGCCGAAGCGGTAACGGGTTTCTATCAGGGCTGTTTCATCTCCGGGTTAGTGGAGCAGGGGATGTACCTCCTGTACCGGTCGGTCGATTTGCCTTCCTCCAAAGCACTGGCCGATTACCTGACCCAGTTCCAGGGCACCTTCGCTGAAATGGCCGGGCCGTGGTTCCAAGGGTTGCTGGACCTGAAACAGGGAACCCGCGCGCCGCGCGCCTATATGGACGTGCTGAAAGGTCTGCCGCACATCGGCACAGACGGTTTGGAGACTGCTTACGACGCCATGGAGGGACGATATCCCTACGGTCGCCCCGAGAATCTCGAATGCGTCGAATTCCTCGCCTCACGGCTCGACACCCGTCCGCGTGGACGGATGATCCTGGGTGACAAGGTGTTCACCGTGCTCGACGATTCGGTTCTACTCGAACGGTTGTATACGAGCGCATTGGAGGAGGTCTCCCCGGCAAACCTCGCCAGCGCGGCGTGGTTCGCCTCGTACAGCGGCGACCGCACGAAGCTGCACGAGTTCTTCGCCATGGATCACGCGACCCCCTATGTCAAAACCAAGATTCTCGGTTATCTTGCGAATCTGGATGGCGATAACGGTCAAGATCTCAGCGGCGACTACGCGCAGCTGATCGAACAGTTTTCCGAAGAGTGGGTCGTCTACGAGGCCTACTACGATTACCTTTTCCAGCGTGAACGCTACGCGGATGCCCGACAAGTAATGCGGTCCTGGCTGGACCGGGACGTGCAGACCTTTGGTCTCGAACAAATCTACGCGTACAGCAACGTCGGGGAAACGTACTTCTCCGAGGGCCAGTACAAAAAGGCCCTGGACGCGATCATGCCCGTGAATGCCAGCGCCGCCTTTAAAGTCGCCGGATTGCGGGCGCGGGCGTTGGCCAAACTGGGTCTCGAACCGGAGGCACTAAAGGCCGGCCAGTTCGTGGTGGACCGTTTCCCGGCAACGCCGCTGGCGCTGACCGTCATGCTGCGGGTGTACTGGACGTTCGGGCACGATGACGAGGCCACGCGCGCGATCATTGACGACGTGAACGTGCTGGGGTACGGAGACTACCGGACGCTCGTTTGGCCCGCGCTGATCGAGACGGTTGGAACCAGCCCTTCCCGGCTTCAGAGTATCGGAACGAATCTCATCGGCGCCGGCCTCGAATGGGACGGTTTTTACGCGTTGATCTCGAATCTAAGCAAAAACGACTTGCCGGCTGTGGCGATTAAGTTGTGCCGGCGAGGATTCGAGAAAGATCCGGGCAGGCTCGATGTGCCGATCATCGCCTATGAGTTTTTCGATCAACTGGACCGGCAGGAAGAGGGTCTGGAGTGGATTCGTACAACCTTGCCGAAGCGGAATCCTTATGCCGTCGCGCCCACCATTCTGGGCGGCAAGAATCATGAACTGCTCTGGGATGTGTATGAGAACCCCAACGCCATTCCCTACGGTCAACTTATCTGGTTGTTTCGGGCCGCCGCCGATGCCTACGTTGGTCCGGAGAACGATCCGCACTACCAGGACCTTGTCACGTATCTCAACGGCGCTGGCAACGATTACTACCTGGAGTTGAGCCGTATCCTTGTCGGGCTGTCCCCCGAAGAAAGAGCATACGATCTCCCGACCAATCCCGACCAGGTATGCGAGACTGCCTGCTATCTGGGAATCTTGTGCGCCCACCAGGAGCGGTACGAGGACGCCGTTCGCTGGTTCCGGACCGCCGTCGAAACCCGCCGATTCAACAACGTCGAATTCTCCTGGGCCTACGACAGATTAAGGCTCATCGCGGGCGAGAACCGAAGTATGGCGCGTTTGCGCGAAGAGGGCGTAACGCAATACTGAAATGACGAAGGCCGCTCCCGGCACTTACGCCGGGAGCGGCCTTCCTGCGAACCCTCTCCTGCCATACCCCTGCGGGTCTACTTGTTCACTTCCGCGAAATGCGCCTCGATCGCTTCGGCGCGGTTCTGGGCGACCCGGGCTTCTTCGATGTGTCCGGTGCCCAGCAAATACGCGGCTTCGGCCTGGAGCCGTACGGCCACGTCGGGATGATCGTCGCCCAACACGGTATCCTGAATGTGCTTGGCCCGGCGAAGCAGCGGCGCCGCCTCGTCGTAACGGCCCTGACTCGTGTACAGCGCGGCGAGATTGATGAGCGCCGTGGCCATATACGGATGTTCACTGCGGCCGCCCATCATGTGAATGCGAATCGCGCGCTTGAGGAGGTTCTCCGCCTCGACTGCGTCCCCGGCGTCATTCGCCACCAGGGCCAGCCCGTTCAGGCTGCGACCGACTTCGATGCTGTACGGGTCCTGTTTGTTGATTTCGAGCGCCCGACGGTACAGGGGCTCTACCTGCGACTGGTCGCCGGCCACGTAATGCAAATCGGCGAGGTTGTTCAACGTCGTCGGAATGAAACGGCTATCTTCGCCGCACTCGTCTTCCCGCAAGCACAACGCCTTTTCCAGGCACGCCTCGGCGTCGCTGTATTGACCCAGCGCCAGATACGTCATGCCCTTTTCATCGAGCGTGAACGCAAGACGGAATTCGTTGCACGTTTCACCCTCGGCTTTTGTGAGAAGCGTTTCGGCGTCGCGATACTTGCCCGCTTCATACGTATCGACGCCCTGATAGTGGTAGGAAATCCAAAGGTTCAATTCACCGGCGGTCGCGGGCCACGCGACGAGACCGGCGATCGCGATCGTCACCCAGACGGAAAGGCGCGTGCTCATGGTGTCGATTCTCCTGTATGGACCGGAGCGTAAGCAGAAATCGCGCGGAAGGATACCTGTCATCCAGCGCGCGAAAACCTCGCTACGAATGATACCGGACCGGCGTCAATCTGTCAATAATTTCTGATTCGATTAAGAATCCGCTCGACAACTCTTTACAGGATCAAGTATACTGTGTCAACTAGGCGTGTATCTTGTCCGCGGGAAACGGATTCGAGGTATGCCCCTATCCAAACCCGTGTGCATCACTGAGGAGATTCTTCAATGAACGCCACCATTCGTATGCTGACAGTCGCCCTTGCCCTGTCATTGGCCCTCGCCGGACCGGCCGCGTGGGCTGCCTGTTCCTCCTGCTGCACGAAGGAGTCTTGCAGTAGCGACGACATTCAGGACCAGCATGGCTGTGACTACACGCCGGCCCAGTTCGCCAGCGCCGATTCGGTCAATTGGAATCAGCGTCGCGTGTCTTTCGGCAATTACCTTAAATTCGCGAAGGCGGAAATCCCCGAACCGGTCATGCGGATTGCGCCCGAGTTCGCCCCCATCTTTTTCGACCTCGACAAGTCGGTGTTGAAGCCCGCCGGCGTCGAGACGGCGAAGAAGGTTGCCGCCTACATGAAGGAGCATTCCGGCGACAAGGTGCGCATCGAAGGGAACTGCTGCGACCTGGCCAGCAATGAATACAATATGAAGCTCGGGAAACGCCGCGCGGAAGCCGTCAAGAGCTTCCTCGTCAAGCAGGGAATCGACGCGGACCGCATCACCACAACGACCAACGGCGAAACCCAGGCCGTCCACAGCCCGCAGCACCGCGAAGAAGACCGGCGTGCGGACGTCATCGTCTGGTTCCTGGACGCCTCCAACTAACTCCTCCAAGAACACTCAGCCACGATAGTGCTGCTCGGATTTCAGGGGACGCCGGAAGGCGTCCCCCTCACTTTTTACCGCGCAAATATGCCGGACTCCGCGTAGTTGGCCGGGCTGGTCCAATACGGGCGCCACCAGAGATGAGCGCTGCCGTCCGCGTCGAAATCGTTCACCACGACATTCAGGCGTACCGAATTCCAACTCTCACCCTGCAATGACGCCACGTAGGCCATGGGAATCGCGACCTCGACCGCATACCCGCCATCAATCGGTTGCGCGGCGGCGCGGCTGCCTTCCGGAAGCCGGTCCAAACCAGGAAGCGCGGTGGGATCCTGCCCGGGGATGACCGCGAAGAGGAGATCGTTTTCGAAATCAGCGTAAGGACCCGCATCGCGCTGGTCGGCAGGGCGTCCGTCCAGGCGGATCTCGACACTGTCCTGCCGCTTGTAATCATGCTTTTTGTCCCGGCGGACTTCGTCGTCGTCAACACGAATTCCCACGTAAATGAACTCGTTGTCGTGAACCACTCCGAACCGCCAGGAAGCATCTGTCCGGCCGTGCCAGGAATCCTGCGTTTCGATGACCTGCCCCGGTTCCCGGACCTCGATAGGCAGCGCGGCCCAATCGGCGAGATCGCCATCCACCGTAATCGGCGCATCGGCGGCCGGAAGGTCAAACTGCTTGTCGATGACGATCCGATGCTGGCCGCTTACGATGACGGGTTGAACGTTCCCCTCCAACTCGTAGCGCGCCGTCCAATCCACCACCACCGGGTTGAGCGAATCCACCGGCGTCGGCGCGTCGGCCAGCAGCGCGAGATCGACTTGCTCGACCGAGTTTGGCGGCACCACTCGCTCAAAAGCATCGACCGAGGGCCGCAAGGCATCGGTGGCTTCGATTCGTACCTTCAGGTTCAATGGTACGTCTGCGTCGTTGGTCAACCGGAGCTTGGTTTCGGCCTTCTCCATGGTGGGTTGATCGAGAATGATCCCGTTGGTCCGGACAAGGGCGCCGCCGAGCGCGGGCCGGATGAGTCCCATCCGCTCTTCCGTGACGACGTTGCTGTCCCAAATACCGTCGAGCATCAGGCTCGCGATAATCGGCCCCTGGTCCGTCATGGTGACCCAAAGGAAATGGTCGAATTCGCCGAAATTGACGCCCCGGAGTTGGCTCCCGCCTCCCATCGTGGCGAGGACAATGTAGTTCGCGTCGTTGCGCGTGCTCTTGTTGAACGTGTGCGTATGCCCCGCAAAGACGCTGTACTTCCGCCCCGCCAGCGCTGATTCGATTTCGGGCCAGCCGGAACTCTTGTCGTAATTCCAAAGGGGCTTGTGCAGCAGCACGACGGTCCATCGCACGTCGGGGTTGTCGGCCAGGGCCTTTTCCACGTAGGCGATCTGTTCATCACTCATGTGCGTATCGGGCGGATCTTCGCTGTCGAGGCACAGGAACAGCACGTTGCGATACACAAAATGGTAGTAGTGCCTGCCGAAACGCTTGGTCCATTCCTGCGCCATGACCTCGTTGCTGATGTCGTGATTGCCCGGCACGTAGAAGAAGGGCATGTCGAGTTGGCCCACCAACCCGTTGAATTCCGTCCATTCCCGGTCCAGTTCGCCTTGGTCTTCCGTGTACCCCTCAATCAAATCCCCTACGCTCACCACAAATTCGGGCTGGAGCAGGTTGAGCTTGCGCACCCCGTCCATAAACACACCCGGCCGGTGACCGCCCGTCCGGTCCGTCACGATGGCGAACTGAAAGTTGTCGGGATCGTTATTGAGGTTCAGATGCGTCCATGGTTTCGGCTCCGTGTCCACCTTCTGCATCACGGTGGCGGATTCCGTCCAACCCATTGCCGGGATCAGGCAAGCGAACATCGTGCACAAGAGAATTCGGATCATGGGTTTGGCTCCTTGTTGATCTGAAAACCGGCTCGCAGCGAATACGAAACCCGAGTTTATGCGACCCTGCCGGCTCCGTCAACGTCAGGGGCGCGGATTTGACAGGGGCATCCCCGCACTTACGATCGGACCGATCGGTCCGATCCGTCCAATCATGGTGCAGGTGAGGCGCCGGGTCGCAGTGGGGGCATGCCGAAGAATCGGTCGTTTGCCTTGTGATTCGGCAAGACGCTAGTATTCCCGGGGGTCGTGACGACTGGGAGAGCGTTTCGTGCTGCGTGGTTATCTCATTTGCCGGACCAGTCTTGGGGAGGAGCGGCGGGTGCCCGTCGGGCCTTCGCTGACGCTGGGTCGTGCCGTGGACTGCGGCTATGTCATCGACGACTCAGCGGCCTCGCGCAAGCACGTTCAGATCACGACTACGGACGGCCGGTTTCAGTGGAAGGACCTGGGAAGCACCAACGGCACCCGCATGAACGGCCGGGCCATGCTCGAAGGCGTCCTGACCAACGGGGACGAACTGCAAGTCGGCGAGACGGTCATGCGTTTCGAGCTGGAAGACGTGCCCGCCGAGGAGACCGAGGACACCACGACCATCTTCAAAGAAACGATGGTCGACTGGCAGCAGGAGACCGGCATCGAGGCCCCCGGCGAGCGCGAAGAACGCGCGGAGCACCTGCTGCGCGCAGTGTACTCGGTCATGAACGAGATCGCCTCCAACTTCGAACCCTGCCCGCTGGTCGACCGGATCCTCGAGACTACCATGCGCGCAATTGACGCCCAGCGCGGCGCCATCGTCTTTGCCGGCGAAGACAAGATGGAACTCAAACCCTGCCCCGTATGCGCTCGCTACCACGTCATTCAGGGTAAGAAGGTGCAGCACGTCGACGAACGGGAATTCCACATCAGCAGCACCATCGCCCATCGCGTGCTCGAACGGGGCGAGAGTCTGCTCTTCCAGGACTCCGACCGCGACAGCGAGCTAAACATCGCCGAGAGCATCATGTCGTTGAAGTTGCGCTCCATCATTTGCGTCCCGCTGCGGGGCAAGTTCGGAATCTTCGGCATTCTCTACATCGACACCGACCGCGCCGGCCACCAGTACAGCCATGAAGACATGTTGCTGACGACGGCTGTAGGGAACAGCGCGGGGCTCGCACTCGAGAACGCGACCATGCACAGCCAGATCCTGGACAAACAACGCATCGACCAGGAAATCCAACACGCCTGGACCATCCAGGAGGGATTTCTGGTTCGCCAGTGGCCCGAGACGCACAGCCGATACCAGGTCTACGGCGAAACGCGGCCGGCCAAGACCGTCGGCGGCGATTTCTACGACTTCGTGCAGGTGGGCGATACGCGCATCGGGATCTTAATCGGGGACGTGAGCGGGAAAGGCGTGCCGGCGGCACTAACCATGGCGCAACTCCTGGCCGAGTTCCGCATCTCGGCACGCAACCTGGATTCGCCCGCAGCGGTCCTGCGCGACCTGAACCGGAGCCTCGTGGATTCCAGTCCGAGCGGCACATTTTGCACGTTGTGTTATCTTGTGCTGGACCTGGATTCGGGGAAGGTCCGTGTTGCCAATGCCGGGCATCATCCGGTCATCGGCGTCGGCAAGGGCGTGCGGGTTTTCGGTGACGCGAGCGGCCCTCCCGCCGGTATCCTGCCGGACGTCCCCTGGGAAGACAGCGAGACTGACGCCGAGCCCGGCGATATGATGCTATTGTTTACGGACGGTATCGTCGAGGCGCGCGCCACCCACACGCAACCGTCCGGCGATTCCGATTTCGAAGAGTTTGGCATGGATCGCTTGTGCGACGTGGTGCTCGGATGCCAGCGCAATACGCCGCGGCAGCTAATCGACTGCGTGAACGAGAACGTGCTAGCCTATTGCGCGCCCGTACTGCCTCACGATGACTGCACGATGATTTCCGTAAAGTACCTCGGGTGAGGATCGCTCCCGGGTTCGGCAACGTAAATGCCGGAGAGCCGACCGTGGAACCAGATGACATTCGCATGAACCTGGTGTCGGATCCACGCTTGCTGAACGCTGTGCGCGGTCTGGTCCGGGGCTATCTCGCCACGGCGGGCATCACCGGCGAAAAGGCCGATGCGGTCGTACTGGCGGTGGATGAGGCCTGCGCCAACTCGATTCGCCATTCCTACGGCGGCTGCTGTGACCGGCGCGTGTATCTCGCGCTTCGGCGCGAGCCGGATTGGATCGTCATCGAACTCAGTGACGATGGCGTTCCGCTCGATTTGGATCGTTGCCGCAAGAACGAGTTCCCGCCGGCGCCCGATAAGCGCATGGTGCGGCCCGGAGGACTCGGCGTGCAACTCATGCATCGCATATTTGACGAAGTCATATTCGAACCGGGGCAAAAATGCGGGAACCGCGTGACGATGCGGCTTGCGAATCCGTCGCAGACGGACGAAACCGCGCGCCGCGCACAGGATGGATAGGACGCAGTAATGGCACTCGAAATTGAAACGCAGGGCGGCGCGGGATCCTGGGTGATCGTGGTCCGGGGCGAGGTCGATCTCTACAGTTCGCCGGACCTCCGCAGCGCCGTGACCAAAGCCATGCCCAAATCCGGCGGCGCCGTATCGGTGGACCTCCGTGGCGTCCCCTACATGGACAGTTCCGGCGTCGCCACCCTGGTCGAGGGATACCGTTCTGCGCTCGGAACCGGGACCACGTTTACCCTCGTTGCGCCCTCTCAGGCCGTCATGAAAGTCCTCCAACTGTCTCGTCTGGATACCGTGTTTACCATCCGGGGGGATCAATGACGGCCGTGACCTACACGCTCGGCGCCACGGGCCGGATCAGCCTGAATGGGTTGTATGCGCTGTCCCGCGTCGGTGTGCTCATGGTCGAGACGTTGAACTGGACCCTTATCCAGCCGTTTCGTGGCAAGGGGTTGCGTGTGAAGGCCGTGGTATGGAACCTGGTGGACTACGGCGTCAATTCGCTGCCCATCGTCGCGCTCATTTGTTTCCTGATCGGCGCTATCATGGCGATGCAGTCCGCCTACCAGTTGGCCCGGTTCGGCGCGACCCAGTACATCGCCAACCTGGTTGGCGTGGCGGCCATGCGCGAACTCGCGCCCCTGATGACGGCCATCCTGCTCACGGGGCGCAGCGGGTCCGCCATCGCGGCGGAAATCGGCACCATGAAAGTCGCCGAGGAAATCGACGCTCTGGAAGTGATGGGCCTGAACCCGACCAAATTCCTGATCGTGCCCAAGTTTCTCGCCATGCTGGTCGCGATACCCAGCCTGACGATTCTCGCCACGTTCATCATGATCCTCGGCGGGTACGCGCTGTCGGTCACGGCGCTGGGCGTCGACTCGGACTTGTATCTGAGCAACACCGCCCACGCCCTCCAAATAAGGGATTTCGCCACCGGCATGACGAAAAGCGTTTTCTTCGCGGTGGTAATTTGTTGGGTTGGCGTGTATCGCGGTTTTCAGGTGGAAGGCGGCGCCGAGGGCGTCGGCAAAATGACCACGTCATCGGTGGTGACATCGATCTTTCTTATCATTCTGGTGGACCTGGTATTTACAGCGTTGTTTTTCTTCTAGATCATGAACGACACAAACGACCACATCATCGAAGTCCGCGACCTCGTGGTGAAGTATGGGGAACGCACGGTTCTGGATGGTTTGAACTTCAAGGTCCGGCGCGGAGAGACCTTCGTGATACTTGGCGGCAGCGGGTGCGGCAAGAGCACCCTCCTGCGCAATCTGGTTGGTCTCATGCGCCCGTACTCGGGACAGATCCTGATCAACGGGCAGGACTTCACCGCCATGAGCGACGAAGAACGCATCGAAGTCCGCAAACGAATCGGCATGTGTTTCCAGGGTTCTGCGTTGTTCAATTCCATATCGTTGGCCGACAACGTGGCGCTCCCTTTGCGCGAACACACGCGCCTGGCAAGTTCGACCATCGAAATTCAAACCAAGATCAAGCTCGCCCTGGTCGGCCTGAACGGGTTCGAGGATTACCTGCCGTCCGAACTGAGTGGTGGTATGAAAAAGCGGGCCGGACTCGCGCGCGCCATGGCCATGGACCCCGAGATCATCTTCTACGACGAGCCCTCGGCCGGGCTGGACCCCATCGTCGCGGCCGGATTGGACATGTTGATTCGAAAGATGCAGAGTACGTTTAATTTGACCAGCGTGGTAGTCACTCATGAGATGGCCAGCGTCCGGCTCATCGCCGACACCGTCTGCATGCTGAACGCGGGGCGCATCGTCAGTTCGGGGACCATCGAGGAATTGCAAACGTCGACCGATCCCTTCGTGAAACAATTCTTCGATCGCCGGCCGGACGAAGAGGGAGACTTCCGCGACGAGTACGTGCGCTCGTTGATGGGCGTTGACGCGCCTCGTCCCGCGACGTGACAATACATGCGTATGGAATAGAAGGAAGGTATGCCCGCTAAAAAACATGATTTTACCGCGGCCGAAATCAAGGCCGGCGCACTCGTCCTGGCAAGCATTGCGGCGTTCGCCATATTTCTTGCCGTTATCGAGGGATTCCGCCCTCCGTCAAACGAACATGTTTTTCACTGTTATTTCAAGGACACGCTCGGTCTGAACAAGGGCGCCGACGTGCGTTTCGGCGGCTTGAAAGTGGGCCGCGTCCGCAATATCGAAACCGACCCCGGTCAACCCGAAAAGATTCTCGTCGAGGCGGTAGTCCCGCCCGAGTTGCGCGTAAACGAAGAAAGCATCGCCTACGTGGGCCAGACCACCCTTACCGCGGAGAAACACCTCGAGATTTCGACCGGCAAAGAAGACGCCCCGTTGCTGCCGGATGGCGCCGAAATATCCGTGCGTGAAGGCGGGCTGCTCGATCAGGCCGGGCAACTCGCAGGCACGATCCAATCCGTGATCAAGGACGTGCAGGCCTTACTGGGAGTCGAAGACGCCCAAAAGAAATCGGAAAACGGCGAACTGGATACCACGGTCGCCTCGATTATGGATAACCTCGACGGCGCGGTTACGGAAGGCACGGGCCTCGTGACCGATGTGCGGGACTCGGTCAACGACTACCGGGACGATATTCAGGATATTTTGGATCGCGTGAAGGAAGTCAGCGATTCGACCCGCGATCTGATGGCGGAGGTGCACGACGCGGTCGGTGAAAGCAAGAGCGACCTCCAGGCCGCGCTGAAGAAGGTCCCGCCCATCCTCGATCGGGTGGAATCCGTTTCCAATGAACTCGACAACATTACCGCCAGCTTGCAGAAGACGCTCGACAACGCCGCATCACTCTCGGGAGAAGCCAATGGCACGCTTATCGACAATCGGCCCATCCTCGAGGATACCTTGATCGACTTACGGGAGACGGTACGGCACTTGCGCGACTTCTCACGAACCATCGCTGAGGAGCCGCAATCCGTCATCCGCGGCGCCGGGCCACAAGGCAGAAAGGCAGAGTAAATGCGATTGCTCGTGGACAATCGAATGGTGGGGTTCGCAATTCTGGGGCTTCTCCTCGTGCCGTTCGCCGGAGGCTGCGCGCACACGCCCGAACCGCGGTATTACACGCTCAACATGACGCCCTCCGGCACGGTGCACCCGGACTGCAACATCGAGGTCGACCGCTTGCGTCCCCACGATGCGCTCACCCGGACCGACATCCTCGTCAAAAAGTCCCCGACGCAAATCGAGTACTACGCCTTGGATCGATGGGCGGCGACCCTGAGTGAATTGATCCCGGAAAAGCTGCAAGCGGAATTCGGCGACCCCGATCCCCAACGAAGAACCATCGCCGTGTCGGGAACGATCCTGGCCTTCGAGCAAGTGGACCGGCCGGACGGCGCCGACGCCCACATCAAACTGGAGCTGGACCTGCGGAACGAAGGCGCCAGCCGCTACGACACCCCCTTGTTGCGGAAACTATACGAAGTTACGCTCCCCGCGAACGCGGCCGAGCCTGCCGCCGTCGTGGAGACCCTGTCCAAGGGACTCGAAGAAATCGCCGCCGAAATCGCCGCCGACGCCGGTGCGGTTGCCCAAGCCGGGTCCTGACTCATTGATGAGTTCCCAATGCTGTGATAAGATTCGTATCGAACCAGCCGAGGGGTATCCATGAGCGAGAAGAAATCCGACCAACGACTGCGAATGGAAATGCGCGCCGGGAGCACCTGTCTCCTGAACGTCATTGGCCAGTACTTCCTCGTGGATCTCCTCGAGGTGGGAGAAAATTCCATTCGCGTTTCGTTTCCCGGAAGGGATTATCCCGTCCCCGGGATGACGGTCAGCCTCGATTTCCATGATGCGGACGGGTTTGACAGCTTCGAAGCGGAAGTTATCGAGGGTCCCGCCAAGAACGATTCCGGTCTGCTACTCACCAAACCGAACGAATCTCGTCGTACCCAACATCGTGATGCGTGCCGCGTGCCGACCGACCTGACCGTGCAGGTGAAGGACCAGGTTCACGTCCGCCGCTATGATGCCAGCCTCTTGAATCTTAGTGCCGGCGGCGCACTGATCGAATCTGACGCGCCTTTCGATTTCAGCACGACCCTGGAACTTACCCTTTCCCTTCCCGGCGAGCCCTTGTTGCGGATTCTCGGCCAAGTCGTGCACATCTCGGACGAGACCCAATCGTCAAGCCCGGGCAGCCGGCTTTTCGGCGTACGGTTTGTGTCTCTCGACCCCGATGTGCGCCATGCGATCTCGCGCTACGCCTGGTACCGGCTCCGGGAAATATATCCCGCGCCGTAATTGCTCACTTCGTTCCACAATCGGAATTCCATCACCCCGTCGCTACACACCACCTAACGATCAGCTTATAAGTTATTGTTTTTCAATCATTTACAACCACCCTAACAAATTGATATACAACCCATAGCAATCTCAGCCGCCCAGATCCTGCATCTTGCGGTATTTTCTACAGGTTTACTATTGACGAGCGGTCACACACAATATATTGTATATAGCGTCCCCAATGGGCGTTCTCCGGAGTATGTGCTTGCGTGAAGTTTGAAACTGAAAAACAACGTGCCGCTCGTACCGATCGAGCGACCGCCCTGCACAAGCGGTGGCGCGATTTCCGTGGCCCTGCCTGCCGGGCGCTGCTCAGTCTGCTGCTCATCTGGATGGCCGGAACGCCGTCCGCCCTGTCGGATACCGTGCGTGAAGAAGTCGACGAGTACACAACGGCTTCCCTCCGGAACGGGCGCGTTTTGTTCCTCGAATGCCGGCCTCCGAGCGGCAAGGCAGCTCAAGGGTTCCTGGAGCGATACCTTGACGAGGGCGCCAACTGGAAAACCTACGCGGGCAAAGGCGCTGTCGCCATCCCCTTCAGCCAACTCAACCCCGCCGCACGCCGCAACGTACTGCTCTCCGTCTTCGGCGCGGATTTCGTCGACGAGAAAGGATGGCACCACACTGTCATCGAGGGTGGACCCGACCAGGAAACCCTGTGGACCTTGTGCGAGTGGCTCACGGGCAAGGGTACGAATCACGAGGCCATCGCAAAACGGAACAACCTCTCCTCCGAGAATCTGCAAGCTGGTCAGCAAATCCTCTTCCCCAAAGAACTCCTGCTGGATGTGATGCGGGAACCAACCGAAACCCCGCTGGTGGAAGATCTCGAGAAGGCGGAGTCCGAGCCTAGCGAATTGGACTTGTCGAAAGCCGCCGAGGAACTCTCGTACACGCGCCGCGGATCGACGCGATATGCCGTGTACCGGTTGAAGCCCGGCGAAGCCCTCTATACCGCCGTGATCGTGCGGTTCACCGACCTTCGTGAAAACGCCGACATTCTGACCGCCTGCGACACCGTTCAAGAAGAAAGCCGGATCAAAGACGTCCACGACATGAAACCGGGCACGGAAATCTTCATCCCCGTCGACTTGCTGTCGGACCGGTTCAAGCCGAAAGGCAGCCGGGAACGGGAAGAGTACGAAGCGAGCATCGCCGAAGCGAACCGGTTGCGCGGCCAGGTCACCAGCAAAGATCTCGAGGGCGTGGTGGTGATTCTCGATCCGGGGCACGGCGGCAAGGACAAGGGAACCGATCAACTGAACCATACCTATACGTTGTACGAGGACGAAATCAATTACGATATCATGTGCCGCGTAAAACTCATCCTTGAAACGCAGACGCGCGCCAAAGTCTATGTGACCATGCTGGATCCGGATCAAGGATACGAACCGCAAGATATCGATCGTTTCCAGTTCGACAAAGATGAGAAGGTTCTGACCACACCAAGTTACTGGAACGAGAACGCCAAGATCTCAGCCAATCTCCGCTGGTATCTCGCCAACTCGATCTACCGCAAAGAAACGGTAGCCGGTGTGGACCCCCGCAAAATCATCTTCACCAGTTTTCACTGCGACGCCCTGTTTAACGCCAAACTACGCGGCGCGATGGTGTACCTGCCGGGCGCCGCGTGGCGCAAGGATCGTGAGACAGGATGGCCGCCCGGGGCGTACGACCAATACGCAGAGTACAAAGAGCAACCGGAGGCCCGGTCCACAGCGGATGAGCGTCGCCGCGATGAGGCATTGTCCCGCAACTTCGCCGTAACCCTCTTGGACCAACTCGGCAAAGCGCGGATCAAACGGCACAGCGTGGGCGATCCCATCCGCCGTGTGATACGCCAGGACGGCGGAAAAGAGTACGTGGTGGCGGTCCTGCGCAACACCATGGTCCCCACGAAAGTGTTGATTGAGTGCGCCAACCTCACCAACCCCACCGACTGCAAATGGGTGTCCCAGCCCTGGTGGCGCCAGCGGTTTGCGGAAGCCTACGTCGAGGCGCTGAAGGCCTTCTATCAGTAAGGGAAACGATCAGTCCATTAGAATGAGGGTATCGGCGAGTTCGTTCACGTCGTCGGATTCGCGAGGCAGAACCGGTTCCAACTGTTCACCGGCTTTGCGAATGGCGTTGGCGAGCGCAGAGGCAATATCCCCTTCACGAATTTCCCGCACGAGGTCCGCACACAACGCGTCCAGCGCGGGTTGTCCCAGCTTATCCGCAACCGCAGCGTCGCCGAGAAGGACTGCGGTCCGTTCGTACAACGACACGTAGAATAACAACCCGGTGGCGCCCGCGGTATGGTGCACGCGATCGTCGAAGAAGACTTGCCGTGCCCGTGCGTTCACCTCGTCGCGCATTTGATTCGATGGGGTAAACAACATGCGAAGCCATTCAATTTGAGAAGCGACGATCGCACCTGCAGCGAACCCGACGACCATCGCAAGAATCAGTACCGGCAACGTGTACGGAATCGCTACGCTGTCCCACGACCCCGTTCGGTTCAGCGTATCCGCCGGCAGGAACGCCCACGAGATCCCCACGAGCACGAGACCGGCAAAAAGCCCAACGATATCTTCGGGCCGGTCGTAACGTCCGGACGACGCAGCGACGACGGGCACGATTTCCGCAGAGGTCTTGCTCTCCGCCTCGGCCACGGCAGCTTCGACCGCCCTTCGCTGTTCGTCCGTAAAGTATGTTGTCGCTCGCGGCATCTGCCGTTGCTCCCTTTGCAGGCGCTACCAGGATCCCGTGGCCCCACCGCCGCCCGAGAATCCACCGCCAAACGATCCACCGGAAAACCCGCCACGCCCACTGTTGGTCAGCGCTTGATAGAGAATGAACCCGAGTATTCCGAAGATGGCGGCCCAGAACACCCACGCCCAACCGCTTGCACCGCGGCGGATCAGGGATACGATCGTGAAAATTGCAAGACCGATAAAGCCCACCACCAGCGCGTAGTGCCACCACGGACGTGGCCGCGTCGGCAACGGGATGCCGCGGGCCATTCGATCGAGACTTTCTACGCCCGCCAGAATCCCCGCGGAAAACTGGCCTTGTTTGAATCGGAAGACAACTTGCTCATCCATGATCTTCTGGCAGACCGGATCGAACTCATGCCCCCAATCCGCGCCGAGTTCGATGCGCGCTTTATGGTCCTGGGCTGAGACGAGAAGCAGGATCCCCCGATTCCACGATTGACCGCCCACCTCCTTATAGCCGATGCCCCATTGGTCGAAGAGCAGCGTCGCAAATGTTTCGATACGAATTCCGGGCGGACCATACTGCGCCATGGATTCGATCGTAACCACGACAATCGGAATCCCTTTTTCCGATAGCAGAGAATCACCGATCGTACGGATTTGTTCTCGATCCGCGTCATTGACTAGGCCCGCGCGGTCGAGGATGAATTCTCGCGGGCCCGGAGGCTCCAAATTGATGGTGCGCTCTTGCGCGTGTGCCGTCGCTCCCCCCAACACGACGATGCACGCGATTAGCAAGCCTTTGCTTATTGAGGTGAAAGTCTGCATTTCCGCGTCCTGCGACTGCGATTGACATTCACACCTTACAGGATCGATCCCGAGATTGAAAACCCGTCGCATCGGCGACTACCAAAGCGTTTCTATTGAATTTGTGCACCACCGAATATGAGCGCACCCGTACAACGGACCAACAACGTAGACGCAGGTTCCAGCCGCGTTGGTTCTTCAGGTCCAGTCCGTTCGCCAGACTTGGCAGTGCCGTTTAGAGCGGAGAATTAACGCTACTGTAACCTGCGTCTACGTTGGCCGCCGAGGTTCAGAACCCCACCTCAGTTGCGATGGAAACGCGCTACTACTGCTGAAGTGGAATCTCTACGGGAAACGCGCACAACGGATCGTGATGGCGCAGTTCGCCGTCTACGTAGACGCGGAAACCCCGAATACCGTCCGGCGTCTTCAGGGGATCGGTCGCTGGAGCCCAGGCAATCGTCACGTCATGATCGTGGTACCGAATACCATCGACGACGAAGGGTCCCATGCTCGGGTCGACTAGGGGGTGCAGTTCAAGCATGTCGTCCGCGCGGGGACGCAATCCCGCGATGTCCGCGATGAGAATATCAATATACGTCGAGTGGTTGTAGTCGCGCTGCTCCGTGCGCCATTCGCCCGTTTCTCCGTTATAGAATTCACCGGTCCACGGAAACTGAATGTCGTGTTTGTAAAACTGTGCCTCCGTGTACGAACGAAACAGCCCGTACATATCGGCGACACGGAGCGGGCTGGACGGGTATTCGCGCAACGTCTCGGCCATGGCCGAGAGGACCATACTGTTGGCATGCGGCCAGGTCGGCCCGTTCCACATGCAACCGCCCACGTTCTTTTCGTTGAATGACTCATCTTGCGAATACGCGGGACATTGCTTCGACGCGGAAGCCACCGGCCACGGTGTCCAGAACTGTTCCGGATCGAGGATGGACCGCCACGCGGACGTGTATTGCGATCCGTCGATGCCGTCGAACATGGAAAAATAAAAGGGATACACGCCGACGACTTCCTTCACCATTGCCTTCTTATGCGCGTCCGGCTCCACGGAATAGAAGAACCGGTGCGCGTCATCCCAAAGCGTCCCGCACGTCGCGTCGCGAATCTTGTCGGCAATCCCGTTGTAATGCTCTGCGCCCGCATCGTCCCCCAACGTGGACAGGACCCGCGCCAGGTTTCGCGCATCGCCGTACACGTAGGCCGTGAGATCGACCCGTTCGAGATGTTGGTCCTGCTTGTCCTTGTCAAATCCGTTGAAATAGAAGAACGACGGTTGCCACTCCATCCCGGTCCACCAGTGGCTGTCCACCATGAGCAACCCGTCGTCGTCCGGATCGTATACCGCCAGCCACCCGTCGACGTTCTTCTTCAATGCGTCGGCCCAACGCTCCAGCGCGGCACGGTCCGGCTGGACGCAATAGGCGTCCCACACCGTCGACGTAATCCAGTCCGTGTACTGCCCCGTACCGATCTCGCCGGGCCGGATGTAGTTGGGGAAAATGCCATCCGGCCGCTCGTTGGCGCACCACGTATTGATGATGCCGCGCACGTACTGGGGATCGCGCAGCCAGCGCGCTTCTCTGATCTGATGGCCGGCCCCGTACGAAATCATGTTTGCAAACCACGAAGACGTCCACCGTCCCTCCGCGATCCCCCAATCCTTCAACCGCCCGTCCCCTACGCGAAACAGATTCTTTTTGAGGATGTCCGTCGCCCGGTGCCAATAGATCTTCGTAATGGTTTCCGGACCCGAAAACGCGGGGACATTTTCCACGAGCCAATTATTGTAAGTGCCGATCTGGTCCTGCAACGCGTCAGGCGAATCCATCGCGTTTTGCAACGCTGCGTCCGCTTGATCCGCATCCGTATTGACCGCCACAAACAAATCAACGGTGGTCGACTCCCCCGCTTTCACCGTAAGTTTTCGTTCCATGCCCGATGCGGGCGCATCCACGCCTTCGACGATCGTTCCCTGCGGGTGGATGTACAACGCGTCGATATTGACGTTGTTGTTTGCCGAGATGGAAAGCAACAGGAGTTGAAAGCTGCCCTCCGGGATGTCGCCCAGAGAACACGTCACGGTCGCAAAATCGCTGGGCGAGTCGCCCCACCCCCCCGTCGAATGAAACAGAACCCGCGGAAACCGCTTTCGCCCAGGGAATTGGACGAGAAAGTCCGCGTCGCCGGGCATGCCACGCGCGTACCGAACGGTCAAGGCCATGTTCTTCTGTTCTTCGGAAAAGTTGAAGTGGTAGTTGGCACTATGCCCTGGGCGCGTGCCGAATCCTTTTCCCAGGACTTGCCCGCCGCTGGCGGCCGCTTTATCGTCTTCGCCCGTACTGCCGAGCTGGGCATCCGCCTTCTCGCCTTCTATCGCGAAAACTTTCTCGGCGATTGGCGGGCCGGGAACCGCGGCGAAATCCGGAAAACGGCCGATGGACTGGATGGTCCTACCCGCGCTTTCCGTCGTCCACGAAACGCGGTCGCCGTCTACGTTGGCGCTATTCGAAGGGACGGAGATCGATACGGTGATCTCCTCATCGCCAGGGCTTTGGTTCTCGAGGTCAAGTCGGCAACCCATCACGTCGTCAGCGGTAATCCATTTCGTTCCTTTGACCTCGATTCCGCGTCCGCCCCCCAGCAATTCGACCCGGCTCGGGTAACTGGCGCCGTGCGCGGCAATGATCTCCTGCGGCCCCGCCTGCACGCTCACGTCGTAGCCAAGTCCGATTCCTGTGACGAGGTAATAGTTCACGGTATCCGCCGGAAATCCCCAGCCTTCCGGGTGCGTCGCCCACAACCGCTCCCCCGTGCATGCCATGGGCACGTGTTCCGCGTAGGGACGAACCACAAGCGCATCCACGTCCGGATTCCCGAAAAGCCGTCCTCCCGGCCCTACAGGAAACACGGTCGGCTCCGCAGGTAGCGCGGCCATCGCGGCGAAGATACAAACGGGAAAAAGCACCACCGGAAACAACGATCCCCTCACGCAGGATTCTCCCCAACGAATGTTGATTCAACCGATCGGATTAGCGAATGTCGGCGTCCAGCCATTTCAACAGCGCCATCACGCCCCGGGCCTTTTTGAGCATGGTGGCTTTCAGGCCCAGTTCGCGAAGCTTCTCTTTGGCTTCATGGCGCGACTTCGCAACAACGACCCCCCCTACAAACGACTTCTCTTCGTCGCCTTCGGCCCGGATAGCATGGTACTCGAAGGTAGGCATCAACCGTCTCCCGTTTACCGGATTCTACGTCCGGCCGGACCGCGCCCGGCCCTTGGAACCAATTGGCGCATCGTCCCTTAGTGACTCCGTCAAATCATTCTACCACGGGGCGCGAGGTTTGCCAATGGGTCTGTCGCGTTGCGGGTCCGTCCAGGCACTCGGGACGCCATACGGTCCCTTGATTCGCCCATACCAAAATTGTAAACTCCCGCTCCTTTTCCTTTTCGACACCTGGATACCCCCAATTTACATGGATATGCCGTCACATGGCGCTGTCCCGCTGCTGCGCGGTCTGTGGAGCTAGTCGTATGCCTCGTCTGTTGCCAAAATCCGTTGTCTGTATTCGCGAAGGGTTCACGCGATCGGGGATCCTCCACGATCTCATTGCCGGGATCACCGTCGGAATTATCGCGTTGCCCCTGGCCATGGCTTTCGGTATCGCGTCAATCCCGGAAGGCGTCGCGGCAGCCGATGCCGTTTCGCCCCCGGCAGTCGGGCTGTATACAGCGGTCGTGGCGGGCCTCGTCGTGTCGGTCTTCGGCGGAAGCCGGGTCCAAATTGGCGGACCAACCGGCGCGTTCATCGTGATCGTTTACGACGTAGCCGCCCGCCACGGATTTGCCGGCCTCGCGACCGCGACCATGATGGCCGGCGTCATCATGATTGTGATGGGCCTTGCGCGCTTCGGAGCGATGATCAAGTTTATTCCATATCCCGTCACTACCGGGTTCACCACGGGTATCGCGGTGATCATTTTTTCCTCGCAGGTCAAAGACTTCTTCGGTCTGGGCATGGGGTCTGTACCGTCCGACTTCTTGGAAAAGTGGCAGGCCTATGGCGAACATGCGGCGTCATGGAACGGCACTTCGCTCGCGGTAGGCGTGGGGTCTTTGGCCATAATGATTGGATTGCGCCGCCATGCCCCCCGAATTCCCGGCGCGATTGTCGCGGTCTTGGCCGCGTCTGTGGCGGTTTGGGCTCTCGATCTGCCCGTCGCTACCATCGGCACCCGATTCGGAGGCATTCCACGTTCGCTCCCCGCGCCACATCTGCCCGCCTTCAGTTTCGATCTGATGCGCGAACTCATTCCCGAGGCAACCACAATAGCCTTGTTGGCCGCTATCGAGTCGCTGCTTTCCGCAGTCGTCGCGGATGGCATGATCGGTGGACGTCATAAGGCGGACTGCGAACTGGTTGCCCAAGGGGCCGCGAATCTCGCTTCCGTGGTCTTCGGCGGAATCCCCGCCACGGGCGCTATCGCGCGGACGGTCGCCAACATCAAGTCGGGGGGGCGCACGCCCCTCGCGGGCGTCGTCCACGCGGTCGTCTTGCTCGCGATCATGGCCCTCTTGGCGCCACTCGCTTCGGCCATCCCCTTGGCAACGCTAGCCGCCGTGCTCATTATGGTGTCGTGGAACATGAGTGAAGTAGACCATTTTCGGTCCATTCTGCGGGCGCCGGGAAGCGACATCGCCGTATTGCTCACCACCTTCGGACTAACGGTCTTCACGGATTTGACCATCGCTGTCGGCGTGGGGGTGGTGCTTGCGTCATTGCTGTTTATGAAGCGAATGGCGGAAGTGTCGGAGGTCATTGATATCGCCAAGGAATTGGCGGATACGAACGGAGAAGTCGGCGAGATGGATGATCCCGACGGTGTCGGCATGAAGCAGATACCTCACGGCGCGGAAGTGTACGAAATTACGGGTCCCTTCTTCTTTGGCGTCGCGGACCGGCTGAAAGACGTCTTGCGCGAAGTCGAGCCTCCCCCCCAAGTCTTTATACTCCGAATGCGAAAAGTCCCCGCGATTGATGCTACCGGGATTCATGCACTCGACGAGTTCCAGGAGAAGTGCCGACGACAAGGCACCGCGCTGCTTTTGTCCGGTGTAAGCGCCCCCGTTCGGGAAGCCATGGCACGTACGGGCTTGTTTGCGGACCTATTGAGCGCCAACGTGTTAGAGAATATCGACGCCGCTCTCGCCCGATCCCGCGCATTGCTGAATCCGGGTGAACCTTCTGCCGAATTGTTCTCCGGCGGGTGATTCGTGCCATACTATCCGTTCATCCCAAACGCTTTAATTCCCCCAATGGAGTATTTTCGTATGATCTCGTATACCACATCCCTGGAAGGGATATCGCCGGATAAACTCAAAGGCTTCTTCGTCGGTTGGCAGAACCCGCCGGGGATCGACACCCACCTCCATCTACTGCAAAACAGCAGCCATGTGGTGCTCGCAATCGACGATGAATCTGGAAGAGTGGCGGGGTTCGTGACGGCCATGTGCGACCACGTTTTGAGCGCTTCTATTCCGTTTTTGGAAGTGTTACCCGACTACCGGGGCCACGGTATCGGCGAAGAATTGGTTCGCCGTATTCTCGATGAAATCGGCGATCTCTACATGGTCGACTTCGTTTGTCATCCCAATATGCAGCCGTTCTATACGCGCCTAGGTATGCGGCCGTCGTCCGGTATGATGCGGCGCAACCTCCAGCGCCAAAACGGGCAGGAGTAATCGCTGCCACGCCACCATCGTGAATAGTACTGGGATCAATACCTGAAACATATCAACATCTCCTTGCCAAGTTGCACGGGTTGAGGTTTCGCGAACCGCGGATAGGGGGGAGAGTCACCTAACGCTCCTGCCCGGCCGTGCGGAAAAAGTACGCGCCGCGCGGCAACCCGAACAACGGCATACCGGCCACGCGCGGTTGATCGGTCCAACGGACCTCGCTGATGTGTAGCGCGCCCACTTCCGACGAAGTTGTGAAGTAGCGTTGGGCCAGCATGCCCAGGGGACGCCCAAACGCCCACGAAGCGAGTAATGCAATCAACACACCGGACAGTGTGAAACCGCCCACGGCAAAAAGCAGCGCCAGGAACACAATTGCAAAGACCAAACGGGCCGCCATCAACGATGTGCCGCAACGAGGATGGAGTGCCAGGTCACGCTCGCCGTTCTTCATACGCGCGAGTCCGGACTGGGCCGCACGAATGAGAGCACCGGGATCGAAACCCTCCGCGCCCCAAACGTAAAAGCCGTCTTTGGTTGCTACGCCGCCGACCGCGGGCTGCGGTCCATACCATCCCTCCAATACGTTGACGGTCGCATGCTCGCAGGAATGGGTGCGGCGGGTGCGTTTATCGGTCGCTACGGCATACATCTGCTGCGGCGCCAGTACAACGGTTAACGCCGACGACACCATCAGGTAGGCCGGCAGGAACAGCAGCAGGCCGACGCCGACCGCAATGGCCAAACCCGGCGCGAGCACCAGCAGTAACAATGCAATCAGCACCAGCGGAACCATGTTTACGTTGACTCCTTTCCATGACACGCTACATTGCAGGGTGCAAGCCCGGTGCCAACGTGTAACTTATTGACAGACAATAAGATTCCGGAGAAATGGGTCCAAATGGGGGACACTCGTGCCCCAAATGGGTTGCAGAATCAAACAGCGCACCACTTTGTGCTAAGGTAGTTTTCGCACTCTCAGCCTAGTTCGGTTGGGCCTAAGAAACAGAGATTAACCATTGAGGATGCCATAGTAGACGCGGCTGGAAGCCGCGTCTACTTTGTGGACCGTCGTGTCCGAAATCGACAATCACGACGACCAAACAGGGGAGATTACCGATCATGCTGTGCCTGTTCGTCTCTTTGGCAGTCATTGCCGCGCCGGAATTCCAGACCTTCAACGCGTCGGGATACGACGTGCCCGCGAGCGGGGTGTGGTACGAAAACGGAGAGGCACAAAGTGCCCTGCCCCTCGGCGCGCTGGGCACGGGTTTCATCGACCTCCTGTCCGACGGCCGTTTCGGCGAAGCGACCACCGAGAACAACTGGTTGCGGCCCGCACCGGTGGGTTCGCGG
Source organism: Candidatus Hydrogenedentota bacterium (assembly GCA_963745075.1). Classification (GTDB taxonomy): domain Bacteria; phylum Hydrogenedentota; class Hydrogenedentia; order Hydrogenedentales; family SLHB01; genus JAHDWY01. The sequence goes on along the minus strand of CAVUWV010000019.1, from coordinate 71,575 downwards.
AGTGGCTGGTTTGTGGAAGCCGGAGACAAGCGGACGGAGTTTCTCGCCGGTTCCGCTCCTACGAAAGCCGTGCGGTTTTGGGGTCATGTGCCCGCCGCAGACATAGTCCTTTCGGATGCCCTAGAATCGGTCGACGTTTCCCTACGCGCATTCGCGCCGCTCATTCCTCACGACTACAAGGCCTCGGAGTTGCCGATCGCCTTCTTCCACTTCACTGCGCACAACACGGGCAGCGAGCCGCTACCCGTGAAGCTCGGACTGCAGTGGGACCTGGAACCCAGTAAACAGGACAAGTCATCGGGCAACGTGGAAGCCGCGTTTGCGTGGCGGCGCGATGCGCTGGCGCCCGGTGAAACTTGGCTGGTGTCGCCGGTGCTGGCGTTCGCCGATGACGAAGCAGAACTCCCGACCAACGCCCAAGCAATGCCGCAAAAACTCGACGGCCGCGCAGTGGAGGAGGGGCGGTCGTTTTCCACCGACGCGCTCACCGATTTCTATCTCGACCCCTATGGCGGATTCGTTTGGGATACGCACCGCCGGGAATCGGCGGTCTTCGACGGTAGCCCCAACATCGGACAACTGCTCTGGCAAATCGAATACGACGGGCAAAAGGCCGGCCGCGGTCCGAACCGGCCTTTCGCCCTGAAAGAACTAGACGGGACCCTGGTCACGGAGGACGGCCGGATCGCGGTGCACGTCACGGTCAATCGTGCAGACAAGAATGCTGTCGCCGTGCAATACGCGATCACCAATCGATCCAGCGAGACGATTCCCAATCTGCACTTCGCCTTCGCTGCCAACGTCGACATCGGCGGCCCCGGCAAGGAAAGCGACGATCGCGCGGCGTGGGACCAGGACCACAAACGCATCGTGTTTCAAAGCGGAGGGTCGGACACGGCGATTGCGCTCCTTGGCGACCCTGATGAATACATCGCCAGCACCTGGCCCAACGCACACACGGCCATGGACCGGCGGCAGTTGGTCGCGGTCAACGCGAACGGGGATGGTGCAACGCAAGCCAGCCGATATGGTGTCGACGTGTTTACCATACGCGGCGGCAGCTATGCGCTCGGTGCGACGGGAAACGGGTGGCAATTCAATCACGAGCCCGGCGAAGTGTTGCAAACGACCGCCGAGCGGACCTTGCAGCCCGACGAAAGCGCGGAGGTCATCTTCGCATTGACCTGGTATTTCCCCACCTGGGAATCGAGCGATGGCGAGACGCTTCGCCACCGGTACGCGGACCGCTTCGACGATGCCTTCGAGGTGCTGCAATACGCGCTGCCCCAGGTGAACACGTTCGAACGCGCCATCATCGACTGGCAATCCAAGATCTACGCGAGCGACACCTCCGCCGCATTGAAAGACGCGGCGATCAACAGCCTTTACGTGCTTCCGCGAAACTCGTGGTGGATGGATGACGGCCGCTTTTTCCAGAGCGAATCGTTCACGGGCTGTCCAATCACCGAGACGCTGGTTTGCCGGTTCAACGGCACCTTCCCGCTCGCCCTGCTTTTCCCGGAATGCGAAAAGGCCACTATGCGGGAGTTCGCGAAACGGCAAGCCGACAACGGCCAGATCGCCTTCGGCTTCGGAACGCCCATGGGCACGCAAACGCCCATGATGAATCTCCAGATCCCCATCGTGTCATCCGAGTACGTGCTGCTTGCCTGGCGCGATTACGATTTATGGAACGACGACACCTATCTGCGCGAGTCCTATCCCTCCGTGAAAGGTGCCCTCCAATTCGCCATGACCCTCGACACCGACGGAGACGGTCTCATCAACGACGCCCCCGGCAGCGAAACGGGGTTTCCCGCGAACCAGTACTACGACATCTGGCCGTGGTGGGGCACCAGCGCCTACACCGCAAGCATCTGGCTGGCGGCAGTGAAGGCGGGGATCGAGATGGCCGAGCGGCAAGACGACGATGCCTTCGCGGCGGAGTTGCAGGACTGGTTCAAACGGGGCGTGGCCGCCTATAACGACAAGCTCTGGACGGGCGAGTATTACCGCCTCTACAGCGGCACGGACAAACACCCGGCGAGCGACACGTCATTGACCAATGCGCTCTGTGGTCAATGGTTCGCCTACGCCAGCGGCCTCGGCGAACTGCTGCCCCACGACCGCATCGAATCCGTCATCGACACGGTGTTGCGCCTGAACGCCAAGGCCACGCCCTACGGCGCGGTCAACGGCGTCAAACCGGACGGCACCGTTGACGAAACCTTCCCCGACCATTCCGCCGTCATCACCATCGGCGAGGTCTGGAACTTCTGCGCCATGGCCGCCTTCGCCGGCCGCACCGAAGACGCCATGACCCTCTTCAATCGCAGCTACGCCAACGTCGCCCTGCACCACGCCACCCCCTGGAACATCTCCTGGAGTCTCGACCGCAGCACCGGCGCCATCAAATGGGGCATCAACTACTACTCCAACCCCTGCGTCTGGACGTTGTTTGACGCCATGGAACCGGGGGTGTATGCCAGTCTGGGGCAAGCGAAGTAAGCCATCGGCCAAGTTGAAGAACCGGGTCACGTTGGGGGACCGGCGTGCGAACCTGGGAGTTCCACCTACCTGGTAGAACCTGCCCAGATTGGTCACGCACTTTCACGTCAGCCCATAGCCGATTTCACCACGGCGCGCATCTTTTCCAGGCCAACGGCGGCGACTTCGGTTGGGTCGGATTCCCAGTGGGTGCGGTTGAAGAGTTCGAGGGACAGCGGGCCGGTGTAATGAATTTCAGCGAGTTGTTTGAGGACATCCGTTAAGGGGAAGATCCCGTCGCCGGGGTAGATGCGGTCCGCGTCGCCGGCTGAATTGACGTCCGCGTCCGGGCCTACGTCATTCCAGTGGAAGTCGGCGATGAACTTGCCGCTAAGGTGACGGACGCCTTGGAATCCGGAACCGCCGCGCCACAGGTGAAACGTGTCGGCGACGATGCACGCGTCGGGGTCGTTCGCGTCGATGGCCATGCCGGAAGCGAAGCCCAGCCGGTTGACGCCTTTCGTGAACCCGACGAATTCCAGCGCCCCGATGACGCCGTACTCGTCCCGGCTGATCTTCAGCAGGTCCCCGTAACGCGCCGCGCCCCAGTAGTGGTCGTAATCTTCGCGGTCCGGGAACGGCAGCACGGCCACGTGCTTCGACTTCACGTCGGCGGCCATGCGCATGCGTTCTTTTGACGTGGACAGCATCGCATCAAAATCTTCCTGCGTCGCCGGAATGGAATCCCACAGCCCGATGACGTTGGGCACATACATTCCCCGTTCCGTGATGTCTTCTCCCAATTCTTTCAGGTTGCCGCCGCCCTTCTCGTAGTCCTCGAGTTCCCGGACCCATAATTCGATCCCGTCGTAACCAGTTTCGGACGCGACCTTCACCTTGTCCACCAGCGGCGTGGGACGAATCGTGCTGGCGTTCAACACAAACGGCCACTGGCTGAGGCCTTCCTGGTACATGGGCACGGCGGTCTGCGCCGAAGCAGTAGCGCTTGCGCCCACGGCGGCAATCCCGGCAGCGCCGGCCTGAAGAAACTGTCTGCGATTCACGGTTGATGCTCCTTTGCGATTGCGGATTCTGGATTGCGGATTTCAAATTATAGCTAAGAGATGGACCCTCGTTACACAGACCAAACCCTCCGTGCACAAACACATTGCAAACGGAGATCGCCAGCCTGCGTCAATCCGCATTCCGCAATTCACACTCCGCAACCGTCACTCGCTTCCGTAAAACCATTCGATGGCTTTGGCGATATCCGGTTCGGATGCGACGACGGGATCGACGCGACGGCTCGTGGCAAGTTCGATGTCTTCGATCGCGATCAGATCCAGCGGATTCGACATGGCGAGGATTACGGTCTCATCTTCAAGCCGGACCGGAACGCAGTGATGATGGCGGCACAGGCGGCCGTTTACCAGCCGCACGGCAGACTCTTCCGGGACTTCCTGCTCCAGTTGGACGTAGGGCAGCTTCAGTTGGCACGCCAGCACCTGCGCGATGACGTCGCTCTCCGTGTGGCCCAATTCGACCAGAATCGCGCCGAGACGGCGTTGCGGGTGCTCCTGCTGCTCCCGAAGCGCTTCCTCTAACTGCTCCTGCGTCAATACGCCCGCGTCGACAAGAATGTCGCCCATGCGCCTGCGCCGTCCGTCGCTGTCGAATCCCGACAACTCGAGATCCACCACCGCGACACGATGTTCCGCGGGAGACGGCGGCGGGGGCGGTTCGTACACCGGTGTTTCCGGTGCAGTGAACACCTCCTCTTCCTGGCTCGGCACCGGGGACGGCGCGCCCGATGTAAGGAATCGCGCGCGCATCTCCGCTAATTCTTCCCGGAATAAGTCCAGCTCGACTGCGGCTTCCGGCGAGATCCCGGCGGGGTGATCCGCGGTCGCGATCTGTTGCTCCAACCGATCGGCGCGATCCCGCTCCACCGCGAGCATCCCTTCCAATTCCTCGACACGACGCGCGGTTTCTCCCGCTTCTCCAAGGGACTCGCGTAACTGGGAAATCGCGTTCCGGAGTTCATCGACATCGGCACGGTTCGCCGTATCGAGTTCGCCCGGGGGTGTTTCCCCCAATTCGGTCAAACGCTCTTTTAGCCCCTGGATCTCAGATTGCAGCGCCGTAACGTCTTCACCGCCCAACGTAGCGCCGCGCAATTCGGTCACGGACACCCGCAACGACTCGAGTTCGCCGCATACGGCGGCCAAGGATTCTTCGGTTTCGGGTTCCGTCGTTTGTTCGGCGATTTCGCGTAATTCGGTGAGCTGTTCTTTGAGGTGTTCCACCTCCGCGACCAAAGCCTCATCGCGGGCCGGCCCCTCCTCCGTGGACGTGGTGGCGGCTTCCAGTTTCTCGGAGAGTTCCTGCCGTAGCTGCGCCATCTCCTCGCGAATTACCGCCACGGCCTGTTCCCCGTTCGCCGCACGGTCGTCAGCGGACTTCGCTGCGCCCAAGCACTCGCGCAACGACACTTCGAGCCGCGCAAACTCCGCGCGCGCAAAGTCCAGCGAGGCCGTCAAGGCTTCCACCGATTCCGCGCCCTCCGGCGTATCGCCAAGGCGATCCTTGGCCCGCGCAAGTTTCTCCGCCATTCCGGCGGAGGACGATTTGATTTCCGCACTCCATTCCGAGATGGCTGATTCCAGCCGTTGGAAGATGTTGTCCGTCGCAGAACCCATCGATCCCCTCCCGCTTGACGCGTGGTCGCCTGTGCTGTAGCCGCGCCAGCGTCGCCCAAACCCAAGACCGCCAAGATATCGCGGGCACGGTGCTGCGTCATTGTAAGTGCCTTTGAGACAAGCGTCAAGAGCTATTTGGCCATTGCAGGCGGAACATGGCAGGGCCAGCCCCACCGAAAACATCCACGGAGGCTATTTAATCCATACCGCCCACGGACTTAGAGAAATTATCGTCATTTCACCCCGCAAACCCCGTTTTTGTGCTATACTACCTCCCTTGGGTCTGTGAGTGGGATGGCTCGCAGCAACTGGGGCGCATTAGGGCAACGATGGTACGGGCTGCAACTCAATCCATCGTGGAGCGCCGAACTGCGCAACGAGCGGCCACGCAGCGCACTGCCGTGGTCATCAGCGCGGACGCGGCGACTCCACTGTTTACTGGCACGGCGGTGAATATCAGTCGTGACGGCGCAGGCATTCGCGCATACAGCGCGCTGTCGCCCGGCACCGCCGTTGACGTTGAACTTGCACCCCGCGATGACCGTGAATCGGGTGCGTTAATCCGTCTCAGCGGTCACATCGTCCGTAGTGACCCATCGCAGCCCCACGAGTATATCCTGGGAGTGCGCTGGTGTCTTCCGGCGCCGCGCCGACCGGTTCCAACCTTGCGATCCCTAGCCCGAACGCAGTCTCGTCCTTCGCCGAACGATACCGCTATGCCGCCGGATACGCGGGGTTCGCGAATACGGCTTGCGCCATGGCTGGCAGTTCTGGCCGCTGTGTTTCTCTGGCTGCTCTGGTGGCCCTTCGACGACTCCGGCGTTTCGGCCGATCACCACAGTACGCCCCGCATGGTTCGCGTCGCCGAGACAACCGCGAAGCGGTCAATCCCGCCATCCACCGAAACGGGCCGGTCCGCGTCGGGCCGGAACCACGGCAAGAAAGCAGAGACCACGCCCGGGGAACTGGCATGGAGTGCCGGCGGGGGCGAAGCGTACGACGCGGCGGCTCTGGATGGCCTTACCGGGATGGGCGGGCCGGGCGGCTACGTGCGCTTCAGCGATCAACCGGAAGGCGGCGATCCGGGTCCCGCGTTGGCGGGGTTTGCGTCGTATCGGTCGAGGCCCCCCGCACCCGAAGGCGCCACCGGAGGAAATCGCCGCAATGTGGGATCAACAAATTCGGATGCTGACGCTGTTTTCACGCAAGCGCGCGTACATCTCGAAGTCGACCGCCACCTGTACGAAATGTCCGTATTTGCCGATGGCAATCTCCTATGGCGGTTTCCGGTTGGTCTGGGTAAAGGCAGTTCCACCCCCACCGGCGATTTCGTGATATGCAACAAGATTGCCAAGCCCGATTGGTACCACCGCGGCAGGTCGATCCCCTACGGCGACCCGCGCAATCCCCTCGGCGAAAGTTGGATGGGACTGGCGGCAGAAGGCGTTCCCTTGAGCTACGGCATTCATCCCACTGACGAGACCGCGTCCATCGGCGACGGCAAAGGCGCGGGCTGCATTCGAATGCGACCCGAGGACGCTGAGACCTTGTTCCGGTTTTGCCCCATCGGCACAACCGTCCACATCGGCAAAGAACGGTAATCCCTCTCGAATCCTTTTGGGCGAGTCGCTTGGGACACCATCCCGATTTCGCAACGCGGCACGCTACCGTGTAGCATATCTCCATGAGAGAATATATCCAGCGGATGTTCGAAGCCCTGGATCGGGGCCGCCGGTTTGCGACGCACGACATCTGGATTGTAGGCCGCGAAGGGGAAGAAGTTCCCTACGGCTTCATCGTGAAGCAACTGCGAGTCGTCATCATGCTCATGCAGAACATGGTGCAGGACGCGTTGCTGCTGCGCGCTGCGGCCCTCGCGTATACCACCGTATTGTCCTTGGTGCCCTTCGTAGCGGTTCTGTATTTCGTGATCAATCAATTCAATCTCACCACCGAGATCACCGGAATGATCGCCGATCTCGCCGGTGTCGATTCCACCAGCCAGAGTACAAGCGGCTCGACCGGTCGCGAACCTGACGATGCCAATCAGCAAATCAAAGAGATGATCAATCTATTGGTTCCCGGACTTTCCGAAACCATGGAGGCTGCCCCGACGGGCCGCGAGACGACGCTCGGGCCGGAACCCACGATCGAACAGTCACCGGGAGATTCGGCGCCGAAACTTGACGGCGAGGGCGCCGGATTGGATGCCGTTTCCGGGCAACAGAACGATACGCCTATGGAGGCGCATACCGATGCGGAAACCTCAGCAATCCCGGTAGAAAGTTCTTCGGCGGTCGAGCGTGGGGACACCGAACCGGCTGATTCCTCCACGGTAGAAACCAAGGTGGAGAAACCCATCGACCCCATAGACTCGATCCTGAACCTGGCAAGCCAGAGCGCCAATCCCCGCGCGCTCGGACTGACCGGATTGGCCTTCATACTCACTGCCGTGTTCGGGCTCATGCGCAACATCGAATCGTCTTTCAACTCCATATGGGGACTCAAGCAGACACGCTCCTGGTATCGCATGTTCAGCGACTACATGATGATCACGATCCTGCTGCCGTTCGTCGTGATGGGCGTGATCGGGTTGACGGCGGCGCTGGGCAGCGACACGGTCACCGATCGGCTTGGCGTGCTGGCCTTGGCGGCACGCGGCATTCAGTACCTGGTCATCTGGTTCGCCTTCACGACGCTCTATGCCATCGTGCCCAATACCAAAGTGAAATGGCGCTACGCCGTTCTCGGCGGCTTTGTGGCAGGCACTCTGTGGCTGCTTCTGTCGATGGGGTATTTCGGCCTCCAATACGGCCTCGCCAGAAACAGCGTGGTCTACTCGAGTTTCGCGCTCTTTCCGTTCCTGCTCATCTGGATCTATTTCAGTTGGGTCATCCTGCTCTTCGGCGCCGAGCTCACCTTTGCCTACCAGAACGAAAAGACCTTCGCCATGGAACGCCACGCAGCGGGCGCCAGCGAGGCCTACCGCGAAGCCCTGGCCCTGCGTGCTATGGTCGAACTTGCCCATCGGTTCGACGCCGGACTACCGGGTCTTTCGCCGTCGGAAGCGGCGGAAGAATGGAAAGTCCCGACGCGCCTGCTGAACGAAACCCTCGATCAACTCGATGAAGCGGGCCTCGTCCAGCGCTGCGTAACCGAGCCGGTCACGTACGCGCCCGCGCGGTCCATCGACAAGATCACCATCGGCCACGTGATTGCCGCATTGCGCGAAGCCGGACGCGAACCGTCCGCCCTGCGCGAGGAAGAATTCCTCCAACCCTTGTTACGGGAAGTCAGCGGCGGGGAATCGCGGCTCATGCACGAACCGCTCAGCCACGTCATTCACAAACTCCACCCGCCGTTGCCCGCGCTGGCGCTAGACGAGGAAGGTGAGACAAAATCCCTGCCGGAAGCGACCGAGGATTCGGCTGAAGACGAGCCCGCCGACGAGACGTTGCAGGGCGACTGAGTTTGTCCGGTAAGCCAACAACGGGGCGTAAAACTCCAAATCGCTAACCGGATCCTTCGCCAATACGAAACAGCGCGCAGGCGTTAGCCGTCGTTTGCTCGATTAGTTCGTCCACGTCGACGCCCTTGACCTCCGCCAAGGTTTCCGCCGTGTAGCGCACGTAGGCGGGTTCGCATCGTTTTCCGCGGACCGGTTGCGGCGCGAGGTAGGGGCTGTCCGTCTCGACCAGCAACCGCTCCATTGGAACGGCCTGTGCGGCGTCCCGCAGTTCCGGCGCCTTCGGAAACGTCACGTTTCCCGCGAAGGACACGTGGAAATCCCACGACAAGCACCGCTCGAGAAATGCCGCGTTCCCCGCAAAACAGTGCATGATCCCGCCACACAAGCTTCGGTGGTGCTCCTCCAGGATCTGCAGCGAGATCGTCACAGGAGTCGCGGTTGTGAATCACGACGGGGAGTTGTAGTTCCGCCGCGAGTTCCAGTTGCGCGTGAAAGGCGGCGTGTTGAGTGTCGCGCGGGGCGTCGTTGTACTTGAAATAGTCCAGCCCGATTTCACCGATGGCCACCACGCCCGATATTGCCGCGAGCGTGCGCAGCCGTTCGATACCCGCGGAATCGGCTTGCTCCGGATGGTAGGGATGAATGCCGACTGCGGCGTAGACGTTTTCCCGTAGCAGTTCCACCGCTGCCGCGCTGGACGCAATCGAATCACCGATGAGCACGATCCAATCCAGGGATTCGAGCGCACGCGCCAGGACGGCCTCGCGGTCCTCATCGAAACGGTCGGACTGCAAATGGCAATGCGTGTCGACGAGACCCATCAGGACGAGGAACCTTGGCCTCCGGAACTCGACGATTGCGAGTCGCCCGGCCGGCCGGGACGGCGCCTGCGGCGGCGGCGGCCTCTCCGTTTGGACCCGTCCGGGGAGTGGCCGGATCCCTGCGTCGCCGACGGACTTCGTGGTGGCCGGGCCGACGATCCCTGCGGTTGGGTGCCTCGCCGTTGTTCGGACGGACCACGCCCCTCAGTCTCGTCGGTGGCGTCGTCGGCGATGCCGACGGCATCATCCCCGTTCATCTCGTGAAGCCGTTCCTGCCAGTCGGCAGGACGGGGCCGGATATCCGAGTCGCCAAAGGCGCCCGCGGCGCCGAACGCGTCCACGTGATCAACGACCGGCTCGGGCTCGGCCGTGGGTTGGGATTCGCGCTCCGCCTTCTCGGACCGTTTCCGTTCCTTATACATCTCGTTCTCATAACTCAGGCAACACAGGAGGCGCCCGCATTGCCCGCTGATCTTCGAGGGGTTCAAAGAGAGGTTCTGACGTTTGGCCATCTTCATCGAGATGGGTTTGAATTCGCGCAGCCACGTCGAACAACAGAGTTCGCGCCCACACATTCCGATACCGCCGGTCAGCTTGGCTTCGTCCCGCACCTGGATATGACGCAGCTCGATGCGCGTCTTGAGGTCCTGCGCCAGGTCACGAACCAGTTGCCGGAAGTCCACCCGGTCCGCGGCCGTGAAATAGAAAATGACCTTGTGTTTGTCGAAGGTATATTCGACGTCGACCAGCTTCATGGGAAGACTTCGATCCCGAATGCGCTTGGCGCATAACTCTTTGGCCTTCGCTTCCTCTTCCTGAATCTGCCGGTACGTGCTCTCATCATTGTGCGTCACTTTCCGCACCACGTTCATTTTGTACCGGCTTTTCATGTCCTCGGGACACGGTTCCGGCGGTACCACGCAGGTACCCCACTCGAGCCCGCGGTCGCTGCGCACGATGCAGTCTTCGTCCCGGCCCAGAGGAATATCTTCGGAGAGAAACGTAAACACCCGCGTCGGTTTACGCAGGCGAATCTTTACAGTTTGCATTCAGTCGCTCCAAACGGTAGCGCTACGACGCGGCAAGCGTCAGAAACAGGTCCCGAAATACCCGCTCTTCATTAATGAAGCGGTCGAGATACATCCGGGCCGTTTCAATCGCACGCAGCTTCTCGGCGGACGTTCCGGCCTTCGCGGATTCCAGCCGTTCAATCTGGTCCTTGTTCCACACACGCGACTTGTCGCGCGTCGCGCCAAAGATCATTTCGTCGCGATACCAGGTTTCCAAGAGATACAAGTATTCAAGCATATCACGTTTGGACATGGCGGTGAGTTGCGCGAGCCGCTCGTCCTTCAACCGTTCCATGTCCGCACGGCTCACTTCGTCCGCCGACTCGTACGCCATGTCGGCTTTGAGACTGGCTTCCAACTGCTTACGCTGGTCGCCCAGAAACTTCGTGAACTCCTCCGCCATCACCACCGGATCCTCGCCATCCGCCAGCCGTGCCGTCAGGGACAACACCACCTGGCGCTTGTCGGAGTCCACCAAATCCAGCGCGCGGGCCATCTGACCTTCGGCGATTCCCGCGATGGATTCAGCCAGATCATCCGGAAGGTCGCGTTCCCGCCGCAACAGATCCGCCACGGTTTCCTGACGCAACGCCCGAAACCGCACCGCTTGGCAGCGCGAACGGATCGTGGGCAGCAAAACGCGCGGAAACTCACTCAATAGAATGAACAACGAACGGCCCGGCGGTTCTTCCAGGGTCTTGAGAAAGTGGTTCTGCGCGGTGGGGTTCATGCGATCCGCGTCCTGGATGATAAAGATCCGCCACGCCGACTCGAAAGGGCGCAGCGCCGCCATCTCGTTGATTTCGTCAACTTCGGCTTTCTTAATCAGACGGGTCTTCTCCGACGGACTTACGTGCCGGATGTCGGGATGGTTGCCGCTCATGACCTTCCGGCACGGCAGACACGCGTCGCATGCGTCGCCGTTCTGCTGGGTACAGTTAATTGCTTTGGCCAGCTCCAGCGCAGCCAACCCTTTGCCGACGCCGCCGGGACCGTAAAAGAGCAGACCGTTGGGGATTCGCTCCTCCCGCAGGATGTTCTGCAAGAACCGAACGGCCGTCTCCTGATCGCGGATATCGCTAAAACTCATGTATCACCCCGCACGACAGCGCAAGGCGAACGAAACGCACTCGGCAGCCGGAACATCCCCCTTGATCCCCCTTCAATGGGGGAATTTTCCGCGCAACGCTTTGCGATGCGTTTTGGACCACCGAAGACCTCCACGATGCTCCTTCGCCCTGGTGCATGGCTGACACTTCGGGCCGCGAATTCCCCCTTTGAAGGGGGATTAAGGGGGATGTTCTTACGTCGCTCGTTTTCCAAATCTCTGTCTTCAGTGGGGAATGCTTGTCCCTTCTGCGCGCATTGTGCACCGTCTAACCACAGCCTCATACCGTGTCACCTAGCAGAAGAAGTCCTTTTACCAAATCGCGGATCGCGGCGGCAACCGCGTCGACCGGCTGGGTGCCGTCTATGACATGGACCCGCTCCGGCTCGCTTCGGGCGATCGCCAAGAAACCTTCCCGGACCCGTTGATGGAATTCGAGGGGTTCCCGTTCGATGCGATCCAGCTCATTCCCATGCGCCGCTCGTGCCAGACCCTCTTCCACGGGCACATCCACCACGATAGTCAATTCGGGCCAGGTGCCGCGCGTTGCGATGGCGTGCAAGGTCCGGATCGTATCGGCGGCCAATGCGCGACCCGCCCCTTGATACGCCGTGGTGCTGTCCGCAAACCGATCGCTTAAAACCACGTTGCCGGCCCCCAACGCGGGGCGGATAAACTCATCCACGTGCTGCGCGCGGGCGGCTGCGTACAGAAAGGCTTCGGCAACCGGCGACAATTCCGCGTTTTCGGGATCCAGTAAAATTCCACGAATGGTTTCGGCGATGGGGGTACCGCCCGGTTCCCGCGTAACGACCACGTCGCGGCCCGCCGATTCGAGATACTTCTTCAAGAGGGCAATCTGCGTGGATTTCCCGCAGCCTTCCACACCTTCGACCGTGATAAATACACCGTTCATCGGTCCAGCACCTGTTCGCGTGCTACGCGGGCCGCCTCAAAGAACGCGGCCAGTTCATCTCCAGCGCCGTTTTCAATGGCGGCCCGTACAGCCACCAGGCGAGTTGCCAGATCATCCAGTCCGGCGACAATCGCCTCGTGATTGGTCAGGCAGATGTCGCGCCAGATTTCCGGCCGGCCTGCCGCCACGCGGGTGGTGTCGAGAAAGCCTTTGCCGATTACGGACGGCACGCCCCGCGCCCAGGTTGCTTGTTCCGCGACGAGTGCCGCCATTATGTGGGGGATGTGGCTGGTTCGCGCCACAAGTGTGTCGTGCCGTTCCGGGATCCAGTTCCACGATCGACGCGCCGACCGCACTCCACAGCCTTCGGACCGTTTCGTGCGCGTCGGGGTCCTGCCCCGCCAACGGTTCCAGGATTGTGACACAGCCCTCGTACAGGTCCGCGGTGGCGTGCTCCGGCCCGAACTTTTCCGAACCGGCCATGGGGTGACTACCGACAAACCGGCGGCGTCCGGGCCAACATTGGTCGGCGTGAGCGCAAATCGCCGCCTTCGTGCTCGCCACATCGGTGATCGCGGCGGAAGAAGAAGTCGCCCGCCGAATCCGGTCCAACGTTTCCGGGACCAACCCAGCGGGCGTGCAAATAACTACGAGATCGGCGTCTTTTAGTGCAGGGGGAAGATCGAGAAATGCTTCGTCGATTGCTTTCCGGGCGAGCGCGGCGTCTAACGACACCTGGCGGTGGCCCACCCCGCGGACCAGACGGCTGAGGCCTCGCTCCTTCAATGCAAGGCCCAGGGATCCGCCTAGCAATCCGACGCCGACGATAGTGACTGTTCCGAAGTTCGGGTTCACGAACCCTCCCGCGTCACCTCAATCGCCTCGGGCAACGTAAACGCCCCCACATAGAGGGCACGGCCGACAATGACTTCGTCAACCCCGTCCGGTTCCAACGCGCAGACATTGCGTATGTCGTCCAGGGACGACACGCCGCCGGACACCGTCACGGGGATATTCACGGCCTGCGCGACGGCGCGCGTCGCTTCGAGATTGGGGCCGCGCATCATGCCGTCACTCAGAATATCGGTGTAAATGATCCGGCAGGCGCCCGCCTCTTCCACCTGCTTGGCGAAACGAACGGCGTCTTCCTGCGTATCCTCCGTCCAGGCGCTCAACGACACCTTGCCGCCACGGGCATCGATACCGACCGCGACCAGCCCGGGGTACGTCGCCACCGCGGTCCGCAGAAACCGGGGATCGCGAAACGCTGCCGTACCGAGAATGGCGCGAGCGGCACCCGCCTGGAAGGCCATGTCGAGATCGCAGACGGTCCGAATTCCGCCGCCCACTTCCACGGGGATACGGATAGCCGACATCTGCAAGACTTCCGCCAAAACACAGAGTTGCCCCTTGCGCGCGCCGTCCAGGTCTACGATATGGACCATTTCAGCGCCTTGCTCGTGCCAGGCGATCGCCTGGGCCACGGGATCTTCACCAAACACCGTCTCCTGGTCGTAGTCGCCTTGGACCAAGTTCACGCAGTGTCCGCCCCGAATGTCTACTGCAGGGACTACCCGCATGCGCGTTACGCCGCAGCCTGGAGCTTGGCCTTCACCACTTCCACCAGACGCTGAAACCCGGCCTCATCCGTCGCCGCGATTTCGGCCAGCATCTTCCGGTTGACGTTGATATTGGCAAGTTTCAAGCCCAAAATGAACCGGCTGTAAGTCAGCCCTTCGGCGCGCGTCGCGGCATTGATACGGGCGATCCAGAGTTTCCGGAAGTCCCGTTTGCGCGTCTTGCGATCACGATAGGCGTAGGTACCCGCATGCTCGACGGCTTGCCGGGCGGTCTTCAACAGGCGATGGCGGCTCCCCCGGTAGCCGGCGGCCCGCTTGATAAATTTCTTGCGGCGGCTCCGGGAAGCCGGCGCGTTCGTAGATCTTGGCATCGTTCAAATCCTCCATCCGTTGGGCCCTGGCGGGCGCCTTCGGTGCGTGTTTTCCTCGGGTTGCGCTACGGTCAGCCGTACGGAAGCATGCGTTCCACACGCTTCTGCTCGGAGCCGTCGACCAGTACGGCCGTACGCAAGCGCCGGCGCCGCTTCGCCGTCTTGTGAGTCAGCTTATGCCGCGCAAAGGCATTAAACCGCTTAAACTTACCGGTCTTGGTGCGCTTCAGCCGCTTGGACGCGGATCGGTTGGTTTTCATTTTCGGCATTCGTAATCCTCCATCACTCCGGACCGCTTTTCGCGCTGTCCGGGATCTCGTCGTTCACGGAACGTCACTTCGACGCACGCAGCGCAAACACGCCGCGATCTCCGCCGCCACGCTCCGTTGATCGCCACATCCCTCCCCCGCCGTACGAGGGAAACCGCTGCAATCGCTATCAGCCGGACGCCCGCCCTACTTGGACGGCGTCAGCACTATCGTCATGTTCCGCCCTTCCAGGCGCTGTCGCCTGGGATCGATCTGATCCTGGCATAGGTCGCGGGTCGCCTCGAGCACGCGGGTGAGGATCTCGTGTCCAAACTCCGGATGCGCGAGTTCGCGGCCGCGGAACATCACGGTAACTTTGACTTTATTGCCTTCTCCCAGGAACTCGCGCACGTGGTTCGTCTTGTAATCGAAGTCGTGCTTGTCGATCTTTGGCCGGTACTTCACTTCCTTCACCGTGACCGTATGCTGGTGCTTCTTCGATTCCTTTTGACGCTTGCTCTGCTGGTACTTGTACTTTCCGTAGTCCATGATGCGGCACACCGTCGGTGACGCATTCGGCGCTACTTCAACTAAATCCAGCCCGCGTTCGTAGGCGTCGCGTAACGCATCGGCCGGGGACATAATCCCCAACTGGTTACCTTCCTCATCAATGACGCGGACCTGGCGGGCGTTAATGGTCTCATTCACCCGCACTCGTTGCTCAATAGGCCTGGCGATTAGTGTTCCCTCCTGCCTCCCGTGTACTCGATTTTCATCCACTGCGCCCGGACGGACCACGGCATCCACCCGCACGCACAAAAAAGGCGGCAAGGCACAACACGCCTCTGCCGCCGAGAACACATAGGTATCCCATGCTGACAACCTTGCGCCCAAATCCCGTCCCCGGGATCGCGGCAAGGTGAGAAGCGCGTGCTTCTACTTGCTCTTCAAAAGCACGCTAGTCTACCAAAGCCCGCAAGATGCAGTCAAACTGCATTTTGTGCCGTGGTGGTTTCGCACGAATGACGACGTAAAACACCGTGGTGTGGCGGGACAAACTCGAGAATCAAGCGGGAAGTCACCCTTCGCCGCATTGGGAGCGCCTGGCTCCCAGTGCGGCCCTTTTCCGGGCGTCTCGGGTCTATCCGCATACGGCATCCTTGATCCAACGGGCCTGTAACGTTCATCCTCTGAGCGTTGTTCGCAAGAAATACAGACCGGAACGCACCAAGGCTAAAATACGAAAGATGGAAAACACACGAAAACACTCGATTTCCGGCATCGATCATCCATCTTCCAATATCCGCTCCCGCGCCGAATCCGCGCTGGCCGAAAACCTGATGCCGTTCTGGGCCAACCACGCCTGGGACGACCAGTACGGCGGGTTCCTGACGCGGCTTGACCGGCAAGGCCGTCGCCTCGATGACAGCGAAAAGATCCTCATGATGCAGGTTCGCATGATCGCGAGTCTCTCGGCGGCGCATCGGCATGGTTTGACCGATCGCGGCTACCTCGACCTCGCGTCCAAGGCCTTCGATTTCGTGACCCAATGTATGTGGGACGAGCGGGATGGCGGATTCTACTTCTCCGTCACACGCGGCGGAAAACCCAAGTGCACGCGCAAGAACACAGACTTCCACGCCTACGCCATTACGGGTCTCGCGGAATTCTATCGCGCATCACAACGCGAGGACGTATCGGAATGGGTGAACCGCGTGTTTGACGTGGTCCAGACCAAGGCCGCGGATCGCGACATGGGATACATCGAAGACTTCGATGACAAAGACTGGCCCGCATTGAACGCCGACCAGATGCACCTTGGCGCGCAGCCGAAGATCAAGACCGTTGACATGCACACCAACATGATGGAGTGCCTCGTGTATCTTGCGGGTGCCACGCGCGACCCGAAACATCTCGCTGCCTTGCGCAATGTGACCCAACTCATCCGGGACAAGGGCATTCACGCCGAACATGGATGCAGCATCACCGCTTTTGACTACGACTGGAATCCCGTTTCGGATGCGCACGGCGTGATGACCACGTCCTACGGACTAAACGTCGAAATGGCCTGGCTCCTCCTCGCGGCGGCGGATGTGTTGGGCGAACCGCGCGACGACTATCGGGATGCGGCCCTCGGACTTATCGACCACGCGCTAAAATTTGGGTTCGATCGTGATCGCGGCGGACTTGCGGCCTATGGACCGATGACCGGCCACGTAGTCAATGCGACTGACCTGCCGGAAGACCGCTTGCTAAAACCCTGGTGGGGTCAAGCAGAAATGTTAAACGCCCTCGTCGATGCCTTTGCGTGGACCAACGATGAGAAATACCGCGACGCGCTGCGGAACCTGTTCGACTGGGTATGGACCTACCAGATCGACCACGAATACGGCGATTGGTACCAAGACGTGCACTGGGACACCGGCCAACCCCTGACCACCGACAAAGGCAACGAGTGGAAGACCTCCTTCCACGCAGGCCGCGCCTTAATTCGCCTTGCGGAATGAAACCATTTCGCTGAGCCCAGTCTCGCTTACTTCGCCTTCGCCTCTTCCTTCTTCATCGCGTTAACAAGGTAGGGACGCAGCGCTGCGTTCCACTTGGCGTAGCCGTCCTTGTTGAGGTGCAAGCCATCCTCCCTGAACAAGTCGGCTCGCGGTTTGCCGTCTTCGCCAAGGAGCAATGCGCCGAGGTCCACGTAGGTTAGCCGATCATCCTTCCCGCAGTAGTCCTCGATTAGTCCGTTCGCCTTCTTCATCTCATCCCACAGCTTCCACCGCGCGACGCTCGGTTTGATGGAGATGAAAATGACTTTGGTGTCCGGCAGCGCGGCCCCGACCTTTCCCACAAAGGTCTTAAAATTTTCAAACACCTGTTCCGCAGTCGTTCCCTGGGCCACGTCGTTATCGCCCGCGTAAAAGACAATCGTCGCGGGCTTGTAGGGAATGACGATGCGGTCCACGTACCGGTTCACATCGGCAATCGTCGAGCCGCCGAATCCGCGATTAATCGTCACGAGATCGGGAAAACGATTCGTCCAAATCCCAGACCCGGATGCTGGAACTCCCGACAAAGAGCACCGCGCCTTCCGGCGGCATCGCGTCGCGGTCCTGCGCCTCGAAGGCCTGGATAGCCGGCTCCCAGCGGTCCTCCTTTTGGGCGTGCGCGGCAGACGCAGCAAAAAGCATTGCCCCGAGAACAAGAATCGTGGCAATACGCGCAACAAATGCCGTGGGGAAATGCGATACCTTCTGCATGGCGTGCTCTCCTGTACTCCCGAAAACGGGACCTCGCGGTCCAGTATTGTAGAGGCTCGCGGGCTCGTCGTCCAAAAATCCATCAACGGCGACCATCGTGTTGGAACGCAGGCCGACAGTCCAATCCGACCGATCGGTCCGATCCGACGGATCCGTCCGATCGGCCCAAAAACCTACTCCCTGCGCAGATCCCGGCTCTCAAGATGCAGCACCGCGCAAAAT
Source organism: Candidatus Hydrogenedentota bacterium (assembly GCA_963745075.1). Lineage (GTDB taxonomy): Bacteria > Hydrogenedentota > Hydrogenedentia > Hydrogenedentales > SLHB01 > JAHDWY01. Next base: position 53,327 of record CAVUWV010000019.1, on the reverse strand, counting down.
CCACTACAATGGAGAATCAGCTAAACCAGAGGGAGTACGACCCACCATGAGAGGTAAAGAACTGGCCGCCGCCCTGCGATCCGGCAAACGCGTGTATGGAACCTGTTGCGTGTCGCCGTCACCCGCATGGCCGTCCATGATGGCCGGCACGGGCATGGATTTTGTCTTCATCGATACCGAACACATTTCATTAGCGCGGGAGACACTCTCCTGGATGTGCCGGACTTTTGACGCGCTGAACATCGCCCCCATCGTGCGCATCCCCGAACCCGACCCGTACCGGGCCTGCATGGTGCTGGACGGCGGCGCCCACGGCATCATCGCGCCCTACGTGGAGTCGGTGGACCAAGTCATGGCGCTGCGCGGCGCGGTCAAGCTGCGGCCCTTGAAGGGCAAGCGGTTGGACGCCGTGCTGAAAGGCGACGAGATCCCTAACGAGGAAACGGGCGAGTACCTGGTCCAACGCAACGCCGACCGCGTCATGGTCGTGAACATCGAGAGCACACCGGCCTTGTCGGCGCTCGATCGGATTCTCGCCGTGCCGGACCTCGACGCGGTGCTCGTGGGACCTCACGACTTGTCCATCAGTCTCGGTATTCCGGAGCAATACGGGCATCCCACGTTCCAGGAAGCGATCACGACGATCATCACGAAGGCACGGGCCGCCTCGGTGGGCGTGGGCATTCACTACTCGGAAGAAATCGAGCGCGAAATCGAGTGGGCCAAGCAGGGCACGAATTTCATCGTTCACAGCAGCGATTTTGCCATCGTCGCGAAGACGTTGAAAGCGGATTTCGAACGCTTCCGGAACGAACTAGGCGATACAACTTCGGCGGGGACCGGCGGAGCGGGAGAAGTCATCTGACGTTCCCAAGGTGACGTACACTCGCGGCCGGCCCTGGTACGGTGGTGCTATGCGAAGTTCGGACGGTACCGTAGGCTCAAACGTTTTCGACCGCGTTACGGCACTGCACGTCGCGATCTTTCTCATCAGTGCCGTGGGTATCGCCTACCAAGTCGTGCTGATGCGCGTGTTCACCATCGGGCAATGGCACCACTTCGCCTACATGGTCATCAGCATCGCGATGTTGGGGTTCGGGCTCAGCGGAACGGTCATTGCCCTGGCGAAAAACCTCTTGCGCGGCCATGAAGCTGGCCTGCTGCAATTCAGCACCTTGATGCTCGCCCTGTCGCTGGTTCTGTGCTACGACCTCAGCCAGCGCATCCCTTTCGAGACTTTGCAGCTTGTGGCCATGCAGGGCCAATGGGCGAATCTCATCGCGCTGTACGCAGTGTTGACCATCCCGTTCTTCTTCACGGCCACGTGCATCATGTGCGGATTCATGTTAACCCCCAACGCCGTTGGACGGATGTACTTCGTCAATATGCTCGGCTCGGGCATGGGCGCTCTGACCGTCATCTTCCTCTTGCATTACGTTCAACCCGCGTTACTTCCCTACGTGTTCGCCATCGTCGTCGCCTTCGCGTTTACGCTGCTGGCGTGGCGATTTCGATTCGGTCCACTTGTAGGAATCCCGACAATCGCGCTGGCCGCGCTGCCGCTCCTGATGGACTGGACCACCCCCGTCCGCGTTTCCGAATACAAGGGGCTTTCCTACGCGCTCCAGTACCCCGATGCACGGATCGTTGCGGAGTCGGTAAGCCCCATGTCCGTCGTGACGGCCGTAGCTTCCAAACAGATCCGTGAAACGCCCGGCCAGATTTCGAACTACCCCATGAGCGAACTGGGTCCGTTACCCGAACAAATCGGTCTTTTCTTCGATGCCGGCGCGGTCTCACCGGTCAACCGGTTCGACGGCGATCTTGGACGTATGGCGTATCTTGATTACGTCACTTCGGCCGTCGCCTACCGTGTGGCCCGATCGAATCCCCACACCGTAGTCATCGGTTCCGGCGGCGGGGCGGACATCCTCGGCGCACTGGCCCATGGCGCATCGCACGTCAACGCCGTCGAGGTTGAACACGCGGTAATCGACTTGGTTCGCGGTCCCCTTGCGGCGTTCTCCGGCGACATCTACGCGCGGGACGACGTTTCAGCAAACATCGACGAGGGACGGGGCTTCCTCCAGTCGCACGGCAATTGCTACGACCTCATCATCCTGCCCGTGCAGGGTTCCTTCCTCGCGTCCACTGCGGGTACCCAGGCGGCGACCGAAAGCTACTTGTATACGATCGAGGCCCTGTCCCTTTACATCAACCGACTGACGTCTGACGGCGTGCTCTCCATGACCTGTTGGATTGACACGCCGCCGCGCACCGCCCTGAAACTCTTCGCCACCGCCGTCGCCGCGTGCCGGCGCGCGGGCATCGACCAGCCCGACGATCATCTCATATTCATCCGGACATGGAATACCGCCACGGTGCTTGTGACCCGTGAGGGATTGAACGCACGCGACATCGCCGCGGTCCGCCGGTTCTGCAATGACCGGTGGTTCGATCTCTGTTATCTCCCGGGAATCGAACCGGAAGACGCAAACCGGTTCGTGGTACTCGAGGAACCGGCCTACTATCGCTTCGCACAGGAGATCCTATCCGGCGATCCCGAGCGCGCCTATCGCGAGTGCGTGTTCTTCGTCCGCCCTGCGACGGACGACCGCCCCTACTTTTCGCGGTTCGTAAAATGGCGGTATCTTCCGAAGCTGTTGCGCCAGTTCGGAACCAACTGGCTCCCGTACATGGAATGGGGTTATCTCGCCTTGGTGGCCACACTCATTCAGGGGATTGCGGTAAGCGTCATACTGATCCTCACGCCGCTGATGGTATTCGCGCGAAGGGGAACAAGCCCCAAGGCCAAGCGCTGGGTCCTCTTCTACTTCGCCGCGCTGGGACTCGCATACATGTTCCTTGAAATTGCCTTCATCCAGCGTTTCATGCTCTTCCTCGCCTTTCCCATGTACGCCGTAACCGTCGTGCTGACCGCATTTCTTGTATTCTCCGGACTCGGCAGCCTTTTCGCCGACCGTCTGCACGGGCAGGGCCGCCACCCAATGGTGGCAACCGTCACTGCCATTGGCGTACTCGCGGTGCTCTATCTATCGGGTTTGGGTACCGTCTTCGCATTCGGCTCGGGCTGGCCAGACCTCGTGAAGATCGCCGCGAGCATCGCCTTGCTGGCGCCCGTCGCCTTTGCCATGGGGATCCCCTTTCCCACCGGGCTGCAACTTGTTGCGTTGCGCCATGAACTTCTCCTGCCGTGGGCGTGGGGGATCAACGGGTGCGCGTCGGTCGTAGGCGCTTTGACAGCAAGTCTTTGCGCGGTACACCTGGGATTTCGTGCGGTCGTCCTGTTGGCCGTGGGCGCATACCTCGTCGCCGCATTCGCGTACCAGCACATGGCCGCTGTCGCACCCGCCAATTCGGAACCCCGCAACCGACCGATCGGCATCAAGAAATCAAATGTGTTGAGATTTGATGTATGAGAACAACTTTGACACTTGACGATGATGTGGCAGTCGAATTGAAACGGCTTCGGGCTACCCGAGACCGAAGTCTGAAGCAACTCATCAATGAAGCGCTTCGGCTGGGGCTTCGCGCCATGGCGACGCCTCGCAAGAAGCCGGAACCATTTCGCACAAATACCGTTTCTATGCGCTGCCGTCTGCCTAACGTGGACAACGCCTCCGAAGTCATCGCCTATGCCGACGGCGAGGACCACAAGTGATTCTCGTCGGCGGTAATCTGCTCCTCTACGCGCACGTCGAATCCTTTCAACAACATGTCGCAGCTCACGATTGGCTCGACGGTAGACTCAATGGTCAGAGTCGCGTCGGATTACCGTGGGAGAGCTTACTCGCATTTGTTCGCTTGATGACAAACCCACGCGTCTTCGAACCGCCTGAGGCCGTGCCCGGCGCCCGGCAGCAAGTCGCACATTGGCTTTCCTGTAAGACCGTCTGGAATCCACAACCCTCCTTGCGTCACACCGAAGTGCTCGGACAACTACTGAGTGCGTCGGATGTCCACGCCAACCTGGTATCCGATGCGCATCTCGCGGCCTTGACTATCGAACACGGTCTCACACTTTGCAGTACGGACAGCGGTTTCCCGTTTTGCGCTGGGAGAATCCACTGGGCGCGTGACTTGCGCACGGTCGCACGCGAAATTGCGGACGACTCCACTGCGATCCCCGGGTCTTAGCCGCTTGCCCACGCAATCTGGATTGTTAACTAGCCCGGCAACTGAATCGCGCGCAGGTGTCCATCCAACGAACCGTACATGCAAACCGCCGCTTCACCGGAGTTGGAGAAGACGAGGGACGGAGTGAAAGGAATCGAGTCACCGGCGCGTTTGTCACGCCAGCGTTCCTGGCCTCTTGCATCGAGACAAACCAAGTCGCCCAATCGGGTGGGAACAAGTATTCGCGCGTCTTCACCCTCGCCGATAGCGGTTGGCGCCGCGCTCACGTGGAACGCCTTCGCCCAAAGGATGGTCAGGTCCTGGGAAAGGCAGTAGAGACTGCGCGCCGTCGCAACCAGGAGTTCCTGGCCGGGATTCTCCAACAGTTCGCCGCACGCGATGCCCACAATCGGACCAGCGGGTACTTCATCGGCGTTCACGGTTTCACCGGTGCCGGCATTGAGCGTGGTGACGCGGCCGTCGTCGAAACCGACCACGACGTCCCAGTTCCAGTCGCCGCTCAGGTCGGCAATCAACAGCGGACATTGCGTAGGCGCCGCGCCTTCCATCGCGGTCCAAATCGGGTGACCCTTCTCGTCTAACGCTGTCAATCCACCTGACAATACCAGGCATTCGTCACGACCGTCGCCGTCCACGTCTTCCACATCGAGATCGGAAACCGGTCCATCGACCAGCGCGGACCACAGAACTTGGCCATTCGAAAGCAGGGCGGACACCACGCCTTTCCCGGTACCCACAACGAGTTCTTCTCCCGGAAATGGTGTCAGATTCCCGGTGCGAATTACGCGAACGTCGCCGGGCACCGGCGTACACCACAACGTAGACCCGTCGTCACCGAATGCCTCGACCCCGCGGCTTGAACCTACGGCAACGAGATTGCGCCCGGACCATCGGCGCGCGCCCACCGGTGGAGTCGTAATCCCGGCGTTCACCGGAACTTGCCAGAGCGTGTGTCCCGATCCATCCAACGCGCGAAGCGCGTCGCGGGTGCCGGCCACGACTTCCGCACTTTCGTCCCCGTCCAAATCGACAAGGGCGGGCGGCGTGTCGCAGGACCACCCCGTGGGTACGTTCCAAAACAGATCCGGCGGGACGGGAACGGCAAAGTTTCCGGCTGCCGGCGCGCCACCCGGACTGGTAAGCACCAGGCGTATGTCCACCTGCGTACCGCGCGTTGCACGTCCTTGCAAGGTGCCGTCTATCACCACAGATTCGCCCGGTTCGAGATCAATCACCTGTGTGCGGGGCAACAACGAAAATCCCTTGGGGACCACCGTCTCCAAAGTGCCCGTGAATCGAAGCGCCGTTCGGTTGGCCCAACCAAATGCAACCGGAATGGAATGGACCGGGCCCGGCGGTACCGTACCCCGCTCCAACCATAGACTCGACGGCACGACCCAGTTACTGACCTGTAACCGGTCCACCAGCATAGGGCCCGCGAACGGCCCCAGTTCAAGGGCGCCGTCGTTCGGCGAAATCGTTTGGGATTTGAACGTTCGGAGGTCAATTACCCGGACCGGCAGCGCACGTTCCATGAGTTGGAAGGATTCCCGTGTACCGGACAAAAAGGCCAGCGCCGCGCCGTCCTTACCGCACAGAACCTCGGCGCGGTTCCCTCCGGCCTGCGCAACGCCCGCCCGCACCAAATTCGCAAGCGGAGCAACGCACGAATCTCTCAACTTTGGCGTATCGTTTGCGCGCGCCGGGACCGAATCGGGAGAAAGGAAGACATAGGATTCCGCGCCGATATTCGCCTCGATAATGCGCTCGCGCTTTGTCTCGTCGTCCAACGCAGCTTTGGGACGCGATAGCCCAAGCGATAAATCGAAAACGAGCGACATTTCCGAGACTTCACCGGCACCGCGCACGTTGAGCAGGCGCCGGTATTTTGTTATTCGTCCACGGACTTCGTCGGGCGTGGCATCGCCGGGCACGATGAGATGAATAGTGAAACCCCTATGCGCCGCAATTTCGTCGCACATACCGAGCAACGCGCTGATTATCGCGGAAGACGCTTGCCCCGGTGGAGGAATCAGGACAAGGACCGTTCCCTTCGGCATTGCGTCGAGAACCGCCTCGGCGAGGAGACGGCCCCATGTCCGCACCCCTTCGAGTTCGATGGGGCTCATGTCACTGCCGATTCCCGGCTTTTTGGCCCGCGCCAAGTCCGTCAGGTCGAACACGACACCGGCCATTCCCATAGAATGGGCCGTTTCCGCGGAGGTTCGTACCTTCTCGATCGCTGTCGGCCGCGCCCCGTCGCCGCCGAACGTGACTACGGCACCTGGATCAAATCGAACAAAATTGTGCGCAACCCCTGCCGCGATGAGAACGGAAGCGGACGTACGAATCGCATCGGCGGTGCCCGTCAGCGTGGCCCCCGTGATGCCCCGGGCGCGCCAAGCTCTCGCTTCGTCCTCCGCCGGGCAAAAGTCGACAGATGTCCACAACACCACGGCCGGCAAATCGGGAGGGAGCGGTACGTCGGCCTTTCCCGGCAAAACAAGACACAGCACTGCCGTACACAGGATTCGGGAAAACACATACCTTGCTGCTTGGCTGGACACGACAACTCTCTCGCGTTGTGCACGCGCAACCCATACGCTGCGCGCTCCAGCCACAACCCTATGCACCCGCAACGAAAAGTTCAATGGCAGCTACGCGCCATTTCCCACCTCGTTGTGGCAGCTCATCGATCTGCGCGTATCAGAAATGCGGACTAATCGGCACGCATCACGTTGACGGCCTGCAATCCTTTCGGACTCTCCAGCAATTCGAACTGGACCTCCTCCCCTTCACGAAGGGTGCGGAATCCGTCCATCTGGATTGCGGAATGATGCACGAACACATCCGGGCTGTCGTCGCGAGTAATGAACCCATACCCTTTCTGATCGTTAAACCACTTCACCTTGCCGCGCAAACTTGCTTGAGTTACTCCGTCTGACACTACGCTACCCTCTCTCCCACTTCAGCTCCGCCCCGGATACCGGGGCAACATACCACTTCAAATCTACCACCAGGCCTTATTCCCCGCCCTGCACCCTTTTAGAATATCGAGCAATGCAGAATCTGTCAATAGGTTAGGATCGCAATAATGATTACACACACAGTCAGGTTTAAGCCGGTTTCTCCGCCCCAGCCGGTCTCGCGTCCCGCTCCACGGGCAAGGAACCGCCGAATCCGGTTGACACGCTATTCTCAGCCCCCTAAAATACAGGCGGGTAGGAAGCAGTACGATTCGTGCCCCGGAGTAACTGTCACGGGAGCCGTGGATGAAGCAATCACTGACGAAGCTTGTTGACGTCATCTTAAAGCATATCGAAGAACAGCCCGACGCGCTTCCCACGGAAAGTGGGATTCGCTCCTGGTTGGCCGGTCAAGGCTATAAGAAGCGAGACATCGATGCAGTCATCAAACTGGTGGGTCGCCGGATTACGAAGGGCCCACAAGTCCTTGATGCATCTCCACGTTCGGTACGGCTCCTTTCGCTGTTGGAGGAATATAAGCTCTCTTCTGCCGCGAGGGACGCTTTGGTTCGCCTCGAGTTGTATGGGTTGATCGACCCGACCGAACGGGAAATGCTCTTGGACCACTTGAACCATTTCGACGGTGAAATCGGGCTGGACGAATTGGATTACCTGATCTCGTGGTTGGTCTGTGGCGGGCGCGATTTCGAGTCACAACAAACCATCTATGGCGTCATGGAGGGCGAACGGGAAGTCTTCCACTAACCCATTTGTTGAGTTCACCCTGGACGCCTGTCCCAAAAAAGGGGGGTAAGGCGTCCGTTACTTTCTTGCCCGGTTCCCTTGGGCAGGGATTGCCAGAATCTGTGGGCACAGGGTATAGTCTCTCCGTTCTACGGCGGAGACCGGTGTGGGGTCCCTGTCAAGGCCCCGTCACGTCGCCGTCGTGGATTACACACCAACTTGCTGCAGGATGCGAATGGCGAAGCCCGTCGCTAAGCAACCCGTGGGATAGGAAAACACGTTTTGAAACTCGTTATTGTAGAGTCTCCGGCTAAAGCGAAGACCATCGGCCGCTTTCTCGGCAAGGACTACAAGGTCATGGCCAGTTACGGTCATATTCGCGATCTCCCGGGTTCCGCAGCCGAGATTCCGGCGGCGATCAAGTCCAAGCCCTGGGCGCGTCTCGCGGTCGATACGGAGAATGGGTTTACCCCCGTCTATGTGGTCTCCAAAGAGAGCAAACCTCGCATCGCCGAACTGAAGAAAGCGCTCAAGGAAGCCGACGAACTCGTACTCGCCACCGATGAGGACCGGGAAGGGGAATCCATCAGTTGGCATCTCCTGGAAACGCTCAAGCCCAAGATCCCGGTAAAGCGAATCGCCTTTCACGAAATCACCCAGTCCGCAATCGATGAAGCCCTTTCCAGCCCGCGCTCCGTGAACGACGACCTCGTGCGAGCCCAGGAAAGCCGCCGGGTCCTCGACCGCCTTTTCGGGTACGAACTCTCGCCGGTGCTCTGGAAAAAAGTCGCGCCAAAACTCAGTGCCGGCCGCGTCCAGAGCGTCGCAGTCCGTCTGATCGTCGAACGGGAAGAGGAGCGGAAGGCCTTCCGCATCGCGGGCTACTGGAGTGTGGAAGCCCAGCTCGCCGCGAGCGGTATCGTGTTCAGCGCCGCACTCGTCGAACTGGACGGGCGCCGGCCCGCGACGGGCAAGGATTTCGACGCGGCGACCGGCGAATTGAAAGACGACGCGAAGACCCGCGCCGAGGTCGTCCACCTCCTGGAGTCGGACGCCAACGCGCTGTCCGGGTCACTGCGGGCCGGACTTCCATGGCGGGTCGTCCGGGTCGAGCAGAAGAAGACTACGCAGCGCCCCGCGCCCCCGTTTATCACGTCCACCCTGCAACAGGCGGCCAGTTCGAACCTTAACCTCTCGCCGCGCAAAACCATGCAGGTCGCGCAAAGCTTGTACGAAGGGGTGGATCTCGGCGGCGGCGAACGCGAAGGTGTAATCACCTACATGCGTACCGACTCGCTGACGCTCAGCGAGAAAGCGCTGGCGGAAGCCGGCCACGTCGTCAAATCGTCGTTTGGCGAAGACTATTACCGGGGACCGCGGCGCTACACGACGAAGTCCAAGAACGCCCAGGAAGCTCATGAAGCCATCCGCCCCACCCATTTGGATCGCACGCCGGAACAGATGGCGCGGTACCTGGACGGCGACCAGCTTGCCCTGTACAAACTCATTTGGAACCGGACGATTGCCTCTCAGATGGCGGATGCGGTCCTCTTAAAGACCACCGTCGACTTTGCGGCCACCGCCGACGGCAAGTCCGCCACTCTACGCGCCAACGGTTCGGTGGTGGCGTTCCCGGGCTACTTGCGCGTGGCGGACACGGCGCAGCGTGACACGGAACTACCCCATCTCGAGGAAGGTCAGCAGGTTTCAGCCGGAACAGCCGCGAACGGCGGCCTCAGTCTCGTGGATATTGAAGCCAACGCGCACCGGACCCAGCCTCCCGCGCGGTTCACCGAAGCATCCCTGATCCAACGGCTCGAAGAAGAAGGGATCGGCCGCCCGTCCACGTACGCCCCGACGGTGTCGACCATTCAGAACCGGGGGTACGTGGAACGTCGCGGCAAAGCACTGCTACCGACCTTCCTCGCGATCGCCGTCATCAAACTTTTGCGACAGCATTTCGAGGAGTACGTCGACCTGGGTTTCACCGCCCGCATGGAAGATGCCCTTGACGACATCTCCAACGGGAAACAGAACTGGGTAGACTTTCTGGCCGCCTTTTATCGCGGAGAAGGCCAGTTCGGCCACGGATTGGTGCCGCAGATCGAACGCGAGCTCCCGGAGATGGAGTACCCCACGATTCCCGTGGGCGAAGACCCGGACAGCAAACAGCCTATCGTCGTTCGCGTCGGTCGCACGTCGCCGTTCATTCAGCGCGGCGAAGGCGGGCCGGACAACACGGTCACCATTCCCCTGGACATCACGTATGAAGAGTTGACGGTGGACAAAGCGCTCGAACTGCTCAAGCACAAAGAAAAGAGCAACGAAGCCATCGGCTATCACCCCGAAACAAATGAACCGATCTTCGCCCTGCTTGGACCGTACGGCCCCTACGTGCAGTTGGGCGAAAAGACCGACAAGAACAAGAAACCCAAGCGCGCGAGTCTGCCGAAAGGAACAGACCTGCACAATGTCGATCCCGCGCTGGCAGTAAAACTCCTTTCACTTCCGCGTGAACTCGGAGCCCATCCCGAGAACGGTGAAATCGTCACGGCTGCCATCGGCCGGTTTGGACCTTTTGTGAAGTGGGGCGACGAGTTCCGGAGTCTCGAAACCGACGACGACGTCTATACCATCACCTTTGAACGGGCCCTGGAACTCCTTGCTCAACCCAAAAAGAGTCGTCGCGCCACGAAGAAGGTCATCGCAACCCTGGGTGAGGACGAAGAGACGAAGAAAACCATCGAAGTCTGCGAAGGCCGGTACGGTCCCTTCGTCACCAATGGCAAGGTTAACGCCTCCCTGCCGAAGGATGTCGATCCCGCGGCGGTCACGCTGGAGCAGGCAAAAGAGCTCCTCGCCAACGCCGCTAAGAAACCGGCCAAGCGCAAAGCCAAGCCGAAAGCGAAGCGGAAGCCGAGATCGAAGTAAGATCGCGTCGGTCCTTCCGGCCGTGCCGCGCCGTTCCGCTTGCTTTCATCGTCCCGCACCGACACACTCTCTATGAAACTTTGTGGTGTGCTTGACGAACGGAACGGACGGTACGTGCAGCAATTCATCGATTATCTGGAAACGGAACGCGCGTTCTCCGCGCATACGTTGCGTGCGTATCTCCTGGATCTTGCCCAGTTCTGCGATTATGTGGACCATGGCCCCGACTCCCTATCCCGCGAGCCGGGCGACCGACCGCCGGCTTCCGTCGACGCCCTGCGCCGGGCGGGGCGGAACGACATTCGCGCGTTCCTGGCTCACGTGCAGACGGGCGGCGGCACGCCAAAAACGTCCGCGCGAAAACTCGCCGCCATCCGTGCCGCGTACAAATTCTACGTCCGCATCGGGGAGCTGGAAACCAATCCCGCGCAGACCGTCAAATCACCGAAACTTGCCCGCGATCTGCCCGACGTCCTCAGCATTCCGGAAGTCACCGCGCTGCTCGACGCGCCGGACACGTCCGAGCCGCTCGGGATCCGCGATCGCGCGATCCTGGAGACCTTGTATTCGAGTGGCATTCGCGCGGCGGAACTGGCAGGCCTGGTATTGCGTTCCCTCGATCTCGTCGGCGGCACCATGGTGGTCTTGGGCAAACGACGCAAAGAACGAATCGCCTACCTCGGGAGCTACGCCACGGAGGCATTGCTCGCCTATCTTCATGTGAGGGGTTCTCTGGGCAATCCCAAACATGAACGGTTATTCGTGAATTTCCGGGGTGGTCCGCTCACGACCCGCAGCGTCCAGCGCGTCGTTGAACAGTATGTGCGCCAAGCCTTGCCCGGACGCCGCGCCATTTCCCCTCACACGTTGCGTCACACCTTCGCCACGCACATGCTCAATGCGGGCGCAGATCTTCGCGTCGTTCAAGAGCTGCTGGGACACGAGAGCCTCTCCAGTACGCAGATCTACACCCACGTCAGCATCGACCGTCTGAAACAAGTCTACCGGGACGCCCACCCCCACGCGTGAGCGACGCGTTCTTGGTGCGGGCTAACCGGCTCCCGAATCGCTTTCAGCGGAGGCGTGCAGTAGCGCTTGAAACTGGGGATCGTCGCGAAGGCGGGCAAACTCCGGCCGGTGTCCCAGGGTCGCGCGTATTGCCGGCGCAAACTCCAGGGCCGTGGACAGGCTCTTGACGGCCTCGTCCGGACGGACCGGCGGACAGTTGGCCAGAAACATGGCCAGCTCGAGATGGCCTTCCGCATTTCGGGGTTCAAACTGGGACGCGAGACGCAACTGTGCTTCCGCTTCGTCGAACCGTTGAAGCGCAACGAGGGTTCTGCCCAGCAACCGCCGCGCCGGTACGAATGAAGGAGATTGCTTGACGCACGACTGTAACGACTTTTCCGCAACGGCCAGATCCCCCGCCTCCAGGGCGTCGATGCCGCGCTTCCACGTCCGGCGCATGCGATACCCGCGCGACCACATAAACGCGATGCACGCTCCCAGAATCAACAACCCCAAAAGCGCCGATTTACCTTCATCCACGGTGCGTCTCTCCAATCGCCATCGTCGAAAAGGGATTGCCCCTCGCTTGGCCTTCACCGGACCGATGTGTTAGAACCATTGAAATTAACCTGAAACCGGTCATTGCCGGTGCGAGCATTAAAAGGAACTCCCATGGATACATTTTACGGTACCACCGTGGTCAGCGTTCGCAAGGACGGGAAAGTGGCGTTAGGCGCCGATGGCCAGGTCACCCTCGGTAACACCATTATGAAACATCATGCCGTCAAGGTGCGCCGCTTGGCTGATGGGCGCGTTCTCGCGGGATTCGCGGGCGCGGTATCTGACGCATTCACCCTGTTCGAGCGGTTCGAGGGAAAGCTCAACGAGTTCAACAAGAACCTGGTGCGTGCCGCCGTTGAACTCGGCAAGGAATGGCGTACGGATAAGTACCTGCGAAACCTGGAAGCCCTTCTGGCCGTTTGCGACACCGAAGCGTCCCTGATCGTCGCCGGCAGCGGTGAAGTTATTCAACCCGATGACGGAATCATCGCCGTTGGTTCGGGAGGGTCATTCGCCTTGGCGGCGGCCCGCGCACTCATCAAGCATTCCTCGCTCGACGCGGAAGCCATTGTTCGTGAAGCGCTGGACACGGCGGCCCAAATCTGCATCTACACCAACAGCCACATCACGGTGGAAACCCTGTAGAAAGCCTCGCGGTTACAACGCAGTGTTTGTCTGTAGATCGGGCGCCTTATCTATCTTGGACGACCGTGTTGACGGCGTTCACTGCGCTGCGAAGAGCCGGAGCTGGAGCGGCGGCTGCCAATTCCACTAAGGCTCAAACTACGGGGCGCATTCGGACCCGTCGAGGCGCCTAGACCGCTACCGGTACCGGCTCCATACGGATGTTCTGGACGAGCGATGTCCCCTTCCTGGAACCGGCGCGTATAGCCCCACGGGGACAGGGATGCTTTGATAATCGCAACCGGCTTGACTTTCCGCCTGGTCTTGTCGTCAATGCGCATCACGTTCTTTGGAGTCTGGCGTTCGGGCGTCGCTTGCTTCTTGGCCGTATCGTCGCTCGTTTGCACGCGCGCTTGCCGTTTGCTTTGCTCATTCGACGGGCTGGTAACGCCGGATGTGTTGGCCGGGGGCAAGTTTACCGCGCCGGACGTATCAAGCGAGGTGGTCGGAGGCTCCAAGATAAACGGAGCCTGGGACGTGGCGAGTTCCTTGTTCTCCTGGGCGGCTCCCGTCCACGCAAACGCGCAAACCAACACCGCCAAGGCCCAAATGGATACAAACCGCTGCAAGCTCATGGAATCGTCTCCTTTACGTCGTATCAGGATGCCAGTCTAACACAGTCCCGTGGGATTTCACACCCCTCCATATGGCGAAAGTCACCCGTCTTGTGCGATCCGGGCGATGATATTTGTCGTGGAGCGGCCCTCCACCCCAGGAATAATTGCGATGGACCCTCCGTAGCTCTCGACCAGCCGTCGCTCCTCCTGGACGATGGTCTCCAGCGTGTAATCGCCGCCTTTGGCGTACACATCCGGGCGCAAGGCTTCGAGATATGGCATCGGCGTGGGGTCGGAGAACAGTACCACGTAGCCCACGCACTCCAGCGCCGCAAGTACCACAGCCCGTTCGGTTTCGGGAACGATGGGCCGGCCCGGACCCTTGACCTTTCGCACGGATTCGTCGGTGTTGAGGCCGACAATTAGCACATCGCCCAGCGATGCCGCCTTCTGGAGGTACGTAATATGGCCCACGTGGACGATATCGAAGCAACCGTTCGTCCAGACGACTTTCCTTTCCGACTCGCGCAAGGCTGCCACGACATCCTTTAACTCATTGATATCCTTTAGCTTTGCAGGGCCGCCCTTGCTGAGCAGCGCTCGATCGAGCTGAGCTTTGGGTACGGTAACGACGCCTTCTTGAGCCACCGCCACCCCTGCGGCGGTATTCCCCACGACCGCGGCTTCCGCCAGCGTGCCGCCCGCGACCGTGGTCACGGTCACGGCGGCCGTAACCGTATCGCCCGCACCGGTTACGTCGACCACGGCGTCGGGGGCGATGGTAATCGGCACGTCGGTGACGCTGCCGTCTGCCGCGAAGACCGTGATGCCTTCCGCGCCCCGCGTGACCACTGCGTTCTTGCAGATGGTCAGCAGCTTCTTGCCCGCCGCATGGAGCGTCTCTTCATCGACGACTTCAATCCCCGCGCCAATGCCCGCTTCGCGGTCGTTCGGCACAATGATGTCGAAATCGTTGAAGGCCCCCGCGCGGGACCGCGAATCGCCGACGGTGATGAGCTTGTGCTGCTTCGCAATCTCGACGACCTCGCGCAGGACCCGCTCCGTCGCCACGGAACAGACCTGGTCGGTCACCACGATGGCGTCGACTTCCGGCGCCCGGGCTTTTATGTTCGCCATGATCTGATCTTCGACCTCGCCCTCGATAAACACCGGCGTCGGCGTGTCCGTCCGCAAAATCTCCTGCGTGGGGATGTTGAATCCGCCCGCCCGCAGCTTGCCGTACGTGTTGGTCGCGCGCGTCGGATGCACGACCAGCCCCGACGTGTCCACGTTCCGCACCTCGAACTCGCGCCGGACGATGTCCGCATTCGTGTCCCGGCCCACGTAGCCGACCATATAGGTCTTCGCGCCCAGCGCCGCCACGTTGCACGCCGCGTTCCCCGCCGCGCCGGGGTTGTACTTGCGCTGATGCACCTCATACACCGGGATCGGCGCTTCCAGGCTGATCCCTGTCACCACGCCCCGGACGTTCTCGTCGAGGTAAATGTCGCCCACGACCAACACACGGGCCTTCTCAAAGCGCGACAACAAGTCGCGATAGCGCTCCAAATCCATAATAGTGGCTCGCTCCTGATGCGAATTCAGCTAGCAGACAAAATCAGCCGGATTGTAGCCGATGACTCCGGAACGTTCAATGATAAACTCCCGAATTTATTGACTTTTTGGGGCTTCTCTTGGGAAGATGGGGGCTATGAAGGTATCGGTCTTACCTTGCATCGGGCGAATACTGTCAATTTGTGCCGTGGCGGCGTGTGCGCTGTCCGCCCATGGGGACCCGGCTTCGGACGCCGCCGCGATGTTGGATCGCATCGACTCCGACGCGAACGAGCGTGCCGTATTGCTGCACGCGCTGGAGGAGCGCATCAAACGCGTCGCCGCGGACGAAACGCGTGTGCCCGGTGCGGCCGTCAGTTTCAATCGCGACATCCGCCCCATTCTGTCGGAAAACTGCTTCGCCTGCCACGGACCCGACCAGGGGAAACGCAAGGCAGGGTTGCGGTTGGACACGGAGGATGGGGCGTTTCAGGCGCTGAAGTCCGGTCATGCGGCCATCGTGCCGGGAAAACGCGCGGAGAGCCCGCTTTGGCAGCGTATGACCACGGACGATCCCGTGGACCAGATGCCGCCGCCCGATTCGCAGAAGTCGTTGACGGCACAGGAAATCGATCTCCTGGGCCGCTGGATCGATCAAGGCGCGAAGTACGAGCGGCACTGGGCCTTCGTCAAACCGGTCGAACGCGATCCGCCTGCGGTGAACGATACGCAGTGGCCGCGGAACGATATCGATCGGTTCATTCTCGCCAAGTTGGAAGCGAACAAACTTGCGCCGAATCCCGAGGCGGACCGGCGCACGCTGATCCGGCGCGCGTACTTCGATCTGATCGGCCTGCCGCCGACGCCCGAGGCGGTGGACGCCTTCGTCAACGATCCCGATCCCAAGGCCTACGACACACTCGTGGACGAACTGCTGGACAACCCGCACTTCGGCGAACGCTGGGCGCGCCATTGGCTTGACCTCGCGCGGTTTGCGGAGAGCCACGGTTACGAACAGGACTACAACCGCGAGTACGCCTATCACTACCGCGATTTCGTCATCAAGGCGTTCAACCAGGATTTGCCGTACAACACCTTCGTGAAGTGGCAGATCGCGGGCGATGAGTACGACCCGGACAATCCGCTCGCCATGATGGCCACCGGGTTTCTCGGCGCAGGAACGCACGCGACGCAAATCACCAAGAGCCAGGTCGAGAAGGAACGTTACGACGAACTCGACGACATGACCCGGACTATCGGCACGTCCATGCTAGGTCTCACGGTCGGCTGCGCGCGCTGTCACGATCACAAGTACGACCCCATCCCGACGAAAGATTACTACCGGCTCATCTCGACGTTTACGAAGACCGTCCGATCGAATCTGGAGATCCCGGTCGACGATCTCACGCACCAGCAGGCCATGGCGCGATTCGAGAAAGAACACGCGCCGCTGGTTGCCGACTTGGAATCCTTCGAAGAGGGCACGTTGACCGAACGTTTCGATGCGTGGCTGAAGACCGACGACAAGGCGGATTTTGAAGCGCCGTGGACGGTGTTGCACGTCGACAACGCCACGTCCGCGGGCGGCGCCTACTTCACGAAGCTCGACGATGAGTCTTTCCGCGCGGAGGGTGTCAATCCCGCGAGCGACACCTACACCTTCACCGCGCGCACGGACAAAAAGGGTATCGCGGCGATTCGCATCGAGGCGTTACACGACGACGCTTTGGCCAAGGGCGGGCCCGGACGTGCCGCGAACGGCAACTTCGCGTTATCGTCGATCAAAGTCGTTGCCGCGCCCGCCAACGGTCAGGGCGAACCGGTCGAAGCCAAACTCGTCAACCCCATCGCCACGTTTGAACAGACCGGCCTGCCCGTCAGCGCCGCCATCGACGACGATCCCAAGTCCGGGTGGGCCGTCGATCCCGAGTTCGGGAAAGACCACGCCGCCATCTTCCGGATTGAGTCTCCCGTCGGTTTTGACGGCGGCACGGTGCTGACCGTGACGTTATCCTTCGACGTGAATACGGGCCATGGGATCGGCCGCACGCGCCTGTCGACCAGCACGCTACCTTGGCCCGTCGGTTTCGACGATGAGGACGAGTACCACGCCGCACAGGAGGCGTTAACCCGACTCAACACCGATCTCGCGGCATTGACCGATGAAGATCGCGCAACGCTGTTTGCGTGGTACCGCACGACGGACAAGGACTGGCGCGATCGCGCGAAGAAAGTCCGCGAACACGCGGAACTGCGGCCCGCACCCGGCAAGGCGAAAGTCATGGTCTGCAGCGAAGGAGTGCCGGCCATCCGCACGCACACCCAGGGCGGCGACTATCTCGAACACACGAACTTCCTCAAACGCGGCGACCCGAACCAGAAAGGCGACATCGCCACACAGGGTTTCCTCACCACGCTCGAGTTTGCCTTGGATGGGGCGGACCACTGGAAAGTCGAACCGCCGGAGGGGTCGCGTACCCCGTATTTGCGGACGTCGCTGGCGGAATGGATTACCGATTACGACGACGGCGCGGGCTTCCTGCTCGCGCGGGTCATCGTGAACCGGTTGTGGCAACACCACATGGGCCAAGGCATCGTGGCGACCACCAGCGATTTTGGCATGCAGGGCGAAGCACCGACGCATCCGGAACTGCTCGATTGGCTGGCGCTGGAACTCGTCCACAACGGTTGGCGCCTGAAACCCATCCATAAACTCATCATGACGAGCGCCACCTACCTTCAAAGCGCCGCCATCGACGAGACCAAAGTAAAGATTGATACGCAGAACAAACTCTACTGGCGTCACCCGCGCGAACGCCTCGAAGCGGAAGTCATTCGCGACGCCATGCTCTCCGTGAGCGGCACCCTGGACCCGACGATGTTCGGTCCCGGCACGTTGGACGAGCACGACCGCCGCAGCATCTACTTCACGGTCAAGCGCAGCAAGCTCATCCCTATGATGACGCTGTTCGACGGGCCGGACGCAACCCAGGGCATCGGGGAACGGCCGTCCACCACCATTGCACCGCAGGCCTTGCTCATGATGAACAACGATCTCGTGCGCACCTGCGCCGCCAACCTCGCAAAGCGGATCTGTCCCGATGCCGCGACTGCAACGGATACGGTCGTGCGCGAAGGGTACCGGATCGCGGTGGGTCGGGTTCCCGACGAAACGGAGTTGGCCGATTCACTCGCGTTCATCGAAGCGCAAAAGGCTTCGTACGCCGAATCGGGCAACGAACATCCCGCCGCTTCGGCAATTCAGGATTTCTGCCAGGTGCTGTTGGGCCTGAATGAGTTTGTTTACATCGATTAAGAGGGAAGCATGAGCGAAAAAATTGAACCCCACTACATCGCCACACCGGCGCCGTGTTTTTGTACGCGCCGCGACTTTCTCCGCCGGACGGGGCAAGGGTTCGGTGCGCTGGCATTGGCCGGACTGCTCGAGTCCCAGGGACTGCTCGCCGCTTCCGCGACGGAATCCTTGAACCCGCTCGCGTCGCATCCGTCCCATTTCCCGGCGAAGGCGAAGGCGGTGATCTGGCTGTTCATGAACGGCGGCCCGAGCCATGTGGATACCTGGGACTACAAACCCGAACTGGAAAAACGCGACGGCCAGAAGCTGGAAGGCTTCGACAGCACGACCGGCTTTTTCGCGGACCAGGTCGGCCCGATCATGAAATCCCCCTTCGATTTTGCACAACACGGCGAGTCGGGCACGTGGGTCTCCGAGATTTTCCCAAACATGGCCCAGCACGTGGACGACATGGCCTTCATTCATTCGTGCTTCACGGAAACGAACAACCATTCACCCGCCCTCTTCGAGATCAACACCGGCTTCAGCCGTATGGGATTCCCCAGCGTGGGTTCGTGGGTCACCTACGGTCTCGGCACGGAAAACCAGAACCTCCCCGGCTTCGTCGTCATGTACGACACCCTGGGCCGCGGTCTCCCGAAAGGCTATTCGCAAAACTGGGGCGCGGGATTCCTGCCCGGCATATTTCAGGGGACCAGCCTTAACGCGCAGGGCGAACCCATCGACAACCTGAAGCGCCCCGAGATCATGACCGACGCACAACAGCGGCGGCAACTCGATTTGCTTGCGTCATTGAACAAGCATCATATGGCCGGCAATACGGGCGATCCGGAACTCGCCACACGCATCGAAAGTTTCGAGTTGGCCTACCGCATGCAAATGGCCGCGCCCGACGCCATGGATGTGTATTCGGAGCCGAAGCATATCCAGGAGCTCTACGGGCTCAATAACGAGAAGTGCGCGCACATTTCCAAACAGTGCATCATGGCGCGCCGCATGGTGGAGCGCGGCGTCCGCTTCGTGCAGATCTACAGCGGCGGCGAGGAAAACGAAAAGAGCTGGGACGGCCATCTCGACATCGAGGGCAACCACCGCGGCTTCGCCGGTGAGACGGACATCCCCATCGCGGGCCTGCTGACGGACTTGAAACAGCGCGGACTCCTCGATTCCACGCTCGTTATCTGGGGCGGCGAGTTCGGACGCCTCCCCCTCGTGCAGCGCTCCCCGGGCGGCAGCCAATCCGGCCGCGACCACAACCCTCACGCCTTCACGGTCTGGTTTGCAGGCGGCGGCGCCAAGGGCGGGGTGCATTACGGCGAGACTGACGAGATCGGCCACAAAGCCGCCGTCAACCGCGTCAGCGTGAACGATCTACACGCGACCATCCTGCACCTGCTCGGCATCAACCACCTGAAACTCACCTACCGCCACAATGGACGCGATTTCCGGTTGACCGACGTAGCCGGAAATGTGGTGCACGACGTAGTCGCGTGATCGAGGAATCCAGGGACAGCAACGACTACAGCGACAACAAGGACGAATGGGAGGTTTTCCTCCCGTCGCGGGTGTCTCTGCTGTCGCTGTTGTCCCTGCTGTCCCTGGCGTGTTGGCGCAAGCTTTCGCCACGGTGTATCCTTGCTGGCGGGCAGCACCGCATTGAAGGGGGAGCAACTATGAATTGTCTGGCGCGAATTCTCATCCCAACCCTGATCCTGACCGGCGTCTGCGCCTTCGCGGACATCCCGTATCCCGAGGCGCTCGAACGATCGGACGTTGCGCTTTCCACGCTGGACGATCCCATCAACGACGCGCTCCTCATCGGCAACGGCGATCTGAACGCCTTAGTGTTTTCCGACGGCGACGATCTCGTGGTTCGCATCACCAAGAACGATGTGTGGGATGCGCGGCTCGATTCCGCCCTGGACCCGCCGATTCCGACGCTCAAGCGCCTTCTGGAACTGGGTCGCGGTGAAGAATGGACCGATCGCGAATACATCCTGCCGGAAGACAGCACGTGGGAGGGACCCGATTCCTACCACGCGCACCCATACCCGTGTCCACGGGCCTGTGCGGTGTTGCGCGTAACCGGCGCCGCAAAGCCGCCGCTCGTCGCGAAGCTCGACTTGCGCCGTGCGCGGATCGATGTGTTCTCCGTGAACGGGATGTATACAATCCATATTCCTGCCGATGTGAATACGATTGTCGTGAACCGGGACGACGGAGCCGTGAACTGCGCGCTGGAAGCAATCGCGTCGGAGGATATCCCAGCAGCGGAAACGGGCAACGAAGACCACGTCGCGTGGATCGCGCAGGATATCCCCGGCGACGCGGATTGGCCCGGCCTGTCTTTCGCCGTGGCCATGTCTCAGCACGAGAATACCGCGGTGACCTCCGTGGTGACGTCGCGGGAGAGCAATTCTCCAAAGCGTCTGGCAACGGCCCTTGCCTATATGGCCGTGCTTCCGGAAACGCAACTCGACAAACAAACGCCTCCGGAGATTGCAGCGGCGGCCAAAGCCTCGAAAGATCTTGGAGGCCACGAGCAGGTCTGGGAAGACTTCTGGAGCCGTAGCGGCATCCAGGTCAGCGACGAGGTGCTGGAACGCGTCTGGTACCGCAACCTGTACTTCCTGCGCTGCGTGTCGAAGCCCGGGGTCGTCAGCACGGGGCTGTTCGCCGGATTGCTGGATGAGAAACCCGCCTGGCACGGCGATTACCACACCAACTACAACATTCAACAGACCTACTGGTCGGCATACGCGGCGAACCAGTGCGACCTGACCGAGCCTTACGATCGTCTGATCGCCGATTACCTGCCGCGCGCGCGGTGGCTCGCGCGCACGATCTTCGACATGGATGGGGTGTACATACCGCATGTGCTTTTCGCGTACGAGCCCTCCGATCCTGCGGCATGCAAATCGCCCGGCGGACGGCAGTATATCCATCACGTCTGGGGCTTCACGCAAGGCGTGAACGGCTTCAGCGTCCAGCCGGTATGGTGGCATTACAAATACGAACCTTCGACCGGCTTCCTGCGGGACATCGCGTATCCCGCGGTGCGGGATGTGGCCGATTTTCAGGCTGCGTTTATTGCGCAGTGCGACCGGGACGGTGACCGCGTCGTGCTCGCGCCGAGCGTTTCGCCGGAACACTGGGGGTGGACGGAGCACTTCGAGCGGAATCGGAATTGCGCCTTCGATATCGCCATGTACCGGTACATCTTCGACGCCGCTGTCGAAGGGGCTACGACGCTTGGGGTGGACGCGGACAAAGTCGAACAGTGGCGTGCCGCGAAAGCTCTCTTACCCGACTACCCGGTCTGGAGCGAAGACCCGAACATCGTCGTGGACGTGCAAGACGCGCCACCCATTCAGTACAACATTCCCGTGCCGACGACGCCGGTGTTTCCCTGTGACGTTGTGACGGCAAGTTCGCCGCAAGCGCGGCGCGACCTGTTCGCAAACACGTTGCAGCATCTCAAAGACAACGGCAACAACGCCCCGATTATGTTGGCCATCGCCCGTGCGCGGCTGGCCACACCCGATGCCCGTGATTACCTGCATACGGAGTTGATGTGGCGCGAACGCCGCAATGGGACCTTAAGTTTCAACCGGCTCGATCCTCAGTTCCACTTCAACGATTTCGGGCATTACACGGAAATGTTTGGCGCGGCGTTGCCCGTGATGGAACTGATGCTGCAAAGTGTGGGGGATGTCATTCGTCTGTTCCCCGCGTGGCCGTCACACTTGCCGGCTTCGTTTCAAACGTTGCGCGCGCAAGGCGGATTCCTGGTCAGCGCATCATTCGCAGATGGCGCTGTGGGGGACCTGCGCGTCGAAAGCACCGTTGGCGGTGCATTGCGAATCGTGATGCCTTGGAAGACCGGCGAGGTGCAACGTGACGGCACGTGGTCCACGGTGGAGACAGTTGACGGCATTGCGCAGTTCGACACCCAAGCGGCTGACGTGCTGCGATTCCGAAAGAAACCGGAGTAATGACACTGGGAGCGCCATGCACCAGCGTGGCGAAGCCGGCAACGAGTATCTGCGAGGAAGTCAAACACCTCCGTCGCGTCCGTTCACCACGGAATTGGACGGTTTAGAGGACCATAAAAAACCGGAATTGGCTGTTCTCGTCTCCGATTGATTTCACGGGAATAACGATATCAAACCACTCAACGCGCCACGCTGGTGCATGGCGCTCCCAGTATGTCTTACTTCTTCTTGGCGTGCCGGTTTTGTTCGCGCCGTACCCGTTGCACGATGCGGCGGGCATACAGTATGGACGCCATCCCCAGGGCAAACACAATCCCGACCGCCGCCGACGGAATGTAGGACACCGTCGCGGGCTGGAACTCCGATGGGTTTTGCGGGTTGTACGCCATCATCACGTGAAAGACGGGCTTGTCCGAGGACTGAAACCCAAATCCGCCGTCGTAGCTGCGCCCCAGTATACGCTCGCCGAAATCGAGTCGGAGACGATACGTGCCGTCGTCATTGCGTTCCGCCGAACCCTGTGCCCGGTCCCCGCGAAAATCGAGCGCGGCCCGCTCCATGACGTCCCAACGTTGAGCCAGATAGACGGAGAAGCCCACCAGGGCGACGCCGGCGATCATCAGCACCAAAATCTTCCACTGAGGAAGTGCCTGCATGATGTTGTCGTTAGCCAAGAGTAGCGAGCAACTCCTCGAGGTGATCGACTTCGCGTTTCAGCACGTCCTTCCGCTCCTCGTCGTTCGCACACTTATCGAGCGATTCGTTTTCGATACATACGTCGCCCGCGTATTCTGCGTCGGAGAGAATGTTAAGAACCCGGCCATGATCGATATCGCCCTCGTACAGCGGGCAAACATACTTTCCGTACTCCCAGCCTCCCTCGCGGATTTCCTCGCGCGTCTCTTCGGGATAGTGGATGTTTTTGAGGTGCGTATGTTTCGTATGCGGCGCCAGGAGCGTGAGGATGCCGTAGACCTCCGAGAGGGGATAGCCACGCCAATAGAAATTCCCCGTGTCCATAGTCGAGCCCAGACGGTCCGAACCCACGCGCTTGAACACGTTCAAGAGGAACGCGAGGTTGTTGCCCTGGTACCCGTGATTCTCGATCCCCATCGTGACCTTCAATCCGTTCGTCCGTTCCAATGCGCCGCCGAGCCCTTCGGCGAACAGGTTCACGCGCGTGCCGAAATCCAGTTCGCGTTCGCGTTTCATGGCGGAATCGATTCGGATCGACGACATGCCCATAATCTCGGCGATCTCGAGCGCCCGCGCGACCCAGCGCGTATTCGATTCCATATCGCCCGCGCTGAAATCGCGCGCCGTGAGGAAACTGCACGCCGTGATACCGAGATTGTCGAGGTGTTTCTTGTAGGCCATCACACCGTCGTCGCCCTGCAGGGACACCTTGTTGGTGGAGTCCATACCGTAAACACTGAAATCCTGATCGAGCGCGACTTCCACGGCCGTCACACCGATTCGCTTCATCCCTTCCGCGAGATTCGTGAACCCCGCTTCAACCAACATGCCGTCACGTATGGAAATGTACATCGCAGGTCTGATTCCTTCCGTTAAATCCGTTCGATGATCGTCGCGGTGGCCATGCCGTGACCGATGCACATGGTCTGCAGTCCGTAGCGGGCGCCGGTTCGTTCGAGTTCATGAAGTAGCTTGGTCATGAGCACCGCGCCGGTGGCGCCGAGCGGATGGCCAAGAGCGATGGCGCCGCCGTTCGGATTCACTTTCGCCATGTCCGGTTTCAACTCTCGCGCCCAGGCCAGCACGACGCTCGCAAAGGCCTCGTTGATCTCGATGACGTCCATGTCGTCGATGGTCAGCCCCCCCGCGCAAGCACTTTCTGAGTCGCGGGAATCGGGCCCGTAAGCGTAAGCGCCGGATCGCTGCCGACCACAACCCGCGCCACGAACCGCGCCCGCTTCTTCAGGCCGAGGGCATCCGCCCTTTCACCTGAGGCGACCAGCAGCGCCCCGGCGCCGTCGGAAATCTGGCTGGCGTTTGCAGCCGTAACGACGCCGTCTTCTTTGAAGACCGTCTTGAGCGACATCATCTTTTCGAGGTTCGGATTCGGCCGGACGCCTTCATCGGTATCCACGACGCGCGTGGTGCCATTGACGCGCACTTCGATCGGCACGATTTGGGATTTGAAATAGCCCTTCTCGATCGCGTTGGCGGCGCGGTTGTGGCTTTCGGCGGCGAATTCATCGAGTTCGCGCCGCGACAGGTTCCATTGCTCCGCGACTCTTTCCGCACAAATCCCCATCGATTCGAGAGGATAGGGGAATGTTGAGAGGAAATCCTTCTCGAGCACGCCCCAGTCGGTACCCATGGGTACCGTCCCCATCATTTCAATGCCCCCGCCAATGACGAGGTCCATGTCGCCCGCGGCGATGGCCTGGCTGGCAAAATGGACGGCTTGCTGCCCCGAGCCGCACATGCGGTTGAGTTGTACGCCCGGCACTTCCACCGGAAACCCCGCCTTCAATAGGGCCAACCGTGCGATGTTTGCGCCTTGCTTGTCGGTGGGCGACACGCATCCCGCGATGACGTCTTCCACGTCTTTCTTTTCAACGCCCGCTCGCTTGACGCACTCCGCAAGGGCCGTCGCCAACAGATCGACGGGATGCACGGAATGCAGCGCACCGTCCTCCCGGCCCCGGCAGACGGGTGTGCGAACGGCTTCAACAATAAACGCTTCTCGCATAGTTCGGTCCTCCACGACGCGTTGCATGGGTGTTCAACGCGCCATGCTACCACGCCACGCCAGATCGTGTCACGACCGAAGCGGCAACTTGTACATAAGCGACATAGGCGACCGTTTCAAGCAAGTCCCGGCAGACCCGCGTGTCGTTTCGGTCCTCTTGGTCTTTTAGGTCGCTTGTGTGGCCCGCCCATCCTGGTGCCCATTTCCCGTTCGATTGCAGACCGGCTCGCCGAGGTGATACCATACCCCCTATAGTATTTGGATTTTCTGGAGGATTACCCCATGTCCCACACCGTACGCGACAAGAAGAAATTAGTGAACCGCATCCGCCGGCTCCGCGGCCAACTGGAGGCCGTCGAGCGCGGGCTCACCGAGGAAGCGGATCCATTCACCATTCTGCAAACGGTCGTGGCCTGCCGGGGGGCGCTCAGCGGGCTTATGGCGGAGATCCTCGAAGGCCACATTCGCGAACACGTCATCGATCCGAAACGGAAACCCACGGGCGAACAAGTGGAAGCCACGGAGCAACTCGTGGAAATCATTCGCACCTACCTCCGCTGAAAGGAGCGCCTGTGTCCCTGGAACGAAATGTACGGTTGTACCCGTGGTATGCGGGCGTGTTCAGTGCGTATTTTTGGCTGCCCGTGTTCTTCCTGTACTTTTCGTCCCGGTTCCCTTTGGCCGACGTGCTGCGGCTGGAAGCGATCTACTATTTTGCGGTGGTCGTTCTCGAAGTGCCGTCGGGCTATCTATCCGACAGTGTGGGACGCCGCCTCACGCTGCTCGTGGCCACGGCATCGGTGGCCGTGGCGCATGCGCTGTTCTTCTTCGGTCATGAATTCTCCACCTTCGCGCTCGCGCAGATCTTCCTCGCCACAGGTCTCGCCTTTAATTCGGGCACCGATACGTCCTTCCACTTCGACTCCCTTGCGGGGCTGCATCGCGAGAATGACTTCGGGGATCGCGAGGCGATCGCCGTCCACCGCGCCTTTCTGGGCGGCGCAATCGCGGCAATCCTTGGCGGCGCCGCTGGCATGATATCGTTACGGTACGCTTACGCCCTGGCGTTTGTGTCGGCGGTCGTTTGCGTCGCCATTGTGTCTTTGTTCAGGGAACCGACCGTATTGGAAAAGCGCGCCTCGCTGGGCGAGGGGATTCTGCGCCAATTGCGGGTGTGCATCGCCTGCCTGCGCCAGTCCGCATTGTTGTGGCTTTTCGCGTTCTACGTGCTCATGACGGTGCTCAATCACATGCCATACCTCTTTTACCAACCCTACCTGGATCTGGTCTTGCGCGGTTGGCACAGCACAACCTCGGGCACACCGCTGGTCTCCGGTGTGGTCACGGCGCTTACGATGGTCGTTGCCTCCCAGGCTGCGGCATGGAGCGTGCGCCTCCGGGATCGGTTCGGATTGGCAACCGCCCTGTTGTCGAGCACCGCGCTGCAACTGATCATCATGATCGCCATGGCCATCGTCATCAACCCGATCGTCGTAATCCTCATCTTGCTGCGAAGCTGTCCGCGCGGATTGATGACCGCTCCGCTCAACGCGGCCATCGCTCCCCGGGTCCCGCAGGCGCAACGGGCCACCTATCTGTCCATGCAAAGCCTCGCCGGCCGCCTGTCCTTCTCGGGCGTCCTGTTTCTCCTGTCGCTCACCACCGGCGGCGCGGCCGAGGCGGGCGCCGAACAATTGCGATTCTTCCTCGGAGCGGGCACACTGCTCGGCGTTGCTGGCTTGATGGGACTTGGAGTGACCGCGCGAGCGTTACGCGAGGACCACGTGCGCTGAGCACTCCACACCAAGACCTCTGGAGGCGTTTCCGTGAACGGAGTCGGATCCCTGGAATGGGCGATGCGTACCATGGGCCGGTTGACGGTCACCGACCGGTTGGCGCTGATGGGACAGGGCCTGCAACTGCAAGCGCACCGAATGATGCGCCGTTTTTCAGCAGCCGGTGCTCCGGTGAACGTGCCCCTGCACGACATTGCGCCGCCCGATTCGGAAACCGCAAATCAAGCCGCGCTCCTTTGTCAACAAGTCTCGCCGGTCTTTCTAGTAAACCACTGCCATCGCACCTACCTGTGGGCACACCTCATCGCGACGGCCCGGTCCATTACATTCGACAACGAACTCCTTTACGTCGCGGCACTATTGCACGACCTGGGGCTGACCACTGCTTACGCCGGATGCGCCGAACACGCGGAATGTTTCACACTCGACAGCGCCCAGGGCGCCGGCGCTCTTGCCCGGCAAGCGGCGTGGCCGCCGGAGCGCCAGGAGGCATTGACGGAGGCCATCGTCATGCATCTCAACGTTGTGGCGCCAATAGGAAAAGGAGTCGAGGCGCATCTGCTTCATGCCGGAGCCAGCCTGGATGTCGTCGGCACGAACGCAGAACTACTGGACAACGAAACGCGAAGGAAGGTCGTCCAGCGCTACCCGCGCGAAGACTTCAAACGAGCTTTCGGAGAACGGCTGCGGCAGGAAATGCGGGAGCGTCCCAGCGGGCGCATCTGTTTCCTGCACCGGCGCGTAGGCTTCGGCAAGCTGATTCGCCGAGCGCCGTTTTCGGAGTAGGAGAATCGGACGGATCGGACCGATCGGCAGGGATCCGTCCGATCGAATCGAGTAGGAGGGGGAGGATAGTTCCTCCCCCGTCCTCCCACACCACCGTACGTACGGTTCCGTATACGGCGGTTCGTGTTTCGTTTTGAAGTCGTTCATGTGCTCGTTTGCAGCGAAACGAGACCAAGTTCAGCAAAGAATCGCATTGGGAAGGCCTCATTCATGTGGGAAGCCCCGGCGTTCCACCACGGGCCGTGACCGTTGGTGGCGGACTTCCAGGCACGTTCTTCATCCAGTCCCCGTTTCATCAGGTTCCTGGCGCGGGTGTTTGGTGCGCTTCCATCTGTCGCCATAGCAGGCAGCGCAGTTTGCGCCGGATCCATCCGTCCAAGTCCTCGAAGACGCCTTTGACTTCGGCATGTCGGAAGTAAGTGATCCATCCTCGCAGCACCGGGGTCAGGTCCTCGATGAAGCGCCGCAGGTTGCGGCCACGTCCCTGGCGGAATAAGTACCCGGAGTTTCGCCTTGAGCCGTTCCACGCTGTCCGGCGCGACTTTGAGCCGCAGCTGGTGGTGAAACGTCATGCTGTATCCCAGGAACTTCCGGTTCCACGGCCGCGCCACCGCACTTTTCTCCGGTTCACCGCAGCTTGAGCCGGTCTTGCAGGAACCGGGTCACCGAGGCCAAGACCCGCTCTCCCGCCCGTTGCGACCGCACATAGATGTTGCAGTCGTCGGCGTACCGGCAGAACGCTGGCCCCGTTTCTCCAGTTCCTTGTCCAGATCATCCAGAAGGATGTTGGACAGCAGCGGCGAAAGCGGACCGCCCTGCGGCGTCCCCTCCGTGCGCTGCGACACCAGCCCTCCGTCGAGAATGCCCGCCTGCAGATAGCGGCGAATCAGAAGCAGTACCCGCTTGTCTTTGACCTGCCGCGCCACCCGCGCCATGAAGATGTCGTGGTTCACGCGGTCGAAGAACTTCTCCAGGTCCATGTCCACCACCCACCGGCAACCCTGGGCTTACGTATCGCGCGTGCTTGTTGCACCGCCTGATGAGCGCTCCGGCCTGGACGAAATCCATAGCTGGATTCGGAAAATCCGGGTCGAATAACGGTTGAAGCACCTGATGCATCGCCTGCTGAATCAGACGGTCCAGTACCGTCGGGATGCCCAATTGCCGCATTCCCTTCCGCCCGGCTTGGGGATTTCCACCTTGCGCACCGGGGCCGGTTCGTACCGCCTTCCAGCAATGCTTCTTTGATGACCGGCCAATGCGCTGCGCAGAAAACGGGTCCAAGTTCCTCCACGGTCATGCCATCCACGCCGGCAGACCCCTGGTTCGCCTTTCACGCGATGCAAGGCCTTCATCATGTTCTCGCGCTCGACCACCGCTTCCATCAACATACAACGTCTCCGACTTGAAGTTTCCTTCCTTGCCGTGACGCTTAACGCACCGGATCCCTTCCTCTCGCGGATTCCGTCCGCTACCCTCGGGGTGGCGGCGGCTTTCTCAAGCTGACCTTCTGCGTCTCCCGTCGCCATCGAAATACAGGGCTCCACATCCTCTTCACATGTTCGGGCCTTCGGTCCGGTCGATGAACCTACTATGCCCTCTGCTGACTTCTGCCCGTCTCTCAACGCGCTCGATGAGCCGTCTTGCCCTGTGGGGGACGAGGCAGACCTCCCCGGGTAATGCGCATCCACCTTCACGCTTATGCCCGCCGCATCTACGTCCGTGACTTCCGGACAGGTACGGGACTTTGAAGACATCTGCCTCCTCACCTCGCCATGCACGCCTCGTATGCGATTTCTGTTCGTCGGGCCAGCGCTTTGCCTGCGGCTTCCTTCAGATTCCACCTCGCGATGGACACCCTTGCCGTCGCGGCTAACAGTTCCCCCTGTCGGGCCTGTAAGGGACTTTCACCCCCAAGTGGTTGCGCCCTGCCGGGCGCACAAATAGAAAGGCCCCGGCGCGAAGTTGCTCGCGCCGGGGCCACGTGTTTCTCGTCTTTACGCCTTCACGTAATCAAACGGTTCCGGCGTCTCAAAATCGAAGGTGTACAGGGCCGGGTCGATGTCGATGATCTCGCCCGTCGACACGGCCTCGTGACCGGCGATATCGCAAATCGACGCCATCAGGCCGACCATCTCGTTCGTGCGGGGCTTACCGCCTTCCTTGATGCACTGGGCGAAAGCTTCGAACTGCCGCACGTCCGGCGTTTTGTCGAAGATGCTCGGGTCCATTTCCTTTTCGAAGGGAATCGGCTCCTGATCGATGATTTGCGTGTATTTCTGCGATTCACCGCGCGCCCGGATGCCTTGGATGATATCCGTGTCCGTCGTCGGTTCACCGGTCGCGGGATCGAGCCAGATCTTTTCGGGTTCACCGTAGAAGACGCAACCCGGCTGGTCCGCCTTCAACCGCTCGCGCAATTGGAAGGCGCCCTTGTCGCCGATGATCAGCATCGAGCCGCCCTTGTGGGCGCTTTGCAGCGTGCCGGACCACGTGACGCGCACCTTGTACGGACGATTCTGTTCGCGCATACGTTCCCGCTGCTGATCGTTGCGGGCGTCGATCTGACCGAAGCCGTGATCCCGCCGGCCTATCTCGTACTCGTATGTCACGGCGAGATTGTCAAAGGTGGTGCGGCCGTCGCGCCAGTAATCGTTGCCGCCCGAACCGTAGACCTTCGACGGCATCGTCCCCAACAGGAAGTTCGTGACTTCCATGTGGTGCGTCGCCAACTCGCTCATCAGGCCGGCGGAGAAATCTTCGTAAATGCGCCAGTTGATGTGCTTTTCGTAATCCGGGATGAACTTCTTCTCGGCTTCAGACAACTGGTACGTCGTGCCGTCCTTAAGGCGCGGCAGCGGACGCCGCCAGTCGCCGTTGCGGTGCCACTGGGATTCGATGAACCCGACGCGGCCAAGGCGTCCGTTCTCGATGATCTGCGTGGCCGCATGGTTGTATTCAGGGTTGTAACGCCGCTGGTGCCCGTTCTGGACGAACAGCCCGGTTTCGTGGCACTTCTTCACGACGTTCCGGGCGTATTCATAAGTGTGGGCCATGGTCTTCTCGCAGAACACGTACTTGCCCGCGTCCAGACAGTCCATGACGATGGGATAGTGCGTTTTGAACGGCGTGGCAATCACGACTGCGTCGATGTTGTCCTTTTCCTTGTCCAACATCTCGCGATAGTCCAGGTAGAGGTGTTTCTTCAGTTCGTCGCTGCCGCCCGCCGTGAACCAGCCCTTCGCGAGGTTGGGCTTCAGGCAATCCGCAATGGCGACCACGTCAATACTCTGGGAGCCGGCCAGGCCGTCCTCGAGGTGGATGCAGTTCTGGCTGCCCGTGCCGATCATGGCGACCCGTACCCGTTCGTTTTGCGCGTAGGACAAGGGGGACCAACCCGCCGCGATGGCGATGCCCGCCCCAGCGCCCGTTGCCTTCATAAAATTACGCCGCGTCAAATCCTTGTCCATTCCTGGTTCCTTTCTGTTGCCACAGTTATACGCTCCGGACGCGTGGACCGCCGCCACCCGTCCGGCGGGGCGACATTCTGCGAGGCGGGAGCAAGCGGACGGCCCGGTGAACAACACATTTCTCCGCTTCGCGGCGGCAATGCCGCCACGTCCCGACTTCGCTCCGTATTCTCTATCGAATCAAACCAACACGTCAAGCGCGAGGCTTGACGCGCTGCGCAACACCTCTATAACGGGGGAACCGGAATTCCCACGCTCTCTATTCCATTCTACTACTTGCCGGACCCGCCGGTCCAACCCACGGTGGGCGTCCGACACATGATTTTGTCGGCGAACGCTCAATTTGCGCCACAGCGCAAAAGAATTATTTATACTATAATCAATATTCGCAGTGTTGCTTATTGAATTCCCCCCCCCATTTCGGTCATTTTGTCATTCGGATTTGTTTTCGAATTTCAAATTGGACCCACGTCATGCCTCGATCAACTCGTAGACGAAGGGATCGGGTGTTTCGAAATCGAAGGTATACACTGCGGGATCGATCTCGACGACTTCCTTGGTGGTGACCGCTTCGTGCCCGGCGATATCGCAGACGGACGCCATCAACCCGACCATCTCGTTGGTTCGCGGTTTGCCGCCTTCTTTGATGTGCTTAGCGAAGGCCTGGAACTGCCGCACGTCGGGCGTGATGTCGAACCATGAGGGATCGAGTTCCTTCTCGAAGGGAACCGGATCTTGCTCTTCCCAACGTGAGTAGATTTGGGATTGCCCCGTCACCTTGATCCACTCAATGATCTTTTTGTCGGTCGTCGGTTGCATCGTTTTGGGATCGAGCCAGATCTTGACGGGTTCCTGGAAGAAGACGCAGCCGGGTTTCTCCCACGACCACCGTTCCCGCAGTTCGAAGGTCCCCTCGTCGCCCATGACCAGCATGGAAGCGCCTTTCTTGGCGCTCTCCAGTGTGCCCGACCACGTGACGCGCACCGTGTACGGCTGATTGACGCGTCGCGGATCTTGTTCCTCGATCTTGGCGTCGACCGTGCCGAAGCCGTGGTCCCGCTTCGACATTTCGTATTCGTAGGTGACTGTGAGATTGTCGAAGGTCGTGCGGTCGTCGCGCCAATAGTCCAGTCCGCCCGTGCCCCAGACGCGCGACGGCATGGTACCCAGTAGGAAGTTGACCTCTTCCAGATGATGTGTCGCCAGTTCGCTGAGCAGCCCCGACGAGTACTCTTCGTAGATGCGCCAGTTCCAATGCTTCTGGAGATCGGGAATCCATTTCTTCTCCGCGGGGCTCAACACGTACGGCGACCCGTCCTTCTTCTTGGGCAGGGGACGCCGCCACGCGTCGTTCCGGTGCCATTGGGCTTCGATGAATCCGACGCGTCCCAGGCGCTTCTTCTGCAGCATCTGGGTCGCGGCGTAGTTGTACTCGGGGTTGTACCGGCGCTGGTGGCCGACCTGCACGAAGAGACCCGTGTCGTGACACTTCGTCACAATGTCCCGGCATGCCTCGTAGGTGTGGGCCATGGTCTTTTCGCAGAAGACGTGCTTGCCCGCGTCGAGACAGTCCATCACGATGGGGTAGTGGGTCTTGAAGGGCGTGGCGATGATGACCGCATCGATGTTGTCCATTTCCTTTTCCAACATCGTCGGATAGTCGGTGTAGAGGTGTTTCTTGAGCTCGGGGTCGCTGCCGGCGGTCGTCCAGCCCCACCCCAGATTGAACAACAGGCAATCCGCTATGGCAACGATTTCGATGTCCTGCGCGCCGGCAAGACCGTCCTCGATGTGGAGACGGTTTTGGCTGCCCGTGCCGATGAGTGCGACCCGGACTTTTTCATTTTGCGCGTAGGAAAAGGGCGAGTACCCCGTGGCGATGGCGAGCCCCGCCGTCGCACCCGTGGCCTTGATGAAATTGCGTCGAGACAGTTTCGTATCCATGGCCGGCTCCCTTCCCGAAGCCATCGTGACTCGTAATCGTGCTCGTAATCGTAATCGAGGTTGGTGGAAGACATCGATGCGTACTGCATTTGCGGTTTAGCCGGATTTCGGCGTTCCGAGATCGCTCACGTACGTAAGTCGTAGTTCGATTACGATTACGAGCACGATTACGAGTTGCGATGACCAAGTTACGGTTCAACTTTCGCTCGCTGTCCTATTGGTCAAAGCCAATCCGGATGGGTTTGAACGTCCCGGTGTCGGAATCGGGAACCAGAACCGCGCGCACCCCGGGGTGATCCCGGCAATAGCGTTCGGTCCCCTCTACGCCCATCACGAAGAAGGCGGTGCTCAGTCCATCCGTTTCCGTGCCGGTCGGCGCCACCGCCATACTCATGACGATCCCCTGCACGGGCATCCCCGTGGCCGGGTTCAGAATGTGGCCGTACTTCTTCCCGTCTATCTCCACCACGTCGATCAAATGCCCCGACGTGGACAACGACTCGTCCTTGAGCACGAACGTCGCAATGTCCTTGTCCGTGTCGACGGGATGGCTCACGCGAACCGTCCAGCCGGGCTTATCCGGTGGCGCGCCCATCGCGATGATCGTGCTCGCGCCGCCGTGCAGGATCGCCCGTCGGATGCCGTAGCTGCGCAACACCCGCACGGCCTCGTCGAGCGCGAAACCTTTGCCGATCCCTCCGAAGTTCAGGCGTATTCCCGGCTTAGCGAACGACACCGTCCGCGCTTTGGCATCGAGCGTCACCTTGTCGAAACCTATGACACCACGCGCAGCCGCAAGTTCGGACTCGGTGGGCAATTTTTTTTCTTCTCGGCAGGTGCGCCACAGATCGACCAGGGGCCCCACGGTGATGTCGAAGGCGCCGCCCGTGTTGCGATACAAGGTTTGGGACACCTCGAGCATGCGGAACACGTCCGGCGCCACCCGAATCGGTTGTTCGGCCGCTTCCCGGTTCACCCGTGAAATCTGGCTGCTGCGAATCCAACTGCTGGCCCGGTCCTCCAGACTGTCGATAGTCTTAAACGCTTCGTCCGCGGCCCGGCTGAACTGGTCGGCCGAATCCTTGTCCCGCTCGCCGTACACCACGATCTCGAAGAACGTCCCCATCGCGTTGTGGACGTATGATTCCTGAAAATAGCCTTCCGGGAGCTGATCCGTCACGGTGTGATTGCGGGGAACATTTGCGGCGTCCGGTTCGGCCGCGTACCCGAGGAGTGGAAATGCAGCGACGATCGCGACGGCTGCAATCGGCGGCAATCGTTTGGAAATGTTTTGCCAATTCATACTTTCAGCATAGACCTAGTTAACAGGTCCGTCAATTCAAATCATGAGGATAGGGAAAGCATGGCTTGGGTTGTCTGGAGTGAATCCGAAGCGCAGAATGTGGACCCCGCAATGCACGGCGTAGAACGTCAGCGTTGCGTGTAGACCGTCCGGCCCTGGTCGTCGTTGAACCAGATCGCCGGACCTTCTTCGCCGACTTTGATGAAGATGCGCCCCTGGTTGTTAGCATCGCGCAGGTTGATCAACGGTTCGTCCTGGCTGACTTGCAGATAAATGCGGCCCGTGTCGGATGTGTCCCGCATGGCGATCAGCGGCTCCGTGTCGTTGACCTGGATGAACACGCGGGGTTTTCCGGCCTCGTCGTTCAGGTTCACCATCGCCGTGCCATTCGGCATGACGCCGCTCCACAATCGTGGCACGCCATCGGGATCGGTGATCACCAGCCGCGTGGTCCCGTCGGGGTCCGTGCCGAACCGGCCGCGAATAGCGCCCGAATCGTCGACCAGTCGGAATTCCTTGGCTTCGAGATAGGCCGGCGCCGCCGACACCACGCCTCCGGTCAACCATGAGGTCATCAGTGCGCTGATGGAGCCCACAATCGCGACACCGGTAAAGAGCAAAACAAGCTGAATTCTCGACATGGGTGCTATCCTCCGACCACGCACGAAACGGCGATGGATTGTCCGAAAGTTGTGCTGGGTTCTCGTCACGGCGTGACAGGGGGATGATAGATCGGTGTCGCCGGAAAAAGAAACTCCGCAGTCACGTCCCGTGGACGGACTGCGGAGTGGATAGTCTATCCGTTCGTTATTGCCCGGTGGATTCCGAATGCAGGATGGTTCGGGCGTCCGTCGTCTGGAACCGTTTCACGCCCTTATCGGTG
This sequence comes from Candidatus Hydrogenedentota bacterium, assembly GCA_963745075.1. Lineage (GTDB taxonomy): Bacteria > Hydrogenedentota > Hydrogenedentia > Hydrogenedentales > SLHB01 > JAHDWY01. The sequence goes on along the minus strand of CAVUWV010000019.1, from coordinate 17,952 downwards.
CCCACCGTGCCGGTCTGATCCGGGGTCTGCACTTCGATCGTGTAGGGATCGGAGCTGGCGTTGCTCGTGCCGTTAAACGACATGATGGCCCCCACCGCAAGGACGACCGCCAAAGCGATGCTGAGCACAAACCCGAAAATCTCTCTCTTCTGCGATGCGTTCATGGCAATGCTACCTCTAACGCCCTCCCGTCTCGTGGGCGTCATTTCTGTACCTCATACAACCAGACGCTGTATCGCGCTTCGTATTCACTATACCGTATTTCCACCGGCCGTTCAAAGCATGTTTTTTGGCAACCCCTTGGGGAGACAGGGCTTTGCATATAGCCTATCACTTTGAGTAGGCTGATGGGTATAGGAGATGCAGTACCATGCCTAGTTTCATTGCCAACCACAAGATCCTTTCCACCCTTGCGTTGATTGCCCTGCTGCTTGTGGCCATTCTCGGCTACCGCATGAAGGGTCCGTACCGGTTCTACCGCGCAGATCTGGTGAAACCCGCGGCCGGGGACACCGCCACGCCCGGCGTGCTGGAAGTCGGTGTCGCCAAACGGGATATCACGCCCAACCTCACCCAGTACGACACCTGGACCGACGCCGACGGAGATGGTAAGTACAACGAGGACAAGGGCGACACCTGGGAGGATACCAACGGCAACGGCCGGATGGACTTGGTCTGGATGGCGGGATTCTCCAACAACCGCCCCGCCAAGGGCGTCCACGACCCGCTATGGGTCCGCGCGATTGCCGTGCGGAACAACGGCGTCACGCTGGTCATGGTGACCATCGACAGTATCGGTGTCCTCCACGAGAAGTTTATCGCCGTACGGAAGTCGCTGGACCCGTCGCTCGGCATCGACCACGTCATGTTTTCGACGAGCCACAACCACGAAGCGCCGGATACCATGGGGATTTGGAGTTACTCGCCCTTCCGGCCCAAGTTCGACTACCCGTACATGAAGAAGGTCCAACAGGCCTGCACGGACGCCATCGAGGAATCGGTGCGCAACCTCGAACCCGCCGATATGATCCTGGCCGATAAGGTCATCGAACCCGAAGGGTTTGTCGACGATAGCCGGAAACCCATCGTCATCGATCGCGACATATGCAGCGCCCGGTTTGTGAAACATGGCACCGATGAGACCATCGCCACGATGGTGTCCTGGGGCAATCACGCCGAAACCCTCGGCGGCAGCAATTCCGAACTCACGTCGGATTTCCTGAATTGGGTGCGCCAAGGGGTCGAAACGGGCGTGAGCGATCCCAATGGCGTGGAACCGCTGGGCGGCATGTGCCTGTACTTCCAGGGTATGGTTGGCGGGCTCATGACGCAGTTGCACACGACCGTGCCCCATCGGGACGGAGTCCAGGAATTCCGGGAAGCCAGTTTTGGCAAGGCCGAAGCGCTGGGCGAGAACCTGGCCATCGTCGTCGCGAATTCCCAGCGCAGCGACGATGCCATCCGCGTCGAAAACCCGGAAGTCGCCGTCGTGGCAAAGACCATCTTCGTGCCCATGGACGGCCTGTTCGGGTATGCGTGCATGCTCGGGCTCATCCATCCGGGCTGGTATTGGGGCAAAGCAAAGACGGAGGTGAACGCCATTCGCATCGGCGATCTGGAGATCCTGACGATTCCCGGCGAGCTGTATCCCGAAATCGCGGAAGGCGGCATCGAGTCGCCGGAAGGCGGGGACTACCCCGGCACGCCGATCGAGGTGCCGCCCTTGCGCCAACAGATGCAGGGCAAGGTGAATATGATCGTCGGCCTCGCCAACGACGAGATCGGCTACATCATCCCGCATACGCAATGGGACGAGAAGCCGCCCTACGCCTACGGCCGCACTGACAAACCCCAATACGGCGAGGAAAACTCCGGCGGTCCGGGGATCGCCCCCGTGATTCACAAAGAGGCTTTGGCCGTGCTGGACCAATTACACGCGACTCTGTAGTGGCCGATTCGCACGGTCTGTCCGTGCTCGTCCGTGTAGGTCCGTGCACCCCCCGCACCGGAGGTTCCCATGAACGAAGTCCTCTACGAAGAAAACCAGCGCTTCGCACTTTGGGTCTACGTCCTGATGTTCCTCCTGATCTTCGGTTTGCTCCCCGTGTTGGTGGGCCTCGGCAAAGAACCGCCCAGCCCCGGCAGCGAACCGATTCCCCTCGGCGTTATCGTGCTCATTATGGTAAGCCTGCTGTTGGCCACCAATCTGATGCGCCTCCGGGTGCGCGTTCGCTCCAATGACGTGTATTTGTCCCTCGGTGTGCTGTTCCCCATGCTGTGGCGCCGGGTCGGCCTCGATACGATTATCGAAGAACGTGTCGTCACCTACCGGCCGCTGCGCGATGCCGGCGGTTGGGGCGTCCGGCTGGGCATGTTCGAAGGGACCCCAACGTCCTTTTTCAACGCCCGCGGCAATCGCGGCGTGCTGCTCACCACCGGCCACCGTCCCCTCGTCATCGGTTCGCAGGACCCCGAACCCCTCGCCGAAGCCGTCGCCCGCGCCCGCCGGCAATACGCCGAGATCCACGGCTAAGGGGCACGGGCGTCTCGTCCGTGTAGTCGCTGGTTCCAGCCGAGCGAACCGGTCCGTCCGGTTCTTCATTGCCCGACGCGTCCCGCAGGCGTACCATGGCGGAGACTGTTACGAAAGGAGTACCCGTCATGCGAGTCCGAGTCTTGACCATCCTGTGTGCAATCCTCATCCCCGCCGTCCACGCCGACGAAACGTGGCGTCTGCCACTCCTCGAAAAAGATCGCATCATCGAAGAAGGCATCGTCGCGAAGCACAATATCCTCGGACTCTATCCGTCCCTCGTGCAGATCCCACCCGAGGGGCAGGCCTTCGACCTCACTACGACCAATCCCTTCGCGGACGTGGCCCACGCGGTCTGCTGGACCTCGAACCATCTCGCCGGTGCGTCGTACCGGTACGCGTACTTGAAGAAGGTCGGCGCGCCGGCGGACCAAGTGGCCGCGGCCAAACAGCGGGCGGACGAGTTGTTCGAGGCGGTGTACCGGTGCCAGCGCGTGACCGGCGTGCGCGGATTGCAGGCCCGCGGCTATTTCCTCGGGCACGGCGAGACTTACGAGGAACGCCATGCGGGCAGCAAACGCGACGAATGGCATCAGGGCACGGTGGACGGCCAGGATCTCCGCTGGCTCGCGGACCCCAGTCACCACAACTACAGCGACGCCATCCACGCGCTCGGCCAATATTACGACCTCGCCGCCGAAGGCGAGCAGAAGGACCGCTGCCGCGATTCCATTGACGCGCTGGTGAGCTACTGGGTCGACAACGATCTCATCATTCACAACTACGACGGGCGGCCCGTGCCCATCCTGGGCCTGACGGACGGCAAGACGCTGAACATGCGGATCATGATGGCCATCGCGGGCGCGAAGGTCGCCTACCACGCTACGGAAAAACCCAAGTTCAAGGCGGTCTACGACCAACTCGTGGATCGGTACGGTTTGCGCGGGCTGAAGCCCTTCAAAACCGAGAAGAATTTCGATGACGCCGAACACGTGATCTGCCACCTCGAAAATCTGTTCCGCATCGAGGACGACCCCGAGTTACTCGCCGCTTACCGCGTCGTGGCGGATGCCATCTGGGCGAACCATGTGAACGACGCGCAAAGCCTGTTCACGTATATCTACTTCGGCGTCGCGCCGGACGCGCCCGGCAAGGAGAAGGCCTTGCAGGAAGCGCTCCATTCGCTGCAAACCTTTCCCACCGACATGACCGTGCAACCTCGCATGAACAGCATCAAGAAGGACGCGAAACCGCCCTACCCCGTCTACGCCGCCTCGTGGGATAACGAGTACCTCTGGAAAGGTAACCTGCTCCGGCCGGACGGATGGCTTAGCCGCATCGTGCAGGACGTGGCGGTGTCGTCCGAAGACCCGGTGGTCATGTGCGCTGTGGATCAGGACGGATCGCTCTATCAATCGCGCGACGCCGCGGCCACAGCAGCGAACTGGCGGCCCATCGACGGCGAACTGCCGAGTCCGGCGAAGGCCGTCGCCGTGGGACGCCGCTCGCGCATTCTCTATGTCGCAGCGCGGGACGGATTCTATCTCACCATCACGGGCGGCACGCAATGGGAGCGGCTGCCCGTGCCTAACGACGGCGGCGCGCCGGTTGATATTCAAACCGATCCCAACGACACGAGCGTGTTGTACGCGATGACCGAGCGCGGCGTATACCGCAGCGTCGACTTCGGCGAAGAGTTCCTGGGTAAGACCTGGGAAAACCTGACGGAAGGCCTGCCGCAAGCGGGCAACGTTCAGTTCACGCTGGCACTGGACGAAGCCCATCCCGATACAACCGAACGGCGCGATCGCATCTATGCGCGCATCGGCGACGCGCTCTTTACCAAACGGATTGACGAATCCGATTGGACCCGCACATCGCGGTTTGGGTTCCCCGAATATACGCGCAATTATCCCTGGCTCGTCGCCGACCCGGCCAATCCCGATCACATCATCGTCGGTATGCGATCCGAATTCGGCAGTATGGGCGTGAACTCGCTGCTGCAACAATCCACCGACGCCGGCGAGACGTGGTCAAACGATATGGAAACGCTCTACGCGAAGTATGCGGAAGGCGGGATGCTCGGCATCATGAGTCTCTTCGTCCGCGGCGAGATCACGGAACCGCGTTTCGTGAATGGCGTCCTCGTCGTCGGAAGCGACCGCGGTGTGCTGATCAGCAGCGACGGCGGGACGACCTGGCAGGATCACGCCCAAGGCCTCGACATCCCCGTCGCACGCACCGTCTTCGCCCCGCGCAACACCGACTGGCTGTTTACCGGCACCCCCGCCGGTCTCTACCTGTCCAAAGACCACGGCGACACCTGGGAGTCCGCGCACCTCGTGCTGCAATTCGAGAAGAACACCCGCCGCGAACTCGGCGGCGCCGCCTTCCCCGACGCCTTCTGGCGCGGCATGTGGTACGGATTCATCGACGAGGAAACCGCCAAGGCGCGGTATGAGGGGGAGTGAGAAAATGGAAGCGCCCCAAGCGACCTCCGGTTAATGTGGCGGGGCCATGCGTTGAAACGGATCCGACCGATCGGACCGATCCGTCGGATCCGTCCGATCAATCCCACTTCCGCTCACCCCCGCAGCATGGCGTTCGCCGTCAGTCCGAAGCTCAAGGCGGCGGCGATGAAACAGGCCCCCGCTCCTCCGAAGTTCAGGCTGTGAAAGATGGCCAGGAGTCCGACGAGGAAAGCCGTTACGCCGGTGGCAAGGCCCAGGAAAACGGTGACGCCGGCGATGGTGGTGCCTTTGTCTTTTGCACTGGCCATGAGATTCCTCCTTTCGCGGTTGGTGCCCACGAGGATCAGGGTAACACAACCCACCTCGGCGCGACGTAACGTAATCAAATCCAAAATCCAAAGCACGAAATCCGGAACAAATCGCAATGTTCAAATCGAGGAAAGACCAAAACACCGACTCAGTCCGTCATCTTGCTCTCAAGGTCGCTCCAATTCGATGTTTCTGCCGCGAAGGGGCAACGGAATCTAGTCACGCCGCGGGCGTGATGGAGCCGAAGGCGTAACGCGGGGTCCGGGCGCCTGGTGTCACCCCCCCTTTTGTTTTTTGACGGAACAAGGGGGGGTGCACCGACTGCTGATTTCGGTCCGCGCGTTCGCGAGGGTGACGGGCGGTCTGGGGATTTTCCTGCGTTCTCCTCGTAAATACAAATGCGGTATTGGGTTGCGCGGTAATTCGGCCAGAGGCTGGAGTCCTTGGACTGGAGGAATTGGGGGTGTACCTCCTTTTGATTTTTGACGATTCAAGGGGGGGGTGTTGATAGCGGTGCCCGCGTTCGCGAGGATGATGTGCGGAGTTCGGGGCGGGTCTTGGCGTCGTTGCGAGGGCACGATTGCCGGTAGGGGGGTTGGCATGGGCGGAACTCTCCTTATAGATATGGACCGGGACGTTGCAGTTGGGAATGACGAATTAGGAATTGAGGAGGTTTCCGGAGGCTGCGCCGCAGTATACGGGTCCCCACTTTTGAGAGATGAGCCTTTCGAATAGCCTGCAAATGGGGGTGCAGGAACCTGGCCCGGCGAAACCCCCTTGACAGTCCGCGGCGTTTGGTTTATTGTTTATATGTATACAGTAAAGGTGTTGACCAATGACCCTCAAAAACGAACTTGGGCTTCGCACGGACTTCAAGAACCGCGATCACGAGGCCCTATTAAACATTTACTTCACGGCGTCGAAGGCCAAGAAACGCGCGGACGAGTTCTTCCGAAAACACGGCATCACGGACGTGCAGTTCAACGTTATGATCCTGCTGAAGAACCAGAGCGGGGAACGGGGCGGGCTGACCCAGATCGAGTTGAGCGAGATGATGCTCGTCAATCGCGCCAACATCACGACTCTCATCGACCGCATGGAGAAGGCCGGCCTCGTCGTCCGCGTCGCCGATCCCGACGACCGGCGCTACAACATCGTGAAATTGACCCGCGCCGGCATCGCCCGACACGCCCAGGTCGCCACACTGTACATGGAGCAGGTGGGTGATGTTATGGGCGCCCTGACCCGGCGCGAGCGGGAAACGCTGGTAGACCTGTTAACCCGCCTGCGTGGGCGGCTCGACACGCTCGATACGAAATAACCCCAACCGACAGGAGGACCGGACCATGCGAATGCGATTCCAACAGTTAATATATCAACAATATATATCCAAACATAATAGCCCTCGCTTCCGTCGCAGCCGCGTGGCGATTGCGGGCTTCCTGATCGCCCTGTTCACCGGCTGCGAAACCATCTGCTATTTACCGATCGCCGCGTTTATCTGGACCGGAATCTTGCTGATGGCGCCGTTTTATATCGCTTCGATTCCATTCCTTCCACTGTATTACGCAGTGGAAGGCTTGCCCGGAGATACGGGGACGAAGGCTGTAGCCTTTGCCCCGGGGGGAGATGAAATTGTCGTCGCGTATCAGCAACGGAAAAGAATGAACCTGTATCGGGTGCCGCTGGACGGGTCGCTGAGCAAACAACTCACCGATGGCGACCGCTTCGATTTTGACCCTGTCTACGCACCCGACGGCCAGTCCATCGTGTTCGCGTCGCGCACCGGAAAGACGCAATGCAACTTGTTCAACCTAGCCTTCGGCACCGGCAAACTCACCCCGGTAACGGAAGGCGACTACGAGGACTGGGCGCCTCAGTTCTCACCGACCGGCGACGCGATTGCGTTTACACGCCGCGACGACAAGACGATGGCGCACGTCGCGCTGGTCTCCCCCGGTGGTGGGACCGTCCAGAACGTCACGTCGGGTAAAGACGGCTACGACGTAGGGCCCGCGTTTCTGCCCGATGGCGACGCTATCCTGTTCGCCCGCTTGAAACAAGCGCCCAAATGGGGACCAGATTACGATTCCTCCTGGGATCGTCGTAGTTTGTATTCCGTTTCACGCAGCGGTGACGGTCTCACAAGGATCGCCGGGGAGCATGATGGCAACCAACATTGGGCCGTTCGGGCGACTGCGGATCAGCCGGTTATCACGAGCTACGCCGGGAACTTGGTTTTGTGCGATCGCGACGCGGTAGGCAAGTTACGCGCCAGCGGGGTACGCGAGACGCCGGTTGGAAAATGGATCGAGGAATTGGGGCAATGCGCCGTTTGCCAGTTCTCGCGAGATGGGAGCCGCGTGGCCTTTGCCAAGTGCGTCCGTTTTGATGATGAGGGCTGCGAGTCTCGTCTGCACGTCGCCCGGACGGAATCCGACCAGACCAGTACCATCGTCACGATGCAGTGCCGCATCGATGAACCTGTCTTTTCTCCGGACGGGACCCGGCTTGTCTTCCGGGTCAAGAAACGCCTCAGCGCGGAACGCGACCACTACGAACTGTGGACCGTGCGTATTGACGGAACCGATCTTCGTCGTCTCCCGGTCAGCGATAAAGAGCGGAACGGGATGGAAAGGGAAGCACATCGTGCAGATCACAAGAGCGAACCGGCGAAAATGTCGCGGACAGCATTCTGACTAATCCGCATCCGGCGGACCCGGTTCGTCTCCCGGGGTCGAATCGCCACCGTCGTCATCGGCCTCGTAGGATTGGCACAGGAGCATCGGCGCAAAGATCACCGCGCTCCGGAACCCCACGTGCCACAAGTGCAACACGCCCTCCGGCCCGGCGGACAGGCACACGTCGCCGTCGCCGCGCAGGGCGATGGGCGCCATGCCGGGAAAGGTGTGTAAGCAACGATTCGCAGCCATTTGCCACATGCGGAGCTTTCCACCCTGCACGGCGGTCAAAGCGAATTCGCCGCGTTTGCCCAACGCGATCGACGTGATCGGCTCGCTGTGCGCTTTGCGGCGTCCCATCTTCTTCGATGCGCTCACGTCGTACAACTCGATGCATCCGTCCGCCGTTCCGCCCAGCACGTAGCGCCGGTTGTCGCTGACGGCGAGACTCAACAGCGTTTCGGTATAGTCACTTTCCACATTCAGACAACGGCCCGTATTCAGTTCCCACTGGCGCAGGGTCCGGTCCTGACTGGCGGAAAAGAACGACTGCCCCGGAACGCCCGGGCAAATCGCCGTCACCGATCCCGCATGGCCCGCAAAGGTCGTTCGCAGCTTCCCGTCTACGAGATCCCACCAGCAGATGGTCCCGTCGGCGCTTCCAGTCAGTATTCCGCGACCTTCATCCGTGAATCGCACGGCGGTTATGGCATTGGTGTGAACTTTGAACGTGTGCTCACATTCCCCCGTCACGAGATTCCACACGCGCGCACTGCGATCCAGCGACCCCGTCGCGGCGCGGGCGCCGTCCGCTGCCAGCGCAACCGAGGATATCGCAGCACGGTGGCCTTCGAGCCGGTGGACTCGTTCCCCTGTCTCAACATTCCAAACGGACAAGGGACCGCCCCCGCCTTTCGGCGCATCGGCGGAGAGCGCCAGTTGCCCGTCCCAGCTCAGGCAAACCGCCGTGATCGCGCCCTCGTGCGATCCGAAGGTTCTGATCAGCCGCCGGGACTCCAGTGCGCGCAACTCCGCCTCATCCACCGCGGTGCGCACTTCGTGCCCTTCGATACGCCGGGCCGTCAAGCGCTTGAGCAGTTCCTGCGCGAGGGCGTAGTCGCCCCGTTCCATTTGCACCTGGGCCAGCATGTACACCGGCGTCCACGACTTCGGATTTTTCCGCCACAACTTTTTCACGGCCCGGACCACCGTCTTGTCCGTGGCCGATCCGTCGCGCCAGGACTGGACCATGTAGTTGTAGGTGGTCTCGATGTGTCCGGGCTCGATGCGTAGCGCCCGCTCCCAGGTCTCGCGGGCCTCCTGTTTCTTCCCCAGGTCGACCAGCGAAACGGCCCGGTTGTTCAGGCGATCCGCCGAGGTCTCTTCCGCTTCCGGCGGCTCCCGAAAATAGGGTTCCCGAAGTTCGTGCTGATAGACCGCCATCAACGCGTCGATGACCTCGTGCATGCTCGATGGCCGGTCCGCCGGGTCCTCCTTGAAACAGCGGCGAAGCAGGTCAATCAACCCCGGGGGCATCTCCGGGATATCGTCAAACTCGGGACCCAGCACCTGGTACTGTTCCAAGGCCTGGCCCGCGGACTGCCCCGCCATCCAAGTCACATCGCCGACGAACATTTCGAGAACGGACACGGCCCAACTCCAGATGTCGGTGGCGAACGTGAGGTTGCGGCGATGGGCCTGTTCCGGCGAGCAATAGACGGGGGTCCCGCGTGATCCGATCCCGCGATGCGCGCGCACGCCGGCCTCCGCAGACGCCAACGTCATGGCGCGGGACAGGCCGAAGTCGGTCACCTTGGCGAGACCGTCTTTGGTCATCAAGACGTTGAGCGGTTTGACGTCCTGGTGCAAGAGATTCTGTGCGTGGGCATAGCGTAGCCCCCAGGCAAACTGAAGCGCCACGTCGAAGATCCGCTTTAACGCCACATCGCCGCGGTACAGAATCCGATTGTGAATCCAAGACGACAGCGTGCCGCCGTTGACAAATTCAGCGAACACGTGGGGGATGCCCTCAATGCGACGGACGTAGTAGCAGCTCGCGATATTGGGGTGAAGACCGAGATTCACCCACGTTTCGCATTCCTGCTCGAAGAGGCGCGCGCCTTTTTCGCTGGCGACCACTTCCTCTTTGGGACGCTTGACCGCCAATTCCATGTCCCAGCCGCGGTGATGGACCAGATAAACGTAGCCCATTCCGCCCTTGGCAATGAGACGCCGAACCTCATAGATACCGAGAAGGACGTCGCCTTCCCTCCATTCGCGCGAACTGCCGGATACCGTCTGTTGGGCCATGCATTCCCCTACAAGGCGTTTCCGAACCCCGAAACCCAAGACACCACCGCGACTCGAATCCTACCATAGCGCTTGCGGCGAGGCACAGTGTTTGCGCGGTCTATCACATCCATAATGTCCACGGGGTACAGAGCCCGAAGAATGCGCGATGCCCCAAAAACATGTAATATAACACGCCCCGCACGCGTTTGCCTTCATGTGTCGCGGTACGGGACAGCAGGATCAATTGCATTCTTTGGGAGAACTCGTGATATGAAGCACTTCGGGTTTTGGGCCGCAATCGCGGCTGTTCTAACGTGCGTTCTTGCCGCAGCGCAAGACACTCCGGCCGTCACAGACCCCGCCAATCAAGCGATTGCAAAGGAAGGGGCTCCGGCTACCAAAACACCGGCTGCGTCCGACCTGCCGAACGAGGGGCATGGTATTCCTGCGCCCATGCCGGACGTTCCGAAAGACGTGCTCGAAACGCCCGCCGCCATACCCGAAATCCCTGCGGTCCTACCGGAGCCGATCCAAGCCGCGGCGCCGGCAAATCCTCTTGAGCGCGTCTTCGGCGACAAGGCAGTGCTCGATTCCGCCATGCGGGAGAAAGTTCTCGCGGCGGAACCCGGCGAGCGGCATTACGTCGACCACGACGGCGACGGCAACGCCGACGAAGTCTGGTTCGTCGACACGGCGCCCCGTCATCCCGTCGAATGGCAACCGCTCCTCGTGCGAGCCATCGATGAGGACGGCGATCTCCAGGAGGACGGTCAACCCGACCACGACAGCGATTTGTACATCGCGGACTGGCATGGCGACGGGACCGTGGACGCGGTCCTCGACTATACCGACGTGGACGGCGACAACGACGTTGATGAGATGGGTCTGTATTTCCCCGGGACGGCATCGTTCGGGGGCGAGGGCTCTGTCGTCGTGTGGTGGGGCCGCGACGTGGGCGACGACAACCTGCTCTGGTACGACGTGGGCTACACCTACCGCCAGCCCTTGTGCCAATACAACTCGCATTTCGGTGGCAAGGAAATGTTTTGCGCCTTTGTGCTCGACCCCGGGGCCACCACGTGGCGGCCCCAGTGGGAAAATCCCTTCCTCTTCTACGACCTCGACGACGACGGCGTGACCGAGGAAGTAATTCGCCACGATGCGGAAGGCACGGCGATTAGCAACTACCGTCACAGCTTCGACGCGGACGACGACGCGACTCCCAAACAACCGCGCGATTACGATGTCTCCATCACGGCCTATCCCCCCGAAAACGGTGTGACCCCGGCCTCGGACGCTCTCGAAACGATCCAGCTTCGCGGCATTCCGACGGATCCCTTCCTCGCGTACGAACCAGGTCAGACCGTCGGCGTGCCGGTAGTCTGGGATCGAATGCTGCTCACATGGGACGAAGACGACAACAACGTGGACGGCCAGCGCTACGCCGATACCCATGAGCGGTGGGAAGGCGTCATCGCCAACGGTACGGAAGATTTCCCCCAAGTCGGCGGTCCCAGTTGCGGTCCGGTCAATAAACGTAACGAGTTGGCGCTACAACCCGGCCACCCCATTCAGGTCTACCTCGACCCCGTCGATCAGCGCATCCACCTGCGCGGCGCACAGCGGGCCTGGCTTGACGTGGACGCGGATCAAGACCACAGCGCGGACATGAAATACACGTATGTCGATTCCGACGGCGACGGCGTTATCGACACGTGGAATTTTGATGCAAACGCCGACGGCACCGTCGACGACACCTGGACCGCCAAGGATGTGGAAACGCGCGACATACCGTGGGCCTGGGCCGACGTCAGCGCGGCACAAAAAGAAATCCTGGCTTCGGTACCCCAATCGCTCCTCTGTCTGACGCATCGCCTTGAGCAGGCGCTCACCGCGGCCGGTTCCGATCCCAACGGCGACCCCGTGGCCCAGTTGCTCCGGAACAATCTGCGCGCACCGGCCATCGACGCCGAGTTACGGCGAAAACTCCTGAACAGCGACGAGTCCATCCGGTTCTACCTCGACATTCTCAAGGACCGCCTGATCCTGCAACTCAAAGGGGCGGCACCGGATGCGGCGTTTTGGCCCGCGTTCAACGAAGCCCGCAGCCGCGGCGACCTCGGCGCCATGCAGATGCAGTTGGAGCAGGCGTACGGACTGAACGACGCGCCGCCCACTTACGGCGAGTGGATTGGCGCTAAGCGCGCCGAAGTCAACGATTACCCCCGGGTCGCTTATCTTAAGGACTGGATATCCGACCATATCGGGTGGGAAAACGAGACTATCGCGTACCGCTGCTATTGGGGCCAGGTCGACTTCTACGGCAAGAGCCGCGACGGGTTCATCCTGAACCAACTCGACGGCGACCAACAGACCGGCGACTGGGGCGTGGACGCGTTATACGTGCGCGATACGGCCGGTTGCGGCGGGGTGACCCTCTACATCAACGGCGAGCGGTATCCCGTGTGGAGTCCGCAGGGCAAAGGGTTTGCGACGTTTGAAAACCAGCTCGTCGAGCAGACCAACGACAAGGTCGTGATTGAAACCCGCGCTTCCAATGCGGGACCCGACGGCAGCGGCTACACCGTACGGCTCCGATTCACGCTCATCGCGGACCGCAACGACGTGGAGGTGGAAGTCCTCGTGGAGGGCGGCAAACCGGAGGACACCGTGGAACTCGGCATCAACCTGACCCGCCTCACGGAACAACCGTTCTACATGCTCGATCAGGAAGCGGGGGTTATGGCCGTACGCGGGTACCAAACGTCCAACGTCGGCACCATCGGTCTGGGCGTGATGTTCCCGCCCAACCGATTCCTGCGCGTCGGCGAATCGCCAAGTGCGAATCAGGTTGTGGTTTCTATCAAACGCGGCGAACCGTTCGTATACCACATCCAGGGCGATTGGGTCCGCGGCCGCCGGTTCCCGATTGCGCCATCCAACGAGGATTGGATGAACGAACTTCGCGCGCTGGCGGCGACGCTGAAACTTCAGTAGCGAGTTCGTTGGACTGGAGGGCTTGGCGGAACTCCTAGAACAGGCTCCCGTAAGTCGTTTTGTATCATTAGCGGTGGTTTGACATAGTCGAAATCTGGATCGAAATCGGGATCGGGATCGAAAGCACTTCGCGCATCCCACTTCGATCCCGATACCGAACCCGATTTCGAGAGTAATGTACGTTTCAACCATTTGCGACTGTTCTTGGTTCCAACAACCTCGATAGAGGTCCCCGCTCAGGGGCATCTTGCCCGCGACGAACGGTTCCTACAGAACCGGGGGAGCACCCGATTCTATGCCTGACGACACCCGAACATGGTCTCTTTATCCACCTGTCGATTAACTATTTACACAATCCCGCGATCATCTTAGTCGTAAGATTTCGGCGAAAAGGCATTGCGGCGAAGTTTTGGTTTGCACATTCGCTATAAGACGTTATTAATAAATATGTTACCCATGTTTCGGATCATTCGTTTTGACGCGAAAAAACACCCCAATTACCGGAACTTACCACCGCTCAAAGGCTTACGAAATCTCGAAAAAAGGGCGAGACAACGGCCCCCCGATATGCTATCCTACGGTCGAATGTAGTGAGGCTGCGTTCGGGTAGAAGCCGTCGGGACAGGCGGCCTATCGCGAGATGCCCACTTCGGTGCAAGTTGGAGAGACATTGATTCGCTGCGTAGCCATTCGCGCTGGTGAATCTGGTGCAATGTTTCTGCCAAGGACCACGGATCGATGCATTTGAAGTCATTCAACGGGTATTGCGGTGATTCGAGCCTGCCGTCTTTTAGCGCCTCCTACGCGTTTCCTCCTTTCGGAGACGGATTAGAGCAATGCAACGCCTGTCCCGACGCGCTTCGGCCTCAATGAGGCTCAAGCAGATGAAATAAGAGCGCCCCGCTTCCCGCGAGGCGCTCTTATTTTTGTTTCGCAATCGTTCTCGTAATTGAAGCATCGAGAGCCAGTTACGAGTTGGCCGTCAAAGGTTCGCGTCGCTTACCGCTCCAACACCGAGGCTATCGCCGTGCAAAGCGCATCCATGTTGTCTTCGGTCATCCCGGCCACGTTGATGCGTCCGGACCCGACGATGTACACGGCATGCTTGTCGCGTAGCTGCGCGACCTGTTCCTTGTTCAGACCGGAGAACGAGAACATCCCCTTCTGCGTCGTCAGGAACGAGAAATCCTGTTTCACGCCATTAGCCTTCAGGGTATCCACGAAGAGCTGGCGCATCCCCGCGATGCGGTCGCGCATGCCTTTGACTTCGCTCTCCCACAGTTTGCGTAACTCGGTATCATTCAACACCGTTACGACAATCTGGGAACCGTGGGCCGGTGGATTCGAGTAGTTGGTTCGGATCACGGCTTTGAGATGGCTCAGCGCCTTTTCGGCCGCGGTCGCAGACTCGCCAACCACCGTCAACGCGCCGACCCGCTCGTTGTACATCCCGAAGTTCTTGGAGAAGGACGAGCAGATCATCAATTCCTTCCCAGCGCCAAGGAACTGCGAAAGCCCAGTCGCATCTTCCCGGATCCCATCGGCCAACCCTTGGTACGCAAAATCGAAGACCGGCATCCAGCCCTGCTTGGCCGAAACCTCCGCGATGGCCTTCCACTGTTCCGGCGTCGGATCCATCCCGGTGGGGTTGTGGCAGCATCCATGCAGCAGGACAAACTCGCCGTTGGGCACCTTCTTGAGCGCGTCGAGCATGGGCCCGAAATCGAGCGCTTTCTTCGCCGCGTCGTAATAGGGATAGGTGGCGAGTTCCAACCCCGCGGCCTGAAACACGTTCGGATGGTTCGGCCACGTGGGTTCGCTCAGCCAAATCCGTTTCGCCCCGAGCAGCGTCCGCATGAAATCGCCCGTTACCCGCAACGCACCGGTGCCGCCCGGCGTATGGGCCGTCACCGCGCGTTTGCTGGTCACGATCTCGTGGTCCGCTCCGAAGAGCAATTCCTGGACCGCCGCGGCATAGTCCACCGCGCCGCTGTTGGGGCTCACGTAGTTCTTGGACGTTCTCGGAGGCCAGAATCTTCTCCTCCGCGCGCTTCACACAGTCCAGCACCGGCGTCGTATTCTTTCCGTCACGATACACGCCGATGCTCAGATTAATCTTCGCGGGGTTCGGGTCCTTCTTAAAAGCTTCGATGAGCCCGAGAATCGGATCGGGCGGCGCCATCTCGAGTGCGTTAAACATTTCTGTCCTTTCCAGCGTTTTTTTGCTGCATGGGGCGAAGATTCTAGTAATCTGCGCGTCCCCCCGACGCGCCAACTCGACGGATGCACCCCGCCCCCTTTCCCGTTAATGTCTTTATGCGCATGCACCCATTAACCTCGCATTATATCGCGCGTCGAACGAAAACGGAAAAGTCAGACGGGAGTCCGGAGGTACGATGTGTAGTCACATGTATTCTCTTCGTCCCTGCTGGTTAGTGACTCACTCCACTCCCTCGAATCGCCAACGCTCCTTTCGCGTCTTCGCGTTCAACCCCTCGCGCAGCAGTCCCAAGAACCGTTTTCGCGGGATCTCGCGCGCGCCGAACCGGGCCAGGTGCGGCGTGTGCATCTGGCAATCGATGAGCGAGAAGTCCCACGCCGTCAACTGCTGCACGAATCGCGCAAACGCCGCCTTGCTGGCGTTGGGCACGTGAGTAAACATGGATTCGCCGAAGAAACAGGCGCCCAGGGAAACCCCGTAGAGGCCGCCGGCCAGATCACCATCCTTCCAAGCTTCGACGGAATGGGCGTAACCCGCCTCGTGGAGCGCGCAGTACGCCTCCTCCATGTCCGGCGTGATCCAGGTCCCATCCCGGCCGGGTCCCCGTATTTCACCGCAGGCATGAATTACCCGGTCGAAGGCCGTGTCGAGGGTAATCTCGAATTCGCCTTTCTTCAACACCCGTTGGAGACGGCGGGAGACATGCAGTTCCTCGGGGAATAGCACCATCCGCGGATCCGGCGACCACCATAACAGTGGATCGCCCTCCGAGTACCAGGGAAAGATGCCGGTCTGGTACGCGAGCAGGAGCCGGTCCACGGAAAGATCGCCGCCCACGGCAAGCAGCCCGTCCTCCAGAGCAAATTGGGGCGGCGGAAAAACGAGGTCCTCGCTCAGGCGAAATAGCGGCATCGATCGGTCAACGGGATTGAATGCTTTTGGCTGGACACCACGATCAAAACTCGAAATCCTAATCTTGAAATCCGAAACAAATTCGAATGACCAAAGCTCAAACGTCCCAAACATTCGCTGGAAGTCATTCTGAACGGAGTGAACAATCTGGCACTGCAATAGCGTAGACGCGGCTTCCAGCCGCGGTAGTTCTTTGTTGTCCGTGGCAGTAGTCTGAAGAATCAACGCGGCTGGAAGCCGCGTCTACCTTGGCCACCGTGACTAGGGTTATCTAACCCGCAGATTCAGTCAAGTCGGACCGCCGGCGTTTGTTTTGAATTTCAGATTTTGAATTTGTTTCGGGATTCGAGATTCGGATTTTGGATTTGTCTCTACGGGAATTCAAACACCAGCTTCCCATCCTTCACATCCACTAAAACCTTGCCGCCCTTTTCGAGCCGGCCGAAGAGCATTTCATCCGCGAGGGCATCCCGGATCTCGGTTTGCATCAACCGGCCGAGGGGGCGCGCGCCGAAACTCTTGTCGAATCCATGCTCGGCAAGCCAGTTGCGGGTGGCGTCGGTGACGGCAAGACTGACCTTGCGCGCCGCCAGTCGGCCTTGCAACTCACCGACGAACTTGTCGACGACCTTCTTGATGACGTCCGGCGACAGGGAATGAAACGACACGATCGCGTCGAGCCGGTTGCGGAACTCCGGCGCGAAGGCCTTTTCGATCGCCTTCAGGCCCTTGCTCGCAGGGTCATGCTCGGATGCGCCGAAGCCGATGCTCTGCGACGCCATCTCGCGGGCGCCCGCGTTAGACGTCATGATCAGCACCACGTTCCGGAAATCGGCCTTCTTGCCGTTGTTGTCCGTCAAGGTCGCGTGGTCCATCACCTGGAGCAGGATGTTGAAGAGGTCCGGGTGCGCCTTCTCAATCTCGTCGAGCAACAGGACGCAGTAGGGGTTCCGGCGAATTTCATCGGTCAACAGTCCGCCCTGGTCGAAGCCCACATATCCCGGCGGGGCGCCGATCAACCGCGCCACCGTGTGCTTCTCCATATACTCGCTCATGTCGTAGCGCGCGAAGTGCACGCCCATGATGGCAGCGAGTTGGCGCGCCACTTCAGTCTTGCCCACGCCGGTCGGCCCGGTAAACAAGAAGCAGCCCGTAGGCCGTTCCTCGTTGCCGAGCCCCGCGCGCGACCGTTTGATCGCCGTCGACACGGCGTGAATGGCCTCGTCCTGCCCGAAAACGACGCGCTGGAGTTCTTCTTCGAGCGTGCCCAACTGGGCCTTGTCCGACGACGACACGCTCCGCGCGGGGATACGGGCGATTTCGGCCACGATGCGCTCGATATCCGCTGGCCGGATCGTCTTTCGCGCGGTGCCCGATTGCAGCCGCACGCTCGCGCCCGCTTCGTCAATCACGTCGATGGCCTTGTCCGGCAGGAAGCGATCGTTAATGTGTTTCGCGGCCAGTTCCGCCGCGGCCCGCAATGCCGTATCCGTTACGTAATCGCGTGATGTTGCTCGTAGCGCGATTTCAAACCGC
>CAVUWV010000018.1:0-354521 GCA_963745075.1 Candidatus Hydrogenedentota bacterium | reverse complement strand
GTCAATTACTACTTTAATCGCCGTTAGTGCACTGAGGAGCGATTGTCGGAGAATTCGGGAGCACACCACGATATAGAGCCACCAGCACTCCCCAGACAAGGTGCCCAAGAGGTAGTTTCGCAGAGTTCATCGGACGTATGCCTAGCGATATGTATTGCTTCCTGACCCGGATACTCCGCGATCTCCCCTCAGCTACTCCCCCGCGATCGCCGCATCGGCGACGGCTTTTAGTTCCTGGCCGGTGTTGGGGTCTACGTTGATGTCGACGGTTTCGTTGTCGTTGGTGTAGAAGAAGAAGCCGTACATCATTTCTTCGAAGGTTTGGGGGCCTTCTTTGACGGTGACGGTGGGGTCGGGGTTGAAGGGGTTGAAGGGGCTGTTGTCGAAGTGGCCGATGCATTCGATGCGGGTGCCTTTGGGGAGTTTGAGTTCGCCGGGTTCGACGTAGTAGGTCATCTGCCAATCGAAGCTGTAGTTGGGGATATCCAGCAACGTCTTGCGTCTCCCCGTCGGGGAGATGGGCGAGGAAGGTCATGTCGCGGCCGCGCAGGTGCATGTGGGTGAACATGGCGAGCATGGTCGACGTCGCAGTCCAGCGTATCTTCCGCTGTGACTTCGTGCATGGGCGCGCCGGGCGGGATGGCGAAGGTGTCGTTGTTGACGATCAGGTAGTGGATGCGCTTCTTGACCGGCGTCTTCGCGTAGCGGAACCCCGCGGACATGGTGACCTGCTCGGGTTTGCCGGTGGTCACGTAGTGAATCTGCATGGTGATTACGGAGCCCTTCGGGATCAGCATGGCCTCGCCGGGTTTCAAATTGGCCGGACCGCCGCCGGGAACTTTGCCGGTCAGGAAGTTCGTGCTTTGGTCGTACTTCTGGCCGGGAAGCATGTAGATCATGTTGCAATGGTGGAGCACCCGCGGATTGCTCGGCATGATCTGAATGCCTTGCACCCAGGTGTCTTCGGGAAATACGTAGTCGAAGGTCAGGTACTGGTACGGGATGTAGCCCGTGGCGGGGATGTCGAAGGGCTCCTTGGCGGTGAGTACCAGATCCGGCTCCCCGATGGCCCACTTGCTATCGGGAAAGGTTGGGACGTCCGGCGCGTCGTCGAGGTTCCCGGGCTGCTTGCCGCTTCGTACCCAGCGCGTAATGGTTCGCTTTTCGGCGCCGGTCAACACGCGCGCGTTCGTGAAATTGCCCACCTCGGGATGGGCGTACCAGGGGGGCATACGGCCCTCGTTCACGACTTCCGCGATCATGCTGGCTTTTCCCGCGGCCTGCTCGTAGGTAATGAGCGAAAACGGCGCGGCCGTGTTGGGTCGATGGCAGACCACGCAATTCTTGTAGAGAATGGGCGCCACGTCCTCGGCGAAGGTGACGGGGTTACCTTGCGGCGGGTTCTCGTCCGGGAAGGTGATAAGACACCCTTCGACGGGGGTTTCCGGTACGGACACCGTCTTTCCCTGCGAGGACTTCCACTAGCGCTTCGCGAAGGTCGTCGCGGCCATCTTGCGGGTTGCACGCCGCTGACGCGGAACTGGTCGTCCACGCGGCCGCGGTATCGAAGCACGCGGTCCGCATCCAGCACGGCGACTTCCGGTGTACGCGTGGCACCGACCTCCTTGGCACTGATGGCCTCGACATCCTTCACCACGGGGAAGGTCATCTTGTAGTCGCGGGCATGGCGCGCCATGTCCATGATGGAGTCTTCAGGCCCCACATTGATTCCGATGAACTGGACCCCTTGCGGGGCAAATTCTTCGTGCAGGGCTTCCAGCTTCGGCGTGTAGCGTTGGGCCACCGGGCAGGTGTTGCAATAGAAGACCAGCGCGTAGGCCTTGACCGTGCCGAAGTCGTCGAGCGAGCGGGACACGTACCAGAGGTCCTTGAATTCCAGTCCCGGTACCCGTTTACCGATCGGGGATTCCGCGGCGAAGGCGAGGGTGGCCGTGCATAGAACGAGACATAGCATGGGAAAGCGTTTCATGAAATGCTCCAGGATCAGGGGGCTGCCGATCGCTGCCCGTCGCGTCAAACCGATGTGCGACTATTCTGGCGAAATCATACGAAAGACGCAACCCCTGGACGCGGACAGCACCGGGATCTAAGAAGGTGCCGGGCCGGAAGTGGGGGATGCGCGGGCTACGCGAAGAAGTCGAACGTTGGACTCTGCGTCTGGCGAAGCAACGGCAGCGTTTGGTCGCCAACACGAATATCGATACGCGGGCCGGATTGCGGTGGTGTTTCGCCCTGCAATCGGGCGGCCGTTGTTCCAATCGTATCGTTCAGGTTGTTTAGAAGGGTCCGCGCATTATCGGCCGCATCGATCCGTCCAACCGAGATGTCCAAGCGTTGAGGCGGCGCGGGTTCCGTGCGCGTGGTATCGAGTTCGTCCTGCACCTTGGCCAGGCGCTCGCGAATGCGTTGACGCGTTTCCTCCAGGGAGGGCACAACACGGGCGGCCGCTTCGAGGTTACGGTCGATGGTACGCACGGCGGCGGTGGGCACGGACACGGAGCCCTTTCCAAAGCCCACGCGATCCGGAGGTTTCTCGTTGCGCTGGAATGGACGGCCGGACGCTTCCGGGGTGGACTGCTCCGAGCCGATTTGCGCGGAGTTATCGCCTGTGCCCTGCTGCGAATTCGTCCGTGATACCGAAGTCGCATTCAGCGCATACAGGTTCTGCACCGAGGTCTGATTGACTTGGAGACCCATATCCGTTACCGCCGTAAACCATCCCCTATTTTATTGCTTTTCGACATAATAAATATCCCACAATCGCTGTCTGGTGTCAATAGACTTGTGGCTATTCCACGCAATCCAGGCCATTTGTCGGCCGTGCCCAGACCCGCGATGTCCTGGGTATACCAGTACTGGCGCTGCTCGATGCGCCCGTGCCCCTTGTCCAGCGTCTCGTGGTAGTGGTGCTCCATGTGGGCGAAGCCGTCGGCCATCGCGTGCTTGAATTCCATTTCAACGTCCTCGGCCAGGGTCTCCTGGTTGCCTTTTACGGCCAGCAAGTAGTCGGCGTGGGCGTCGATGATGGTCTTGGCAATCCCGCGCTGACATCCCATCGCGTCGATGGTGACCAGACAGCCCTTCAGGTCCAACTGGCGTACGAGTTCGGGAATGGCGGTGATCTCGTTGGACTTCTCGTCCACCGTAACCTGCCCCAAGGCCAAGGAAGATTCGCGTGCCCACGCGCTCACTACATGGATGGCCTTCTTTCCCCTGCCCTGGTCATGGGAACGCCGGGCCGTCTTGCCGTCGATGGCTACTAGGCCCCGGACCCGCCCCTGAATGGCTTTCTGAATGGGGGGTAAGTCTCTTTATAGTAGGTGCTTATTGGGGAAAGCACCACATATTGTGCTGCTGCCGAGCCGGTCGTTGCACGTCGCGGACGAAGTCTAGTAAGGTTCTACACGCATTTCCATGGATCGAAAGGACCAGTGGGGGCGTACCTGCGCGATGGATTCAACACGTATCATCACGACTCCGGAGTTGGCGAAACTGGTGCCCAAGTCCGCCGCGGCAATCCTGATCGTCGGAGAGTCGCCACACGGGCTGGACATAACCCTGGCGTCCCGCCCGGCCAAGACGGTCGCGGTCGAAGAGTCCCTTCTCATGTCATTGCCTCAGCGTGCATTCGACTACGTCATGTTGCCGCCCTCCGACGAAGACGCAATTCACGACCTGCTGGTGTCTGCACTGACGCTGACGGACGAGTTCGGCGCCTTCGGGATGATGACGGAACCAATCCCGGAACGCGCGGAGCCGCCATTGGACTTCCTGAAGAAAGCCGAGGCGCTCGGGCTGATGGCGCTTCGCAGCCACATGAGTCACGAAAACGGCATGATGCAATGGGCCTTCACGCTGGTTCGCGCGGATTACGATCCGGTCGCGCATGCGGCGTCCCTCGAACATGCCGGTTGCCCCATGCGGGCGTACACGGTGCTGGATTCGGTTCCCGAGTTCGCCAACCTGACGGACGAGCAGTTGAGCATTCTCGCCATCGAGAAGCACCGGCTTCTGCACGATGCAATTCTGGAACGGCAGCCTGACGCAATGGCCGCGTCGTTCTTTGCTCGGGCGAGGAAAGAGTTCCAAATCGCCATTCACACGCATCCGCGCCTCCATCCAGCGTATCGTCGGCAGGCCGCCTTGTGGCACCATTTTGGTCGGGACGACTTGGCCGGACGGTTGTTACGTTCAGTCTGTCACGTGTCGGACGACCCGGAGTCCCGGGCCTTGTTACATAGCCTTGGCGGGCTGTCCCACGCGGGGCCTGAGCCCGAGATGGCGCCGGTCTGGAGCGGCGCCCGCAGGGCTCCCCGCATTCTGGTCATCACGCACGACAACTCGGACTACGGGATGGACTCGTTGTACGACGGCCTGTGCACAATACTGGGCTGGGAGAATGTGGTCGAGTTTCCGTGGAAGGCTGCCGTTCACGGGCAGACCCCCGAGGCGGCCTTGAACTACCCCTGTGTATTCGACTATCCGGGGGAACCTCGCAGTTCGGCCGAAATCGAAACCGAGCTACGACATGGGCACTTCGACTTAATCCTCTTCGCGGATGTGGTGCAGCACGCGTACCGCGATACGGTAAGCCGGTTCCTCGATGCCGCAGGGGACATGCCGGTCATCGTGTACGACCCCTGGGACGACTCCCATTCCCTGATGCCCGGCGTTTTTGAGTACCTCGGACGGACCTCGGTCACGGCCCACTTCAAGCGGGAGATGTTGGCCGGCTTCGACTATGGTCCCAACAGTTTCCCGTTGCCGTTCGGCTATCCCGACCGCTTCGTCCCGGATAATATGCCGACGGACCGCTCGCCGGACTTGTTCTGGGCCGGTAAACGCCTGTTTGGAACCCGGTCGCTTTATCTCGACCATCTCTCGGAAAGGCTGGGGCGCGATTTCGACCACCGCTACTCGCAGGACGAGTACCGCGCGGCAATCCGGAGCGCCCGAATCGGGCTGTCCATTTTTGGTTACGGCTTCGACACCGTCCGGTACTGGGAACTTCCGGCGCACGGGGTCATGCTCCTCGCGGAGCGTCCACCCATCCGTATCCCGCACGATTTCATCGACGGCGAGTCGGCGGTATTCTTCGATGACCTGCCCGAGTTGGACGAGAAGCTGGACTACTACCTCTCGCACCCGGAGGAAGCCGACCGAATTGCGCAAGCGGGCCGCGAACATTTCCTCCAGTTTCACACGACATCGGCGCGCGCGCGGCAGTTTCTGGGGTATTTGGAAGACCTTGCTTCCTGGTAGTCTTTAGTTTACATGATCGCGCTAATTGAACAAATCGATCATAGGCAAATTGCTGGTGGCTGAATTGAATCGCCTTTACATGATCTGTCATCGCGGTTTATAGTTCCGATTTCTTTGTTTCATAGATCGTGTATACAAGATATAGAACGTACGTGAAACACTAATGTTTCAATGGATTTACTCTGTTCCATTTTGCGTCGACGATTTTGGGCCAGTGATCGCAGATTGTCGTTACGGTCGGGGTAATTATTTTTGTAAACTATTTTATGCACAAATGTATGCTTGGCTGAAACGCGCATCGTCTTCCGATGCGTCAACGGAAACAGGGAATCGAGCGCATGACAATCGAAGAACTCGTATCGTCGGAGGAGGCGCGAAATCGTGCGTTTCCGGTTACAGCAGAGCGGGTCTTTCTGGCCCACGCCGGCGTGGCGCCCTTGCCACGTGTCGCCTGTGACGCCATGGCGGAATTCTGCGACCGGGGGTCCAAGCATGCCCAAGAGAATAGCTGGGCGAACGGCCGAGTCCTGGCCGCGCGACAATCGGCAGCGGAACTCTTGGGCTGTTCTTCAGACGAAATCGCCTTGCTGGGTCCCACGGCGCTCGGGCTAAGCCTGGTCGCGAACGGGATTGACTGGAAGCCGGGCGAGGAGGTGGTCTATTACCGGGACGACTATCCCGCCAATGTATACCCGTGGACCGAGTTGGAGCGTCGCGGCGTGCGGCCCGTATGTCTGCGTCCCGAACGGCCGGGGGCCATTAACTGGGACACCGTCGAAGCGGCGCTGTCCAGCAGGACCCGCCTGGTCACGCTGGCGACCTGCAACTTCCTCAGCGGCTACCGGGTGGATATCGACGATATTGGACCCCGGCTCAAGGAACGCGGCATTCTGCTCTGTCTGGACGGAATCCAGACCTTGGGCGCATTCCCGTTATCGATGGAGCACGTGGATTTTCTGAGCGCCGATTCGCACAAGTGGATGTTGGGTCCTGCCGGGGCGGGGATCGTATACATCAGGGAGGAGTCCAAGGAACTCGTCCGTCCTTCGCTCCTGGGGAGTTGGAACGTGCAATCTCCCGATTTCGTGGCGCAGGACAGCATTGCCTTCGAGTCCGGAGGCCGCCGGTACGAACCCGGCATGCTGAACCTGCCCGGAATCATCGGCATGGCGGCTGCCTTGCGATTGCTGCTGGACTGCGGAATCGATCGGGTTGCCAATCGTATCCTTGAGCTGAGGCAAGCACTGCTCGAGCGCCTCCTGCCTTTGGGCTTCACGGTGTACGGCGCGGCGGAGACCGATACCGTGACGTCACAATCGGGGATTGTCACCGTGTCGCATCCGGGTCTCGATTTGAAAGATGTTGCCCGCATCCTGGAATCCGAACGCATCACCGCTTCTTGCCGTCAGAACCGGACGGGGGAGTCGTTCCTCCGGTTTTCGCCCCATTTCTATAACACCCCGGAAGAATTCGACCGGGTCAAGGAGGTACTGAGCCGTGTCGTCTGACGCTGCGGGGTCCATCCTTATTACGGGGGCCTCTTCAGGAATCGGCTATGCGTGCGCCATGCGATTTGCAGCGGACGGGTGCCGCGTCTTCGCCACCTATCAAACCGAAGAGGGCCGGCAATCCATCGAGTCGGAAGGCGCTGACGGGCTGGTACCGATCCCGCTGGATGTAACGGATGCCGACTCCATAACCCGCGCCGCGGAGCGCGTTTTCGACGCGTGCGGCGAATTGGGGCTACAAGGACTCGTCAACAACGCCGGAGTGGATATTCCTGGACCCCTGGAGTTCCTGCCGATTGACCGGCTCCGGCGTCAGCTCGAGGTGAACGTCGTCGGGCCGGTCGCGGTCACGCAGGCGTTCTTACCGCTAATTCGGAAAGGTCACGGCCGGATCGTGATGATAGGCAGCATCGACGGGAAGGCGGTAACGCCGTTTCAGGGCGCGTACGGCGCCTCGAAGCATGCCATCGAGGCGATTACCGACGTGTTACGCATGGAGCTGCGGGCCTGGGACATTCCCGTGTCGGTGGTCGAACCGGGCGACATTGCAACGCCCATTTGGGAAAAATCGCTGGGGATCGCCGATGAAATGCTCAAGGCGCTTCCGCCACGGGCACACGAACTGTATGGTCCCATCATGTCGGCTGCGCGCAAGACGGCGGTTCGCATGTCTCAGAATGCTGCTTCGCCCGAGATTGTGGTTCGAGCCGTAGTGCATGCCCTGACGTCGGCACGGCCGCGCACCCGGTATCTGGTGGGGTTTGACGCGCGGATTCGTCTGGCTTTGGAACTATTGCCGGCACGATGGGTCGATGGGTTGATCATGGCCTTCATCAAGCGCGGCGGAGCGTAGGTCGCACGGCGTGATTAGCCTACCCGTAGTAGCGGAAGACGCCCTCGGCAACGCAGGCCGGCTTGCTGCCGTTCTCCAACTCCATGGTCAGGTGCATAACGACTTGAATGCCGCCGGGCACATCGTCGGCGCTGTTCAATTTCGCCCGCAAGCGAATTCTAGTGCCAATCAGAACGGGTGCAGGGAACCGCAATCGATTAAGTCCGTAATTGAGGGCGGCGGAAATCCCCTTCACGGTCCAGACGTTATCCATCAGGTGTGGAACCAGGGCGAGCGTGTAATACCCATGGGCGATGGGACCTCCGAACGGCGACTCCTTCTTGGCGCGTTCAACGTCGACGTGGATCCATTGCTCGTCGTGTGTGGCCTTCGCGAACGCGTTGATCTCATCCTGTGTGACTTCGTACCAATCGGAAACCCCGATTTCTTCCCCGACCAGTGATTTGATGTCGGCATACTGCACTTCCCGTGGCGCCATGCGTTCCCTCCCGTGTCGTTTTGAGCGCCTATAGTCTCCAAATCAGGTGCAAAGGTCAACCGGGAATATAGAGTTCACGTTCTGGGGACCACGATAAACATCGGAAGCGGACGGTGGTTTTCGGTAAAAGAAGCGGGAGTCAGCCATCCGCTGCTTTGAGTTGTTCGACAAATGCCACGTATTCTCGCATGGCGCCTTGTTGAGACGTTCCCGCGAGTGCCTTCCATGCGTCGAATTTGGCTCGACGCACGAAATCCATGAGCCCGGGCCGGTCGCCGGCGCAATCGCCCTGGGTGGCCTGTTTGTACAATGCGTACAGTCGCAGCATTGCATCGCTATCGGGCGCCTGGGAAAGCTTGGTTACGTCGTCCGCGGCTTGCTGAAAACTGCTGGCGAGATCGTCCGGCATTGTCTGGTTCCCCCTTGGTTTTGAAGCGGGCGCGTTTCGCCCGTTCTTTCAGCGAAACTCCTGCCACTCGGGTTCATTTTCAAAAATCCAGCGGTAATACTCTTGATTCTGAAGTTCCGTGGCGGCGGCTTCATCGACAAGCACTCGGCAGTCCGGGTGCAACTGGAGCGCGGAGGCGGAAATCATGCTCGTGACCGGGCCTTCGACGGCAGTAGCAACGATGCCCGCCTTTTCGCCGCCGGTGGCCACCATGAGACAGTGCCTGGAATCGAGTATCGTGCCCACGCCCATGGTGATGGCGCGTTTCGGCATTTGTTTTGGATTGTCGAACAAGGGGGCATTCTGTTCGATGGTGGTGGGGGTGAGGGCCTTGGCGCGGGTCCGCGACAACATGGCGGACAAGGGCTCGTTGAACCCGATGTGACCGGAACGCCCAATCCCCAAGACCTGCAAGTCGATTCCGCCGCAATCGCGAATCGCCTGTTCGTACCGTTCGCATTCCCCATCGATATCCGCCGCCATGCCGTCCGGCAGGTTCGTGTTGCGGATGTCGATGTTGACGTGGTCGAAGAGGTGATGGTTCATGTAATGGCGGTAGGATTGCGGGTGGTCGAGCGGCAACCCGATGTATTCGTCGAGATTGAACGTTGTGACCAGCGAGAAGTCGAGGTCTTCTTTCTGATGCATTTCCACGAGATGCCGATAGAGCCGTTCCATGGTCCGTCCGGTAGCGAGTCCCAGCACCAGCTTGGGTTTCAGGCGGATTTCGCGCTCGATGACCCGGGCCGCGAGGTTGGTCGTTGCGTCCGCATCGGGCCGGATGATCACTTCCATGCAACCTCCAATCCGCGAGAAGTCCCTCGGCCTTACCCCGGTTCATAGTAGCCCGGTCGTGCCGCTGGATTCACCTTTTCGCGGATACCTCGGGTATGGACTCCGGGCGGCAGCGCACCATGATCTTGCCGAACCGGGTCTCTTCCGAGATACCGGCTCGATGCAACACGCCCGCGTACCCGTTGGGAAGGGTCCGTTCATTGCGCATGATGAACCATACGCGGGGGGAGGTTTTCCCGTGGGTCAAGGCACGCAAGTCCTCGACGGAATCGACTCCGGTGAAACGAAGCGATCCCATGACGGCGTAGCGATGATCCGGATAGGTCCTTGCCAGGCTGGACAGAAGATAGTAGTCAAGCGGAACCAGGAAGACCCCGATGGGTTGTTGCGCGTCGCGAAGCTCGGGCGTAAGAAGCACGACGGTATCCTTGGGTTGAATGTGCTGCGCCAGGAACGCGGCGAGCCCTTTCCAGTCCGTGGTTGGTCTGCGATCGTAGTACCGGGCAATCGCCAGGGTCTGGAACGGAGCCAGCGTCAGCAGCGTCAGCGCGAGTACGACAATCCCGCCGCGTGTCATCGAGTCCTTTGGCGTTGGCGTCGCCGGCTCGTCCTGTACAGAACCACGTCTGACGCGCCGAAGGGTGCGCTGGCAGAACTTCGCCCAAGCGACGATTCCCACGCCGATCAAGATTAAATACAGCGGCGTGAGGCTGCAGAAGTACCGGGAGGCGAACCAATGGCTCGTATGAATCAGCAAATAGGGAATGGGGGCGAGGATAAATTGCGATCCAATGAGCACAGCGAAACACCGTTGACGAGTGCACAGCACAACCATCCCCGCAATGGCGAGAATCGCGTACCCGTAACGCATTGCTTCGGGCTCGGATGGGGTAAAGTCCAGTATATAGCGGGCATACTGGGGTACGGTGAGTTGAAAGACCGGGGAAGCGTCCTCGGCATCCGCATTCGATTCGCCCCCATCCCGATCGAGCGCAAGGTATTCATTTATCATAGTCCCGTTGACGAAGGTCATGATGAGCGGACCGGGTGACGCTGCGAGGGCTGCCAGACCCAGGACCACAAGTTTGCGAAAGACGACTCGTTTCGTGCCTTTCGAGCCATGGGCGACGATCCATCCGCCGGCGCCGGCAACGAGGGAAGCGAAGAATGGCGCTACGCTGACCTGACTGAGCAGCGAGAGGAACGCGGCTACTACAAAACCAGCCCAATACCGCTTTCCGCCGCGCGTGAGTGCGCGATACAGCATCCAGGTCATGATGACGCTGCCCAGCATGACCAACGCGTAGAAGCGTGCCTCTTGACTGTAGCGGATGTGGTAGACGTTAAACGACAGTAACAGCGCGGAAACGAGCCCCACATACCGGCCGCCCGCGAGGGAGCCGAGCACGTAGATCGCGGGAATCGTCAGCACTCCCGCGACGAAGCTGGGGAAGCGCAGGGCCGTTTCCGTGTCGTCGAAGCGTAGGGCAAGGTTGGCGAGGACATAGTAGAGCGGGTAGAGCCGGTGCGCGATGGCGACGAAGATGCTTTGACTGGCTCCTTCGTGGGTCAGGGCTTCGTCAAGCCAGAGACTGGCGTCGATTTCGTGCCAACGCAGCGCCGCGCCAACTACCGTCGAAAGGCCGACCAGGGCGACAACCAAGAGGGTAGACTGAGACCAGCCGGCGCGTCCCCGATCCACGAAATCGACGTTCGTCGGCCCTATCCGGTCACTCATGGTACTCCACATTCAGAAACGGCGTGCCTGCGCCATTCAGCACGACCGTGACATAGCGCTCCGGCGGAACCGAGCCAAAGACAAACGGCAACGGTCCCCACAAGTCCGTGTAGAACCCCGCGCCACAGCTATGGCTCATCGTTGTCAGGTCGCGCGGGCCTTGAAAGTCTCCCGAGAAACGGCCGCCGACCAGGGATTCGTCGATCGGCCAGACACTGGTATTGTTCAAAGGATTAATGATGGCATCACCGCGTTGAAAGTCGGTCTTTCCGTACCGAACCGCCTTCCCGCCTTCCGCTTCCATGTAGTATTGAAAGCCCCAGTGCCCCTGGAAGTACGTGCTGAAGGGATAATGCACCATCTCCGCGCCAAACTGTTGCGCGGCGACCCTCGCGGAGTTTGCGAGTTTGGCATCGGCCCACGCGACCGCCATGGCCAGGACGAGCGCCGGAACGAGCGGTGCATACCATTTCCAGGGGGCAATTCGCGCGCCATCGGCCTGTAGGGTTTCCAGCCGGCGTACGACGAGTATCCCCGCAGCGGGGACCATGGGCAGGAGCGTTCGCACGGTTACCGACCAATTGAGATATGCGGAGAAAAGGAACGTGCCGAAGACCCACAGGAAAAGGAGGGTGGATTCCGCGTCCCGGCGCCGCCACAAATCCGACACGGCAAGCGCGGGAACGATCGATCCTGCGGCGGCGAACAGTGCAACTTGAATCGTGACGGGCCAACTCAATTCAATCCCGTTCGCGCCGAGAAGCGTTCGGGTTCCGGGTAGGAGAACAAGTATCGCAATCATTGCGATGGCGATCGTTGCCACCAGCGGTAGCAGGAATCGCACGCGCAGCAGCGGCAGGTAGAACGCCACGGACGCCAAGCAGCCGCCCATAAACGCCAAGCCGGTTAAGGTGGAGGTCAGCCGCCCTGCAAGAGATTGACTCTCACCGGCGTATTCGGCGGCATTGAAGAGTCCGCCCGTCCCGTAATGGGCCCACATGAAGGATTCGTATAAGGCGATGATCAGTATCGGCACCGAAAGCGCGGCCATCCACGACCCCATCTTTCGCGTGCGCAGAATGGTGTAGACAGCGAGCAGCGGGACGAGCGCGAGCCCGAAGTACTTGGTCAGTGCGGTAACCGCGATCAGAAACCCCGCAGCGAACAACCATTTGCCGTTTTCACTTTCGATTCCGCGCAACCACAACACGACGGACCACACGAACAAGGCCAGCATCGGCACGTCTGACATGACGCTGGATGCGGAGACGAGCAGCGCCGGCGTGAAAACCGAAATGAGGGTCGCGGAAACGGCCCGGGCGCAAAGTCGCCGGGCAAGGAAGAACGTGCCCAGCCCGAGCGCAGCGGCCGGCAAGAGGAAACCCGCATGGAGCGCCGGTTCGCTCCAACCGAAAAGCGACGCCACTAAGGCCAGGTAATAGGATGCCAAGGGTGGGTTCTTGTTTTCGTGCGCCATGGTCTTGACGAACCCGTCCCAATTCACGTCGAACCCGTAGAAGTCCAACGGGTGGGACTGGATGTGGTTCGCCGTCCAAAGGAATAGGGGGTCGTCGATGTGAAACGCGCGTGTCAGAAACGGAAGCAGGCACAGAACCGGCGTGAGCGCGCAGATCAGCGCTCCGCCGTACAGGCGCCACGATTTGTTAGAAACTGATTGTGTCACGTGCGCGTAAACCGTTACTCATCCGATATCGGGATTCGGTGGACCTATCGTTGCCGCTGTGCATATCATTCCAGAGACCTGATTATCAATCGATGAAAGACGGTGACACATGATAGACGATTCCTGGTATCTCCGCGACGCAGGGCTGGTTGAGGTTGTTTCAGCCGGTGGCGCGGTGGTTCGCATGCACGGCAAAGACCCCGTGGTCGCGCTGATTACGGAACTGGACCATCCGCATTTCGTGCTCCCGAAAGGGCACGTCGAACCGGGGGAGACTATCGAATCGGCGGCCCGGCGCGAGATTGGGGAAGAGGCCGGTCTGCATGACATACGATTGATTCGCCCCTTGGGAACGATTGATCGCCAGAACTACGAGCGCACGAAGTGGAAGACCATACATTTCTTTCTTTACACAACTGACGAAACGTCTTTCACTCCTATCGAAGGGGATAAGCATCCCGAGGCCGGATGGTTTTCCTTAGGCGCTCTGCCAACCCTGTTCTGGCCTGACCAGCGGGAACTGCTGGCGGAATTGCGTTCCGAATTCGACAAGCAGGGCCTGAACCTCCTCCAATCGCCGTAATCGTCCGTCCGGCCATTCCAAAGGGCTCGGGGAATCTGCTATAGTTTGGCGTGATCCTCGACGTGAAACCTCACGGGGCCTCGCCCAAACGATTCCCGATATAAGGTGTGCGACAGAACCATGAAGAAGAATTATCTCATCGATATGGACGGCGTGCTGATAGCCGGACGCACTCCCATACCGGGGGCGGACGCGTTTATTCATCGGTTGCACGAGAAGGAGTTGGAGTTTCTGGTCCTTACCAACAATCCGCTGTATACTCCGCGCGACTTGTCGCACCGCCTGAAAATCACGGGTCTCGAAATCCCGCCCGAACGGATTTTCACATCGTCGATGGCGACCGCGCGATTTCTTCAGGCCCAACAGGACCGGGGGACGGCGTACGTCATCGGCGAGAGCGGGCTGACCACCGCGATCCACGACGCCGGATATGTCATCACGGATCACAACCCGGATTATGTGGTCTTGGGTGAGACGCATACGTACAATCTCGAATTGGTCACCAAGGCGATTCGACTCGTCGCGGCAGGCGCACATTTCATCGCGACCAATCCGGATCCTTCCGGGCCGACCGAATCGGGGTTGGCCCCGGCCTGTGGCGCCATGGCTGCGCTCATCGAAGCCGCCAGTGGCATGAGCCCCTTCTTCATCGGTAAACCCAACCCACTCATGATGCGCACCGCGCTCAACTACCTGGGTGTGCATTCCGAGCACACCGTGATGGTGGGTGACCGCATGGACACGGACATCATTGCCGGGGTCCAGACGGGGATGGAGACGATCCTGGTCTTGACCGGCGTCACCAAACGCGAAGACGTCCGGCGCTTTCCCTACCAACCCACCACGATCGTCGAGTCGGCAGGGGACATCGAACTCTAACGCGGCTTAGCGCCCTTTCACTTTCTTGCTTGACACCCGGTACCTCACCGCGAAGCTCCCCGTCAGCAGTAGCACGACCGCGAGTGGAAGGGGCCACAGCGGCACCAAAGGCAGATCGTTGGGATCGTTTGGATCGGATCCCAAGCTAATCTCAATGTCGTCACGCATGCCGTCCCCATCGGTATCTCTGTCGAGCGGATTCGTGAGGTATATGTAGATCTCGTCGCCGTCGCTTAACCCGTCGTCATCCGAATCCGGATCGTAGGGGTCGGTACCGGGGTTGCCGGGCCCGCCGTAAATGCCTGTATTCGTTTCCAACTCGTCCGCGACTCCGTCATTATCGCTGTCCACGTCGAGGAAGTTCGGTATGCCGTCGGAGTCGGCGTCCGCCGCTGTTTCGACGCTATCCGGAATGGTGTCACCATCGGAATCGGTGTCGAGATAACTCGGTATATTATCGCCATCCGGATCGCCGGTTCCGTCAATCACGTCCGGGATGCCGTCAGAATCCGCGTCAAATTGTCCCGCGTGGAAGATCCACAGTTCTTCGCCTGTAGCGCCATCATTCGCGAGGAAGTACACGTCCGTACCGATGGCGACGAAGCTGTTGGGATTTGAGCTGGCGCTGGCCGGGGCAATGTCGTCGAGAAGGTACGTGCCCGCCTCGGTCCCATCCGTCCACCACAAGTCGATACCGGTCGTTCCGTCGGAGGCGGCCAGCATCGCGAAGGTACCTCGTTCACCTGCGATGGCTCCGATGCTTGACGGGTAGGAACTGGGGAGTCCGGGTGTAATGTCTTTGACGCGGACGGTACCGCTTTCGGTACCGTCGGTGATCCAGAGTTCACGCCCGGCGACGGGATCGAATGCCGTGAAAAAGACCTTATCGCCGGCTTCTACGATCTCTTCCGGTGTCGAAGATTCTTCGCCGGGATTGATGTCCTTGACCAGGATCGTGCCGGCCGGCGTGCCGTCGCTTCGCCACAGTTCCCTGCCGTGACCGCCGCTGCTGTACGGCTCGTAGCCGTCTTCGGCGGTGAAATAGAGCAACCCTTCTGCTTCCGTCAATTTCTGGGGCCGGGAACTCTGGCCGGCCGGCGCTATGTCCGTAACAAGCGTAGCCCCACCGATCGTGCCATCGCTCTTGAACAACTCGCCGCCAATGCCAAACTCGCCGTTTGTTTCGAAGAACAGCGTATTTCCGACGACCGTCAATTCGGAGCCGCCGGACGGGAGGTCCTCAATGGAGTAGGTTCCGGAGGCGGTACCGTCGCTGCGCCAGAGTTGAGATCCGGTGCCACCGGGCGCGGCGAAGAAGTAGATCTTGTCGCCCATCCGCACCATGTCCTGCAATGCGGCGCTTGGTCCTTGGGTGACAAAAACTTCGTGAACAAGCACCGTGCCGCCCGGGGTGCCATCGGTGCGCCACAGCGAGATCCCTGTTCCGTCATCGGCGCCAAAATAGGCCATTCCATTCAATTCGGTAAAGCGGGGGCCTTTGTCCCAAGGGATGTCGAATCCATCTTCGGTACCGGGATAGATGTCCTTTACCAAGCCCGTATCCGCCGAGGTTCCGTCGCTGCAATACAGCTCGTATCCCGTGGCGGAGTCGTACCCGACAAAGAAGAGTTTGTTGCCGATGCGGGTGATGTTACGGGGGCCGGACCCGAGTGTGCCCGGGCGGAGGTCTTCGACGTAGTTCGTGCCTGACGGCGTGCCGTCACTCGACCAGAGTTCACCGCCGTGGGTAAAGTCGTCGGCGCCGAAGTACAGCAGACCGTTCAACTCCGTCATGTCGATCACGTGGCGAACGTTCCATGTGGGCCGGACGTCTTTAAGCATCACCGTGCCAGCCCCGGTGCCGTTACAAGTCCACAGTTCTCGACCGTGTATAAGATCATCGGCGGTAAAGAGGATGTTTGCGCCGAAGTTGACGCCGTGGTAGGGGTCCGAATCCGGTGAACCCGGGTTAATGTCCTTGACGAGCGAAGTGGTCGCGGAAGTTCCGTCGCTTTTCCACAATTCGAAACCTCGCGAACCGTCCTGCGCGGAGTAAAACAAGGTGGCACCGAGTGAAACGAAGCCGGGATCTTGGTCCGGATCGAACCCGCTAAAACTGGAGTTGATATTCCGGACGAGTACCGTTCCTGCGCTGGTTCCGTCGCTTTTCCATAGCTCGAGACCCGTCGACCCGCTATCCGCACAGAAAAAGAGCGTGCCGTTGTGGTTGTAGAGGTGTCGCACAAACCCGGGATCTGGCCCCGGGTTGATGTCTTTCACGCGGACGGTTCCAGCGGTAGTACCATCGCTCTTCCAGAGTTCCTGGTCGTCCGATCCCTGAAGTGCACTGAAAAAAAGGATTCCGTCTACATTGACGAGATCGCGAAGATAGGAATCCGGGGAACCCGGGTTGATGTCCTTGACCAGAACGGTGCCTCCGGGTGTCCCGTCGCTTTTCCATAGTTCGAAACCATTCGCGAAGTCATCCATTGCTTCAAAGAATAAGGTCCCATTCACGTTGGTCAGATCCTCGGGACGCGATACGATGAAGGAACGCACGAGCGTGGTTCCCGCACTCGTGCCGTCACTCTGCCACAGGCCGATTCCCGAAACCGGCTCGGTCACCGCAAAGTACAGCGTACCGTTTACATCGGTTAGTGAGCGTGGGTCGGAACCCGAGGTTCCGGCGTACAGATCCTTGACGAGGGTCGTACCCGCTGCCGTGCCGTCCGAGCGCCAGAGTTCCCGGCCCTCGGTGTCATTTATCGCGGTGAAGAACAGAATGCCATTTGATATGGCGAAACTGGACGGGTCGGAACCCCCACTCCCGGGGTAGATGTCCTTCACCATGACCGTTCCCGCGAGGGTGCCGTCCGTTTTCCAAAGTTCTGTCCCGTAGGTTCCGCCATCCGCGCGAAAATACACAGCGCCGTTAAATGCGATGAAATACTCGGGGTCGGAGTCAGGAGTTCCGGGAAGGATATCTCTTACAAGTGTTGTGCCGCCGGAAGTACCGTCACTCTTCCAGAGTTCTCGTCCCTCGCCGTCGGTTTCGGCGGAGAAGAACGCGGTTGAACCGAGGAGAACGATCTCACTGGGTGAAGAACCCTGGCTTGTCCCCTGTTCCGGATGAATATTTTTGACGAGCGATGGGGGCTGGGCGATCACGCTGTTGGGCAGGGCTAAGGCGAGCACAGACACGAGGAGCAAAGGCGTGAACCACGCCGGGAACCGACGATTCCTCTTCACGGCGGTCTTCCCGATCGTGGGCGTCATGACAGCGTGTTGAGAATTGACCGATTGGTTGGAACCTCTGGTGCCTTTGTTCATGGTACCCCCTGTTAGAGCCACGTAGGCAATGGAAGTTACTCCCCTTCGAAGGTTGTAGCCGTACACCGTCCATACTACGCACCGGCAGCCTTTCCCACTTCCCTCATTCGCTGGCTGCCCAACGGAAGCGAGGCGTACGCAATTCTGGCAACGGCTTGGCCCTTCTCGGCTCTGTATGCGCCAGTAGACGAGCTTGCTGACGGGCCATCGCGAAGTGGGAAGCAACCCCAGTTCACTGTAGCGCAAGGCCCGTTTGCTGTCAATCTTCTCTGCAAATCTGCGACGGCGAAAAGCTGTGGAAGTGGCATAAAGATCCATGCAATCAACGGGGGGGCTGGATCGTGCAAGCCTTTTGTCGGTCTACGTTTGGAACCGTAACCCGTCTTTTTTGATCCCCGAGGGGATTTGTCTCACGCGTAGGGGGAAGCGTAGGTGGGCGCGACTGGCGGTGTAGACCTAAGTCGCTTCTGGCGCTCGAATCCAGGGCGGGTCAAACGCAGATGACAACCGTTTGCGGTGGAATCGTCTTAGTCGAAGATTTCTCCGAAGAACTGCTTCATCGCCTCCCAGGAGCGGCGGGCGGAGGGCTCGTGGTACATGGCCATGCCGGCCATGTTGGCGTCCGGGTCGGTGAAGCTGTGCACGGCGCCACCGTAGTATATCATCTGCCAATCGACGCCGCCGTCGCGCATCTCCTGCTGGAATGCCGCCACCGCCTCCGGCGGCATGGTGGGATCGTCGGCGCCGTGCAGTGCGAGCACCTTCGCTTTGATGTTTTTCCCGTCTTCCGGGGCCGGCGAGTCCAGACCGCCATGGAAGCTGACGACGCCCTGGATCGGTTCACCGCTTCGGGCGATTTCCAGGACGGTTGTGCCGCCGAAACAGTATCCGATTGCGGCGATTCGGTTGGGATCCACCAGCGGTTGTTCGCGGAGGACGTTTAGTCCTGCAATCGCGCGTTGCCGCATCTTGGCCCGGTCGCCCTTGAGCGCACTGGAAAGGGCCATTGCCTCGTCGCGGTTCTTCGCATAGACGCCCTTGCCGTACATGTCCAGGGCGAACGCGACATACCCGAGTTCGGCCAACCGGCGCGCACTGTCCTTCGCCTGATCGCCGAGTCCCATCCACGCGTGAACGACGAGCACGCCCGGCCGTTTGTCTTTCGTCGCGTCGTTGTACGCCAGATAGCCCTCCAACACCGTGTCGCCGTCGCGATACTCGACGGATTCCGTGTGAATGGCCGCGGAAGCTTGCATTGTCATGATCAATAGTCCCAGAGTTCGCATGGTTTTGCCCTCGTAACGTAAATGTAGCCTTGCACAGGGCGTCATTGTGACGGAGTGGCACGGCAGACGCAACGTCGAGAGTCCGGAGGACGTGCTACCGCGAAGAGGGTATCTCGGTTTCGATGCGTCGAAACGCGGCAAGTGGACAGGTCACGCTGGTCATGTATACGGGGTTCTGGCGATGGTTGCCGTCGGGGTGCATGCATTCCCAAGGGGAGCCAAAATCGGGACCTTTGCGAAAGTCACCTTCCCGCAATTCCGCGATGTAATCAGCGGCCAATTGCTTCGCCGCTTCCGGGTCCAGCTTTGCAATGGCGTAGCAGACCCAACCGGTTGGCGTACCCCAATATGCGCCGTTTTGGTAGTGGTTTTTCGGCACGTCGGTCGATTCCCACGCCGTGGTTTTGCTGAAGTCGTCCGTGGTCAACACGTGGCGGATTTGGCCTTTCCAGGCGAGAGTCTCGTCCCGATAGGCTTGGGCGAGTTTCCGGCACGCGCGGTTGGTTTGCTCGGGAGTGAACGCGCTGATGTAGACCCCGAACGCGGTGCCCCACACGTCTGGCTGGTCGCTCAGGCCGGTGGAGGCTTTGAAGAGACCGCTATCCAGGGCGAAGGTCGCGTCGATGGCAGACCGCAGTTTAGCTGCCTCCGTTTCATACTTGGCGACCAGTTCCGTGTGCGAGGTTTGTGCCGCCAAGTCCGCCAACTCGTCCGCCGCGCGGAGTTTTAGCAGGGAGCAGAATAGCAGGTCGCCGGTGTGGATGATGGTATCGACGAACCCGAAGGTGACGCCCCGCGCCTCCTCGTCCGCGTAGACCAGACCCGTGTCGGGCCGTGAGGGTGGCATGGCGTAGGCTTCTTCCAACCGGGTCAGAAGCGTCTTTGCGCCAATCGTCTTGTTGAGTATTTCGGTGTCGCCGGTGGCGTGCACATAGTATGCGGCCATGTGCACGAAGAAGAAGGCGTCGTCCAGGCAGGGCAGCTTGCCCCAGCGGGGACCGCCCTGTCCTTCATAATCTTCGAGGGTTCCGGGGTAGAAGATGGGTTTGTTGCCGAAACTGATATGGTCCGGGATCGACCCCGGCGTGACCACACTCCCGCTCGGCAGTTGCCATTCCGTGTCTTGTTGGTGGGACGCGGTGAGCATCAGCATGTGGAGTTGCTCATCGGGTGTAACCATCCCGGAATCCAGCGACATCGCGTAGTCGCGGATCCAAAAGGCGGGGTAGCAATCGCGACCGCCGGGGCGAATCAACGTCCCGCCGGTCACGTTAGGTCCAATGGCCCCAACCGTTTCGCCGGGGTGGACCCGGGATGCGTCGACAACGTCTTTGGTGAGGCCGGTCAGGAATTCGCGATCCCCAGCGTTCAATACGTCCTGTACCGCTGGTGCGGCTGCGGCCGCTCCGACGAATGCAGTAAACACGACCAACCCCGCGAATCCGATTCGATTCACCATAGCGTCCTCCCTTGATGCATTGTAGAATATAGGCATGTCTTGCTGCACCCGATATTCGCGTTGCCGGTATTTCGCGAGGAAGGCCGAAAGGAATCCGGCAGATGACCGATGAGGAAGGCCGGACTGGCCAGGCGACCGACTTGTCACGACGGCACAGCCCAACAGGCTTGCGACGGTTCGCGGCAGGGCTCATGGTCCTGTCGGGCGTAACGCATGTGGCTCAGTTAGCCGTCTACGGCGCCGCGCATTCCGTTGTTGGCGCAGCATTGTTCGGCGCGGTCTATTTCGTCATTGGCCTCTTCCTTTGGGGAAGGGGCCGCATCGCGCTCATTCTGGGCGCGGTGCTCCCAGCGATTGGCGGTGCGCTGGGCGTGGTTCGGTTTCTGTATGTCCAGCCGAACCCATTCAGCGTGTTTCACGTGGCGATTGACCTGTTGGTTGTCCCGGTGTGCGTCTATCTACTTGTCCGCGGTGAAGCCTGCGAAACGTGAGCGTCGCGTTTTGGGTCTGAATCTGTGTGCAGGCTAAGTTGCGTGGAATACCCGTAAGTTGGTAAGTTACCGGTTGCTGTGGCTGCGTTGGGTTTCTAGCACCACATACCAAATACGACGTGGACCCTCTCGCTTGGCGCAAATCGTGCGGGGGGCGTTTTTCAGAGCCACGGCATACGACGCGGATTATCGCAGGAGGAGTACGACCGATGGGAGTCGACCGAAGTTCTGCTCGACCCTTCCCGTATGGATTAGTTCCGTTCCTTGGATTGGTCGCGCTCGCCGTAGTGCTTGGTTCGGGATGCCCGAGACCCGATCCGGGCCCGGGGCTCAAAGCCCACGACTTTGTGCAAGTGAATCGAAACGGATTCGGCTACGTCGAGAATCTGATCGATCTCAACGATTACCCGTGGGGGCTCATCTATTATCAGCCAGACGGCGCTGCGGAGGGCCACGTCTACGTTTCCACGGGCAATGGGATTGACGACCAAGTCCTGTACCAGATCGGACAGTGGGAATCGCCGATTCCTCCGTTGCGTCCTGGTGAGATCCGCCGGTTCCGTCCCGATCTCGGGCCGCGCTTCTGGCAGAGCGTCCTGGATATTCGCCACTACGAGATTGGTCCGGCGTACAGCACGACCGGCTTTCGCTCCCTTCAGGTATACCGGCCGCCCGGCGAGAACCAGCCCAAGTACCTCTATGCGGGATCGGCTTCCGACACACCGTCCCTATGGAGGTCTCCTACGGGTGAGCGTGGCGACTGGGAGATCGTCTGGTCGGACGAGCGTAAAGGCAGTATCCGTTCCATGGTGGTGCACGGCGGAATCCTCTACTTTAATTTCATTCCCGGGGGCGAAATCGGCGACGGTTCCCCGGGTGAGATCTGGGCCCACGACGGGCAGTCGGTTTGGAACGTGATCAACGATGGTTTTGGAAATCCAGACAACAAGGGGATTTGGACGCTTGCCGCGTTCAACGGTTACTTGTATGCGTCCGTCGCCAACCTCACGACCGGGTTCGAAGTTTGGAAACTCGAAGGTCCGAACGGCGACCCTCCGCAACTCGTTCTTGCCGACGGTGGGGGCGACCCGGAAAACGAGGCCGCTGCGACCACCATCGTATATAGGAACAAACTGTACTTCGGAACCCAGGTGTTCGGGGGCTTCACTGCTGGCACGTCGGGCAAGCTGTTCAAGGGTGGTGAACTGATCCGCGTCGACGCGGACGACAATGTGGAAGTGGTCGTGGGCCCGAATTCCGTCTCGGGCTACGGCCCCGGTTTTGACCGCAGCTTGAACGCGTACATCTGGTCGCTGGCCGAATTCAATGGGGAGCTGTACGTCGGCACGTGGGATCAGGCGACCATTTACCAGTACATCGTCGATTATTTCCCGGAATCCATTTCGCAACTGCTGGGATTTCTCGTGCTTGTTTCGGACTACGGAAACACGCAAGGGGTGCAGACCGCGTTAAAGCGCAGCCCCACGCCGCTGAGTACCGCGCTGGAGGCCGGTGGCG
Source organism: Candidatus Hydrogenedentota bacterium (assembly GCA_963745075.1). Lineage (GTDB taxonomy): Bacteria > Hydrogenedentota > Hydrogenedentia > Hydrogenedentales > SLHB01 > JAHDWY01. Next base: position 332,188 of record CAVUWV010000018.1, on the reverse strand, counting down.
ACATCTACCGATCGCCGGACGGCGACACCTACGAACTCGTGATGAACGACGGCTTCGGCGATCCGTATAACTACGGCGCGCGGAACATGCTCGCCGTTGGAAACGAACTGTTTGTAGGTATGGCCAACATTTACGAAGGGCTCGAGATGTGGCGGGGATCGCTGACCGAGAAATAGCTCGTGTTCCCCGGGGCAACTGACTGGACACGCACGCGCACTCCCGCGTACCATGCCGCGATACAAATTCACGCGAAGGAGGAATTCCCACTATGGCCATTAATCTGATGAGCACGTTGAAAGGATCGCTGCTGGAAGGGTTCTTTCCCGAAGGTTGGGATTTGAAGGCGCTGGATGCCTGCTGTTCGCGCAAGCCCGAAACCATCACCCGCGCCGAACGCTGGTGGAACAAGAAGTTCGAGCCCGTTCCGTGCGAGTCGCTCGCCGACTTCGACATGATGATGGGGCACGAAATCGCGAACGAGATTGCCCAGGCCAAGGCCCGAAAGAAGCCGATCGCGTTCATCCTGCCCGTGGGACCCATGGGGATGTACCGGTGGGCTGTTTACTTTCTCCGAGAGTGGGGCGTGGACTGCAAGCACGTTCACGGATTTAACATGGATGAGTGGAGCGACGCCAAAGGCAACACGCTCCCTGCGAAGGATCCGGGCGCCTTTCAGAATGCCATGGAAGAGGCGTTCTACGGTCCTCTCGGTAAATTGACGGTCCCGAAGTCGCAGCGGCACTTTGCGGTGAAACGCGCGCTGCCGCGAGTACGGCGATCAAATCCGTGCGTTAAAGAAGAAGGGCGCGAAACTAGTCACCGTGTTCGGCATCGGGCGCGTTTGCCACATTGCATTCTGGGAGCCCCACTTCGCGGCGGAGTATAAATCGCTCAAGGCCTGGAAGGACGCCGACTACCGTCTGGGCGCGCAGTTGCATCCGCTCACCATCGAACAGAACGCCATCACGAGCTTCAAGAGCCGCACGACGCTCGTGCCCACGACGGCGAACACGGTGGGCCCGGGCCTGTTTCTGAAGTCGGATCGAATCATCGGTGGCGCGGACGGCGCACTCGGCCGCGGCATGATGTGGCAAGGCATGTCGCTCTGGGCCACGTTGCACCACAAGCCGACGCCGTGGATTCCGAGCACGTTCATGCCGACGCTTCCGGGGCGCTTGTTCTTCCTGAAGGAACTGGCCGGCCCGCTCGAGGCGGAGTGCAATTAGGGCTGGTCGTGAAACACCTCTGATAACGCACCCAACGCCGCTTCGTGGAGGTGGCCGTTGGACGCGACGATCCCGACATTCTGGGCCAGCGTACGGCCTTGGGTGAAGTCGAGGGCGTTTCCAAGCAAATCCGTTACGCGACCGCCGGCTTCTTCGATGACGATGGAGCCAGCGGCGTGATCCCAGATCTTCTCTTTGTAATCGGGTTGGGCCTTGGTCAGGAGACGAAAGAGCAGATCGCCATGCCCGGCGGCCATCACGCTGTACTTGGCCTGGCTGTCCATCAGCACGGGTTTTGCTTTCACGTCGAGCGTATCAATCAACTGGGCAACGCGGCCCGTGTTCGTGTGGCCTGCGTCCACCGACCGCAGTAAGCGCGCGTCTGCGGCGTCCTCAATCGGTGATACCTGAAGTTGGACCAGCGGTCCCTCGGTGGCCAACGGCGTAGTCCACGTTCCTTCACCGCGGACCGCGACAATCAACGATCCGGGTCCGTCGTGGTTGGGCCGATAGCCGTCGCTCAAGTTCGGGCAGCCAAGAACACCCACCTGCACCGAGCCGTCCACGATTAACGCCAATGCGACGGCGTACTGATCGCCGCGGAGAAACCCTTTCGTGCCGTCGATGGGGTCCAGGGTCCAGAAACGCTTCGCGGAATCCTGGCGGCCGTGATCGATCCATGCACAGACGGTCTCGGGCGTGGAGTAGGCTAAATAGCGGCCCACGTACTGAACGACGTTGTTCAGGTTTTCCCGGTTGTCCGGTTCGTGCAGATGCGCCGAACTCTCCTCGGCAACCAAGGGGTCATTCGGATACACCTGGTCCAACAGACAACCGACCAGCGCCTGCGCAGCAAAGTCCGCGACGGTAACGGGGGACTTGTCCTTCTTGGTGATCGTGTGGTCGACCAATTCGTGCTCGACTTCGCGCGCCACACGCGCCGCCTGGCGAACCGCCTGCATTGCAAATTCCACGTCCGGGTTGCTGGTATCCAGCGCCATGAGAAATGCTCCGTGTTTGAGAGATTCGGGTGAATTCGCGATCATACCGGATTTTGGTGTCGGATTCACTCGGAATCCCCGAGTCGTGGACGGCGGCTTCCCTTGGCGATGACGAGTGCTGCAGCGAGTGCGATGCATGTAAACGTCAATACACCGGCATTCAGAAATCCGGTTTTCGTGTACGACACGATTGCGTATCCGAGGGATCCTGCCGTGAGCGCGTAGTATAAGAAAGGCCAAAATGTTTTTCGTATCACGAGTCCCTCGCGGCCGATGAGACCGACGACGGCGGACGCCGCCACCACGTTATGCACGCAAATCATGTTGCCCGCCGCGCCGCCCACGGCCTGCAATGCGACGACCCAGGTCGGGTCCACGCCAATCCGTTCGCCTACGCCAAATTGAAAGAGCGAGAACATCATGTTGCTGATGGTGTTGCTTCCCGCCACGAAGGCCCCGAGCCCGCCGATGAATGGCGCAAAGATGGGCCATCCCGAGCCGGTTGCCGCGGCAACTCCGTCTGCGAGGGCAATGGGCATCTTCGGGTAACCGGCTGCACCACTTCCGGAGTTGATGAAGACCTGGACCATCGGGACCGTGAAAATGAGCGCGACCGATGCGCGCAGCGTGGTCCCAATGGAATCTCGCCAGGCGCGGGTGTACGACGTGCGATCCATACGGTGGAGCGCACAGGTCAGCACGGACACGAGCACGAAGATAGAGCCCGGCGAGTACAGCGTCGGAACGTTTGACGGTATCCCCGTGCCGAGCAGGTCGGAGAACTTGATTGTGGTTGCCTGCAACCAGCCCGCGAAGGGCAGAAACTTTATACGGGTCGCGAGCAGGAGGACGCTAACGAGCAAGTACGGAATCCATGCTTGGAGGAGAGACATTTCACCGTACCGGTGCTTTATGTCTTCCACCTCGATCGTGCCGCTCCAGTCATCGGGCCACGTATCGTGCGGCGGGAAATCCCACGCGTCGCGGGAATCCGGCACGAAGTAGCCCATCCGGGTTGCCGACACGACCACCGCGAGACCGATCAAACTGCCGATAATCGTCGGGAATTCTGGACCGAACAGAAATGCGACGAACAAATAAGGGAGCGTCATTGCGAAGGCGGCAAACAAAGCAAACCGCCACACCCGTAATCCTTCCGCATAGGATTTGTTGACCCCGTAGAATCGTGTCATGAGGGTGACCACGATCAGCGGAACGAGCGTACCGCACGCGGTGTGCAGCAGCGCGACTTTGAACCCGATGAGCGACAGAAAGCCGTGCCAATCCGCTACGCCGATGCTCTCCGCGTACATGCGCGCGGTGTTGTCGGTGGAAAGGCCGGTGTTGACGCCCACGAGAATGGGTGTACCGGCCGCGCCAAAGGATACCGGCGTACTTTGGATGATCATGCCTGCGACGACCGCGGCCATTGCCGGGAATCCCAGTCCGACCAGGAGTGGCACGGCAACCGCAGCAGGCGTGCCAAAGCCTGCAACCCCTTCCATGAGTGAGCCAAACAACCACGCGATGATGATCACCTGAATCCGGCGATCGGGTGTGATGTTCGTGAAGCCGTTGCGGATGCTCCGCATTGCGCCGCTTTGTTGCAGGGTGTTCAGGAGGAGGATGGCGCCGAAGATGATCCAGAGCAGGGTCGCGGTGATGATGACGCCATTCAACGTCGCCGCCAACGTCTGGACGACGGGCACCTTCCACACGAAAAGGGCGAGAAGCAGCGCCACCACGTAGCAGATGGGCATCGCCCGGCTGGCCGGCCACTTGAGACCGACGAGCAATACCGCCACGGCGGCAATGGGAAGTATGGACAATATCGCCAACGTCGCTCCGCTCAATACGCATTTTCTCCTTTAACGAGGTGCATCAGCTTCGTTCGACCAACCAGTCACACATTTCGGTGGTGAAGCGCTCCCGCTCCAGGTCGTTGAAAAGTTCGTGATAGCCATCTTCGAAGATTTCGAGCGTCTTGTCCTCCGAAGCCGCTTTGGAATACAGCGCCCGGGTTCCATCCGGATCGGTAAGGCGGTCCGCGGCGCCATGAAACAGGAGTACCGGATCGGAAATCTCCGGCATCCTTCCTTCAAAGGCCGCAATCGTCCGGGCGATCTCGGCGCCCGTCCGCGCGTTCATCACGCCGGTATGACGCAACGGATCTTGAAGGAGCGATTCCAGCACCATGGCGTCACGGGATACCCACCGGTAATCGACCTTCTGCACGGGCAACCACGGCGTCACCGTGCCCAGGAAGTTTCCCCATCTGACTAAAAGCGGTGACACACTGTCCGGAATCTTGAGTAACGCGCTACTGAAGACCAGGCCGGCCACCTCCGGTTTGTGCTCGACCACGAAGTGGCCCAGGATGAGTCCCCCGAGGCTATGCCCGAAGATAAACAGCGGACGGCCTTCCGTTGCGGGGCGTATCGCATCAAGAAAGCAGCTCATATCGTCCAAGTCGGTTGCGAAGGATGCGATATGGCCTCGTTTCCCTGGAGACAGACCGTGCCCGCGCTGGTCAAACCCGTGAACGGTGAATCCCGACGCGCATAAATTGCCCGCAAGTTCCTCGAACGATGTTGTGTGATGACCGTACCCGTGAATTATCGCAACCGCTCCGCGTGACGATGGGCCTGGACTCCACGTGTATGCGACCAGATCGATGTTGTCGGATGTTTCGATCGTGGTGCGCTGCACGGTGGGCGGCGAAACGCTCATTTCTTCTCACCGGCATATTCCATGAGCCGCGCCAGATCGAGGGGACCGGGGGACGGCTGATAGTTCAGATAAAACGCAACCAACCGATCTTTTGCTTCCGGCGCGGCCTTGCCGGGAATCAACCACTCGTGCGGACTCGAAGCCAGCGCGGGATTGGAGCCCGGATCGCCGGTGACGTTACCGAACAAGATGCCGTCGCCTAACCGCGCAAGACCGTTCACGACCGTGAGTCCGAATCGACGCATGTCCTCGTCGCCGAAGACCTCGCCCTCCGCCGCCAGCATGAAGGGGAACGATGCCGTCAACTCGCCGTGCGACGCGTCCTCACCATTGACGTCTTTCCGATTGACGGTTCCCGATACGCGCTGGTCCGGCAGCCAGTATTCCCAGTAGTACGCGCCGTCCGTACCCACGCCCAGCCGGCCCTTGATGTAGCGGCCGATTTTCAACGCGCGATCGCGGTACGCGGTATCGCCCGTGACTTTCCACGCCGCCCACAATGCGCGCCCCATGGCGCTGAGCCGGTTCCCGGGCAGCACTTTGCCTTCCAGGATATCCTCCTGGTCCAGTCCGACGTAGTGGCCTTCGTCGTCGCCGGGACCGTCGCGCCACTGGCGATCGTGGAAGGCAAGGGCCTCAAGGGCCTGGGTTTGAATTTCCTCGTAGTGTTCGCTGTCCGAAGGGAGAACGTCGGGCGTGTCATGCACCAGGGCCAGGAAATCCATCATGGGGTAAACGATCATCCCGGTATGAACCGCAAACACGGCCCGGCCCCGTTTGGCGTACTTATCCGAACTCCATGCGGGAGCGATGACCCCGGTCCAGAGTTTGAGCCCCTGCTTGTCGTCGCGGGCCGCGAGCATCGCGTCAATACAGCGAAGATTGGCATCGAGGTATTTCTCATCTTTGGTCGCGCGGTACATTTCATTGAACGCGTGCATCCAATAGGCCAGGCCCCACGCGTTGTTGCCCTGGTTCTTCTTGACCCCTTTGAGCGCATCGTCCAAAGCGTCCCCCAAGAACCGTTCGTCGAACCGGTCGGCGTTCGCATACGCAGAAAGCGCGGGCGGAGCCTCGACTTTCGGGTAGCGTTCGTAAAAGCGTTTGATGTAGGCGTCGTCGTCGTCCTGACTTTTAGCCGTGGGCGCAAAGCAAACAACGGCCGCGACAATTAACGCGACGCGCATCATGAATTTAAGCATCATTCGATGTCCCCTTTGGTCTAGAGGTCGGCCAGTCGCGCGATTTCGTTTGAGGCGAGCGCCCGGTCGTACCAACGCAGGTCCTTCATGGCGCCATTGAAATAGTCATGGGCGCCGAATCCGATCCGCAAGGGCAGCCCGTTCGAGAGGTTAAAGGCGCCTTGATTGAATGACTTCGAACGGGCGACTTCCGCGCCGCCGACAAACAGTTTAAGCGTGCCGTCCTCGCGAATGGCCGCGATATGACGCCAGCCCGGGTCCAATGCGCGGTCGTGCGTCACGCAAGCGCCAGTCTTCGTGCTGTACACATGTCCCGACGGCAACACACCGCAGAAGAGCCGCCCCTGGTATACGGCCATGGACCAGGCGCGTCGATAACGCACGTTGGGGGTGTGGTCGAGGCGGCCGGAGTTCGTCCATCGTCTGTCGCCGTCGTAGCGGTAGACTTCGGCGAGGGGAAGCGTGCCTGCGTAGAGTTTGCCGTTGTACACGGCCATGCCCATAACCTCTTCCTCTTCGCCCAGGCGTCCGGTATTTTCCCAACCCATGTCGCCGTCGTATCGGAAGACGCGGCCGCCCGGCCAGGTGCCAAGATACAGCTCGCCGAAGTGTTGCGCGAAGGAATAGGATTGCGTCACGCCCGGCGGTGCGCCACAGTCTTCCCACGATTCGCCGCCCGCGTAGCGATAGACTCCGGGAAACTCCGCGTCGTAACCGGTGCCGTACAGACTGCCCCGGTGCACCGTCATCGCCGCTATCCGTCCTCCCGGGTGACCGCAATACTTCCAGGAAGTCCCGCCCGCAAAGCGATAAACGCCCGCAGGTGTATACATGGATGACGCATAGAGGCTGCCGCGGAAGTTGACGAGACCGAAAATCGCTTCGGGATTATCGAGTGTTCCGCAATCGGTCCACTGCTTGCCACCCTCGTACCGGAAGACCGTTCCGCCGGGTGTCTCGTTCAGTGATTCCGCAATGGATGAGCCGCGCGAACGGTAGTGAGAGGCGGCTGCGTAAAGTTTGCCGTCGAATTCCGCCAACGCGGTAATGGCGTTACAAGGCGCCGGCGAACCGCAATCTTCCCACGCCGTACCTCCAAGATACCGGTAGACGTGGCCGGCTTCGTTTCGGGCCGTCTCAAAGGTGCCTGCGTACAGATTGCCGTCATACACGCACTGCGCCCAGACCATCAGGTTGTTTCCGGGGCGTCCGCAATCGGACCATTCCGGCTCCGGGGAGTCGTTGTCAATCCCGAAGAACAGATTGCGGTAGTTGGACTGGGCCGATGTGACGCCCGCAAAATTCATGAGGCAAAAATTGATGCCGCGTCGGGTCTCGGGGTCGAAGGTGGAAACAATATCCCCCAGGACATGATCGAGTTCGGCGGCGGTGCGGATGTGGACCGATATGGTGAAGTCCCCGGCGCCCGGCTGAAAGGGTGTTGCGTTGGCCGTAACAATATGCGCGGCGCGGCCATCAAACACGGCCGATCCCCCTTCGAATCGAACGCCGCGCGCGTCTCCATTACGCTCGCCGCAGGTATCACGTGCGTTCGTGGTCAAGGGCCAGTGATGGACCAGTCCCATTTCGAGGGTCATGAAGTAACCTCCCGCGATGCGTCACGACGCATCGATCGTCCGCCACCAGATTTCCGCAGCGTACAAAGTAGCACGATCTTTGCAGCCGATCTACTGTATAATCGCCGGCGTTCACATAAATGGGATGGGGAGGAATCGGGCATGCGGAAGCTTGTCAAGAAATACATCAACTGGCAGAACTCGCGGAAGTTTGCTTCGGTCGGGAAGCGATGCCGGTTCTACGGCACGGACATCGAAGTGGAAGGTCACGTCGAAGTGGGGGACAATGTCCACATCCGCGACCACTGCATTTTCCGCACGCGCAAGGACGGAAAGATCATCTTCAAGGATCGGAGCATGGTGAGCTGGTATGTGATTATCGAAAGCTCGTCGGTTGTGGAGATCGGTGAGAACACGGGCCTCGCCGAAAACGTCATCATTCGCGACGGCACCCACATGATCTACGGCACCAAGGAACACTGGCGGTTCACTCCACACATCATCAAGCCCACCATCATTGGACCGAACTGCTGGATTGGCAGCCGGGCCTACATTTCGTACGGCGTGACGATTGGAGAGGGCGCTGTCGTGGGTGTCGGTAGTATCGTGACGAAGGACATCGGCCCCTACGAAGTCTGGGCCGGAGCGCCCGCCAAGTACGTCGCCCACCGGACGGACGACGTGCCACCCCAGAAACTGGCCGAAGCCGAGGAGCTTTTGAAGACCCAGGGAATCCGCCACGATCGCCGAATGGACCACGCCGGGAACTCGAAGTCGGGCGATTACTGACCAGATTGCTACCCCGCATTTCTCACCGCCCGAAGGCCATCGTCTTGCCGACTGGTACTTTGGGTGCGGTGAGAAATGCTCCCGAGAAGATCTGAAGGCTCACTGTTGAGGAATTCTCACACGCACAATGTAAAGTCAATACGCTTCCATATTCTGAAGGCATAGTACGCACTGAGGTTACACGTTCGACCGTTTGTGCGTGTGAGAATTCCGAGCTATCGCAGCTTGGAGAGCAGGTAGAGGATAATCGACAACACGACGCTGATGATGATGGAGGTCGTGAGCGGGAAGTAGAATTTTACGTGCTCCCGTTCGATGCGGATGTCGCCCGGCAGCCGGCCGAGGCCGAGAAATCCGGCTTTACCGCCGAAATGCAGCAAGATGCCTGCGGCGACGAGAATAACGCCCAGAACGATGAGGCTTTTTGCGAGATTATCCATGCCTTCTACTGGCTCACGGCGGCACACGCAGCGTTGGGTCGCACGCCTCAGTCTTCTTCGAGATATCGCAGTGCCAAGTTTGCCATCAGCGCGATGGCCGTGGGTATGGGACTGTCGCCGAAATTGTATTTCGGATTGTGGAGCGGGGGATAGGGTTTTCCCGGTTCCGGATTGACCCCGAGGCAAATAAAGGTCCCCGGCACCTTGCGAAGGTAGAACGCAAAATCCTCCGCGCCCATATACGGCGATTCCAATTCGATCACGCAATCCTCGCCCAGGAGCGCGGTCGATTCTCGACGCACGAATTCGGTCATCGCTTCGTCGTTGTACAGCGGGGGATAGCGGTCCTCCGAAAATTTCACCTCGGCCTCGGCCCGTAACGAAGCGGCCATACCTTTGGCAATTCGTTCGACCGCAGCCTCGATCGTGTCGTGGACCGCCGGCGTGAAACTACGGAACGTTCCTTCCAGGACGGCCGTTTCCGGGATGATGTTGGTCGCCGTCCCCGCGTGGATTTTGCCGACGGTAACGACACCTGCGTCCCACGGGTTCAATTCCCGGCTGACGATCGTTTGCAGCGCGGCGGTGATGTGTGCGGCAACCACGATGGGATCGACGCCCGCCGCGGGATCCGCGCCATGGCAGGCTTGGCCGCGCACGGTAATTCGAAACGTATCCGCGCCCGCGAGGGCCCAGCCGGCACGAAGTCCGATGGAGCCGACGGGGAGCGTGGGCCAGCCGTGCAGCGCAAAGGCCGCGTCCACCCCGTCCAAAACGCCTTCTTCGACGATGTAACGCCCGCCTGCGGCCTCTTCTTCGGCGGGCTGGAATACGAACTTTACCGTTCCGCGAATGCGGTCCAAATGTCGTAGCAAGGTTTTAACGACGCCGCATAAGCATGCGGTATGCCCGTCATGCCCGCAGGCGTGCATGCGGTTGGGGATTTTCGAGGCGTAAGGGAGACCGGTTGCCTCCTGGATCTCGAGGGCGTCCATGTCCGCGCGCAACAAGACGGTCTTCCCGCCGCCGGCGCCCAGCGTTGCGACGATTCCGGTGCCTTTGGCAAAGCCACGCTGATAGGAAACGCCCGCCCCATCGAGGAATTGTGCTATGCGGTCCGAAGTCCATTGCTCCTGGAACCGGATCTCCGGATGCTCGTGCAATTCGCGGCGAAGCTGAACGATCTCCGGCGTCACAGCTTCCACGGTAGACGTCAGGTCAGAACTCATGATGCTCTCGCAGGGTTTTGCGCCTGAGCCGAACTAGAAACGCAGGCGGGTCCCCGGGATGCCGGTCAAGCTGAACTCGACGCCGACGTCCCAGCCCGAACTGCGTTCGGTCACTTGTACGGCTCCTTCCAGGCACTGCAGCACGCGCCGGATCTCGTATCGCTGGCGGTAAAGTTCGCCGCGCTCGAAATCGTACCGATGTTCAAAGGCCACGGACCATTTCGGTCCGAGCTTGTATCCCATGCCATAGAGAATTTCGCGATTGAAAACCTCGTTCTGGGTCTCCGTGTACGCGAAGCCAATCCGGCCGTTCAACCGGCCGTCGTAGTTTCGGTCATCGTAGTACAGGAAGGCGAGGATGCGGTCATAGTCACCATACGCCGTATTGTACTTGTCCGCCGTCTCCGGATCGAACGGTTCATTGGCGAACCGGTCGTACAACTCGATGAGGGTTCGTTGGACGAAGTAGGGACGGTCCAAATCGATGTCGATCTCGTCACTGATGCTGTGGTGCTCCGCGATGGTCTGAAACCCCCACAACGGCCGGGGACGCAAGTCGAACTCCAGTTCGTAGTCCCGCGATTTGCGGATTTCATTGGAGAAGTCGTCGCCGTAATACAGACTCAACCGCGCCACCTGCCACGCTTCGCCGGATTCCGCGTCCCGTCCCATGACGATGTTATCGATCTTACTCTCCAACCGGCTGCGGCCATAAACGTTATCGTACACGTCGAATCGTGGCGTTTCCTCGACCCCCATCGTCGGTTGCGGACGGTAGGAGTAGGTCATCGAAGGCACGACAATATGCTTAAACCCGCTGAAGCCCCAACGCCCCTCGTAGGTGCGCTGGAATCGCGTTTGCAGCGTGGTCCCGAACTCGGTTGAAACGCGCGTATCGGAACCGCCGCCGTCCCGGTTTTTGCCGTACCAGGATCCCTCGAGTTCAACATAGGGGGTCAGATTGAGTGTCTGGCCCAATTGAAGGTCGTAGGTCAACCGGCCGACGTTGATGCTGCGCACCGAGTTTTCGCCTTCCGGCTCGCGCTCGTTGTAGCCGTCGATCGTGTCGAACGTGAAATAGACCCGGTCAAACAACTGCCGTTCGAGCAGGTGGTACGTCGCCTCGGGCATCCGCTCGGTTTCGCTGACGAAATCGTTGGTCGTCTTGCGCACGGTCGCGGTGGCAATGTACGTCGGTTTCGTATGGGTCACGTTCACGAAATTGCGCGGCTGCGTACGATCCTTGTACTGGTCGTAATAGAAGTCCTTGTAGAATTCGCGGTCCGACCACTGTTCCGCGTGGACGAGCATGATCGTATCGGGTTCGAGTTCCTGCCGGTGATACCACTCGTAATAGCCGCGGCTGTTCGTCGTGACCAGACTCTTGAACTCGCCCTTGCCGCCATACAACGGTTCTGCGGGCGTCTCCATGAAGTCGTATTGCCCTTCCACGCCGAACCCGACGCCTTCTTTTGTCGTGGGAAAGAACCGAATACCCAGTTCCATGTTCGGGGTGACGGCGAACTGCTGGCCGACGTTAATGTAGTATCCGAGTTCCGCCCGTTTGCCGCTGTCGAAATCGATTCCAACCGTCGGGGTTTCGGAGCCGCTCTTGTAGCCCCAACGCGGCCACCACAGCGGGGTGCCCACACCGCCCAACTCCATGCGGGCGTTTTTGCCGGTGACGGCCTGGCCATTCTTGATGGTGGCCTGTTTCAGACGGATGCGGTAGTACTCGTGATCGCAATCGCAGGTGGTCAGCCAGAGATTCTCTCCGCTCACATCGCCTTCGCCCAACATGGTGAGGTGGTCGCCGCCAAAGCGGACCTGCCCCGATTGGCCTTCCACGCCCCAGGCTTCACCGGTCTGGCTCGAGAAATCGTAGATGATGTGATCGGCGGTAAAATGACGCGTGGGTTCATCGATTTCGATGTTGGCCGCGTCCATCTTCCCGAGTGAGAGGATCTTTCGCGCGTAATCCTGCTCGCCTTTTCCGGCGGGCATGAGAGGGGGGGGATTCTCAAGTTCGGCGTCCAGTGGAACCGTGTACAGTACGGAATCCGCCCACGCCGTCGACTCGCCTTGAACGACCTCCACGTTGCCGGTCGCCTCCACCTGTCCCGTTCGCCGATCGATAAAGACCTTGTCCGCCGCGAATTGAATGGTGTCCAGGGTCAGGCGCGCGTTGCCGGTTGCGATGGTAATGTTACCGTTATCGAGGAGTTCAACATTGTCAGCCTGAACGTCACGATAGGGTTGCGTCCAGTCCGGGGGCGTGAAGCCGCCTTCGCTTGTGCCCAGATCCAATCCTTCCGTAGTGGCGCCACCGACGGTAGGTTCATTGATTGCACTTTCCAGCGGCGATGCGGCTGGCCGGCGCGGCGATTCAGGCGACTCGGTTTCCGGCTGCGCGGTTGCTACCGGTTCGGCACGGCGAATCCGGCTCTTCCGCGGCTCGCGGGGCGTAGCCATCGGCGTAGTCGACTCGGCCTTCGGTACCCTGGATTCCGTGGCTTCCGCTTGAGGGGCCGTGGGAGTCATTTCGGGCTTCGGTTGCTCGGGTGATTTTGCCTGCCCGGGTTTGACCTCGGGCGCCGGCGCCGGCGTCGCCTCTACAACTTCAGGCTGCGTTTTCGCCGCAGGTTCTGCAGGTGGTGCAACGTTTTCCTTGGGCGCAACGGGCATCGGCTCCGGCTTTGGTGTCTCAACGGCCGCCACCTTCTTTTCGGGCATCGCAACCTGGCCGGACGAGAACCACGCACGATCTTTCGGCGCCAGCGCGATCACCAGTCCCGGTGCGGCGGCGAGCGTTCGCGCCGCGTCACCGACGGGGACGCTCTGATTCATTGCCAGCGACCTATCGCAGATCTGAACGGCTCCGGTCGTTAGGATGTAAATGCGATCGCCATCGGACGCGACGTCGTAGACGTCCAAGCCCCGGTGGGCGGCCGTTGACGCGTCAGACGCCTCGACGATCGTAACTCCCGATCGCATTGCAACAAGGAACCGATCGTTCGGCAGTGCACACAACGCAAATGGGCTTGCCGGCAACGCCACGTGTGCGGCCGGTGTCTTGGATCCACCCGTATACAGCAACAACTGCGCGGGGGTCCGGGTTGTGACGCCGAGAAATCCTTCGGATGCGGCGACACTACTCGGAACGCTGGACACTCCCTCGATAACCGATACGGATTCGGGATGTTTGGGATCGATCAACGTGACGGAGTCGTTGAAACTATTGGCTACCGCGAACCCGCCCCCGGGGAGCGCACTCACGTCATCCGCGCTTCCCGTGCATGGCACGACTGCCGCGATGCCGAAATCGGACGTTCGAATCAGCGACACAGACCCGGCACTCCGGTTCACGCAAGCCAGGACGGTTCCGTCGCTAGACAAAGCCAACGCCGTTGGGCCTTTCTCGACTGAGACAGTACCCACGCGGGTACCGGTCGTCAGGTCGATCTTCCACACTTCGCTGCGGTCGTATGCGGTGGCGTAGAGGACACCGTGCGTGCGATCGATCGCGGCGTCCCGCAGCACGGCATCGGCATCGTGTTTTTCAAAAGGGGTCTGTCCGTAGCTTGCGGCAACGACGGCAAGGGCAATACCTGCCAGAAGCGCATACCGGTGACCGACTAAAAAGTTCATATCCCGCGATTACCTCCCCGGTAAGACCGTCCAGAAGGCCGCGACGGGTTTGTCGGACTGGACCCGGTTTCGATCGTGCACCTCGTGCGCCGGCGCCGGTTCAGGCGTGCTTGGCGCGGCTTTGGGCGCCGGTTGTTGCGGCGGAGGCGCGACAACCGGTTGGGGAGGAGCAGGCTGCGCTTGCCGAGGCGGCTGCGCGCCCGGATTCCCGAGTTCCGATTGTGATACTTGACCCTGCGCGTACCACGCCAGTGAAAACGCCGCGAGCACGGCGACCCACACCATGTTCTTCATCAAAATCATCTCCCCTGCAATCCGCCGCTATCGTCGGAAAGCGGTCGACAACATTCAAGACCTTACCTCAACTTCGACCCGGCTGGTTTTCATGAAAGCGAGCACATCATCCAATGAATGGACCCCCTCGGAGCCGCCCATGGCCTGGACAGTCATTCCCCCGATCGCGTTCGCGAAGACTGCGCTGCGTTGGGTGTCCCAACCCCGCAGGAATCCGTACAAAAAACCACTGCACGACGCGTCGCCCGCTCCCGTCGTGTCGCGGACATCGACGTTGTGCGCAGGCAGCCGTACCACGCCGTTGCTGTCCTTGACGAACATCCCCTGTTCGCCCAATTTGATCATTGCAGTTTCCGGACCGAAGTCCCGATAGAAATCCGCAATGTTTTCGGGTTCCTCGCGTCCGGTATACATCTGGGCCTCTTCCAGGCTTGACATGACAATATCTAAAAACGGAAGTGACGGTTCGATCCGTGGGAGCCACGTGCCGGAACCGTCGTAACACGTGTCCATCGAGGTCGTCAAACCCAGATCCTTGGCCTTCTTCAAAACGCGCGCCATCGGGGCGCCATCCAATCCGGCGGTGACCGCCGGTCCCCCCAGTGAATATGGCGGGCATGGCGGACGAACTCAAAATCAATGTCCCCTTCGACCAACGACTGACTGCATCCCGCGTGATGCAGGAAGGACCGTTCTCCATCGTCGCTCACGAGTACGACCGTCGCGGCCGTACCGTGTTCGGAGACGCGTTTCACATGACTAACGTCAACCCCGCGACTGGACAGCGAACCGCTCACGTAGTCGCCAAAACCATCCGACCCCAACGCTCCGACGAAAGCGGCCCGGCCGCCGAGAGCCGAATAGACGGCGGCCGTCACTCCGGCCAAGCCCCCGAGGTGGATTTCTAACTGGGGTATCAACGACAACTTTCCGCGTTCGGGAAGGGCGTCAACAGGCCGGGCCACGACGTTCCGCACAGGCCAAGCCCACCGACACTAGTTCAAGCTCCATGAACGGACCTTTCCTGCAACCGTAGTCCTCCTTCCAACCTGTCGTCTGCGAGTATAACATCCCGTCCTATCCCGAACAACGTCAATAGACCATGGGTTTTACGTAACGTGCCGCGCCGGCTCCCGCGCGACGAAAAGTTGACAAGCTGGTGAATCGTCGGGATACTTTGCGCCTATGGGTCTGAGCTTCACAGGGGCATAATTCGTCGTTATTTCCGAGTTCAAATGGAATCTGTAAACGCATATCCGCTGACACCGTTGCAGGCGCTGTTCTGGGCCGGCCACCGGCTGCACGAAGGCACTCCCCTTTACAATATGGCGCATACGTTCACGTTACGCAAACGTGTGGATGCCATGCGGTTTCAACACGCGTTTCAACGGGCCGTGGACAATTGTGACGCGCTGCGCACGGTTTTTACCCTGCGAGACGGTGCGCCGGTTCAGCGCGTGCTGGATCGGTTCCCCTATGCCGTCGCGGTCGTGGATTTCTCCGGCGAATCCGATCCCGAGCGATGCGCCCGGGAATGGGTGGGCGAGCGCGTGTCGCGCTGCATGGACATCGAGCGCTGTTGTTTTGATGCCGGATTGTTGCGGCTTGCGGAAGATCTCTACATCTGGTTTTTGAATCAGCACCACATCATTTGTGACGCGACGTCTACGGCCATCGTGTTTCAACACGTTGCGCAAGCGTACGCTACCGAGACCTCCAAGCCCGGCCCGCTCTTCCGGGAATACGTTTGCCGCCGGACCGCGGAGTCACCGTCCAACGTGGAAGAGCGTGCAGAGTACTGGCGGGACCGGCTCCGTGATGCACCGGACGCCCCCAGTTTCTATGGGGTAGCCGGCACGTCGATGCCGGCGCGGGTTCTTCGCATGTCGCGGCCGCTCGGGATCGAACGGTCGAATCGTTTGCGCACCCTCGCGCAGTCGCAAACATTTCAATGCCGGACCGAACGCATCACATTGTTCAACATCATCGCGGCGATGCTGTCCGTCTTTCTTCTTCGTATTACCGGGGAACGGCGGTTTGTGATTGGAATGCCGCACCACGGCCGCGAATCGGACACGGATCGCTCGACCGCGGGGTTGTTTATCGACATCGTCCCGCTACCCATCGCGGTCGGTTCCGGCGCAACCTTTCCCGACCTCGTCGCTGCAATCGGCCGTGAAGCGTCCGAAAGTGTGAAACACCGTCCTTTCGCCGGATTGGAAGGCGTGGGAACCCAGACATTTGACGTTTTGTTCAATTATCAGATCGCACAGTTCTCGTCCTTTAACGGTTTGCCCGCCGAGCAGGAGTGGATCAATCCAGGATATGGGACCGAACGGCTTGTGTTGCAGGCCCACGATTTCACCCAGTCCGGCGAGATTTCGCTTTATTTCGATTTTGATGCCGACGTGTTTGACGCAGCGCGGCGCGACTTGGCGGTTCAACATTTTCTTCGGCTTTTGGACTGCGTGCTGGATGAACCCGAGACTTCGGTTTCGGCGCTTCATGTACTGACCGACGCGGACACGCGCCACATTCTGAACGACTTCAACCCGCCGGAAATCCCTCTGCCTCAACCGGCGTTACTCCCGGAACTGTTCGAGGAACAGGCTTGTCAAAGTCCCAATGCGCCGGCGGTCCGTTATGGCGAGGACCGGCTTACGTACGCCCAGTTGGATCGGCGCGCGAATCAATTGGGGCGTTATCTAAGAGATTGCGGAATCGGTGCGAATGTGCCCGTTGGCCTGTGCCTTGAACGGTCGCCCAATCTGATCGTCGGCATGTTGGGGATTCTCAAAGCCGGCGGCGCGTACGTGCCACTCGACGCTTCCTATCCCGCCGAACGGCTGGAGATGATGGCCCGAGATGCCGCGTTCACCGTGTTGGTTACGCAGGTGTCGTGTGTTTCAGGGCTGCCGCCGTTTGAAGGCCACGTGCTATGCCTGGACCGCGACTGGAATTCGATCGCGTGCAAAGACGATACGCCGCTAACCTGTCCAGCGGGGCCGGACAGCTTGGCGTACCTGATGTATACGTCGGGGAGCACCGGCGTTCCGAAAGCGGTTGCAGTTCCGCATCGCGCGGTCGTACGGTTGGCGCGGCATACAAACTACATCACGATCGATTCGGCGGATCGCGTCGCGCAAGCCTCGAACGCGTCTTTTGACGCGGCCACCTTTGAAGTCTGGGGCGCCTTGTTGAATGGCGCGGAGTTGGTGGGCATTCCGCAAGACATTGCATTGATGCCCACGGCGCTCGCCGAAACGATTGCGGCCGGCGAGATCTCCGTCCTGTTTCTCACGACGGCCCTGTTCAATCAGATCGTTCGCATCCAGCCCGACGCGTTTCGGGCGCTTCGGGTACTGCTCTTCGGGGGCGAAGCCTGCGACCCGGGTGCGATCCGGCGGGTGGTCGAGCACGGCAAGCCTCATCATTTGTTGCACGTGTACGGTCCAACGGAAAACACGACCTTCACGACATACTACGAAGTGAACGAGGTTGCAAAGGATGCGCGAACGGTACCAATAGGCAAGCCCATCTCGAACAGTTACGCGCACATTCTGAGCGACGACCGCTTGCCCGCGCCGGCGGGCGTGCCTGGGGAACTCTATATCGGCGGTCCGGGGCTTGCCCTCGGATACCACAACCAGCCGGAACTCACTGCTGCGGCATTCGTGCCGGATCCATACCGGAGCGGAGCGAGACTGTATCGATCGGGAGATCTCGCGCGGTATCTTGATGACGGCGCCATCGAGTTTGTGGGACGCATCGATGGCCAGGTAAAACTTCGTGGATTCCGCATCGAATTGGGTGAAATCCAGGCGGCACTGAACGCGCACGAGGATGTCCGGGATTCAGTCGTTCTGTTGCGTGAAGATGAACCAGGGGAAAAGCGTCTCGTCGCATACCTTGTGACGGGGGATGGACCCATGCCGGACAGTGGTACGCTTCGCGGATTTCTGCAACGCACGCTTCCCGATTACATGATTCCGTCCGTATTTGTTTCCGTGGAAGCGATCCCGCTGGACCCAAACGGGAAAGTTGACCGTCGTGCCTTGCCCGCGCCGGACGCCACATCGGTTTCAGCGGCCTTCGTCGCGCCACGTACACCGTTGGAAGATGAAGTCGCTGCGCTTTGGGCCGAAGTCTTGCATCTGCCGCGAGTCGGCGTGGAAGATCGGTTCTTCGCCATCGGAGGTCATTCCCTTCTCGCGGTTCGCATTATGGCGGCGGTTCGCGATCGGTATGGCGTGGATGTTCCGCTCACTCGATTCTTTCAAAACCCGACTGTTGCGGGCATGGCAGCCTTAATTCAAGGGGAGCGCGGGGAAGAACCCGTTGCGCCGGACGATACCCCGTTCACCCTCGTGCCGATTCAATCCCATGGCACTTTGCCCCCGTTATTCTGCGTTGCGACGGCCGGGGGCGTCTTGTTCCCATACTACAATCTTGCCCCGCTTCTCGGCCCGGACCAGCCCTTGTTCGGTTTGCAGGATCCAGCGCTGGAAGGGACCCGGCCCAACTTTGAATCCGTCGAGGACCTGGCCACCCACTATGTAGACGTTATGCAAAGCCGTCAGCCCGAGGGCCCGTATTACCTCTGCGGTTGGTCTTTCGGCGGTACGGTTGCCTTCGAGATGGCGCGTCAACTGCGCGAACGCAACGAAGAAGTCGCACTCCTGGTCATCATAGATGCCATGCAGGCGCCGCCCGATCTTTCCGTAAAGGGGGGGATTGGCAAGTTTCTTCGGATCTGGCTGCGGCGCGCCCGCATCTTCATTTTGAATACGTACCATCTCAAGCCGTACATCATCGACGGACTCTATCTGGTCTTTCGACGCGGGCGCAAGACTGCGGGCCACGGTCCGGTCTCCCTCCGAGACTATTTCCGCTGGGCCTTCACCAACGTCGTCTTCAAACATGCCGGCATTGCAAATGTCGTGTCAAAAGACAATTTGCTGATGATGAAGCTCCCCGCTTTTCGTCGGATCTTCAAGGTGCTGCACGCCAACGGCGAGATCTGGAAGCAATACGTGGCGAAGCCATTCGACGGCGTCGTCACCTTGTTTCGTGCGGAAGTCCAGCCGCCCGAACTGGTTGGAAACCACACCCTGGGCTGGGGGCAGGTGGCCGGGCGGGGTACCGATGTGCACGTGATTCCCGGGTATCACGCGGAAATCCTGGGGCAGGGAATCCGGCACTGTGCCGAGCACCTTCGCCAATGCCTCGCAAGGTCCCGGTCCGAATCTGAACCGGTCCAGAACGACCATTCCGAGACGGGGCCGTCGAACCCCATTTGACCCACCTCGCCAGTTTGACGATTGACCGGCCCTGTGATACCTTTTCGTAGGTTGTTGTAAAGAGTTTAACCCGCCGCGCGCCTCCGACGGGGAACTTGGGTGCGAACGTGGCGGCGCAACGCCTAGACGGACGATTCGCGTGAAGTTGTCCGCGGCAACGCAGAGGAATCGCGATGAAGAAACGCTGCATTACTGCTCCGAACGGCCCGCCGGCAGCGGGTCCCTATTCCCACGCCGTCGCCGTTGGAAATCTGCTGTTTGTGTCAGGCCAGGCAGCGCTGGCGCCGGACGGTAGCGGTCGGCGGAACGAGTCGTTGGAACAAGAGGTTCGTCAGACGCTGGACAATCTGAAAGCTATTATCGAGGATGCCGGGTCCAGCATGGAACGGGTGGTCAAAACGACGGTTTATCTCGCCGATATGAACGATTTTGGTGAGATGAATGCCATTTACAAAGAGTACTTCGCCGAGGAACCGCCTGCGCGCACGACGATTCAGGCGGGCCGGCTTCCATTGGATTTTCGCGTCGAGATTGAAGCAATAGCCCTACTTTCAGAGTAAGCTGCATGGTCACATCCGATAGGTATCGCCTGGGCGTACGCGGTGTATGCCTGATGCTGGTTTCGTGCGTTCTGCTCGGGTCCGCATGGGCGCAGAATGCTGTCGAATTCAACGCGGACGGTGTCAAATTCTACAGCGCGGGCCGGTGGGACGATGCCATCCAGAGCTTTGCTTCGGCCTATAACCTGGCGCCTCAGAACGAGACCGTTCGCCGAAACCTCTGCAACGCGTATCAGGCGCAAGCCAACGAATTGGCACGGGGCGGGGATTTCTCGACGGCCATCGATGTCTTGCGACTGGCGATCAGCGTCGAACCGGAAAACCCGTCTCCGCTGGCGCAGTTGGGCTCCTACTACCTGCGGGTCGACATGGTGCCCGAGGCCATCTATCGCCTCGAAGAATCGGTCGAGTTGGATCCGGCGAGCATCGACGTTGAGGAATTGCTCGGCGACGCCTACTACAAGAACAACGATCTGGCTGCGGCGCTCGCCCAGTGGGAACTCGTGCAGGAGATGAATCCCAACCGGTCCGGACTGGCCGAAAAACTCGACAAGGCCTACCGGGAAGAAGCGGTCGAGTCCAGCTTTCGGCAGACTCAGTCCGCGCATTTTCGCGTAAAATTTGCTCCGGGAACCAACGGTGGAGACCTCAGCCGCGTACTCCAGATTCTTGAACGGGCCTACCGCGATATCGGCCGCAAGTTCGGTGGCGCCTATCCACCGACCCCCATACAAGTAATCGTTTACACCGCCGACGATTTCAGGCGGGCCACGTTATTGGGAGAACATGTGGGGGCCGTATACGACGGCAAGATCCGGGTCCCGATTGGGGATCGGACGGGGCAGGTCTTGCCGCAAGATGAACTGTGGCGGCGTCTCTACCATGAGTACACTCACGTGGTCATCCGCTTCTGGGCCGGCGACAACGTTCCCTGGTGGCTCAATGAGGGGCTGGCCGAGACCTTCTCCAACGACCTGTCCAGTACCGACAGCAGTATTCTTTATGAGGCCAACGTTGCGGGTGCGCTTTTCGCCCTGAACGACATGGAAGAGAGTCAACTCAAGAAACTTGATCCGGACTCGCTGCAACTCGCCTATCGGCAGGCTCATGCCACGGCCAACTTTCTCTGGAATCGGTATGGGCACCGCGGTATCGCCGGTCTGATGCAGAATCTCGCCGAGGGCGCCGCCCCCGAGGACGCCCTCATCGCATCCTGCCGCCTTGACTATGCATCCCTCCAGCGAGAAGTCATCAAAAGCCTGGGGCGAACCCTCTCGCAACGGTAGTTTCGGTAACGGAATTCGTGAGGCGGGACGGAATGCGTTGTGGAACGTTTGCTGCCTGCGAACCTACTGCCGGCGATCCATGACGAAGCGTGACCCCGGCAATTTTTTCGCGACGTTTTTGACTTCGGAGACGCGGCCGAACAGGTCGGCGATGTGTTTGACGTGGGACACGGTCGTGTCTACGGCGCCAATGGTGCACGTGACGATGGGACACCATTTCGGATTGCCTTGGCGGTCGGTGGAATCAATGCCGCCGCTCTTCCGATCCGCGTCATCGTAGAAATCGGGGATGATCGAATCAAAGGCCGCAATGACGCGTTCGCACGTCTTGCTCATCAGCCCGGACGGCGTGATGAACACAAAATCGTCGCCGCCAACGTGGCCGACATGAGTCTTCTGACGGTCGACAGAACGCACCGTGTTGACCAGCACGCGGGCCGTCATTCGCAGGATTTCGTCGCCCCGCGCAAACCCGTAGCTGTCGTTGAACGACTTGAACCCATCCAGGTCCATATACGCGAACGCGAACGCCTCTCCCGCGCCCAGACGGCGCTCGGCCTCGCGCCCGATCACAAGATTGCCCGGCAGGCCCGTGAGCGGATTTGCATTCACGTCGCGGAGCGCGCGCGACCAGCACAACTGGATTCGGGCCAGCAGCGCGTCCCCTTTGATCGGGTCCATGACAAAATCGTCGGCCGGCACCGTGAGCCAATCGATACCGGAAGCAATATCCTTCTCCGTTAATGTCACGATGGCGGGCAGGTGGCCGTACACGTTGTCGCTCTTGAGTTCCTTGAGGAGGTTGTCGCCGGCGTCCGACGTCATGGAATAGGGGATGATCATGCAGTGGGGCGGGTCGGCGTAGAACGCCCGCTGCGCTTCTTGCGGGGAACTGGTGAGGGTAACCTCATACCCCGCCGTTTTCAATACCTCGACAACCGGTGCGCGTTTCTCGGGTTCGGTGTCCGCAATCAACACGACACGTCTGGTGGGCGTGGTCATTCGCTGCCACTGTCCAGCGTTTGCGCGCCGGCCTGGTATTCCATCTCCGCCTCCTGCAACACGTCGTCCAGATCTTCGAGCGAAAAGCCGAGGGAGTCAAATGCGGCGTGGCTCAGCGGGGGTAATGCGTTGTCCCCGGCATCTCCATATCCCATGCCGCGCGCCAAGATGTCCGCAATGTGTATCACGGCCGCGATATCTTCACCCGCTTTGGCGCGCTCGGGACTGTGGTGATGAATGAGAGGTTCCGTCAGCCGCGCAGGGAAATGCCACTCTTCACACAGCCACCCGCCGACCCGCGAATGCGATACGCCGAATACGTCCTGCTCCGCGTCGCCAATGTATAACCGGTCCTTCTTGGCCGTCTGTACCGCTTTGCTGTACTGCCCCGGAGCTACGTAAGCGAGGGCGACTTTGCCCAGATCGTGCAGCAGACCCGCCACCATGACTTCTTCGGGATCCGCAAGATTTGCGGTCATGGCGAGGCGCCGGCTCAGTACCGCGCAACCCAGGCTGTGATTCCACAATTCCTTGCCTTCTTCGCCCAAGGTATCGAACACCGCCGTGCCGAGCACCAACCCCTTTATCACACTGAAACCGAGTAGCACGACCGCATGCGTGATCGACGAGATGCGACCGGGGAATCCATAGATGGGAGAATTCACGAGCCGCAGCACTTTTGCGGAAAGCACTTGATCGGTGGAAATAAGTTGCGCAACGTCCGACGCCCCGGATTCCTGCCCCTCGGTCATTTGGGTGATCTTGGTGAGGATTCCGGGCAGCGTGGGGAGGTTCGCCATGGCGACGACGCGCTTCTCCAATTGCTCCAATGCTAATGGCAACTACGTACTCCTCACTGACGCATCCAGTGCGCGTTACATCGCGAGACAGCGGACGGGTTCATCAACGCCCCCAGGCAACGGCCTAACTGACAGTAGGTACGATGCACATACATCGGAAAAACAAGCGCGTCACACGATGTCTTGTTATTCCGCTGCCTTGGCGTCAGAATCGGTAATCAGCGTGCGCAATCGGGTCTCCATCGCTTCCTTCAGTTTGATCAGGAGGGAGTCGGTGACACCGCTGAAACGGGTATTGAGGGAATCAATGCGCTCTTGAACGCGCGCGACATCCGTCGCGCCCCCTTCAATCGCGACGTGGTCGATTCCGGCGTTGACCAGCCGATCGATGATCGCTTGTGTCAACTCCAAACCCGGCGGGCACAGCACGGCGCCACTGGCGTTGGTTACCGCCTTGGCCACGACTTGTCCGGGTTCAAGTTCCCCAACACTAACGAGATACACGTAATGTTCCTCCTGCGGACTACGTCGGAATTGTACGTACCTTGGCGTGGTCTGTCAAAGGGTGGATTCCCCGATGCCGGTGTGCTGCACAAGACTGCTCATTTTATGACTCCCCAATCTCGTTTTTTCGCCGGAAATTGCACCGAATGTGCCTGCTCGTTGCTTCGGTCGCTGGACCGGCTTGCACGAGCGATTCACCCCGGATAAGATCGCGACTTGTGCGTCGACGCGGTCGGACGCATGGCAGCGAGGAATTCCCGGTTGTGCGTAAGCTCAGGCCGTTGCGCGATGTACCGGATTGTCTTACCCCGCCGAAACGGCGTGCGAACGGGAGGTTGAATTGGGAGCATTAGGGTTTATCCTGCTGGTGAGTGCGCTTGTACCGGGAGCCGCAAGTGTTTCCGGGACGGTCACCGGCAACAGCGGGCAACCGGTGGCAGGTGCACGGGTCTTTCTCGAGCCCGGCCTCGGAGGCGCATTGTCCGAAACGAAAGCCGATCCGGACGGACGATTCCAATTTGATTCCGTGGCGTCCGGGCTGGTGGGGGTTTTCGCGATCGCCGATGGGTACGGGTTTGGCGGACTGAGCGGAACGATTCCCGTCGACGACTCCCTGTCCGAGCTGAAAATCTCACTCGAGGCGAGTGGGGGCATCGCCGGCAAAGTAAGCGACATGAAAGGCGAGCCAATCGACGGCGCCCACGTCACGCGTTTACTTATCATGGGGGGCTCGCCGGTCGGCATTCCACTTGCCAAACTCACCGCATACGGCTTTGAGGAACCGGAAACAGACGGCAATGGCCGCTTCTCGATATCCAACTTGCCGCAAGGCGCGACGATCGCGCTCAAAGTCGGCCATCCGAAATTTGCGCAAGCGGGAGTTCAAGGCATCACCGTCGGAGACAAGGACGTGCGCGTTCAACTCAGTCCCGGAGTTCTGGTTCAGGGGAACGTGTTGTCTCGCGGCGGCGACCGGGCGGTTGCCAACGCTACCATCATCATTCGAAGCGCAACACCGCCCCATGACACGTCGGTCACGACCACGGACCTTTCCGGTGAATTTGCGATCCGCTTGAATCCGGGCTACTACCTCTATCAGGCGGCTGGTCAGGAATTGCGCAGTCCCGGATGGGAGAAACTGACCGTTTCCGGACGCGAACCCGGCAAGCGCGTTACGCTGCGCGTTGCGGGTACGGCCAAACTCACGGGCGACGTGCGCGATGCCGTGACCGGAGAGCCCATTGCCGGCGCCCGGCTGGCGCTTGCCGCTTTCGGCAGTCCGGTGGCCGTGGTGACCACCGGTCCGTCAGGGGCCTACGCGTTTACGGGCGTAGAAGGCGCCAACGAGATTCGGCTGGAGCCGGTTTCCGGATACGCTCCGCCCGATAAGCCTTATCTCAGCGTACAGGAGGCTACGCAGGGAGAGACGCTTGCTCTGCCGACGTTTTGGCTGCGGCCATTGCCGGCGCATCGCATACAAGTCGTTGACGAGTCCGGAGCGCCCGTGCCTGGGGCGCTCATTCATTTGATTCGACCCGTTCAGTATGGCGTGTACGTGACGGATGCGAAAGGGTGGGCCGACTTCGAGGTCGCTTCCGCTCCGGAAAATGGCACGATCATCGGACTGGCGGAGCACCCGAAACAGCCGTTGGCCGCACTGTTCACGACCGAGGCGACGGCTCTCGAAAGTGCGCGCGTCAAGTTATTCCCGGTGGGTACCGTGACCGGTACGATCGTGAACGCGAAGGGAAAACCCATCGAAGGGGCCGTCGTCGGGGGATTGTTCCAGAGTGACGACGATGACGAACCCCTCCAGTTGTGGCGAACGGTATCCGGGCCAGACGGGAACTTTTCTTGGAAAGCTGTTATCCCCTTCGTGCCCATGGCCTGTCTTGCGGCCACGGGTCCCGACGGGTTTGGCCGCTCCATGCCCTTCAATCTGAAAGCAGGGGGCGCCCAGAGCGTTGGCAACGTCGTCATCTCGGAACCTGGGGACGCGGCCAAGAAGGGCAAAGAACAAACGCTCCAGGGCAAGCGTCTGGATTGGTCGAATTACCCCGTCCTTTCGGGTTCTCCGCCCGCTGTGGCTTCCGGGAATCCTGCCGTAATCTTGTACGCGACAGCCGTGGAAGCCCCACGCTATTTACGATTATTGAAGGACGCCGGCTCCGCGCTGGAGGGGTCGGGCGCTGCGTTTATCCTGGTTGCCGACGGTCCGGTATCGCTTGACGGTGGTTTCGTACCCATTCTGCAAGGGGTCGCTCCGGGTTCCGCGCAGACCTACGTCGTTGACGGTAATGGAACGGTTTCGCTGGAAACGTGGGGGCTGCCGCCGGTTTCGTCCCTCGTCGGCGGCAAGCAGGGAGCGTAGGCGGATGGGCGTAGTACGAACCGTGTCCGTCGTCCTGCTGGTATACATTCTCGCCCAAGCCGCGTCTGCGTACGAGATCTCCGTGCTCGTCTTCGGTCCGCAGGGACAACCAGTCCCCGATGCGTCTGTATGGCTCACCCAAGATCGTATCCCCAAGCTTCAGACCACCGACAATGAGGGCAAATGCCGGTTTCAGGAGGTTAACGTCGGGCCGGTCGAGATCGTTGCGTGGAAGAACGGTTTTGCAATTGGCGGCCGCGACGCGAGTGTCGTCGGCTCGGCCGAAGTCGCGGTGGCCTTGAGCGAAGCGGGAACGCTCAGCGCCGTGCTGATCAGCCACGACCGCAACCCGGAAACAGGCGAGGAGATGCAGCCTCAACCGGTCGAGGGCGCCCGCGTCGAAGCGATGCTGGTCAACGATGCGTTCACCGTGGCCGTGGATGATTTGGTGGACCTCGGATTTCCGTCCGAGCGCAGCGACGCGGACGGAAGACTTACGTTGGACTACGTGCCCAAGGGGGGCCATGTCGCATTTCGCGTAAGCCATCGAGATTTCTGCGATGCCTACATTCACTATCCCGTGGGGCAACGGGAAATCACGGTCCAGATGCGTCCCGGCGTGACGTTGCGGGGGCGTGTCACGAACGAGGCCGGCGAAGGGATCGAACATGCCCGCGTTTCCATCTTCCGATCCAGCGAGAACGACGCCACGTTGCGCGAGTTCGAGGAAGCCGTAACCGGCCCGGACGGGTTCTACAGTGCCATGCTGCCGCCCGGGCAATACAACGTAACCGCCAAACATCCGGAGTACGCGACCGCGGCGCCGGTGTCCGGCACCTTACAACCCCGGGATACCGATGCCACCTGCGATTTGGTGTTGCCGACGGCTTTTGCTCTCGCGGGACGGGTAGTCGGCACGGACGACAAGCCGGTCGGCGGCGTTCAGATCCAGTATCGCGTCGACAATGTCGTCTACGAACAGACGCTGACAGACAATGCGGGCCGGTTTACCCTCAAGGTCGCACCCAGCGAAGGGCATCTCCACGTCGAAGCGCCCGATGGGTACATGACCGGCCGGGGGACGGATATTGACGTGACCATGGGCAAGTCGGACGTAACCCTGGACGAACCGATCCGGTTGCAGGTTTTGCCCGAGATCGTGGGCACCGTCCTCGATGAGGCCGGAGCACCGGTTCCGCAGACGTTCATTTCCACGGTCGGATTTGAACCCGCGCAATTCACTCTGAGCGACGCGAACGGGCGATTCGCAATACAGCTTCCCAAGGTCCCGGAGAACGCGGCGGCGATCCTTCAATTCGAGCATCCACGACGATACTTGCGAACCGACGTGGTCATTCCGCTCACGGACCTGAAACCGATCGAGGTCTCACTGAAGCCGTTTGACCCAGACCTTTCGCCGGGCAAGGTGGAGAACGTTCGCAACAACGAGTTGGAGGGCCTGCGGGGAAAGGAAGCGCCGCCGGTCGAGTGCGATATTTGGGTCAACGTGCCGTCGGACACGGAAGGTCATCCCATCGCGCCCACGCCGGAAGAACTCCGCGGGCACGTCATCGTGCTGAGTTTCTGGGGAGGTTTCGACCGGAGTGAAAGAGGCATGGCTCACATTCGCGCGCTAAACGCCCTTTATCCGATCTTCCAGTCGATGGACGACGTAGACCTGGTGAGCGTTCACGATGCGGGGACCGAAGAATATGAAATGCAGGAGTACATCCAGGATCTGGATGTTCGCTATCCCGTTGGACGTGACAAGGACGCGGAAACCTTCGATGCTTACGACATCGCGGCGGTCCCGCAAGTTGTGCTGATCGATAAGAAAGGCGTCCTCCGATTCTATGATGTCGAAGGACGCCTTTTAGAGCTGGTCAAGAGTCTGCGTCGCGAAGCGCCGTGAGCGCTTGCTTACGCTGAGATCTGGGCCGCCCGGCGCTGAAGGGTCGACTTCTTGCGTGCGGCGGCGTTGGCGTGGATCACGCCCTTGGTTGCGGCCATGTCGATTTCGGCCAAGGCTACGGGAAGGGTTTTCTTAATCTCGTCAGCGTTCTTAGCGTCTATCGCCGCGGCTGCGGCCTTGATGCAGGTCTTCATTTTCGACTTGACCGCCATGTTTCGGTGGCGATCCCGTTCGTTCGTCAGGTCACGGGCTTTCGCCGTCTTCGTATTTGGCATGTCAACAAATCTCCAATTAATGGTACAAACAGCACTTAAGCAGCGCCGAACTTTACCAGAACCCTGGGACCCAGTTCAAATCGGCTGAGACCCTGTGGGATCCAACCTAGAGTCAACAGCGGCAAACTCTTGCGCATTCCCGTGTCCTCTGCGTATGATGGAACTGCCAAACCCACAGAGGAGGAGGACCCTATGTTCAGCAATAGCAACATCCTGGTGCCAACGGACTTCTCCCATTATGCCAATTTCGCGACGAAGTATGGGGTGTCCATCGCCAAGAAGTACGGCGGTACGGTGCATTTTCTCCATGTTCTCGATGCCGGCCCCATCTCCGGCGTCCGGGGCCATGGCATGTGGCTGGACCAGGCGGACGCCTCTACCTTGCTCGATTCCATGCGGGAGCACGCGTCGAGCCGTCTGACCACCCTCGTGGAGCAAGCTTCCGAAATGGGTGTGAACTGTGAACAGCATATCGTCACGGGCAGCGCGCCTCACGAAATCCTGCGGTTGACGCTCGAAACCCAGTGTACGTTGATCGTTGTGGCCACCCACGGCCGCTCCGGGTTTGACCACATCGTTTTCGGAAGCGTGGCCGAGAAGGTCGTCCGTCAGTCGCCGGTGCCCGTACTAGCCATCAAGCACCCGGAGCATGAGTTCGTGAAGGACGACGATCTCTCTATCGAGGTCAAACACGTACTGTTTCCGACGGACTTCTCGGACTTTTCGGATAAGGCGCTGCCTTTCGCCGTGTCGCTGTGCCGGGAGTTTTCCGCGAAGCTTTCGCTGCTCCATGCCACGGAGATTCCCATCGTGCTACCAGAGTTTATGCCCGATTCCGTGGTTTCGGTGGGTCCCGAGATGGAACTCGCCGCCCGCGAAACTTTGGCCCAGAAGAAGGCAGAGATTCAGGGCATCGACGTGGAGGGCGTGTCGGTCACCGGCGTGCCGCACACGGAAATCTGCAAATTCGTCGAGGAACAGGCTGTCGACATGGTCGTCATGCCGACCCACGGCCGGTCGGGCCTCGGGCACATTCTTTTCGGAAGCGTTGCGGAGAAGGTGGTTCGGCTGGCACGGTGTCCCGTGATGACGATTCGTCCGGATTGGAAGGGGACCGAGTTCTCGGAGTGAACGGCGCAGTACTCACCTGTCTGCCGGATCCCCCCATTTGATTCGGCAGTTCAGTCGCCCCCGCTATCGAACCGGCTGCGTTCCGGGCTCAGTTCAAGCGATTCTGAGCGCGGTACGATTCGATAGCCTGTTCAATGTCTCCGGGGCGGAGTTTTCCTTTGGCCACCAGGCCCCCATCGGTGTCGTAGATGATGAAGCGATTGCAGCCGTTTTCGACTGCGTCACACATCACCCGGCCCGCCAGGTCTTCCAGCAACTCACGCCGCTGATCCTGGTCCGCCGTGTTCCACGACCGGCTCTCTTTCGGGGACAGGGTGTACTGCCACGGCTCCGAACGGATTGGACGTTGTTCGAACATTCGCGACCTCCCAAGTGGTACAACAATCGCGATTCTGCCGGGACAATTCCCGCAAGCGTTGCCGCCGATGCACCTTCGACCCAGCCCGGCAAGGCAGGCGATACGGCTGGCAAGGCACCGGCATTATAACACGGGGCTAACAAATTCCAAGTTTGCCAGGAAGGTCCGCATAGCGAATTGGGAATCGGACGGATTGGTTCCAACGGTTCACGGGGAGGTGATGTGCTATTCTGCTTGCCGATGGTAGATTGCACTTCACGACCTCGACGGGTCGCCGGGCGGTTGCTCGCGTTCGGTTTTTGTCTTATCGCGGTGGCTATCCATGCAGAACCGCCTCCCAAGGTCATGGTCGACGCCATCGCTACCTGGGAATTGCACCGGGCGCTGATTCCGCCTGACACGGAGTATCGCCGCCATTTCCAGATGCGCTCGGAACTACTCAGTGAATTCTGGGGCATTGACATGTTTCTTGAAGCGGAGGTCATCCTGCCGCCGGACCGCAAGCCCGGGGAGCGCTTACCAGTTTGTTATTTCATTCATGGATTCACCAATTGGGAACTGTGGGCCTTTCATTTCAGCGACGGGCTGATCGCCGACCTTACTGCTCCGGACCGCGATTACCCGCGCATGATCTACGTTTTTCCCAACGCCCAGTTCGGTCTCGGACATCACGAGTTCGCCGATTCGGTGAATAACGGTCCCTGGGGCGAGGCCTTCATCAAGGAGTTCATTCCGGCCATCGAGGCCGAATACGGCGGCGTGGGGGAGGCGTCGGGCCGGTTTCTCGCGGGGCATTCGTCCGGCGCATGGAGCGCCTTGTGGTTGCAGATCACGTACCCCGAATTCTTCGGCGGCGCGTGGGCCATGGCCCCGGACCCCGTCGACTTCCGGTCCTTCACGGGCGTAGACATCTACACCGATGCGAACGCCTTTGTCGACGATGACGGCAAGGAGCGTATGCTCGTGCGCAGCCGCAAGGGATGGTTGGAGTCTTTCCGCGAGATCACCCAGTCCGAGGCTGAGAAAGGCCCCTTCGCCGGGCAGTTCGCCAGTTTCGACGATGTCTTCAGTCCGCGTGGCCCGGATGGGTTGCCCGTGCGGCTCTTCAATTGGGAAACGGGAGCGATCAACCGGGACGTCGCCGAGGCGTGGAAGAAGTACGATATCTCGATCGTTCTCCGATCGAATTGGGATGAGCTGGGGCCAAAATTAGCGGGAAAACTGCACATCTATGTGGGGACCCTCGACAATTTCCGTTTGAACGAGGCGGTCGAGTTGCTGAAAACGGACCTGGATATCCTGGGAAGCGACGCCGAAATCGTCATCGTCGACGGCGCGACGCACAGTATATTCCGTCCAGAACCCGGTTACTGGCCCGAGGGCCTCATCGAGTATGCGCATCGGGCGATGGAGGCAAAATACCGTGCAGCGCATCTCGTGGCTTGGACATCCGTGCCCAAGCCACGGGCCTACAGCTTGCTGAATCGCTCGAAGAAATCCGGGAAGGTTTTCGACACGCAGCCCGGGTCTTTGATGACGACGCCGGTAATCTTCAATCCCGCCATGGCGAAGCTCATGGCCATACGATGATCGTCGTAGGTGTCGATGGCCGCGCCGTGCAGCGCGCCGGGCCGGATCGAGAACCCGTCGTCGAACTCTTCCGCCTCGGCGCCGAGCTTGCGTAGTTCGGCGACCGTCGCGGCGATGCGGTCCGTTTCCTTGATGCGCAGGTTCGCCACGTCTCGGATACGCGTTTCCCCTTCGGCAAACAGCGCCGTGACCGCCAGGGTCTGGGCCATGTCTGGCATGGCGTTCAAGTTGATGTCGATGCCCTGCAACGGTGCGCCGGACGTGACCTCGATCCAGTCCGGCCCTTCCTGTACTGAGCAGCCCATCTGTTCCAGCACGTAGGCGAACTTCGCGTCGCCCTGGTGGGATTGACTGGTGAGGTTGCGCACGCGGACCCGACCGCCCGCAATCGCTGCTGCGGCGAGAAAGTACGACGCCCCCGACGCGTCCGCCTCGATGGCGTAGGTGCCGGGCCGGTAACGTTGTCCCGCCGTGCAAGTGAATTCGCGGTAGGCGTCGTTCGACGCTGTGACGCCGCGCTCCGCCATCATGGCGAGGGTCAGGTCGATGTAAGGCTTAGATACGAGGTCGCCCTCGATTCCGATCCGTGCGTTCTCCGTTGCATACGGCGCTACCATCAACAGTCCCGACAAGTACTGGCTGCTTGCCGTTCCCTTCACGGTCGAGTACCCGCCGAAACTGCCGCGTCCCACGACGCGAATGGGGGGGCACCCCGTTTCTGTCACGGCATGAACGCCCCAGGCGCCGAGGGCTTCGATGAGGTCCACGATGGGACGTTCCCGCATTCGGGTGGTGCCGTCGATGACGACGTCCCCCTCCACCGTGGCGCAGGCGGCGGCCAGGAATCGCACCGCCGTTCCGGAATTCCCCAGGAACAATGGTTCATGGGGCGGCTGGAGTCCCGTGCTGTTCACTTTAGCTGTGGCGCCGTCACACGCGACGTCCACGCCGAGGGCGCGGAGACCGTTCATCATGTAGTTGGAATCGTCGCAGTCGGCGGGATCGTTCAGAACGGTCGTGCCGTGCGTCAGACCCGCCATGACCAAGGCGCGGGCCGTGCAGCTCTTCGAACCGGGAATGGTAACGGTCGCATCGAGGTTGGACCGGGGCGTGATGGAAATCTCTTTCATAATGCTAAAATCGAACCTCAACCCGGGTACCTCGCGGTAGGTCCAGTTGCTCGCGTGCGTTACCACGATGGACCGCGATCTCCAGGTAGTCGTTGCTCCCAAACAAAACCAATGCTCTTCCGGGCGGCACGTCGCCGTAAGTTTCCTGCAATTCCGTAAACCGCTGTTGCCCGGCCCGCAGTTCAGCGATCGTTCGATCCTGTAAATCGGACCGGTGAATGTTGGTAATCGCGTTTCCGAACCGGTCGACGTGCATGACCACGCCCGCGAGTGTCTCTTCGGCTTCCGTCTTGACGTGAGGAATGTCGAGCATGGTCAACGTCGTTAGTTTCTCGCCCGCGGATTCCATGGCCATGCCCTTTGCCAGACACGCCGCGGCCGGCGCAAACATATCGCGACCGTGAAATGTCGCGCTAATGGTTTCGCGCATGAACTCCGGATTCGTAATAATCCGCGCCTCCTCGATGGCGTGTTGCCGCGAGAATAGAGTCAAGAGTCCGTTGTCAGGGAGCACGAACCGTTGTTTCCCCGCCGATGCGACGATGGGCAATCGCGACGTACCCACGCCCGGGTCCACCACAACGCAGTGGATGGTGCCCTCTGGAAAGAGCGGCGCCGCATCTGCCAAAAACAGCGCGCCCTCGAATACGTCCTGCGGCGGAATGTCGTGGGTCAGGTCGACCACGCAGGCATCCGGGCAGCGGCTCAGGATAACGCCTTTCATCGCGGAAACGTAAGCGTCGCGCGTGCCGAAATCCGTCGTAAGTGTTATCAGGTTTGGCATGGTGGTACCTTCCCAGCGCCCCCGTGCTTATATTGTAATCATAGCTGTCATGCACACTCGGTAACAATTCTCCCCGCACATGCAGGCAGTCATAGAGATGGTGACGCATGAGGATGGATACGTCTGGCCGGTTGACGTCTAGTTCCCGGCGCAGCGGGTACAGTTTCTGCCCGCGCCCTTGGCCGCGTACAAGGCGCCATCGGCGGCCGCGATGATCTGTTCAATGGTGCGCCCATGGGTCGGCCACTCGGCGAGCCCCTGGCTGATCGTGACGCTGAACGGCACCCCGTTCTGCTCGAACTGCAGCCCGGCAATCTGTTGGCGCAGCAGTTCCGCCCGTTCCGACGCCTCGTCGATCGGCGAGTTTGGATATAGAATGATCGCTTCGTCGCCGCCATAAAGACCTGCCCGATCCCGGGGGCGGAGAATCGATCGGATGGCGCCGCCCATCTCCTGGATCACCCGGCTTCCTTGCAGGTGCCCGAACGTGTCGTTGACTTTCTTCAACCCATCCAGATCCGTCATGGCCAATGTGAAGGGTGTTTTGCTCTTTGCAATTTCGTCTTGCACGTGCGGCTTGAAGGATGCCAGCGCGAGAAGCCCCGTCAAGTCGTTGTAGTGAATCCGGCGATGAACTTCCTGATGGAACTGGGCGTCCACGTTGTCCTGCACCATGAACTTCAGCACGAGATCGCCCAACTGGATTTTGTCGTTGTTGTTCAGGCGTACCGTCTGTACGGGCTGATTGTTGACCCGCGTGCCGTTCATGCTGTTGAGATCGGCGATTTCGTAGTATTCGCCTTCGTCGCATTTCGTGAACGTGATGCTCGCGTGCTGCCGGGATACGGACGCCAGCCCGACCGATACCGTCGCCTCCGGCGAGCGGCCAATGGTCACCTGGGTTTCCTGAATGGGGAATTCCCGACCGATTTCCCATCCCGCAAGCACGATGAGGCTCGCGCGCTGCCCTTCGTGCATCGCACGGACCGCTTCCAACTCCTCCGCGAGGATGAGTTTGGTCGTGTCGCCGTCTTGTTTTTTTTCGCCAGCCATGTGCCTTGCGTCCACGGATTCGAGTGTAATGATATCAAGGACGCGCGGGGTACGCAATTGCGGATTTTGGATGGGCGGATTGTTTTGCATCACCCCGGCCCCTCCCGCTAATGTCTTCACCATGCAATACGTCAAGATCGCCAAAGTGTCCGAGTTCGAGAAGCAACGCTTCAAAAAGATCAAACTGCTGGCCCGCAATGTCGCTATTTTCAAAGACCCGGACGGCACCTTTTTCGCCACGGAGATTAGCTGCAAACACCAGAACTGGGACCTCACGACCGGCACCTTCAAAGGAGATATCGTCACCTGCCCCCGCCATCAGTGGGTGTACAACATCCGTACCGGCGATTGCCTCACGCACGACTCGACGCGGCTGAGGAAATACGGGTTGAAAGTCGAAGGGGAGGACATCTTTATTACGCTGACGCCGATCGAGGAGTAGAGCGGCTCAACTTTCTGCTGCCTCCCGCTCGACAAAGCCGCTCGATTACGATTACGAGCACGATAACGATTACGAAGGAAGAGTGCGCTCTACGCCAGCACCATGAACAGCACCAGCTCGACCTCCACCATCAGATGCGCCAGGAAGGGGAGCAGGGCGTTCCGGCGCCGCAGGGCCCACGACGTGAGGACGAGGGAAAACACGACCATTGCCGTCATTTCCAACGGTGCTTTCTGCAAGTGGTACACCCCTTCCGAGAACGGCACGATCAGCCACCCGTAACGCGGCCACCGGGCCGCGAAGGGCCGCAGCAGAAAGTACCGGTGCAGGAATTCCCAACCCACGAGCCACGAGAAGGTCCACAACAAACCGCGTGCGATCACGTCCCATTTCTGCGGCCAGGGTGCGTTGCGATACGACGGGTAATACTCGCGCAGACTCGGGAACACGTTGATGGCGAGCACGGCGACCAAGCCCAGCACGCCGAGCGCGGCCAACAGCGCCCAGTCCCGCCGTTTCCAGCGTTTGAATCCGAAGAACCCCCAATCCATCCCGCGCAGGCTCAGGATAAACGGCACGACGAACCAGGTGATGAATTTGAACCAGTCGAACCCGTTCGCCGATTGCCAGCGAAAGATTCGCCAGTCAATCGGCTCGCGGACCCCCAACGCCGCGAGTGTGTCCACCAGCAGCACGACGAATACGTACGCCGCGACGAGGCTGAGTACAAGGGGGGAGGTCTTTCTATTTGTTCGGTTCGTGCTCACTATCGCACCCAGGTTTCGTGTCGTCGAAGGGATTGTGCGGTAAGCACAACATGCGCTGCAAGGGCGGCGACCTGTGTAGACGCGGCTTCCAGCCGCGTTAGCTCTTCCCGGTAAGTCACGCCAGGCAAGAGAAGACTCAACGCGGCTGGAAGCCGCGTCTACATTGTGCCACTCATTCTTCTGAAGACTTCGTGCGGATCTTGAAAAGACACTGGAAATCCGGACCCGACTAGTCGTCCTCGTCGTTATAGGGAATGCGCTCGAGTACGTCTTTGCGATCCAGGTCGCGTTCGGCACGTTTCAGTGTCTGCAGATGAAGTTTGGTTATTTCCTCTTTCCACTCCGGATTATCCGGTTCAAGCGCTTGACCCTTTCGGAGGATTTCTTCGGCCAACGCTGGATCGGTATCGTCGAAGAAGCTGGCCGCGTTTATCAACACTCTCGGATCGTCTGCCTTGGTCTCGATATTCCGCTGCCACAGGCGCCGTGCCTCTTTGTACGCTTCCCCGTCACGCGGAAATAGCAGTATCGCCGCAAAATTCTCCGGCGCATGCTCAATAAGCCAGAGCGTGTGGCGGTAGTACGCCTGCCGCATCGCGTCTTGATCGCCCTCGGGAACTTCGAATCGAGCGCCTCCGTAGTACGCGGCGAGAATCACGTGTGCGTCCCGGTTGTCGGGGTTGCGTTCCAGTTGCTTTTCCAGCGCCTGGGCCTCCTCCGGTGTGCGGGTCATTCCGGTCATTTCCAGATTATGGTCGCGAAAACTACCGAGTTCGCTCCAGACCGATGCGAGGAATATCGAGAAACAGACGGTAATCGCAATACTTCCTACCAATGCAAAAACGAGATTGAAATACTGTCCGCGGCTGGGATGAAGCGAGCCGTTTGGAATCAGACCTTGGTCCAGCGCAACAGCGTAGTTCTGTTTGGCGAGCTCGTAGATGCTCTTATCGACGCGATAGGACAGGAACGCGGGAATTAGCATCGCGGGCAACGACGTCTTCGGGGACACGTTCAGGACATACGCGCCGACGACGTCCAGAAGCACGAATCCGGTGACCCACCCTAAGACGGTCCAAATTCTCCGATCGGAGAAACCCCGAAATGAAATGCGGTTTTGGCGAACCATCCGCTCCGCGTAGTAATCGAGATGTCTATGCTGATCCGCATTCAGTTGAAGCATCAACAGCGTACCGACAAATGCACCCCATAAGATCCCAAGCCATGGGTCCGAGGCAAACGCCCATATCGTCAGTCGTGCCGTCATGGGGACGACCATCGCTTCCCCGGTCTTTTCGGACATTCGCTGAAATGTGTCCCAGTCGAATAACGAAAGGCGGGACAGGAATGCCGCGATCATGAGCGAGCCTGCGAGACCGAGATACGTGAGCCAGATGGAACGCATGAGCGGTGTTATCGGCGGGGAAAAGTTCTTCTTATAGGGCAGTTTTTCGAGACTCGTGGCCACGATTGCGATTCCCGGGTGCGTTAGCTTGCACCTTGCCATGTGAAAACCTTACTGTAATCATAATATGGTGAATGCACCGAAGAAGTCCAACGCACTTGGAATATGGCGACGGTTGCGACGACTGGGGATACTACTCATTGTCTCGCTTGTCGGGTTCTACGTGGTCTTCTACTTCGCCCAGACGTTGCTCATTGCGCAAGGGGAACCCGGTATCACGATCACGCCAAAGGTGCATGACTGGCCGCTCGAAGAGGTTACCGTCCCCGTCGGGAAGGAGACCACCTATGGCTGGTATCTTCCCGTCGAGAATGCGAAAGGCGTGGTCCTCTATTGCCACGGGAACGGCGGAAACTTGTCCATGCACTTCCCTGCGACGGGAATGCACCGGGCGCTGGGATTCTCGACGCTGATCTTCGACTATGGCGGTTTCGGCCGCAGCACGGGACAGCCGACGGAGGTCGACGCGGGCGCGCTGGTGCTCGAGAGCACCTACCTGTCCATTCCCGAAGCCGCGAGCGACCACACGCCATGGGGACCGTGGGGCTTGCTTATTCGGTATCACCTCTCGAACAAGGACAAGATCGGCACCGTGCGCTATCCCGTTATGATCATTCACAGCAAGGACGATACGTTGTTCCCCATCCGGCACGGCCGCGGCCTGTACGAGCGCGCCAACGAGCCCAAGGCGTTCGTCGAAACGCACGGCGATCACTACGACACGGGGATTAATAAGGATCGGTATATTCCGGAGATGACGGCGTTTCTGGATCGGTTCTTCGTGGGGCCGAGGTAAAAGAGGGACAGCAGCGACAACAGCGACAGCAAGGACGGTCAGCATCAGCCGGGGTAGCGTTTCCGGAGTCTCTGTTGTCCCTAATGTCCCTGCGGTCTCTTTTTCCCAATTACTTCGCGATCTTCTTCCCCTCCTTGGTCTCCGGGAACGGACACAGATTCCGCACGACGCACTCGGAACACTTCGGGCTTCGTGCGTTGCACACGGCGCGCCCGTGGAACACGAGGCAATGGGAATACATCCGCCAGTGTTCTTGCGGGAGAAGCTTCATGATGTCCTGCTCGATCTTGTCGGGGTCGGATTTCGTCGTGAAACCGAGACGGTTGCTGAGGCGTTTGCAGTGGGTGTCGACAATGACGCCAACGGGCTCGAAGCATTCGGCCATGAGGACGTTCGCTGTCTTGCGTCCGACGCCGCGCAGCTTCACCAAGTCCTCCATGGAGTTTGGGATTTTGCCGCCGTGTTTCTCGACAATGTCGCGGCAGGCTTCGCGGATGCTCTTCGACTTTTGCCGGTAGAATCCGCAGGTGCGGATGGCCTCTTCGAGTTCGCCGTCAGGTGCATTCGCAAAGGCTTTGGCGGACTTGTACTGCTTGAACAACGACTTCGTCACGATGTTGACGCGTTCGTCCGTACACTGCGCGGCGAGGATGGTCGCCACCATGAGTTGTACCGGGTTCTTGTAGTCCAGCGAGCACGTCGCGTTCGGATACTCCGCCTCCAGACGTTGCACTACGTCCAGCGCGCGCTCCTTCTGTGCCGCGATCGTTTTCTTGAACGTGGGCATTGAAGATTCTCCTATCTGGCCGGCAACGTCGTTGTATGACGCAGGCCTACATCCCCCTTGATCCCCCTTCAAAGGGGGAAATTGCACGGCCACGTCTCTTGGCATTTGATTGGCCCCGCGCTTTGGGATAGGCCTTCGGTTGCCCTTACCACAACGCAAAGCGTTGTGGTGAACTCCCCCTTTGAAGGGGGACTAAGGGGGATGTTCTTGGTTTACTATCTTGTCCGCCACTTCAGCAATTTTTCGGCGCTCAGGCAGTTGATCAGATTCTTCGGCTCAATCCAACCCTTACGCGCGATACCGACGCCGTACTCGACGTTGTCGATGCCGGCGACTTCGTGGGCGTCGGGGCCGATGCTGAACCAAAGGCCCTTGTCCTTCGCGCGTTTGATATAGCGCCAATCCAGATCCAGTCGATGGGGATTGGCGTTAATTTCGATGGCGACGTTGTTCGCGCGGCAGGCGTCGAAGACCTTTTCGTAATCGAGCGGATACCCGTCGCGTGACAGCAACAACCGGCCGGTTGGATGGCCCAGGATACTGGTATACGGGTTCTCAATGGCTTTGACCACCCGTTTCGTCGCTTCGTCTTGGCTCATCTCCAGTTTGCTGTGAACGGAGGCGATGATGAAGTCGAAGGATTTTAATACGTCTTCCTCGTAGTCCAGCGAACCGTCGGTCCGGATGTCCGACTCGATGCCTTTGAAGATGCGGAATCCCTTGAGTTTCTTGTTGAGCTTGTCGATCTCGCCATGCTGCTTCTTCACCTTGTCCGGCGTAAGGCCGCCCGCGTAGGCTGCGGACTGGCTGTGGTCGGCGAGAATCAGGTACTTATAGCCGCGCTCTGTTGCCGCTTCGGCCATGTGTTCGATGGTGTCCCGGCCGTCGCTGTACGTGGAATGACAGTGGATCAGGCCGACGAGGTCGTCGCGTTCGACCAGTTTCGGGATTTTCTTTACGTCGAGTTCGCCCATGTCCTCCCGCAGTTCCGGCGGTATGAAGGGCAGATCGAGTTCCTTGAAGATGGCCGCTTCGTCCTTGCACTTCACATTCTTATCGCCGCGGAACAGGCCGTACTCGTTCATTTTCAGGTCCATATCTTTCGCGCGTTGCCGCATGGCGACGTTGTGTTCCTTGCTGCCCGTGAAATGGTGGAGGGCATAGGGAAACTCTTCGTCCGTCACGACCCGCAAGTCGGCCGCGATGCCGGATTTCAAGATAACGCTGGATTTGGTGTCGCCATGGCCCGTGACACGATCGACGCGCTCGGCTTCGACGAATCGCTCCATCAGTTTCTTGGGATTCTTGGACGACGCCAGAATGTCGATGTCCTTGATGACTTCCTTGCGTCGCCGCAGACTGCCCGCGATCTCGATGCGGATAACGGATTTGTCCTTTGCGAGGTAGTCGCGCAGCATCGTTGCCTCGGTCCAAGCCCGATTGAGGAGATACAAACCCCGGTGTTTCTTGACCAACGAAATACCGTCCAGGATCTTCTGGCGCATTTTGTCGCCGAACCCTTTCAGGTTGGTCATCTCGTCGCCGTTGCACGCGGCCTCCAATTCGGCCAGCGACTTGATGCCGAGTTCCTCGTACAACTGTTTGATACGTTTCGCACCCAGCCCGGGGATGCCGAACAGTTCGAACAAGGTCTCCGGGAACTTGGAGCGTAGCTCCTGGTGGTACTCCAGCGTGCCTGTGGTGACCAACTCTTCGATCTTCTGTTCGAGGGCATCGCCGACGCCTTTGATCTCCCGGAGGCGTTTCTCCTTAACGAGGGTCTCGATATCTTCCTCGTGCTGTTCGAGCGCCCGCGCCACGTTTTCGTAGGAACGCGACTTAAAAGGGTTCTCTCCCGACAGTTCGAGGAGAATCGCGATTTCTTCAAGGATCTTGGCAACGTCTTTCTTGTTCATGAGTTTCTCGTGTACGCCTGTGCTTGCAGATCGATGTAATGCCCGAATCGCCGACCGGTACTGTGATCGTTAGACCGTGTCGAATCTACCCCAAGGCCTTCGTGAAAACCAAGTGCCTGAACGGGCGGTCAAGTTGGTGCGGGTAAATGGTAAGCAGTGTGGAGTATTCGCAGTATGCGCTGGAATCATGGGTTGGCGGTGTTGGTTGTTGTGTTTGGCGTCGTTCTTGGCACTGGGTGCGGGTTGAAGAACGGCGGGCTCGAAATTGGCCCCGTCTCGTTCTCGTTGCCGGTAGCGTCCGGTGTTTTGGACACTTCGACGTATCCTCAGGCGCAAGGATTGCCCCTGGTTTCGGGCGTGATCGAGCAGGATCTTTGTTCGCTGCCTACGGAGAACGACTTGACCGACGTATTTCGTCAGGCGGGGAGTATCGATCTGAGTAGCGTCGTCAAACTGAGCCGGGTCCAACTGCAACGCACGGTCCTCCATGCGGCGAATGGCGATTTTCGAGACGTGAAGGCCATCCAGGTCTATTTCGTCCCTCGAAACGGAAGCATTTTTAATACCGTGAACCTGGGCGGCGCCTACTCCTTGACCGGGTTTGGCGACACCATCGAGATTGAACCACCGAAAGATGTCGACCTCCTCAAACTGATCCAGGAAAACGACACCATGCCGGGTCAGGGGTGCCCGACGCTCCGCGTGCGGGTCACCGGGTCG
The DNA here is from genome assembly GCA_963745075.1 of Candidatus Hydrogenedentota bacterium. GTDB lineage: Bacteria > Hydrogenedentota > Hydrogenedentia > Hydrogenedentales > SLHB01 > JAHDWY01. The sequence goes on along the minus strand of CAVUWV010000018.1, from coordinate 291,103 downwards.
GTCCCCGAAAACGCCATCACGTGGGATGCACAGATCGATGTGGACGCGTACGCGTCACTGAACATTCTTTAACGTCCGCGGGCGTACGGACTACTTGCGCGTTTTGGATCGCGACGTTGCCTTTGGCTTCTTCGAAGTGACCTTCCCATCGGTCCTGGTACCCCCCAGACCGAGCGCGATCGAAAGCACGTCACTCATGTGCGTCACGAAGTGTATGTTCAGTTTCTTCTTGGCGCTTTCCGGCACGTCCGCGAGATCGTTTTTGCACCGCTCCGGAAGAACGAGTTCCTTGATGCCGGCCCGCGATGCCGCGAGCACCTTTTCCTTGATGCCGCCCACCGGCAGCACCAACCCGCGCAACGTAATCTCGCCCGTCATGGCAAGGCCATTCTTCACGGTCGTGCCCGTCAAGAGGGACGTCACGGCAGTAAGAATCGTTACGCCGGCGCTGGGTCCATCCTTGGGCACGGCGCCGGCGGGCACGTGGATGTGGACGTCGAACTTGCTGAATTCCTCGGGGTCGATGCCGAGATCCGTGGCATTGGCGCGCACGTAGCTCATGACCGCCTGCGCGGATTCCTTCATCACGTCGCCGAGCTGGCCCGTCAGCACGAGCCCGCCCTTGCCCGGCATGCGCGTCGCCTCGATGAACAGGATATCGCCGCCGGTTGCGGTCCAGGCCAGCCCGGTCGCGACTCCCGGAATACGGGTGCGCTCCGCTACCTCGCGATAGACCTTTTGGTTGCCCAGGAATTTGGGGATGTCGCCGACCTCGATTTTGATGGGTTTCCGCCGGCCCTCGGCAAAAGAACGCGCACACCCCCGGCACACGTTCGCAATTTCCCGCTCGAGATTGCGGACGCCGGCTTCACGCGTGTACCCGTTGATGATGAGTCGAAGCGCGGCGGCGGAGAACTTCAAACGCTTTTTGTTGAGTCCGTGCGCTTCCAATTGACGCGGCACGAGATATTTCCGCGCAATATGCAATTTCTCTTCAAGCGTGTAGCCCGGGATGTCGATGATCTCCATCCGGTCCCGCAGCGCCCATGGAATAGTATCCAGCATGTTTGCCGTGGCGATGAACATCACGCTCGACAGGTCAAACGGAACGTTCAGATACAGATCCGAAAACGTGTTGTTTTGCGCCGGATCCAATACTTCGAGCAGGGCGGACGAGGGATCGCCGCGAAAGTCCGATCCCAGTTTGTCGATCTCATCCAGCATGAAGACGGGATTGTTCGACTGGGCCTTGCGGATGTTCTGAATGATCCGGCCCGGTAGCGCGCCCACGTAGGTCTTTCGGTGACCCCGGATCTCGGCCTCGTCCCGCATCCCGCCGAGGGACATGCGAACGAACTTTCGTCCCAAGGCCCGCGCGATGGATTGTCCGAGCGACGTTTTGCCTACGCCCGGGGGCCCAACGAAACACAGGATGGGACCATGGGCGTCCGGCTTCAGTTTTCGCACGGCCAGATACTCGACAATGCGCCGCTTCACTTTTTCGAGACCGTAGTGATCCTCATTCAGAATACTTTCGGCGCGCTGCGTGTCCAGATTGTCTTCCGTCGCGGTGTTCCATGGCAGCTCGACGATCCAGTCGAGGTAGGAAGTGATGACATGATACTCGGCACTGGCCTCATTCATCTGGCTAAGACGATTCAACTCGCGCAAGGCTTCCTTCTTGACCTCGTCCTTCAACGTCAGCGCTTCGATCTTCTGCCGGTAGTCGCCGACCTCCGGTGAGGCCTGTTCCGATTCGCCCAGTTCGTCCTGAATCGCCTTCAACTGTTGCCGGAGGAAGTATTCGCGCTGGCTCTTGTCGATGGAACTGCGCACGTCGTTGCGAATCTTGTCCGACAATTCCATCATTTCGACTTCTCGGGCCAGCAGAAAGGTCAGGCGTTCCAACCGCTTCTTTCGGTCGGTCATCTCGAGGATCTTCTGTTTTTCCTCAACCGCGATATTCAGGTTGCCTGCGACCAAGTCCGCGAGGAAACCGGGATCGTCGATGTTGTCCAACACCTGGCCGGCCGCGTCCGGGATATCGGGGGAGAGTGTTATCAAACGCGACATCTGCATTCGGACTGCGGTTGCCAACGGTACCAGGGACTTGTCGTCGCCCGTGGAATCCGAAAGCAAGTCGACCCGGACAACCGGATACGGTTCGCGCTGCTCTACACCGGCCACGCGGAACCGGCGAAGCGCCTGAATCACGACATTCATCGAACCGTCCGCGACCCGTTGCATCTGGAGAATGCGCGCGGCGCACCCGACCTCATACGCGTTGTCGATGGTCTTGGCATCGCTTTGTCCATTGCGGCGCATCAGCAATCCGACAAACCGCGATGCCATCAACGCGTCGTCGATAAGCTGCGTATCGCCCTGGCCGCTGACGCGAAACGGCAGCACGGTCATGGGGAACGCCACCTGGCTGGTCAGGATGAGGACCGGCAGCTTTTCCGGGATCTCGCCACCGGGTTCGGCGATGGCCTCGATTACGGCATTCGAGTCTTCACTCATTACAAGCCTTTCTGTGTACTTCAATCGTCAGATACCCGTCCGCAAAATCCGCCTGGATCCGTTCAACGTTTGCGCATTCGGGCAGGCGGAGAAACCGCGCGAATGGGCCGTACGGAATCTCCATCAAATGCACGTGCCGCGTTTGATCCGGCATCCGCTTGCTGCGCACCCCGGTAATCTGGAGCACGCCATCCGTAACGGTGACTTGGATGTCTTCTTTCCGCACGCCCGGCAGTTCAACCAGGATGACGACACTGTTCGGTCGTTCGTAGATATCCACCAAAGGTTGCCAGGTCGACGACCGGACCTGCTCCAGTCGCGCCGCGCCTTCCAGGCCGCGCATGATGCCCTGCATGTGGTTCAACATATCGTTTAGGTCACGCATAGTCTGTAATCTCGATGGGAAGTATATCTACTGAATAGGATACGAGCAGACGGCGAGTGTCTACAAGAAGAAACGCAGAAATGGCGGAGAGCATTCCGGGAGGTTACAGCACGATCGCGGCCAGGTTCCGCATCCCGTTGCGGTGGGCGCGGTGGGAGTGGAATCGCCCATCCCGAATCGTGCAAATCCCGCTTACATAAATGTTCTTTCGCAGGAGGCCGATTTGCTCCAGTTGCTGAACATTCGCTTCCCAGAGGTCAAGACGCCTCCCTCGAGTGGGCAAGCCCGCCGCCGCGAACTCTTGCGCGATCTCCTCGGACACCTCGTACGAATCCGGCCCGGCCGATGGACCAATCCCCGCGTAAACGTCTTCCGGTTTGACCCCGTAAGCCGACCGCAGTTCATCGATCGCTGCCCGTACGATATTCCGGTAGGTCCCCACGCGTCCCGCATGAACGATACCCGCGCTGCGCGTAACCGGATCGAACAACCACACCGGAACGCAGTCGGCAACCGTTACGCCAAGGGGAAGCCCCGCCACGTCCGTGACGATAGCGTCCGTCTCGGGAAAGGCAGACGTGTCGGGAAGAATGCCGCGGCCGCGATCCGAGGATGTCGCACGTGCAACTGTTACGCCGTGAACCTGCCGCGCGCACACGAGATCGTCGGCGCGGATACCAAGGGACTCGCAAAAAGCTTGGCGGCCGGCATCTCCCGCCGGATCGTGGTTTCGGCAGTCGCCGTCGCTACGGTCCGACATGGCCGCGACTGCGAGACCGAGTCGCTCCAGTTCCGGAATGTGGATCATATGATGTATTTGCTGAGGTCGCGATTCTCGATGATTTCTTTCAAACGATCTTCAACCAGCTTTGCATCGAGCCGCACCGGGCCGTCCTGCGACTCGGGGGCTTCAAAAGAGAGCTCCTCGAGGAGATACTCCATGATGGTGTGCAAGCGGCGCGCGCCGATATTCTCCGTTTCGAGATTCGCCTGCTCCGCGATGCGGGCGATCGCTTCCACGGCGTCGTCCGTAAAATCGAGGGTGATGCCTTCCGTGGCCAGCATGGCTTCGTATTGTTTGACCAGCGAGTTCTTCGGCTCGCGCAGAATGCGGACGAAATCGCCCGCCAAGAGACTGTCGAGTTCCACGCGAATCGGGAAGCGGCCCTGCAGTTCGGGAATCAGATCGGACACCTTGGTCATATGAAACGCGCCGGCCGCAATGAACAGGATATGGTCCGTCTTCACCGGCCCGTACTTGGTTGTGACCGTGCTGCCTTCGACGATGGGCAGGATGTCGCGCTGCACGCCTTCCCGCGAAACATCCGGGCCGTGGCCGCCGGAACCCCGGCCCGCGATCTTGTCGATCTCGTCCAGGAACACGATGCCCGAGTTTTCCGTGCGCTCCACCGCCCGCTTGACGACCACATCCATGTCGATGAGGTTGTCGAGTTCTTCCGCTTCAAGCAGTTTGCGTGCCTCGGCGACCGTTGTCTTGCGGCGCTTCGTCTTTTGAGGCATGAGCCGCCCGAACATTTCCTGAATGTTGACGCCCATTTCTTCCAGGCCCGAGTTCGAGAATACCTGCATCATGGACGTTTTTCCGGCCTCCCGAACGTCGACCTCGATCTGCCGATCGTCCAAATCCCCGGCTTCGAGCTTCTTACGCAGGATTTCGCGAGTCCGTGCCTCACCTTGGTCTTCTTGCGTCGGTGCGGGAGCTTCATCGCCGGCTCTCGGATCGCCGGGCCGGTACACCCGTTCGGGTCCGCGTTGCGCGGACTGGGGGGGAGCAGAAGATCCAGAAGCCGGTTCTCTGCGGCTCGCTTGGCGGGTTCTTCGAGTTCCTTTTCCATCTCGCCGCGCACCATGGACAGGGCAACCTCGGTCAGTTCTCGAATCATCGACTCGCAGTCCCGGCCCACGTAACCCACTTCCGTGAACTTGGAGGCTTCCACCTTTACGAAGGGCGCGTCGGCGAGCTTGGCGAGACGGCGTGCAATCTCCGTCTTTCCAACGCCGGTCGGACCGATCATGATGATGTTCTTCGGCATGACTTCGTCGCGCATCTCGTCGGATAACTGTTGCCTGCGCCAGCGGTTGCGCAACGCCACGGCAACCTTTCGCTTGGCACTGTGTTGTCCGATGATGTACTTGTCGAGTTCGTCTACGATTTGTCGTGGAGTCAACACGCTCATGGATAAAATACTCCTGCGTGGACTGAATCGTGCGGAAATCCCAGCGGTCAGCCCATCTTTTGGATGCGTCGGATGTGCCGTTCTCCCTCGCTGAAGGGCGTGTCCAACCAGATGTCGATAAGTTGGAGGCACGTTTCCAGCGAGAGAATCCGTGTGCCGACGCAGATAACGTTGGAATTGTTGTGGGTTCGGCTCAAGCGCGCCATTTCCGGCGTCGCGCAGGGGGCGCCGCGAATGCCCTTGTACCGGTTGGCGGCCATGCAGATCCCGATGCCGGTGCCGCAAATCAGCACGCCTCGTTCGGCTTCACCCGATTGAATCGCGTTGCAGACGCGGCCCGCAAAATCCGGATAATCCACCGATTCCGGACCGTTTGTGCCGCAATCCAGGACTTCGTGTCCCAGCGCTTTCACGTGGTCTACGATCGCCGGTTTATAGTGGGGGGGAGGTCCTTCAAATCCGGCATGGTCGCTGCCGACTGCAATCTTCATGTGTAAAGTCCCTATATCTTCATTTCGTGGAATACGTATTGTAGGTTCTTACCGCCGCTCGAACAAGCGCTTAGTCCGCAGCCGCATCGGTGAGCATGTCCGCCGTGATCGAGCCTTCCCGGAGTACGGCGCCCGATTCGGGGTCGAAAATCGTCGAAGGCGGTTGGTCCGGAAGCGCCCCACCGTCTATACCTAGCGCGATACCCGGCAGCGCCAAGTCGTCCAGCGAACGTGCGGGCGGCGCCCCGCTGACGTTTGCCGACGTAGAGACTATGGGATGCCCGACCGCTGTACATAGCGCGCGCGTAGTCGCATGATCGGGAACACGCACGCATACTTTAGGATTTCCGGCGGTCACCATGGCCGGCACCTTGCCGGACTTGGGCAGCAGCAGGCTCAGCGGCCCGGGCCAGAATTGCTCGGCATACCGCCGGGCGGCGGGGTCCATCACTTCCACGACTTCCGCGACCTGATCCAGATCCGCCGCTACCAGGAGCAGCGGCGCGTTCTGAGGTCTTCCCTTGCACACGTATAGCCGCTCCAATGCCACTACGGAAAAGGGATCGGCGCCCAATCCGTACACCGTGTCGGTGGGGTATGCGACCACGAGCCCTTCCCGAATCGCGTCCGCCGCCTCGGCGATACCTTCCGTTGTCGCGGGAACCACCCTCATGTCATCGACTCCAAGAAGTCGCGGAGCTTCGTGAACGCGCGGGAACGGTGGCTGATCCCGGCTTTGACCGCAGGGTCCAGTTCTCCGAAGGTTTTCGTATGCCCATCGGGTATGAACATCGGGTCGTATCCAAAACCATTGCGCCCGCGAAGTTCGAAAGCGATCCGGCCTTCAACGGTTCCCGCCACGCTGTGTTCTCGGCCATCGGGGTCTGCGATCGCGGCAACGCACACAAAGCGCGCCGTCCGATCCGGCTCGGGGACATCGTGGAGCGCCGCCAACACTTTGGCGTTGTTGTCCGCGTCGGCACACCCATCGCCAGCGTATCGCGCCGAAAACACGCCGGGCCCGCCATTGAGCGCATCAATCACCAGACCGGAATCGTCCGCGATACACGAGGCGCCCAAGCGGTCGCAGTAATACCGCGCTTTCAAAAGCGCATTTTCTTCAAAGGTGACGCCCGTTTCTTCGGGCGGGTCAACCGGCGAACAGTCCGAGAGGCTCACGAGGGGTCTCGATATACCGTCCAGGAACCTGGCGATCTCCGTGAACTTATGCGCGTTGCCCGTGGCAATGACCAGCGACTCAGCTTTCATCGAGTGCTTTCTTCTGCAGCGCAAGAAGTTCCCGGATTCCTTTCTCGCCTTGGTCCAGTAATTCGTTCATCATTTTCCGGGTGAACGCTTCGCCCTCGGCGGATCCCTGAATCTCGATGAGCCGCCCGTCCGACTGCATCACCACATTCATGTCAACTTCCGCGACGGAGTCTTCGTCGTAACAGAGGTCGAGCCGCGGTTCGCCATTAACGATGCCGACACTTACGGCTGCGCAACCGCTTATAAGTGGCGACCTTTCCAAAATGCCCTCGCCAACAAGCCAGCTACACGCGTCGTGGAGGGCGACATAGGCGCCCGTAATGGCAGCGGTGCGCGTACCTCCGTCGGCTTGAAGCACGTCGCAATCCAGAATGATTTGCCGCTCGCCCATCGCGGCGAGGTCGACGACACATCGGAGCGACCGCCCAATCAGACGGCTGATTTCCAGCGCGCGCCCTTTCTTGGCGGCATCGCGGGAAATACGCCCATGTGCCGAGCCCGGGAGCATGGCGTATTCGGCCGTTACCCACCCCGTGCCGGTTTCGCGCAAAAAGGGAGGGACGCGCTCATCGAGGGAAGCCGTGCACAATACGCGGGTGTTGCCGAAGCTGACCAAAACCGAGCCTTCGGCATACTGCGTGTAGTTGCGTACGATCTCGATGGGGCGTAACGCGTCAGGGAGTCGACCGTCCGGCCGCATTACTGGGAAGCCGCCTCCACGTTTCCGGATTCCTCGTGGCGATCGCCGCTGAGTGAATCCGCCGCGGCAACCTGCGTCTCTGCGGTGTCTTTGTGATACTGCTTGACGAGGTCTTCCCAGACCGGGTCCTCGTTCAGTATTTTCACGGCCCGCTGCAACTGCACGTCTTCCACCGTGTTCTCACCTACCTTGTCGTCGGTGACGCTGCCGTGATTCTGTTGATTCTGCATGCCGGGGTCTTCTTCCCACGATTCGCGCATTTGCAGGAAAAGGTCGCGCCACTTCTCCATCGGAAATGGGACTTCCACATCCGGGAGAATTCCATGCTTGTTAATCGTCACGTCGGCCGGCGTGTAATACAGCGCGGTGGTGAGTCGCAGCGCCGCGTCCTTGGGTCGCCGCAAGGGAATGATCGTCTGCACGCTGCCTTTGCCGTAGGTCTTCATGCCCACGACGATCGCGCGCTTGTAGAATTGCAGTGCCCCCGTGACGATTTCCGACGAACTGGCCGTCTGTTCGTTGACCAGCAACACCATCGGGAAACTTTCCGGCAACACCGGATCCCGCTCCGTGTACAGCGTGATTTCTTCACTGATCGTCCCGTCCGATTGGTGCCGGCCCTTGGTGTAGGTGACCTTGGTGCCTTTGGGCAGGAACAACTCGGACACGTCCTTCGCCGCCGTCAACAAACCTCCGGGATTCCAGCGCAGGTCGAGAATGAGGGACCGCATCCCTTCCTTTTCCAGTTCCTTCAAATGCGAGGCGATTTCGCTTGCCGTAGTCTTTTTGAAGTCGCTGATCCGGATATATCCGATGCCGCCGTCCAAAACCCGGGATTCCATGACGCTTTCCAACGGAATACGGCCGCGTGTTACGTCGAACTCCAGCAATTCCGGGCGTTTATCCGTATTGGGGTACTCGCGAAACACGGTAAGATGAACGTCCGTGCCCCGGGCGCCGCGGATCAAGTCTTTGGCTTCGTCCAGGCTCATGCCCTGCGTCGCGATGTCATCGATCTTCACGATTACGTCATTGCCCACGAGCCCGGCCTTGGCCGCCGGCGATCCGGGAAGCGGATGGAAAATCACGATATTCTTGTCGTCATCCAGTTTGATCTGCACGCCGATGCCGTCGAACTCGCCCTCCGTTTCCTCCGTGATCGTCTGATACGCCTGCGGTGGAACGTAGGAACTATGATCGTCCAGCGAATTCATCATTCCAACGAGCGCGCCCTCGATTACTTTGTCGGCATTGGGAGTCTCGACGTAGTGCTTCATGATCTCGTCCAGCACGACGGCGATGGGCTCGATTTTTGTGACAATTTGGGCGCCATTCTCCTGAGCGAAGATTCGCCCAACAAAGCCATTGGAGAGAACGAGCAACGTCGCGGCGAGAAAGAAAAACAGACCCAGAAACTGGGAACGGTGACTCTTCATTGAGATAACCTCCGGACAGCCATACTTGATCGAACCGCACGTGCGACGTGCAGTCGAGGTGGATTGAGCGGTGACACCCAATTCCAGCCTCCCACGACTATACCAGAAGCACTCAAGAATTGCGACCGGACGGCGGATCACGTGCGGGGCGGCACGTGGCCGCCCCGCTTCCATGCAAAACCTACGAATACACGACTTACGGGTACAGGAGGTGACTCATCTCGTGGAACACGAGGCCGCCGCCGTTAACCGGAAAGTCCGAACCGAAAGGGCCGTCGTACTTCAAGAACTTGACGTGGCCGTCCATGTACAACACATTGCAGCCGCCGGGAACGTGGTTGAAGTGTGTTGCGTTGTCACCGGAAATCTCGTCCCACATGACCGGAAGTTCGGTTTGGCTCATCGCGCTTCCCGCCGGATTGTTGATATCCGTGATCAGGAAACGCTCGATACCCTCGCGCATCCGATTGATCTTGTCGCCGCCGCCGTTTCCGGTTCCGTCCACGACGTCCCAGTCGCTGTCGGCGACCTGTTCCGCATCCGCGGCCGTGGTGTTCAATGCGGCGAACAGATCGTCCACGTTGACCGCCAACGCGTCCAGCGCGGTCTGGTCGGCGGACAACCGTTTCTCAATCACCCAGCCCAGGTAGATATAAGGGTGTTCGTAGACTTCACACGGCTCAACGATTCCGTTGTTCGCAAAGGGCTGAACGATGGCGCCATTCCCGCCCCACAGGGTCGACGTTGTTTCGCCTTGGTCCCAAAGTTCCAGGGCGGTCGAGCCCGAAGACGCACTCGGGCACACCAGCACATTCAGGTCCGTCAGATACTCGGGATCCATGGACTCCACGCGGAATATCGTGGCGCCCGGCGCCGGATTTCCGTTGCAATCGACGGACTTCATCGGAGGGTATTTCTCCCCCGCGCTCTCGTTGCTGTACATCTTCAACACGAGACCCATTTGCTTCAGATTGTTCTGGCAGCTCGCGCGACGGGCTGCTTCCCTTGCCCGTGCGAGCGCCGGGAGCAGGATTGCCGCGAGAATGCCAATGATGGCGATGACCACCAACAGTTCGATCAATGTAAAACCCTTGGTACGCATAGGGATAACTCCTTATTGGTTTACACACGTCACAACACGGCGTCGTGCGTAAGCGATAAACGTCTTTACGCTCGACGATTCACACGGGGAGTTCTGCGATTAGGAAGTGTGTAAGGAGGGAGGACCCCGGCGGGACTCGGGTCTCCAGGAGGTATCGCACCAGACGATGGCGTTGTCTTCTGGAACGGGTTGTTCCGGGGTGACATCAGGCGGACCTTGAACAGCATCCGCAGAAGGGACGAGTGTTGCCGAGTGGATTAGCAGGCACAGCGCACAGGGCTGACGGGAGTCATTGCCGGTCGATCCGTCGAATGGCGCGTTTTCGGGGCTATCGTGATGGAATTCGGAAAAGACAAACGGCACCACCGTGTGCAATTCCGCACACGCGAAAAGCACCAGCGCGGCGCACGCGCCGAGTCTTAACCATTTTCGATTCATGAAATCGAGGTTCCCCAAGAACGCCTTGGTCTCACGGTATTGGCGTAGGTAAATGTTTTCCGCCTGGAACAAAACCATCACCGAACGCCATACATTTAACCTACCTTCGGGACGTGGGTTTGTCAACGGATTTTTCTGTTAAATGCTGCGTGCGATCCGCTACACTAGCCGGGAATTCTCACACGCACCAAACGTCGAATTTGTAACTCGAAGCTTCCGGAGCTTCGCGTGTCTGTCCGAGCTTATTGGGTTCATAGAGTGTGTGCGAGAACTTCTCGACTGTAAGCCTTCGGTTTTTCTCGAAAGCATTTCTCCCCGCGCCCAAGGTACCGGTCGGCAAAACGACGACTTCCGGGGCGGGTAGAAACGCGGACTAGCGCGCTTTTGCATGGCGAGAATTGCTGTGACGTTCGTCCTCATGGGGAGCGCATTCAAGACTCGGAGTATACGATGAATCTGGATGACGTCAAACAGGAATGGACCTATCGACAGGTCGCCGCCATTTGCGCCATTCTGCTTGTCGGATTTGCGCTGCGGATTTATCGAATAGACTATGAGCCGGTCTGGTACGACGAGATTTCGAGCTTCGAGTTCCTGGATTCGCCTACGATTCAACAGTTTTTCCAACTTGAACGGCAACTCGATTCGGCCATGCTGCCCGTCTACTTCACCACCGAATACTACTGGGCTCGATTGGTCGGCGATTCCGTTCTTGCCGTCCGGTTGCTGTCCTTATTGTCCGGGATGGCCACGATCCTCGTCATGTACCTTCTCGGACGCCGCTTGTACGGGCACTGGGCCGGCTGCACGGCGGCGCTCTGTGTTGCGTTCTCTAAACTCCTGATTTACCAATCGCAAGAGATTCGGATGTATGCCTTCGTGCTCTTGTTTGCCGTCGTGTCCGCGTATGGGTTCGTCAATGCCCTTGACACCAACAAGAAGCGGTGGTGGATCTGCAATTTCATCGCCAACGCCCTTGCGATGTCGACGCATCTGTTTGCCGTTCTCTTCATTGGCATGCAATTCGTCTTTCTTCTCGTGACCCGGCCGCGAAAGTTCCGTCTTCTCGGCTCTTGGGCTCTGGCCCATGCGATTGTCGGCGGGTTTGCGATGGCCTGGTTCTTAACCACGGACTTCAAAACCCTCGAAGATCACGTGGCATGGATCTACAAACCCGGCTTGAAGCGTCTGTTTGATGCCTATTATTTCGTCTATGCCGGAAGCAAACTGGATGCGTTGGACCTAGTTCGCCACTTGCCCTTGGGAATTCCGGTTCATTATCTGCTCGGTGGGTTTCTGCTCGCGGTTGCCGCGTTTTTTGTCCTCCGGAACGTTATCTCGAACCGCTGGAAGGTCGGAAGCCACGTGATTCCGATGGTCGACGATCGCACCTTGTTTGTCCTGTTTTGGCTGATTCTTCCACCGTTCACGTTGTTCTTTCTCACGTACACCGTCAAACCGTGCTTCGTGGAACGGTACACACTCTATTCGTGTTTCGCGCTTTACCTGTTGGTGGGGGCGGGCGTGGCCAAGCTCCCGAGTGCGGCGTGGCGCAACAGTGCTCTGGCGCTCCTACTATTACTCATGGCGGGAAACCTGGTGGATTTGTGGCGACCCATGCGGCCGGACTGGAAGTCGGCACGGCCCGTACTCGCGGAACTGGCTGACAAGGACGCTACCGTTTATTCTCCCCCGAACAATTTCGAGCCGACTCTCGTATTCTATGGCGGGGTGGACCAATCCCGGCTCGAACATTCCGAGCAATTCATTGAAGAGGCTGTGGAAAATGCCCGTTCGGGCCAGCCAACGGCAATCGCATTCTTCGAAGTACCTGACCTCTACGAGGCCCGCCAGGTCGACGCGGCGCTGAAGGAAAATGGTCTGCCGGCAAAGCGCTATCATTATCCCGGACGATGGGACGTTTATATTTGGGATTTGGCGGCTCCGGCCGATCGGACCCGATAACCGCGTGGAATAGGTCGGGTCGCCTCGTTGAATGCGCGCTCTTCCAATCCGCATTTCTCACCCAAATGTTTAGAGGTCGTTAGAATTCCGGACTAATGAGTCGTATGCTGTATAATAGCGTTCGTTCGAACTGGGGTAGTACGGGTGTCGACCCGTTTCAGGGGAATCGAAACCTATCGATGCTGCAGTCGAGTACGGGGGCCGATGCCAAGGAGTGATTTCCAGATGTGGGAGAGTTGTGGGCGATTCGTAGGGGCGGCCCATGTGTTTGTTGCCCTGAGCCGTCGCGGATAAGCTATGGAACGAGTCGCCGTCAAAGCGCTCATCCCCGGCAAGGTCTTGGATGGCCCCCTCTTCGATAGAAGGGGGCGGCTGCTGCTCGCCGCACGGAATGTGCTCACGCGGGACATGATTTCTTCCCTTCTAAACAGCGGGACGCGCTTTGCCTATGTGGGGGAATGGGACCCGGACGAAGTCGAGGAGATGGAGAGCGCCCGGGCCGTCATGGACTACCGCCACGAAGCCGTGTCGGTCATGGATGCCCTGTCTGCGGAACTCGATTCGAGGGTCGAATCCCTGGATTCCCTGAATGTGTTGCCCGTCGGCAAGCCTTTTGCCTCTTCAATCGACGACTCGGTGCAATATCGCCGGCCCAGCACGCGACTGCGGGAGTGGCGTGCCATTTGCCACGAGGGCGTTTCGTTCGTGGAGAATTTGGTTCGCGGCGAGGTCGAATCGGATGCAACTGCGGATGCAGCGGTCGCTTTGGTGGCGCGGATCGTCGAAATCTTCGCCAAAGACCGAAGCCTATTGACCAATCTGACGAATCTGCGTCTCGCGTCCGAGTACCACCACCAACACGCATTCAATACGGCAGTTCTCGCCATCAATATTGCCACCGCCATGGGATATAACGTGGAGCAGGTCCAGGAAGTGGGCATTGCCGCGTTGTTCCAGGATCTGGGAATGGCGATGGTGCCGCAGGAATTGGTGCGGGCGCCGCGCCGGCTCGATTCCGTGGAATTCATCGACATCCAGAAGCACACGATGCTTGGTCTGTACGTGCTGGAGCAGATTAAGAGCTTGCCAGCAACGGTTCGGCTGGCCATGTACCAGCATCACGAGCGCGCGGATGGTTCCGGATACACGCAGCGCCGGGAACGCCTTTGGATCCACAAGTTCGCGCAGATTTCCGCCGTCGCGGATGTGTACGATGCCTTGACCTCGACCCGTCCCTGGCGCAAGGCCTGCGCGCCGTACCTGGCTATGGAATCGGTGATCAAACAAGCGAACCGCGGCCTCTTCAATAGCGAAATCGTCCGCGGCCTCTTGCGCTACTTATCCCTCTTCCCCGTCGGGAGTTTTGTGCGTCTGACCACCGGCGAGATTGGCAAAGTCGTCCATACCAACGGCGACGCCTTCGATCGGCCCGTGGTCAGTGTACTGGTGAATCCGCAAGGGCAATGCCGTTCGGCGCCGGAAATGCGAAATCTAATTGAAGAAGAAGACCTTCGCGTCGAGAGCTTCGTGTATACCGACAATCACGTCGATGTAGCTGTGGGCTTCTGACGCCATTCCAACGGCGTGGTCTCCCGTCATTCAGGCGGTAGTCTGGATGAAACGCGCCACGATCGCTGCCAACTCTGTCCCTTTGTCTTCCTGCAGGAAGTGACCCGCACCGGCAATCGTAGCGTGGGGTCGGCCGGCAGCCCCGGGTACCACCGCTTGGAACACCTTGTCCCCTCCGCGAGTGATCGGGTCCTGGTCGCTGAATGCCGTCAGGAATGGCTTGTCCCAACGACTCAGAACGTCCCACGCCGCCCGGTTTGGGCGGCAGGCAGGATCCTCTGGCGTGCACGGTACCAGCATGGGGAAGATGCGGGCGCCGGCTTTGTATGACTCGTCCGGGAACGGAGCTTCGTAGGCCGCGACAACAGCGGATTCCAGGTCGCGGACGGTTCCGCGTTGCAGAATTCGGCCGATGGGGAATTCGGGCACGTCCTGGGAGTACGCGCGCCACCGGTGGAACGCCTCGCCCAGGTCCTGGTCGCCGGTTGGCAGAAACGTGTTCGCGGCAACGATTCGTGCGAATCTTGCAGCGTGTTCCGCCGCGATTCGCAACCCGATCAGCCCGCCCCAATCCTGGCAAACGAGCGTGATCGCCTGGAGGTCCAGGTTCTCAACCACGCCCAGAATCCAGTCGACATGGCGCTGATAGGTGTACTCTTCCTGCCGCACGGGCTTGTCCGACCGGCCGAAACCGACCAGGTCCGGGACGATCACGCGGTGCCCGGCTGCCGCCAGAATCGGAACCATCCGGCGGTAGAGATAGGACCATGTGGGTTCTCCATGCAGCATGAGAACCGGGGCACTCGTGATGGGTCCCTCATCAATATAATGAACCCGAAGCCCGTTCACGCGGGTGTACTGTGGCTCAAAGCTGAATGATTCCAGTTGGTTAAACCGTTCATCCGGGGTCCGTAAAACGTCCAAAATCGCCTCCTCGCGGTCTGGTGTCGACCGGGTTCTCGTAGCGGTAGGTCATAGCCGTGAGACTTCTGCGAAACCTTTCAATTACCGTTAATGCAGTTTACCATTGCGCGGTGAGTACGGAAAACTGGAAAACCTCGACTGATTGCACCCGCCGCGTTTGCGCTCCGTCCGTCGGTTGCACCTGGAAGCGGCTTTGTGCTAAACTGTTGCTCGTCAATGTGCGATTTGACGGAAGAGTGGGTTAGCACCCACTCTTTTTGGTTGTATGCGAGAGGATTCCAGTGGCTAAAGAACAAGTAATTCAGCGCGCTTGGCGCGAACTTGAGCCACATCTCGAAGAACAGGGTTACGAGTTGGTCGAGGTCGAGTTCGGTCAGCACGGTCATCACTGGATTCTCCGCATTTTCGTAGATCGGGAAGGCGGCATCACCCTGGACGACTGCACCGCGGTTTCGCAGTTGCTGAACCCGCTGCTGGATGCCTCCGACCTTATCGACGGCAGCTACATGCTGGAGGTTTCGTCGCCGGGATTCGAACGGCCGGTTCGAAAGCCCGAAGACTTTAGACGGTTTGCCGGCGAGCGCATTAAGATTCGCGCGCATCTTCCGGTCCAGGGACGCAAACGGTTTACGGGCGTCCTCACGGGCATTGTGGAAGATATGGTGACGGTAGACTGCGACGGCGAGCACTTCGACATTTGTATCGACAATATTCAACGGGCCAACCTGGACCGATAGCCGGTTTGGGAAACGAGGTGAACACGTGGAGCCAAAGGACCCGAATTTGCAAGTTATCTTGCAGCAGCTTCAGGCCGAAAAGAGCATCGATCGCAATACGTTACTGGAGGCTATCCGGACTGCCATCGAAACCGCCGCACGAAAAAGCTTTCCGGTTACAGCCACGATCACGGTCGACATGGATCCCCGCACCTTGGCGTTTCAAGTATTCGAGATTCGAACGGTAGTTGAGGAAGTCGCGGACAAGAGCAAAGAGATGGCACTCGACGAAGCCAAAACGCTGAATCCCGAAGCCCAGGTCGGGGACATGCTCAAACTGCCGACCGAGCCCAAGGATTTCGGCCGCATCGCCGCACAGACCGCCAAACAAGTCATTATCCAGAAGATCAAGGATGCCGAGCGCGAAAACGTCTACGACGAATTCAAAAAACGCGAGGGCGAACTCGTGACCGGCGTCGTGAAGCGCGGTAGTCACGGGAACCTGATTGTGTCCGTGGGGCGGGCGGAAGCCATTCTGCCCATCCGCGAGCAGTCTCCGCGCGAGAACTTCAAGCCCGGCGACCGCATTCGCGCGCATTTGCTCGAAGTCGAGAAGAGCCCGCGAGGACCACAGATCGTCCTGTCCCGCACGTCGCCGGAACTGGTCCGGGCGCTGTTCGATCTGAGAGGTTCCGGAAATCTACGACGGCACGATCGTCATACGCGGAATCGCACGCGAGCCCGGAAGCCGAACGAAGATTGCCGTGTTGTCGAACGACCCGAACGTGGACGCCGTTGGCGCCTGCGTCGGCATGAAAGGGTCGCGCGTACGCGCCGTCGTGGAAGAACTCTGCGGCGAGAAAATCGATATTGTGCGGTGGAGTGACGACCCCGTCGAGCTGTGCGGAAATGCCTTGAACCCGGCCGACATTCTGGACATTACCGTCGACGAGTCGGCAAAGTCCATTCTTGTGATCGTTCCGCACGATCAGTTGTCGCTGGCGATTGGCAAGCGGGGCCAGAACGCCCGGCTCGCGTCTAAGCTCATGGGGTGGAATATCGACATCAAGAGCGATGTGGAATTGGCCGGCGGACCGCCACAGGCAGCGGCCGATGCACCTGTCGAGGGCGCGGACACCGCGAGCGAAGAGGCCGATCCAACGAGCGCCGGCGACGCGCCGGAGAAACTGTCGGAGGAATTGGATACGCCGGAGTCGGCGGATGCCGATTCCGCAGAGGAAGTACCGACCAACCAGGAAGAAAGCGCGGAGTAACTGCGCATGTTTTGATCTGAATTTCAGGAACTACGGGAACCCGGGAGTACGAGTACATGCAGACTGTTTCCAGCTTAGCCGATCGTCTTGACGTCAAGCCCGAATGGGCGATCGAGCGGCTGCGCTACATGTTTATCGACGTCCATGACGTGGAATCCGTCATTGGCGACGAGGCGTGTGACTTGCTTATCGAAGTGGCAGACGATCCTTCCGTCGCCGAGCGGGTTCGTGATGAGAAATTGAAAGAGATCGAAAAAGAAAAGAAGAAGAAGGAAAAGCTCCGGCAGGCCGCCAAAAAGAGCGCGGAAACGCGAAAGAAGGCCGCTGCCAAGAAGAAAGCGGCCGCAGCGAAAAAGAAGCCCGCCGCCAAGAAGAAGGCGCCCGCCAAGAAGAAGACTGCCGAAACGGACGCCGAGGAAGTAGAAGAGCCGATGGCGCCCGCTGCCGAGGCTGCCGAATCCGAAGAATCCGCGCCGGTAGTCGAGATCATTCGAGGCGAGACCGCGGAGTCGGTAGTTTCGGGTGAAGTTCTCCAGGCTGAACCAGTCGAGGCCAAGCCGAAGAAGAAGAAGAAAGCGGAGACAGCCAAGAAAGCGAAGGAAGAGCGTAAGGAGCCCGGCATCATTATCGGTGCCGCCGTTGAAAAGGCGGAGCCCGCCGTTGAAGTTGTACGCGCCGATGGCACCCACGTCGAAGCGAAAGAGCTGGAGATCGTCGAATCCGACGAGGCCGCCGAGACGGAGGAGGACGAGTCCTCGCCGTTGTTGAAGGAAGCCGAACAGCGGCAGGAAGAGGAAGAAGCCCGCCGCGTGAAGACTTCGGGTCGGCCCGCGGTGAAGCCCGACCCTGCCGTTGTGGCGGAAGTGCAGCGCAAAGCCGCCGAACGCATGAAGAAACTCCAGGCCCAACGCGTGATCGATCAGCGGAAGGGCGGCACTGGAAAAACCGCACGCAAGCGTCAAAAACGCGCGGAACGGTTGCGCGCTGAAGAGAATCTACGCCGCGACGCCGCGGCCACCGTTCGCGAATACGCCGGCGGTGGTCTTATGGGTCCCGGGGGGCGCAAGAAAAAGCGGCGGAAAGGTCGCGATGAAGGCGGAGATATGGAGGCTATTGAACAGTATGCGTCGCCCAAGGTCATCGAAGTCGAAGACACGATGACCGTCGAGGAGCTGGCGTCGCAGATGGATGTTTCGGTGAACGACATTATCCTGGACTTGATGGATCTTGAAGTCCTGGCTACGAAGAACCAGACGCTCGGGATGGACTTGATCCGCAAAATCGCCGAGCCCAAGGGAATGGAGGTCCGTTCCGTCATCCCGGAAGAGGACCAAATCCTCGCCCAGGAACCGGACGCCCCCGAATCGCTGAAGCCGCGCGCGCCCGTCATCACCGTGATGGGGCACGTCGACCACGGGAAGACCACCTTCCTGGACCGCGTTCGCGCGGCCAACGTCGCCGAAGGCGAGGCGGGCGGTATCACGCAGCACATTGCGGCGTACGACGTTCCCATCGGCGACGGGCGCGTAGTCTTCCTCGATACGCCCGGTCACGAAGCCTTCACGCAAATGCGTTCGCGCGGCGCCCAGGCCACCGACATCGTGGTATTGGTGGTTGCGGCCGATGACGGCGTCATGCCGCAAACGATCGAGGCTATCGATCACGCCAAGGCCGCCGAGGTCCCCATTGTGGTCGCGGTGAACAAATGCGACAAACCCGATGCGCAGCCCGACCGCATTCGCCAGGAATTGACCCGGTTCGAATTGGTCGACGAAGCCTGGGGCGGGAAAACGATCATGCGGAACATTTCCGCGAAGACCGGCGAGGGCATCGACGAACTCCTCGAACTCCTGGTGCTGCAGGCGGAACTGCTCGAACTGAAAGCGAACCCCGACCGGCGCGCGCGTGGCGTGGTCATCGAATCCGAGATTTCCCGCGGTCAAGGCCCCGTGGCGTGGATTCTAGTCCAGAAAGGGACGTTGCGCGCGGGCGATGTCTTCCTCGCCGGGGAGACCTTCGGGCGGGTGCGTACGATGCACAATGCCCGCGGCGAGTCATTGACCGAAGCCGGACCCGCTACGCCAATCGTGGTGACCGGGTTCAGTGCGCCACCGGCTGCGGGCGATCAATTCGCTGCGGTTGAAGAAGAGCGCGCGGCGCGGGCCATCGCGGAGAAACGCGCGGACTTGTCGAAGCAAAAGCAAGGGCGGGCCCTGCGCCGTGTCACGCTCGAAGACTTCCACGAGCAGATGATGGCCGGCGAAAAGAACATCTTGAACGTGCTGGTCAAAGCCGACGTGCAAGGTTCGGTGGACGTGCTCGAGTCGAGCCTCTCCAAATTGGGCAACCAGGAAGTGGAAGTCAAACTGGTTCACACCGGCGTGGGCGGAATCAACGAGTCCGACATCCTGCTGGCGAGCGCGAGCGACGCCGTGATCATGGGGTTCCACGTGAGCGCCAGTCCGCGTGCCCAGAAGCTCGCGGAACAGGAAGGGGTGGATATCCGGACCTACCGCGTCATCTACGAGGCGATCGAAGACGTCCGCCTGGCGCTGGAAGGGATGTTGACGCCCGAGTCGAAGGAAGTCGTTTCCGGGCACGTCGAAATCCGCCAGGTATTCCGGTCCTCGTCGCTCGGCAACATTGCCGGGTGCTACGTGTTGGACGGCGAGGTCCAGCGCGGATCGCTCGCCCGGATCCTGCGCGACGACGCCATCGTTTACGAAGGGAAGGTCGCCACCTTGCGCCGGGAAAAGGACGACGCACGGACGGTCGCCACCGGATACGAATGCGGTATCAAGTTGGATTCCTTCGAGGACATCAAGGTTGGCGATATCATTGAAACCTATCGAATCGAATCGGTAGCCAAGACCTTGGCATAGCCCACATTTCGCACGGCTTGAAGACCTTCCCTCGCGGACCGGTGTCTCAGGAGGCGGTGAGAAATGCTCCCGAGAAAACGTAATAGCTCAGCGCGAATTGGGATTGCCGATCCAGCGTCTCGTGCGTGCGAGAATTCCGGGATAGGACGTGCGGAATGACCATCGGTCTGCTTACGATCGATCTGCTCGTTTCCGGTTCCCGGTCTCTCAAGGACAAGCGCCGGGTCGTTAAGAGCCTGAAAGAACAATTGCGCAGCCGGTACAACTGTTCGATTGCGGAGGTCGAACCCAAAGATCACTGGAGCCGCGCGCGTCTCGCGGCCTGCGTCGTGGGTGATGACAGCCGCTTCGTGAATACCCAACTCAACGAGATCGCCCGATTCGCCTGCAACAAAGGGGGCGCCGAGGTGGTCGATTACCGCATTGAGATGATGTGATGGAAAAAGCCAGACCCAAACGCGTAGGCGAGCAAGTTCGCAAGGAGGTCGCCGATCTTCTCGCCAAGGACGTGAAAGATCCACGTATCGGGTTCGTATCCGTTATGAGTGTAAAAATGTCGCCCGACCTCCACTACGCCAACGTGTACGTCAGCGTGTTCGGTTCGGAGGCGGAACGGAAGAGTTCGCTCATCGGACTTCAGCAATCGGCCGGATGGATCCGGCGTGAAATCGGGAGACGGCTTCGGCTCCGGGTCACACCGGAGATTCGCTTTTTTGAGGACACCACGCTGGACGATGTCTACAGTCTCGAAGACCGTTTCAGGGAAATCCATGCGGAACAAGAACAAGACGACAATGCCCAAGAGTAATGCAGCCTCCATCGTTGACGCCATTCGAGGCGCTTCCCGAGTACTGATTACCAGCCATGTCAACCCCGATGGCGACGCCGTGGGGTCCATTCTTGCGCTGGCGTCTTTGGCGCGGTCACTCGGCGTTGAAGCGGTCACGACGTGCCTTCACGATCCCGTCCCCCGCGTATACGACTGGCTCCCGGGAGCCGGCGATATCGTCGCGGCCGACCGCATCGAAGGACCCTTCGACCTGGTGCTGATCGCCGACGCGAACTCCCTCGAACGGGTCGGGGCCGTATCCGCGTCGATTCCCCCCGATACGCCGATCGCCATCGTGGATCATCACATTACCGACGAGCGCAACGGCACCGTGCATTTCATCGCGCCCAGCTACGCGGCGACCGGAGAGATCGTCGTCGACCTGTTTGACGCGGCCGAAGTGCCCCTGGACCGGCTCGTCGCGGAATGCCTTTACGTGGCATTGTCGACCGACACCGGAAATTTCCGTTACGCGAATACAACCTCCCATTCGCACCGGGTGGCGGCCCGGCTCATCGAGACCGGGATCAACGTTCCGCGAAATTACCTCGCGCGTTATCGACACCATGTCCGTCGGGAAGTTTCATCTACTCCGGCGGTTGCTGGAACGGGCTGCGATGTGCGACGGCGGCCGCATCGCCCACGGCTACATCACCCAGGAAGATTTGCGCGAAACGGGGGCACTCCCGGAGGACGTGGACGGACTAATCAACTACCTGCGCAATCTCGAGGGCGTGCACTTGGCCATGCTGTTCCGGCAGACCGAGCCGCAGGTGACCAAGGTCAGTTTCCGGTCGCAACCCGCCATCAACTCCGCCGAAATCGCGCAGCATTTTGGTGGCGGAGGACACGCGATGGCCGCGGGCGCCTCGCTGCCCTGGCCCCTCGACGAGGCCCGGGAGCACCTTTTCCAGTATCTGCGCGATACCTTGCGAGTCGATCTGTGAACGGACTCTTGCTGGTCGATAAGCCCGCGGGGATGACGTCCCACGACGTGGTGGACCATATCCGCCGGGCGGCAGGCATGCGCCGGATCGGGCATACGGGTACCCTGGATCCCGCTGCCACCGGATTGCTGGTGCTCTGCCTTGGGTCGGCGACGCGCCTGTCCGAGTTTCTCACCGGCCTCGACAAGACGTACGAAGGCGCCATTCTTCTGGGAACGACGACCGACTCCTACGACCTGGATGGCGCCGTTTTGGAGGAGCGAGAAGTCCCGTTGGTGTCCCAAGCGGAATTGCAGTCGGTTTGCGACGCTTTCGTGGGCACGATCATGCAAGTTCCCCCCATGGTCAGCGCCGTCAAAGTCGGGGGGGAGCGTTTGTATAAGCGCGCGCGCAAGGGTGAAACCGTGCATCGGGAATCCCGGCCGGTCACCGTCAAGGAGTTCCGTATTCTGGACTGCACGCCGCCGACGGCGACGTTTCGTTTGTGCTGCACGCGGGGGACATACGCGCGGAGTCTATGCCACGACGTTGGCCAGAAGATGGGGTGCGGCGCCTGCCTTTCGGGACTTCGGCGGACGGCCGTCGGCAAGTATACCGTTGCAGATGCCCTCGCCGTGGACGGCTTTACGTCCCTGGAAACCGTATCCTCGCGACTTCTTCCGCTCGGCCAGGCGCTGGATCTTCCCGAGGTGGTCGTGCGCAGCGCATCTCGAAAAGTCGTTGCCGCTGGCGGTACAATTGAAGCGCCGGATCTGCGGCAAGTCTGTCCGGTGGATCACGGATGGATCCAGGTGAAGTCGGAGGACGGGGAGCTACTGGCACTGGGACTCGTCGAGTCGAACATGGGGGTTCGGAGAATCCTGCCGAAGCGGGTGTTGTGCGGACGGTGATTGAGGTTATTGAGAATATTCTCGTTTCGGACTGCCACTTCCCGAATCTTGTGTTGACGGTCGGCAGTTTTGACGGCGTTCATCTGGGACATCGCAAGATTCTCAGTGCCGTGAACGACCAGGCGATGGCGCGGGGCGGCGCCGGCGCCGTGCTCACATTGAAACCCCATCCCCGCGAATTCTTTGCCCCGGAGCACGCGCCCAGTCTCCTCACAAACGAAAGTAAGAAATGGCGTCTGTTTGCCGAAGCCGGGATTGACGCAGTTTTCATTCTCCCGTTCGACGCCAGTGTGGCGGCACTCGAACCCGAAGACTTTGTAAAGACGATTCTCGTGGATCGCTGCAACGTGCAGGCCATCGTCGTCGGTCACGACTTCCGGTTTGGCCACGACGCCCGTGGCGATTTCGAACTTCTCAAAGAACTCGCACCAGAATACGGGTTTTCGGTCACCCAGGTTCCGCCCCTTCTCCGTGACGGGGAACGCGTCAGCAGCACGCTCATCCGGGAGCGATTGCTCCTGGGCGACCTGGAAAAGGCGGAGACCTTTCTGGGCCGGCCCTACTCCATCGTGGGCGAGGTCGTGTCGGGGCGCAAAGTGGGCACAACACTCGGGTTTCCGACCGCCAACATCGAGCCGCACCATAGTGCGATCCCCGCGCAGGGCGTCTATGTCGCCCGCGCGGACGTCGACGATGCCGCCTACCCGGCAGCCGTGAACATCGGGGTAGCGCCGACCATCCGTAATGAAGATGTGGCGATCGAGGCCTTTCTCCTGGATTTTGAGGGCGACTTAGAAGGGCACGAAATCGAAATTACCTTTCTTCGCCGGCTCCGGTCTGAACTCAAGTTTCCCTCCGTTACCGAATTGATTGCCCAGATCGGCCGCGACGTGGAGGAAGTTCGGGCATTCTTTGACACACATCCCTTGTGAATTCGGCCTTGCTCTGCCACCGAGTCCTCTTCCCATTTCTGGCCTTGATCGAGCCGTCCTCGTGATCGATACCGGCGATCGGGTGCATAGAACTGAAGACACGAAATAGACTCGGTGGGTTATTACTACTGCGTTCTCCCGGCGATGGGTGGGGTGGGCAGTCGCGGCGCGAATCCGGCTCGTGGAACTTTTTGCGTCCTTTCGGGTTCCATCTTGTGATAGAGTATGTCTTTTGATGTCAATTGTTAATGTTCGAATTGTTGGTAAGTTGTTAAAGCCGAACGGGTTCGTTGGGCCGGGGCCACGCAGTTACTCCATGAATGCTTCTCGTATCACACTGATTCTCTCGCTGGGATTAATCTTTGCCGTGGGCTGTACGACCACCCACTATCGCGAAAGCGCGGACCGCGAGGCGTACAAGATCATCGACCAGAAGAGTCCCGCCGTTCCGGGCATGACGTTGGACTTCACCATTGACGAAGTAAAGACGGACCCCCTGGAAAGCTTGCCCGTATCCAGCGAAACCGACGATTATTTGGGCGACGCGGGATCGTTTGAAATCGGCGCCCACATTATTTCACTCGAAGATGCACTTCGGATCGCTGTGAATCACAACCGCACCTACCAGAATCAGAAGGAATTACTGTACCTTCAGGCTCTTTCGTTGACACTCGACCGTCATCGATATGCACCCATCTTCTCCGCGCAAGGATCATCGGAGTACAATCGTTCCACGACGGATGTCTCCAAGCTCTCCGGCTCGGCAGAACTCGCGCAGGCGATTCCGGGGTGGCTGAGCCAGGCCGGAAACAATGCGTCCACCAGCTTGGGCAACGCCTCGACGGCGGCCGGGTATCTGGAGTTGTTCGGCGTGGCGCCGAATAACGTCTCCATCGCGACGCTGGAAGGCATCGCGGCCCTCTCCGGCACGCCCGCTCAGTTGCTCAACTCCTATGCGAACGTCGTCGATGAGGCTTTCACCGTTTCCGGGGCCAATCAGCCGGACAACGAAATCCGCAACGAACGCAGCGTATCCGGTCAATCCAGAATCGGCGTGGGGATGTTGCTCAAGGGGGGCGGCCAGATTGCCATCGGCCTGACCTCGAACTTCCTTCGTTTCTTGACCGGGAATCCCGACGTTTCCACGTCGTCAGCACTTGTCGGCAGCATTACGCAGCCGCTTCTCCGGGGACGTGGAAGTGACGTGGCGGCGGAAGTGTTGACCCAGTCCGAGCGGGACGTGCTGTACCAATTGCGGTCCTTCACACGGTACCGCAAGGAATTCGCCGTGCAGGTGGCTTCTAACTACTACGAAGTCCTGCAACGGCGGGACGCCGTGCGCAACAACTGGCAAGGCTATCAGGCGTTTCGCCGCCAAGCCGAATTGACGCGGGCCCTTGCAGACGAGGGGCGCACGACCCAGGCCGGTCTCGGACGAATCGAGCAATCGGAATTGAACGCTGAGAACACCTGGGTGAATTCGGTACGTGCCTACAAGCAAAGTCTCGACCAATTCAAGATTCTGCTCGGTCTCTCCACCGAAACGCCGATCGTGTTGGATGACGAGGAACTTACCCGGCTGATGGCTCGGGGGATCATCCACCCCGATATCGCCAGTGAAGACGCCGTCGCCGTGGCCCGCGTCGCGCGGTTGGATTTGTACAACGTACGAGACGAAGTTGATGACGCCGAACGCAAGATCAAGGTCGCCGCGAACAACCTGAAACCGGACCTCGATCTGGTCGTTTCCGGCAATGTGGACAGCGATCCCGGTCAGGACACGTTCAATACGTTGGACTTTCAGCGCGCCCGGTGGAGCGCGGGGTTTGACGTGGATTTGCCCCTGGATCGCAAGTCCGAACGGAATACCTACCGGACCAGTCTGATTTCCTACGAGCGGGCGTTCCGGGAATTGTCGCTTGCAGAGGATAATGTTACACTGGACGTGCGCAATGCGTGGCGCGATTTGGATCAGGCGCGCTGGGACTACGAAAACCGCAAACTGGCCCTGGATCTCGCGAAACGGCGCGTCGAGGAGCAAGACCTTCGTTCCGAACTCGGCATCGCGATTCCGCTCGACCAGATC
The DNA here is from genome assembly GCA_963745075.1 of Candidatus Hydrogenedentota bacterium. Taxonomy (GTDB): domain Bacteria; phylum Hydrogenedentota; class Hydrogenedentia; order Hydrogenedentales; family SLHB01; genus JAHDWY01. Next base: position 265,550 of record CAVUWV010000018.1, on the reverse strand, counting down.
GACGCGCAAAACGCCTATACGGATGCCCAGAACGAGTTGACGGACGCATTGATTCGACACACGATCTCACGCCTTCAATTCTGGCGCGATATGGGGATCCTATTTATTAAGGAGAACGGACAGTGGGAGGACATTTCTGATGTCCCAACAGAGACCTCAGACCAAACCGCGGAAAAGTAAGTTCCGTGCGCTCCTGCGCAATCGCTACGTGCGAATTGCCGCTGCGGTGGTCATATTGGCGGCGATTGTTCTGTACTTCCGAGGAGGGGGAGAGGAGAGCGGACTGCGCACCACCTTTGCCGCGCGGCGGGGACCCCTTACCATCTCCGTGGTGGAGGGAGGCAATGTAGAAGCCCGGGAATCGCAGACGATTAAGTCGGAGATTAAGGGCGAGACCAAAATCCTCTCCATCGTGGAAGAAGGGTACCTCGTGACCCAGCAGGACGTGGACGAAGGCAAAATCCTCGTCACCTTGGACGACTCCGAACTGCTCGAGAAGATCACCCAGCAGACCATCGAGTTTCAGAGCGCATACGCCAACTTTACGGACGCCCGCGAACAGTACGAGATCCAGGTCAAGCAGAATGAAAGCGATATCAAGGCGTCGGAACTCGAAGTGAAATTCGCGTTGATGGATTTCAAGAAGTATATGGGCGACCAGTTGGCTGACGACATCGTGGACAATCTCGATCTTGCGGTCGACATCGATGCCATGGTCGAGGAGACGCGCGAGGCATCGGAAGAAAGCATTGCCGCGGATGCCACCGTCACGGTCGAGGAGAACCCTGATGCCGCCTCGATCGAACTCGATGGGTCGAAAGCCGAATCGGACTTGGAGGGTGGCGACCTTCCCGCCGAAATGGCTGGCGACAAGGTACCCGTCGCAACGACCGGCACCTCCAGCGATCCGCCCGAAGTCGATCCGGCGACCGTCGTCGAGCCGGGTTCAGACGAAGCGGTACAAATGGCCAGCTCATCGGTGACGGACTTGAACCGGCCCGATGTGGATTTCTCCCAATATGCGTCGCCCGAAAAGCTGGGTGATGGCGAAGCCGAGCAAACCTTGCGCACGTTGCAGAGCGATCGGTTGATCTCGGAAGAGGAACTCGCCCTCGCCAAAGTGAAACTGGAAGGGACGCGCCGGCTGGCCGAGAAGAATTTCGTCACCAAGCAGGAATTGGACGGCGACGAAATGAGTGTCAAAAAGAACACGATCAGCCTTGAATCGGCCGAGACGGCCGAAGAACTTTTCATCAAGTACGAATTTCCCAAGCAGGCGGAAAAGCTCCTCTCCGATTACGAGGAGGCGATTCGCAAACTCGAACGGACCATCAAGAAGGGCGTCGCCACCGAAGCGCAAGCGGAAGCCAAATGGAAATCGAGCGAAGCCAATTTCAAGCTGCGCGAAGCCCGCATGAAAGAGTTGCAGGACCAGTTGGACGCGTGCACCATCCGTGCGGAACGACCCGGACTCGTAGTTTACGCGGGTAGCGACGAGCCTTGGCGAAACCGCGATCAGATCGAAGAAGGCGCGGCGGTCTACGAACGGCAAGAGATCATTACCATTCCCGATATGACCCAGATGGCCGTGAAGGTCAAGATTCACGAATCGTCGATCAAGAAGATCAAGAAGGGGCAAAGGGCGCGCATCCATTTGGATACGTACAAAGATGAGGAATTGACGGGAGAGGTCATCAAGGTGAGCGTGATTCCGGACTCCACGTCGCGATGGATGAATCCGGACTTGAAACTCTACCCCACGATGGTGAGCATCGGTGGCACCTACGATTGGTTGAAGCCGGGAATGAGCGCCCAGGTAGAAATCGAAGTCGCGCAGCTTGCCGATGTGGTATACGTGCCGATTCAGGCCGTGCAGGCGGAAAAAGACCAGCGCGTTTGCTACGTAGAAACGTCGAGTGGGCGCACGGAACGGCGGATCGTCGAAACTGGAGACTTCAACAGGGAGTTCATCGCCATCAACAATGGCTTGAAAGAGGGTGAGCGCGTGTTGTTGCGCGCCCCCCAGGGACACTCAACCACGGAGAAGTCCGGACCCGGCGGTGAAGAGAAGAAGCAGCAACCGGACGGAGGCGACGACCAAGGTGGCGGACAACGAGGCGGTGATGATTCCGGCGCAGGACGCGGTCCGCAGCAAGGTTGACATGGAACAGTGCAAGACGCCATCGCAAAAATAGATGAGGTTCGCAAGCAATATCTGATGGGTTCGATCATGGTGGAAGCCCTGCGCGGCGTATCGCTGGACTTCTTCCCCGGTGAATACATTACGATCATGGGCCCCTCCGGGTGCGGCAAGTCGACCTTGTTGAATATCCTGGGGTGCCTCGATCGTCCGAGCAAAGGCACCTACATCCTCGGCACCGATGATGTCTCGACACTTGACGATGACGAACTGTCGACCATTCGGGGTACCCGGATTGGTTTCGTCTTTCAGTCCTACAATCTCATCCAGCAACTGAACGTGCTCGAAAACATCGAGGTTCCGTTGTATTACCAGGGTCGCCCCCAGCACGAAAGTCATATCGTCTCGATGCAATTGGCGGAACGCGTGGGGCTGGGTGACCGCATGGATCACAAACCGTTCGAGTTGTCCGGCGGACAGCAGCAACGTGTTGCCGTGGCGCGGGCCCTGGCCAACGATCCGCTGATCATCCTGGCCGACGAACCCACCGGTAACCTCGATTCATCGTCCGGCTCGGACATACTCGGCGTGTTTGACGACTTGCACAATCAGGGCAAGACCATCATCATGGTGACCCACTCCGACGAGATCTCCGAGCGTGCTGGCCGTGTCATTCGTCTGCGCGATGGACAGGTGGAGAGCGATGACCGCCGCAACTAGCCAGGCATCCGGATTCTCCTGGTCCCGCTGGGCGGGCGACGCCGAGCGTATCCGGCGTTCCATACGCCTGGGTCTGAAAAGTCTGTGGCTGCATCGTCTGCGCTCGTTGCTGACCGGTCTCGGTATCGTCTTCGGCGTATGTTCCGTGATCGCCATGCTCGCCATCGGCGAAGGGTTGAGCTTTGAAGCCCAGCAACAGATTCGCCGCCTTGGCAGCAACAACATAATCATCCGCAGCGTCAAACCTCCCGAAGATCGGAGCAGCACTGCGGAACGGAACTTTGTCGTCGAGTACGGTGTCACCTACGACGACGTTGACCGCATGGAAGCCACCATCCCTACCGTGGATACCATCATCCCTTCCCGAATCGTTCGGAAGGACGTGTGGAACGGGCCGAACCGGATCGATTGCGACATCATCGGCACCGTTCCCGAATACCCTGCAATGCGCAACCACTACGTGTCGAGCGGCCGCTTTTTCACGGAAGAGGAACTGGAAAACAATGTGAACGTTTGTGTGCTCGGCGATGGCATGGCCCCGCGGTTGTTTCCCATCGACGATCCCATCGGCAAGATGGTGCGGGTGGACGGCGACTACTATCAGGTTATCGGAATGATGGAACCGGAGTCGGAGCGGAACACCATGGCTTCGCCCACCAACGGCGGCCTGGGAAACGGCGGCCACTCGACCGGCGCTCCGTTTGAAATGTACATTCCGCTGACGGCATCGAAAAACCGATTCGGCGAGCTGATCGTCCAGCGGAGCAGCGGCAGCTTTAATGCCGAACGCGTGCAACTGCACGAAGCGACGGTAAAGGTAGACAATATCGATGACGTCGTCGAGACGTGGCACATCATCGCCGACCTTCTGGCCTCTACCCATAAGAAGATAGACTACGAGATCATCGTTCCCCTCGATCTGCTACGCCAAGCGGAACGGACCAAGCGCATCTTCAACATTGTGTTGGGTGCGATCGCCGCGATTTCCCTCCTCGTTGGCGGTATCGGAATCATGAATATTATGTTGGCGACCGTCACGGAACGAACCCGCGAAATCGGTATCCGGCGCGCGCTCGGCGCCAAGAAAAAGGACATCGTGCTTCAATTTCTGATCGAGACCGTACTGCTCTCCGCCACGGGCGGGATTATCGGGGTCGCGCTGGGACTGGCGATACCCTATTTCATCCAGTACTTCGCGGACCTCAAAACGATCGTAACCCCGTGGTCGCCCATGATTGCCTTCAGTATATCGGCCATCGTGGGGATCGTTTTCGGCATCTATCCCGCCATGCGCGCCGCCAATATGGATCCCGTGGAAGCCCTGCGGCACGAGTAGGTTCCCGCCGAATTCCCGGCGGGCGAAATCCCCGTGCATTTTCGTATTCCCGCTCCATGTCCCCCGCATGTTCTGTGGTACAATTCACCCAGAATTGGGGAATCCTAACGGACGTGTGAACGATGGAGATTGCAGTAAAACCGGTGGAATCCAGCGACGAACTGCGCATGGCCATCGACTTGATGGCCAAGGCGCACACCGAAGGCGATGATCTCGCTACCCGGTGGCTGGAATCCTGTGCCGCTCAGTACCCGGGTTACCGTCGCGAACACACGCGTATCGCCGTCCGCAAGCACGAAGTTCTGGGCGCATTGCGCCTCACCACGGACACCATTCGACTTGGGGAAGCCCGTCTGAAAATGGGCGGACTTGGGTGGGTCGCGACCGCCGCGCATTACCAGCGGCGGGGTGTCAGTCGCCAACTCATCGAAGACACCATGCACTACATGCGTGAACACGGGTATCACGTGTCCATGCTGTTCGGCATCGTCGACTTCTATCAACGATTCGGCTACGTGACGACGCTTGCTGACTATTCGGTCTGGCTCGATACGATGGAGGCCTTGTCCTTTGAGAACCCGTTCCGCGAACACCCCGCCAAGCCGGGCGACGTGGCCGCGATCCAAAAGATCCATAATGCCAACGACCGCACATCTGTCTGCTCGCTCATTCGTTCCGCCGGGCACATCCGCAACAAGTGGAGCCGATGGAGCGAGTGGCGCGTGTTGAAAGACGAACGCGGCAAACTCGTCGCCTACTACCTGGCCCGGCCGGATGGCGAGTCCTTGCAAATCTGTGAAGTGGGGGTGGATCATCCCGGAATCTGCGCCGCCGTGGTGTCCGCCGCCGGACATTTCGCCGAGCAGGAAGGATTGGCGCGGGTGCGGTTCCACGTGCCGCCGTCCAACGCCTTCGGACGTTTCCTCTCGCAGTTCCGTTCCGTGCACGAAATGCGCGTCGATCGCGACGGCGGCGGCATGATGGCCTTTGTCGAACGTCGGCGAGACACTTGAATCCATGATTCCGGAGTGGGAGTCATTGATCGGCCGCAGCGCGGTCAGGGAATTGCGCACCGAATTCACGCTGCTCGTAAATGGAAGCGCCTACCGTATCCGTTCCAATCACGGCGCCGTCGATATCGCAACCGGAGTGGGCGCCTCCAAGATTAGCCTCACCCACGGCGATCTCATGCATCTCGTCACCGGCTACCGTTACGCCGAAGACCTGCTCGACGAACGCCGCTGCCTGATTTCCCCCGAAGCGCGGGCTTTGTTTACCACCATCTTCCCAAAGCGTGCGCCGTATGTGTGGATGTTTGACCGATTTTAGCGAAAAGCGATGTCCATGCAAAGGCGAAAGAAGACCAAATACGTGCATGAAGGGTCCTATGTAGCAGATGTGGAAGTGGAACTTCTGGACAAGGAAAGTGGATGGTCGCCTTGCTTGAGCGTGGAAGACGCCCATCGATTGGACGATGCCCGTGAAGCCCTTCGGCGTGGCGACCCGAAAGCGGCTGCCCACTTCGGGCGCATCTTCGAACTCCGTCCCCTTTCGACAACGTAGGTCTTTGAGCCACCGCGCTTGTTTTCGGTCTGATCGGGTTCTTAGGTTCGCTGGGTTCCCTGTTATTCTCCCGCGCTCAATGGGACCTTAAGCCCCTCCAACGAACCATCCGAAGATAATGCCCAATATCCGCGAACGTAGCGACATACGAGGTCGCGTAGTCGATTCTTCAAAGCTGAAATCTAACGCCGCGCGCTCATTCACCCCGTAGACTTGTACAAGCAGTTCCTTGCTAAGGACCGTCACGAATTCTATGTCAGACGGTAAGGGGAAACTCAGCATTCGAGTGGCGTCAGGGACATCCCCGTTCTGAGCAAGGTAGTCGTCGATGGGTCCGATTCCTCGGCACGCAAAGAATCTCCTCAGTGCCTGTTCTTCATCAGGTTTACTCGTGACATCTATCGATAGCGTGATCTGTAGGTTGCTATCTTGTTTCAGAAGAAGGAGAGCGACCTCTCCATCGGGTGTGGAAACAATGAGCGAGGAGAAACTCTCTGTCGAGTGAACCACCTTCGTCACATAGGCTTCGATTTGAGAGGACCCATTCGAAGCGTAGTGGTCCGGTTCCGGAATCTTATGTCGAGTGACGTGTGTACGACCCTTCTCGTCCTCGTACACCGTCCAGGCATCCGTGATTCGGTCCAGTTCCAAGACAGTTCTCCTCGTGCGTGCCCGGGCCGGAGTTCAGTGTAGCAGATTCCTTCCGCGTCGACCGATGTTGATCATGCTCGATATTCCAATGATCCGAATCGGCTCCTCTCGATGGCTGGACCATTAATGGACAAAATGGCAACCGACCCGACCCCAGATTGCATCGCCTCTGGTCTATTCGCTATACTCCCGCTTCTTGCCGGGGTGGCGAAACTGGCAGACGCGCCGGACTCAAAATCCGGTTCCCGCAAGGGAGTGGGGGTTCGATTCCCTTCCCCGGCACCATCTGAAAACTCGGGGCCAACCGGTATGGGTTGGCCTCTTTTTTTTGTTTTGCCGCTACTTTCCCGGCAGTCTTGATATCTCGGCCAAACCATGGGACACTACCGCCCACCGAAAGCAATCGGGCCTGAAATTGGGGTAAACGGGGGACGTTCATGCTCGCCATTTCCGATGAGTCGCTTCATGCGCGGCACACACCGTTGCGTGTCGGCGCGAATGCGGAGTTTATTCTGCTGGCGCTTTTGTTTGGTTGCGTCGGGGCGATCGCCTGGGCCATTCGCGGAACCTCCGGCTGGGGCGGGATTGATGGCGTCATCGTGCCGGGAATGGCCTGGGGCATCCTCTGGTACTGGGTGTGCCGATGCCGGGGGGTCGACGCGCGCGGCATCGGGCTATGGTTGGGAATGGGGGTCTCCATCGGCGGTGAGTGGGGCTACGGTCAATACGTCGGATGGATTCGCGGTATCTTCGAAGTTGGCGACGAGACCATTCACGTGGCGTCGGCGCACGGCTATTTTTGGTTCGTTCTGATCGGAGTCGCCTGGGCCGCGCCGGGCGGCATCGCGCTCGGATGGCTCCTCGGCGGCACGGAATCGCTACATCGCTGGTTGACGCGCATTGTCGCACCCTTGGGCGTGGCCCTGTTGGGCCGAATGCTCATCCAGATTCAGCCCGGCTGGTTCTTCCCCAACTACAGTCTGGGAATCTACGTGCCGCAACCAGGGACCGAGCTTCCGCCCGTCTCGTTCATTCATACCTCGACGTTCATGATCGGCGCGTGGTGCGTGGCGATGGCGCTTATTGCCGTCAGTTGGATCGTGAGCCGTAGGGCCGGAGTGGCCCGCGTCGTTGGTTGGATACTTTCCATATTGAGCGTCGCCTACACGGCAGGTCTCCTGTATTGGATGGGACTGTGGCTGTTCTTCCCGAACGACAGCCTCGGCTTATTTACCGGCGAACTGGGCAAGCACCTTGGCCGCACCGTCTACACGAACGCGCAGAACGCCATCGTCATTGCGTGGTGGGTTGGTGCGCTGCTCGTAGCCGCGCTGCAGCGGGACAAGACAACGTTAGTCATGGGCTCTCTGCTTGGCTTCGGATTCGGCGTCGGCATGGTCCTCAGCGCACTCTGGTGCCTCGGGTACGGGGTAAACCCGCAGTACATCGATTGGTGGAAAATGTGGGAACTCAACGCCGGGTTTAACCTGGGCATTGTCTACGTACTTGCGATGTGCTGGGCCCTTCGCCGCGCGGGTACGCCCCTCGATCGCCCCGCCAAGTCGTGGACCTTCGTGGATGCGTGGTGCAGGCCGCTCGCGTCGGCTGCCGGCGTCCTCTTGGTGTTCTTGTATATCTACTACGAGGACGGAAGGGTTGCGGGTTGGCCTGTCGGCGCGTTCTACGTGGCGGCCGTAACTTGGATCTGCATCGTGGGCACGCGGAGGCATGATCCGTCATTCATCCGCGACCGGCAGCAGAGTTTGGCGCTCCACTTCTGCGTGTTCTATTTCCTGTTCTTCGCGTTTCACGGGGTCACCAACCGGATGGGCGTGATTCTGGAACTCTACGACGATAGTGCCGTGGACCAATACCAATTCCCGCCCGAACGGATATGGCTGTTGATGCCCTTTGTCATAGCAACGGTTGCGGTCACGCTTTATCACATTGGCAAGATATCGCGCGCAACGCTCGTGAGTCTTCCGATGGATCGTCTCTCGGTGCACATCGGCAACATGATCATGCTCGTGGGGATTGTGGGCGCCTTCTCGATCTGGCCGTCCAAGATCGGGGTCGTGTATTCCGTGGTCCTCTTTTTCGCCATGTACGCCTTTGTGCGCCTGGCACTTCGGTATCAGGTGTTGAGCCGTGTGTGATCCGGAGTTCACAAATGCGTAAGAGTCGCCGACTGGATTGCTACGTCCGGTTGCGCATACGATAGTGTTCGTGCCGCCTGTTGACACCAAACCGGCACCGGAAGAAATCCCAATAGAAACGTTTCGCCTGGAGGATTTGGAATGATAACGCGGGATCGCTTCAATGCGATGAGGTATGGCTGTGCTCTTTTAATCGTGCTGACCTTAGGCGCTTGCGCCAGCACCGGTCAAGAGGGCAAGAGCGCCAAGGCCAAAGACAAGGATCTTCCCGACGTGGATCTCGTGCTCACGAACAATATAGGCGAGAACGGGGAACCACAAGACCGAGTTCCATGACTCCAAAGGATGGAAAGTCTCGGATTTCACCTACGGCGGTGACGTGACGGCCAAGGACGGCACCTGCAATCTCGGCGTCGGCAACGACATGACCGGTATCACGTGGCACGGCCCGCTTGTCCGGATGAACTACGAGATTTCCCTCGACGCCAAACGCACCGAAGGCAGCGATTTCTTTTGCGGGCTCACCTTTCCTTACGGAGACGACCCGTGCTCGTTCATCGTCGGCGGCTGGGGCGGCACCTGCGTCGGCATCTCATCGCTTGATTTCTACGACGCCTACAACAACGAGACGGCGCGGTTCCGCGATTTTGAGATGGACCGCTGGTACCATATTCGGGTACGCGTTACGCCGGAGAAGATCGAAGCGTGGATCGACGACGAGAAGTTGGTGGATGTGGAAACCAAGGGCCGCGAGATCGGCATCCGGTGGGAGGTCCAGCCCTCAGTGCCTCTGGGTATTGCAACGTGGCGTACCGCTTCCGCCGTCCGGAACATCAAGCTTTACGCATTCAAAGCGGCGCCGTAACGCGTTTATTGCATTATCCTGAGAATTAGAGTTCATTCTCGGAACCCTGCCAGACCGAGAAGAACATCCCCCTTGATCCCCCTTCAAAGGGGGAATTCTTCGCAACGATTCGCATTGCGTTTGGGGCAAACGACGACTTCGTATCAACGCGAGTGACAATATCTACCACCACGAATGAGGGGTGCGCATTTCCCCCTTTGAAGGGGGATCAAGGGGGATGTCGTCTGCGGAATCGGCCCGCACGATCGCGCCGGAACCCTGGAATCTGGTGTGTCGTCAGATTTGCCCGTGGCCCTCGTAGACCATTTTGAACGGCAGTTCGGCTGCGCCGTCGCCGTTGACTTTTGCGGAGAGTTTTACGAAGAGAAACTTCCAGTCGTCCCCGCCTTCGCCGGTTCGTGGAAAATCGCCTTTGGCCTCGTCATCGCCGAGCGGTTGGAGACTCAGCGTGCTGGGGTGTTCGGCGTAGGTGTCCTGTCCGCTCAAATCCGCGAGGGTATCGTGGTCGGGAATGGCGTCGAGCCCTTTGTCGTACTTGGCCGGTACCAGAATCGCCATGTAGGGAAAGGGCGCTACGCCAAGATGGTTGCCGTCCGTTGGCAGAATGCCCAAACGCATCGTGTACACACCGGGCTCGACGTCGTCGTTGCGGAAGTCCTTGCGCCGCTCGTGCACATTCACGACGCCGATATAGGTGACTTCTTTCAGCAGGGACAGGGCGGATGTGCCGTCGCCAGGTTTCCCGGACAGCGGCACGTCTTTCCGGAACCAGAATTCGAAAACGGGCTTGTCTCCGTCCAGGAGCTGAACGGCGTTCGTATCGAGCAAACCGCGCATCTCCGCGGCGACCGTGTCCGGGGGATCGACTTGGGCTTGTTTCAGCGCGAGTTCTTGACCGGCCGCCGGTATCGACAGGGCTGCCGCAACACACAGGCCGAATACCGCACCAAGAAATCCTCTCCGCTTCACTACACTATCTCCTTTCGTCACTGCGTTCTGCGTTGTCCATTCAAGGGTGTTCCGGACAAAAAAGGAGCCCGGCGCCCCTGCGGGCCTCCAAACTCCCAGAATACAGGCTCAATCCGTCGATTACGAGTGCGAGAACGTGGCAAGGAATGCGCTGCGCCGATCCAGGTTCTTGAACGTGATGCCCAGCCCGTTACCCTCGTAGCTGGCCACGTTCGTGTACGCGGGCATCGCATGGTCTACCGCGGTCAACGGAGGATAGAACGTGTTCTCATTGCCACAGATCTCGTCCTTGCTGGCGAGGCAGCGCGTCGCAACTTCGACCAGTCCATCCGCTTTAACGCGCGCACAACCGGACTTATCGCAGGTACCGATGCTCGTCGTGATCGGAGCGATCTTTACCTCGACAACGTCTTCGGTCAGATTGCCGCTGAGATCCTTGGCCATGTCCGTCAAGGCTTCCCGCTGTGTCTTGGTCGCGTGAGAATCGACGATCAGCACCGACTTCGCGGGCAGCGGCGTTTGATACGGATTGCCCAGCGTGTTGGTCGAATGAATAACAGCGATTACGTTCAATCCATCCAACGAAACGCCGTCCCATTTCCCGCGATCGACCGACCACGTCAGGATCGCTTCCGTTCCCGTAACGCCCACTTCGCCGTTCGCGAAGCACGGCCCCGTGTACACGTCGCACGAGCGGGTCTCGACATATTTTCCCTGGACCGCATCGTCACCGGTGGTGTCCAGCGTTACACTGGTGAACAGCACCAAAGCCAAAGCGGCAACGATTGCCGTGAATTTCATGACAGAGCCTCCATTTCGGTGAGTACGCATACCCCCGCGCGGCGTGCGCGGTTACACTTGCAGCTACTCCTCGAAACACGCGCGGCTTGGCGTACATTCCGACCGGTCCACCGGCTCACCGTCCGGCCCGAAGGTCTCATGGCTCTTTGCGCACCAGTAGATTCCGCCGGAGTACTGATCTCCATCAGTCTGGTCGGCCTGATAGTACATCTCTTTGGAGCGTATATGTTTACAGGGGAATTGATTTCCCGGCCCTGCGTTCGACATCGTGGGTACCTCCCGAATTGCCCGGTCAGGCGTTTGCCGCCGCCAGCGCGGCACGCTTCACGGCAACTTTCACGAGTTGGACTTTGTATCCGTTCTTGCTCAACGGTGTGGCGCCTTGTGTCGCCGCAGCACCCGCAGCAGCAGCGGTAGACTCGTCCACCGCGTTCCCTTCCAGCGCCTGTGCCGCACCGGTGGCGATCCACGGAACCGGCGCGACATGACCCAGCACCACGCGCGTATCCGATGCCTTTCCACCGTCGTCCGTATAGACGACTGTGGCGGTCACCAATGGCCAATCCAGCCCTTCCCGTTCGCGGACCTCGTAAGTGGCGTTGCTGGTCGCTTTTTCCGGGAAGTTGATATGCGTCACGATTTCGGTGGGTCTGGCTGCCGTGATTCCATCTTCGACCGCCTTTGGTGTTTTGAAGAACTCGTTGGCAGGGATGTCGCGGGACTGGTTATCGGCCCCCCGGACGGTTACAGTCGCGCCAAGTGCCACCAATACCGGGCCAAGACTCGACGCGCTGACATACTTTGCCGGTCCGTCGTTCCCGAAGATGGCGTGATACTTGTTCTCGCCGCCGGGAATCAGTTCCTGGCCGTTCTCCATGCCGAACAGCCCGAAACCGTTGCGGTAGTACCAGCAACGCGGATACTGGCACAAATCGCCGCCGACCGTGCCCATGTTTATGATCTGGTGGCTGCCGATCTTCTTCACCGCCGTCACCAGCGCCGGGTAGAGTTTTGCGACGGTGTCGTCGGACGCCAAATCCGCCAGCAACGTCATCGCGCCGACTTTGACGGTGTCGCCGTTCTTCTCGATACCTTGTAGTTCGTTGATGGCCTTAAGACTGACTACGCGGGTCGGTGCCATGATGCCCTGCTTCATGGACGTGACGAGATCCGTACCGCCCGCAAGCACGACGGCCTTTTCCGAACCGGAGGAGAGCAGGGTCAGCGCGTCGTCCAGACGTTCCGGGGTCGCATATTCAAAGGATTTCATGCGAGTTTACCTCCTTGCTCCAGGGCGGCGATGACCTTGTCCGGCGTCAACGGGAGTGTCGATACGCGCACACCGCACGCGTTCGCGACCGCATTGGAAATCGCCGCACCGGGCGAAATCACCGGCGGTTCGCCCAACCCAATCACGCCGCGCTCGTCGTAGCCGGGTCCGGTCATCATATGGACCTTCAACGTGCCCACGTCAGCCAGGCCGGCCAGCTTGTAGAATTCCATGTCCGGATTGAGCATGCGTCCCGTCACCGGGTCGTAGATGCACTCTTCGTGAAGCGCATACGTGACGCCCATGATCATGGCCCCGTAGACCTGGCTCTCGGCGGTCTTGAGGTCGATGATCAGACCGCAATCCTGCACCGCGACGAATTCGTTCATGGTGACGCGGCCCGTTTCCGTGTCCACCGTCACATCTGCCATCTGCACACCGCCGACGCCGCTGTTGTCCAACTGCGTACCGTCCGACGTGGGCTTGCTGCCCTTGCCGGTAATCGGAATCTGCCCGAGCAGACTGCACGCTTTCTCCCAGGTCATGGATTTGCTCGGGTCGGCGATAACCTGAATCTTGCCGTCCCGCGCTTCGAGTTCGCCGACCGATACGCCGAGCACCGGCGCCGCCTTCTCCAACAGCATATTCAAAGCGTTAGTGGCTGCATCCCGCGATGACGACGACACGCCGCCCACGGTCGTACTGCCGCCCGAAGCGCCGGATGGGGGATACGCATTCCGGCCGATATTGACCTGAATCCGTTCCAGCGGAAGGCCTAGCGTTTCGGCCGTGACGATTCCCACGACGGTGCGCGTTCCGGTACCGAGATCCTGCGTACCTAGCGAAACGGAGACCGAACCGTCGGGATTGATCGCGCAGTTGCACTCGGACTTGTGCCCGCCGCCGCCCCATTTGTGCATCGAAATGCCCAGCCCGCGCTTGAGCGGTCCGGGGGTGGGGTCGCCGCGCATATGCGCCTTGTTCTTGTAGTCGATCGTGTCCGCGGCAATCTGCAGCTCCTCACGGTAGACATTGGGCTGGTCCGTGAGATCGAGATTCTTCAGGAAGAATTCGAGCGCGTCCACTCCCGCGGCCGCGGCCAGATCGTCCAGCGCCGCCATCGTAACGAGGCAGGCCTGGGGATGACCCGGAGCGCGCCAGGCACGCTGGGAACCGCGATTGGTGCGCACGCTGCGCGCCACCCGGCGAATGTTCGGCACATTCTCGAAAACGTACGGGATACCGAGTCCGCGCGATGTTCCCATACCGCCGGAACCCCACGAGGTCGCATCGAAAACGGTAATCTTTCCGTCTTTCGACGCACCGGCTTTCACATTCGCGAAGGCCGACGGGCGTGCGCCCGCGACCATCAGATCCTGGTCGCGTTCGAGCATCAGCTTGACGGCCTTGCCGGTCTCCTTCGTGATGCGCGAGCAGATGCTGCCCCACTGGTCCGACGAAAACTTGGAACCGAATCCGCCGCCCATGTATTGGCAGTCCACATGGATCTGGCTGGCGGGCAAGCCGGCTGCGTCCGTGATCCCCGCGGCATAGGAGGACACGTTCTGCGTCGACGGCCAGACATTCATGTCGCCATCTTTCATCTCGGCGGTTTGACCGTGTGATTCCATGCAGCAATGGGTGATGGGCGCGAGACCGTAATGGCCCTCGCTCTTCACCTCGGCGTCCGCATACGCTTTATCGACCGTTGCCGCGTCCGGGATCTCGTCCCGTTGCTCTTTATCTTCGGCGTTGGCGAGTTTTGTGTCGTCCATCTGCGGCTGCTGCACGTCGTAGGCGATCTTGACGGCGCGGGCGGCCTCGTGTGCGACTTCTTCGGACGTTGCGGCGACTGAAGCGATGATCTGGCCCGCGTACTTGATCTCGTCGCCCTCATTCATCTCATTCCAAATGCCCACGACACCGGGTATCGCTTTTGCCGCGTTGCTGTCGATGGATTGGATCGTGGCCGCGCCGTAGGGAGCCCAAACGAGCCGCACGTAGAGTATTCCCGGACGATTCATGTCGTACGCGTATTTGGCGTGTCCAGTAGCTTTGGCGGGACCGTCGAGGCGGCTGATCCGATCCCCGATGAGTTCGCGCCTATCCGCTGGAGGCCATGCGTTCTTTGCCATCACGCACCTCCTTTCGCGCCCTTGGCGACTTCCAGCACGGCTTCGGTGATGCCGTGGTACGTCCCACACCGGCACAGATTGCCGCCGAGCCCCTGGCGGACTTCGTCCAGCGTCGCATTCGGATGGTCTTGGACAAAGGCCGTGCACGCTACGACGAAGCCGGGCGTGCAGAACCCGCACTGTTGGGCATCGTGCTCCACGAACGCGCTCTGCAAAGGACTCAACGCTTCCGGCGTGCCCAACCCTTCGATGGTCGTGATCTGGTGTCCCACCGCTTCGACGGCCAACAGTGTACAGGCGTACACCGGCTTGCCGTCGAGTAACACCGTGCACGCGCCACAGGTGCCGCGGTCGCAGACTTTCTTGCTGCCCGTAAGGTCCAGGTGGTTCCGGAGCGCATCCAAAAGCGTCACGCGCGGTTCCACCTTCAGCGATTGGACCTTTCCATTGATGGTGAGTTTGATCGAGACGGCTCCGGGTCCGGCGACCTCGGGACCCTGTGCGGCCACGGTAGCGGGACCGGCCTGTTCACGGACCAGGCCGCCGGCGACCGTACCGGCTCCGACCGTCTTGAGGAATCCGCGCCGGGACAATCCCGACCGCCCCTCCGGCTTGTCATGAGTCGGCATACGAAAACCCTCCAGCGTTGCGAATTGTGGGTACAGCGGTCAAAAGAATGGGGATACGCACTTCGGAAGAACTGCGCACCCTATAGCACCTACCGCTAGACCCTGACTGCGCCATTCACCTTAGCATCCGGCACGGGTTTCTGCAACTGGGATTAATCGTCGTCTTTCGCGCGTTTTCGGGTGCGATAGAGGTGCTCGGTGAAGCCGCCCTGGGTCTTGAAGGCGTCGCCTTGAGCCTGTAGTTGGCGGTCCAGCAGACTGCACGCAACGCCGATGAGGATAAGTGTGGCGTTGGCAGCGATTTCGGGGTAGGTGGACTTGATGGACGGTATAGACGATATGGACGGAATGGACGATCTGGACGACATAGACTCTTGGCGGGTTGCAGTGGATTGCGTGAGGTCCACACTTGGTCCTGGCAGTGTGCCGTGGTGTACTTGCTTTACCCACTCGGCCACTTCATCCGCCGACGCGCATCGCTCGTCTACAAGGGATCGAACGTCGTGGGTCGTCTTCTAGCCACAACGGCAGTCCTCGCTGCCGCAAGAAGTCCTCATAATCTAGCCTCAACTCCTCCAAGCTTGCCCTAGCCACGCCCGTGAGCTTCAGTTCGGTCTTCTTGGAAGTCCCGGACGCCTGCGATCCCTCCGCGATGTTCTGCACACCCGATCGTGCCGCCTGTGTCATCTGATCCCGCGTTCGGCTTCGGCCATCCACGTACCGATCGCAAAAGCGTACCGTCACGTCGTAAACCAACTGAGCAACCTGAAAACTCTTGAGCTTCCGGTAGCCGCCATGTTTGGGAATCAGCGGTTCGTCCCTGTGCATATTCTCACCCTTCCGCCCAAGTCTAGCACAAAATGCCAAACCATTGCGGTTTTCCAGTAGTTGCTGCCTCAGCCTTACCTTGTCCATTCCGTCCATACTGTCCATATAGTCCATATAGTCCATATAGTCCATATAGTCCAATAGTCCATCAATCCCCCTTGATACCGCGCCCAATCGCCCGTAGACTGATGATCGCGTAAACAAACAGGCCCATACATGAACTTCTATTCAAAACTAACCACCCTCATCCACGCCGACGCCCCCTTCGCATTTGCCGCCGTGGTCACCGCCACGGGGTCGACGCCGCAGAAGGCCGGCGCAAAGGCGATCTTCGAGCCGACCGGTGCGATTCACGGAACGCTGGGCGGCGGCTGCCTCGAGGCCGAGTCGCGCAAGCGGGCGCTGGATGCGTTGGACAGCGCTCTACCGCTCCTCTTCGACTTGCGACTCGACGACGATTACGGCTGGGATGACGGCCTCATTTGCGGCGGCAATGTCCAAGTCTTCATCGATCCCGCACCCGCGAAGAACCGGGAGGCGTTCGGGCAAGCAGCCTCGCTCATTAACGAAAGCCGACGCGGCGTGCTTATCATTCTCGCGCAGGGGCCGGCCGAAAACCTCGGAATCGCGCGATGCTGGGAAGAGGGCGCTGCCGTCCCGGGCGAGATTGGCCTCAGCGCGGATCAAGTGCAGGCGTGCCTGGACAAGGGCCGTCCCCAGCTTGTTGCAGTCGACGATCACTCCTACTATCTCGAACCCATCGAGCGAACGCCAACCCTGCTCATTGCGGGTGGCGGCCACGTGGGACAGGCAACCGCGCGGCTTGCGTCGTGGCTGGGCTTCGAGGTGGTCGTTGTGGATGACCGGCCCGCGTTTACTCAGGCGTTGCTCTATCCCGACGGGGTGCGCACCGTCTGCGGCGACATCCCTAAAGAAGTTGCCGCGTTCCCCATCAATTCGATGACCTATATCCTTATTGTCACGCGCGGACACCGGCACGATGGCGTTGTCTTGAAGGAATGCATTCATTCCCCAGCGGCCTACATCGGCATGATCGGCAGCCGCCGGAAAGTGCACGTCATCCGCAAAGGATTCATCGATGACGGAATCGCCACGGTGGCAGATTTCGAGCGGGTGCATGCACCGGTGGGACTCAATATCGGCGCCTTGTCTGTCGAAGAGATCGCGGTGAGCATCGCGGCGGAACTCGTTGCGGTCCGGCGGAAGAAATCCGGTCCGGTCAAACCCATGGCGGAGTTTGTGCCGTCATGATATCCGCGATTGTCTTGGCTGCCGGTGAATCACGCCGCATGGGCCGTCAAAAGCTTCTGTTACCCTACGGCGACACGACGGTCATCGATCGCATCGTGAGCGAAGTGCTTGCGAGCGAAGTGGCCCAGACGATTGTCGTCACCGGCCACGACGTACAGGCTGTGGAGGCCGCGGTGCTGGGCAAACCGGTGACCTTGGTGGAGAATAGGCAATATAAGGATGGCATGCTGACGTCGATACGTGCCGGGTTGCAGTCCGTGCCGGCCGAAGCGAAAGGCTTCATGGTGGTGCTCGGCGATCAGCCTTCGATTAGCAGTGCGCTCGTCAATCACTTGATCGATGGTTTCCGGGCGGTCGAGAAGGGCATCGTCGTCCCGCTCTACGACGACGACACCGGGCATCCGATTGTGATCTCGACGGCATATCGCGATGAAGTCTTGACGAATTTCGACGACACAGGATTACGTGGGCTTATCTACGGCCACCCGGAGCGCGTGCACCGGTTGCCGGTGGAATTGCCGGGAGTGCTTCGAGATATGGATACCCCCGAGGACTACGAGCGCGAACTCAACGAACTGAAGTAAGAAGGGGGAGACGCATGGCGGAGAAGAATTGCAAAACTGGGGAGATTACAAGGCGCGACGTGCTCAAGAGCGCCGCGCTTGGCGCCGCCGCGATGGGACTCGGCTGTGCCGGGATGCCCCAACGCATGGCTGGGTCCGGGGACAAACGTCCAAACATCGTGTTCCTCCTGACCGACGACCAGCGCTGGGACGCCTTGGGCTGCATGGGCAATCCCATCATCCAGACGCCGAATCTGGACATACTCGCCGCCGAAGGCACGTTGTTTATGAACCACTTCGCAACGACGCCGATTTGCTACGCCAGCCGCGCCAGCATCTTTACCGGCTTGCACACGCGCTGTCATGGGCTCGAAGATTTCGCCACGCCACTCTCCGACGATCTCTTCCGGATCACCTATCCCGCCATGCTTCGGCAGTCGGGATATCGCACCGCCTTTATTGGGAAATGGGGACTGGGGGGCGATCTTCCCGTCGACAAATTCGATTTCTTCGATGGGTTTACCGGGCAAGGATTCTACTTTCAGAAGGACGCGACCGGCGAATACGCCCATGGCGAGGATGGCAGCCCCCACCTGACCGCCAAGCTCGGCGGGAAGGCCCTGGATTTCATCCAATCCTCGGGAGACGGGCCCTTCTGCCTCTCCGTCAGTTTCAAGGCGTCCCACGTGCAGGACCAGGACCCTCGGCAGTATCTGTACGATCCCGCGTTGGATGCCATGTACCGCGACGACGAGATTCCACCGCCGCCGAAGGACGCGCCCTATTACTACAATCGTTTCCCCGCATTCATCCGCGATTCGGAGGGACGCCGCCGCTGGCACATGCGATTTGCCACGCCGGAAGCGTACCAACGATCCGTCAAGGGGTACTATCGCCTCATCTCCGGAGTGGACCGCGAAGTGGGCCGCATTATGGACACCCTCGCCGAGAAGGGGGTGGACGACAACACAATAGTCATTTTTACCTCCGACCAGGGCGTCTTCAACGGTGAACGCGGTTTGGCCGGAAAGTGGCTATTACACGAAGAGTCCATCCGCGCGCCGCTCATCGTCCGCGATCCGCGCGTATCGAGCCGGAAGAAAGGACGCCGCTGCGACGCTATGTCGCTCAACATTGATATGTCGCCGACGATGCTGACGTTGGCCGGGGTTTCGACCCCGAATGCCATCCAGGGCCGGGACCTGTCTCCGTGGGTGCATGGCCACAATCCGCGTTGGCGCCAGGAGTGCTTCTTCGAACATCATTTCGGCGTCGTGCGCGAACCCGTCATTCCCGCGAGCGACGGCATTCGCACGGAACGGTGGAAGTATATCCGGTACGTGGATCCGCAGCCGCGGTATGCTGAACTCTATGACTTGGCCGAGAACCCGCTTGAAGACCGCAATCACGCGGGCGAACTGCGCTACGCGGAAACGCAGGCGAATCTCGCCGGTCGCTGGCGTCATTGGTGCGACGCGCTGGCCGCATGGCGGCTCGATGCGGATGAACCGTGGCAGGATCCCGAGCCCGAGCCGATTGCGGAGCCAGGCCGATCGATAGTAGCCACGGACTGACACGGACATACACGGACGTTGGATTTCCGTTGCTCCAGCCTCCGATCTCCCGTCTCCAGCCTGCTTTCGGCTTGCTCGTTGCACCCGAAACTCGCTATGCTTTACGGATGCATTCATTAAATTGAAAACCTCTAAAGGAGTCACCGAATGAAGACCGTGTCAGTATTCGTCTTGAGTGTATTGGTTGCGTGCGCGGCTCACGCAGACCCGACTATTGCGGAACGCTTAAAAGTGAGCATCACCTGCGAGCGCGTGTTTGGTCCCGAGCATCCGGGACCGTATAAACACCCGGCGTCAATCACCGAATTGGACAACGGCGACCTCTACATCGCCTACTATGGCGGGTCCGGCGAATACGAAGCCGATACAGCCGTTTACGGTTCGCGTTTGGTGAAGGGTGACACGCACTGGACTTTCCCGGAAGTCATTGCCGATACGCCGGACCGCGGCGAAGGGAATCCGGTCGTCTGGCAGGCGCCTGACGGCATCGTGTGGCTTTTCTACGTGAACCGTTACGGCGACACGTGGTCCAACGCCCGCGTGAAGGCGAAGATCTCGAAAGACGGCGCCAAAACGTGGTCGGATTCGTTCATGTTCCTCATGGAAGAGGGATCCATGGCGCGCGGCAAACCCATCGTCCTGAACAACGGCGACTATCTGGTTCCCATGTACATGGAGCGCGGGGAAGACACCGAGCGCACGGCGGAAGACACCGGCTCCTTCTTCATGCGGTATAACCCCACGGAAAAGACATGGACCAAGACGAACACAATCCACTCGCCCACGGGCAATCTGCAAGCCGAACCGGCCCAGTTATCCGACACGCATCTCGTGGCCTATATCCGGCGCGGCGGTAGTTTCGAGCCCACCACGACCGGGTATTTGCTGCGTGCGGAATCGAACGACGGCGGGAACACGTGGTCGGACGCGGTTGATACGCAATTCCCGAACCCCAATTCCGCCGTCGCGTTTCTTCGTCTACAGAACGGGCACTTGATGTTGATTTACAACGACGACATGAACGAGCGCACGCCCCTGACGGTGGCGGTTTCAACGGATGACGACAAGACCTATCCGCATTGCCGGGACATCATGGGCGGGGAGAATTCATACGCGTATCCCTACGCCATCCAGACGAAAGACGGCAAGATCCACATCGTGTGCACCACGAACCATCGCACGACCATCCTGCACATTTCGTTTGATGAGGCGGCCATCCTGGACTCCCTCTGGCCGAAGAATCAGCAGAAGTAGGCTGGAGGCGCGGATTGCAGATTGGATTGTAAATTGCGCTAGTCCGTGTGCGTCCGTGCAGGTCCGTGCTTCCTGCTATAACCGTTCTAACACTTCCGCGGCCGTGCGTTCTCCGGAACGCACGGCGCCTTCCATGTAGCCGTTCCACTCAGTCGCAGTTTCGGTCCCGGCCCAATGGATGCGCCCGACGGGTTCGCGCAGCGCTGTCCCCAAGGTCGTTATGACCCCCGGCGGCATGAGTCCCACGTAGCATCCCCCGGACCAGCGTTCGGCTGCCCAGACCTTGTCGATGTACTCGATAGGGGGCACCGCGTACGCGCCAAAGAAATCCTTGAACTGGTTTAATACGGCGACGCGCCGTTCAGCCTCGTCGCGCTCGGCCCACATCCGCGCGTCCGCGCCCGAGATGAACCCGATGATGGCGCCGCGCGTACTGCCTTCGGGCGTATCGTCGAACGTGAACTTGACCGGTCCTACGTCCGTTACGACTTCACCGGACAACCCGGCGTCGCGCCAGAAGGGAGTGTCGTATATCGCGATGCACTTGATGACCGATCCCATGGGCATACGTTGCATCAGTTGGACGCGCTGCGGCGGCAATTCCGGTGAATAGTCGATGTGGCCTGCCAGCGTCGGCGGGATCGCGACGATGACACGGTCGCCCTCGAGCGTTTCTTTTTCCGTCACCACGGTTACGCCGGACTCGGACTGCACGATGGCGCGGACCGGCAATTCCAGTCGCACGCGATCGCCCAACCCCGCGGCAAGATGTTCCGAAACGGCTTGCATCCCACCGTGTACCCGCGTTTCCTGCGCGCCGTTGTCCACCTCCGCCAGACGGAGAAACCCGCCGCCGGACCGCAAGTAGAAGAGAAAGTAAAGAAAAGACAGGTCCGGTGGGTCCACCCCGAAAATGGCGGCCACGGCCGTGTCGAACGCCGCGCGTACGCCAGCCGTCTTCACCTGACGTTGCTTCCAAGTCTCGACCGTCATCGCGTCCCATTCCCGGGCGCGGGGGGCCGTGTGCGGAGCGTCCAACGGTATTGTATTGCTCAATGCGTCCAAACGATTCAGCAGGAGTTGGAAGTCGACCAGACTCAGCAACGGCATGGACGGAATCGATCCCTTGTACTGACGATTACGCCCGCACACCCGCAATAACTTGATGCCCTGGTTGTACTGCCGATACGACCTTAGCCCAAACTCGTCGATCAATGCGGCCATCTTGTCCTGCGTCGGCCCGATCCATTGGCCGCCCAGGTCCAGCGCGTCGCCCATAAACGTCTGCTGCGCAAGCGTGCGTCCCCCAACCCGATCCCTGGCTTCGACAACCCGCACGTCGACCCCGCGTCGAACGAGTTCGCGCGCAGCGGTTAGGCCGGCGAGTCCGGCGCCGACTATGATGATTCTCCCCCGGATAGTGTCCATGGAAACGATGTCCTCCTCCGCCTTCAGCCAAACGCCTTGCATTTTGAGTATAGCGAAATGAGCCCCGAAGAGCGTGGGTCAGGGTCAGTACAACCGGTTGCGATATTGTCGCTTCTGTGGTGTATCATAAGGGTCTGTCCCGTGTGGTGTCCTCACTGGTGAGAGGACAAGGTGGAGTGTCCGGCTTATGATTGAACAGCCGCCCCTGCATGGTCTCGACGAACACGAAGCGCTGAAGACGATCCTCGAAGGCACGGCGACTGCCACCGGGGACCGATTCTTCGCGGCGCTCGTCGAGAATCTCGCCAAGGCATTGAACACGTACGGCGCATGGGTCACCGAATATCTCGAAGAGTCCCGTAAATTGCGCGCGCTGGCCTTCTGGATGAACGGCGAATGGCTCGACGGCTACGAGCACAAGATCGACGGCACGCCCTGCGCGGTGGTCGTCGAAGAAGCGCGGCTGGTCCATTACGAGGAGAATGTTCTCGAACTCTACCCGGACGATCCCGACGTGAAGAAGATCGGCGCCGTCAGTTACATGGGTGCGCCGTTATTGGATATCGACGGCAAGGTCTTAGGGCACGTTGCCGTCATGGACATCCGGCCCATGCCGAAGGAACCGAAGGCTCAGGCGCTCTTCCGCATCTTTGCAGCCCGGGCGGGGGCGGAACTCCGCCGGTTGCGCGCCGAGGCCGACTTGCGCGAGCGCGAGGAGAAGCTGGGCCGCCTCGTCGACAGCGCCCTGGACGCCATCATCGACCTCGACGCCGACTGCACCATCACCATGATGAATCCGGCCGCTGAGAAGATCCTTGGTGCGCCTTCCGATGATGTGGTAGGGAGTAACTTCGCGCGTTTCCTTACCACCGAGTGCAAAGACAAGCTGTGTGCGTTAGTCGAGGAACTCGATGCGCGGCCCCACGGCCAGCGCTTTCTTTGGATCGCAGGCGGACTGGACGCGCGCAACGTGCAGGGCGAATCCTTCGCAGCGGAAGCCACGTTGTCGCGCTACGAAATGCATGGTGCAGCCTTCCATACCCTCATTCTGCGCAATGTCAACGACCGCCTCGAAGCCGAGCGCCGTATCCAGGTTCTCACGAATCAGACCGAATATCTCCGTGAAGAAATTCGCGCGCTCCACAATTTCGGCGAGATTATAGGCAACAGCGACCCGGTCCTTCGCGTCACGCAGGATATCGAGCAGGTCGCGGGGACCGACGCTACCGTCCTGATTCTCGGCGAGACGGGCACGGGCAAGGAATTGATCGCGCGTGCCATCCACGGCCGCAGCAAGCGCAAGACAAACCGCTGATTCGTGTCAACTGCGCCGCGATTCCGGCAACCTTGATAGAAAGCGAATTCTTCGGTCACGAAAAAGGTGCGTTCACGGGCGCGACCCAGAAACGCGATGGCCGGTTCGCCCTCGCCGATGGTGGAACCATTTTCCTGGACGAAGTGGGGGAGTTGCCCATCGACTTGCAGTCCAAATTGCTTCGCGTGTTGCAGGAAGGCGAATTCGAGCCGGTCGGCAGTGCCCACACCCGGAAAGTTGACGTGCGTGTCATCGCCGCCACGAACCGGGGCCTGCAACAGGCGATTGACGAAGGTACTTTCCGCGAAGATTTGTACTATCGGCTGAACGTATTCCCCCTCGAAATCCCGCCGCTCCGTGACCGCGGCGATGATGTCGTCTTACTCGCCAAGACCTTCGCAGAGAAATACGGCAAGGAAATCGGCCGTACCGTCGAGCCGCTGACGACGGAAGAAGCACGTCGGTTAAAAGCCTATTCGTGGCCGGGCAACGTGCGCGAATTGCAGAACGTCATTGAGCGCGCGGTTATCACGGCGCGCGACGGCAGGTTAAACCTTTCCCGCGCCCTGCCGGATGGCGTTGGTGAGGTCATAACGCCGACCACGATAAATTCCGCCGACAACGGTTCGATCAAAACTGTCGCCGAACTCCAGGAACTCGAACGGGCCAACATTATCCGGGCGCTTGACGCGGTCGACTGGCGCGTCTCAGGAGACAATGGCGCGGCACGCCTGCTCGGAATGAATCCGTCGACGCTGAGTTCACGAATGAAAGCCCTGGGGATCCAGCGGCCACGGGTGTCGTAGAAGAACACGGACCTGCACGGACGCGCTTATGTAGCGCAGGTGTCTCGCCTGCAATCGTTCGACTGCCCGTCGCGAGATCTCATAAGTCGCGAAATCTCCCCATCTGTTATTGCTGTCCCGGTTGTCTCTGTTGTCTCTGTAAATCTCTGTCTCCCAGCATGATAGTCGTTGATCGTTTTCTTGGCACGCCACTTGTTTTCTTCCATACGTGCTCGCCAGTCGCGGGCACGTGGGGCCCGACAGCAGTATCGAAGGGGACATGAAATTGAACAGAGACAATTCAAGCAAGGTGAATGCGAAGGCCCAGAAGGAGCAAGTGTTCGACCCGATCATCGGAAGGGATGTGCCGGTGAAGGGGCAGATCGAAACTTCAGGGAACGGCGACGGTTCGCCGGAAGCCTTGGTTCGGGCCCAGCGGTTGCTGGACCGGTTGCTCTGGATGGCCTTCACCAAGAGAGGGAGGCACGAGAACAATGTCAGGTAGGATCATGGTTTTTCTGTATGGCACGTTCTGTTACGTCATGTTTCTGGTCGTGTTTGTGTACGCGGTCGGATTCATCGGCAACACCATCGTGTCGAATTCGCTCGACGCGGAACCGCGCATGACGTTCTGGGCGGCCCTGGCGGTCAATGTCGGACTGCTGACGGTGTTTGCGCTGCAACACAGCGTCATGGCCCGGCCCGCATTCAAGCGGATGTGGACCCGGATCGTTCCGAAACCCGCCGAGCGGAGCACCTACGTGCTCTTCACGAATGCCGCGTTGGCCTTGATGTTCTGGCAGTGGCAGCCCATGGGCGGCACCGTGTGGCACATCGAACATCCCGTTGGCAAGGTCTTGATGTACGGCGTGTTCGCGTTGGGATGGCTGATGGTGTTGGCATCGACCTTTATGATCAACCATTTCGATCTCTTCGGCATGCGTCAGGTGTGGTTGCACCTGCGTGGCAAAGAGTACACCCCGTTGAAAGTTTCGGACGCCGTTCTTCTACAAGTACATTCGGCATCCGTTGTACGTGGGTTGGTTCTGCGCCTTCTGGGGCACGCCGACCATGACCGCGGCCCACTTTGTGTTCGCCGTCATGACCACCGCGTACATCCTGGTCGCCATCCAATTCGAAGAGCGCGACCTCATGAACGAGCACGGCCGGTCCTACATGCAGTGGCGGAAGCGGACGCCGATGTTCGTCCCGCGGATGACTGGGAAAGCCACGACGGAGACGGGGACGGCGCAGACGGACTCGACCATGGCGTAGTTGCCGGACGCCCTTGCACGCGCGAAGCGCCGGGTTCTTCGGAGCCCGGCGCTTCACATTGTGAGTTAAAGATCTATCTCTTGGGACTCGCCGTCCTCCAAGGTCACGGTCGCGGCGCTTGCGAGCATGGTGTCGGCGCTGAGGTCCCAGACGGCCACCGCTGTGTAGGTGCCGCGTTCCAGCCGGTCGATGCGAATCGTGCGCGCGTCGCCCGCTTCCCAGACGCTGGTGGCTACGGCATCCCAGTTCTGCATGATGTTCGGCGAGATGGGATCGGGGGGAAGCTGCGTTTCGTAAGGTAACAGATAGATCGTGGGCGAGGCTCCCGTGTTGGCACTCAACATGTTGATCAGGAGCGATGCGCTTCCGGCCAGATCAACATCCAACCGCGACGATTGGCCGGACGGGACGATGACCGGCACGATCTTGCGGCTGCGCAGATCGCCGTCTTCGGCCCACACTTCTAGTTCCCCGGGACCCGAAGGGATATTCTCAATCACATAGTACCCTGCGGCATCCGCGCTCGTTCGAAAATACTCTTTCGCGCCGTCATCATGCATGGCCAGGGATATCCAAGTCTTTATCGGCACCGTACCGTGCAAGGTGACCGTTCCCTCCAGACTCGCGGTCAGCGCTCCAAAATCGAAGTCCAAGATAACCGGCGCTTCGGGATTGGCGACGGCCTCGCGGAAGAACGACCTTTGCGCGCCTTGGCCTCCTGTAACCGGGATGCTGGCGGTGACGCGAACGTCTGTCTCGTTGACGTGGGTAAACGCGTAGCTTCCATCAGGCCCGGATTGCGTCGTGAGGTCGCTGAGGAAACCACCGATCCTCCAATAGGTCAGGGAGAGGCGCGCATTGGCGACCCCTTCGCCATCGAGGCGCACGAATCCCTGAACCGTGGCGCCGCTTTGCAGCACAATCTCCAACGGCCGGACTTCGTGCGCGGGGAAATCCTCTATGGCGATGGCATAGTCCGGGTGGTACGCCAGGATCCGCCTCACATCCGGAGCCAGCACCTCTACGATGAATTGGCCATCCCTGTCCGTCCGAGCGGCGGCATTGCGCTCTGGATCGTGGGGGACGCTATTCCAGTACAGGAGCGCGCCGGGGACGGGCATCCCCGCCTCATTGACGACACGGCCCGACAAGGGTTGACCCCGTTCCAGGGCAATCGATATTCCGGAAGTGGTTTTCCCCGGAACAACCACGACCTCGACCTTTTCGGGCGAGTAGCCCGGCGCCTGCGCGGTCACGATGGTCTTGCGCGCCTCGCGGCCGAACAGCAGGAACTCGCCGTTCTTGCTGCGGACCTCCAGAAACCCGGGTGAGGAGTACCGGCTCGACGTACCGCCACCCGGAAACGCCGATTCCATGACCGTCGTCGGGTTGATGGAGAAGGCCTCGATGGGTTTTCCCGTGTCCGCATCAACCACATGGCCCGCGATTGCGCCGCGCTCCTGAAGGATGAAGTCCACGCCAGTGCTTCCCGCCGGCACGCCCTGTCGTTCCTGACCAGTGAGTTTCTCATGGGTTACGCTGACTTCGTAGGTGCCTTCTGCCAGACCCGCGATGGAATACCTTCCGTCGTTTTCGGTTTCAAGCCTCTGGCTTTTGGATAGGTGTCGCGCCCGCACCATAACATCTGCACCGGTTGCCGGATTACCCGAGGCATCCACGACCCGACCGGATATACTCAGCCGATCCTGCGTATCCAGGACGAGGCGCACGTCTTCGAGATCGGCGTCGGGATGCACCTCATAGGACGGCGTGTCCGGTGAGACGGACCAAGTGGAGGTCCCCGCACGTTGCAAGGCCAGTTTGTAGCGGCCGGCGGCGAGAGCCTCTATTTCGAAACGCCCGTTTTGATCCGATTCACCGCCGGATGGAAACGAGCGATAGTCCCCGGGCATCGCGTAAACGCGGATGCTTACCAGGGGAGCGCCATCCTCAGAGACGACGATTCCGGTAATGCGCCGGTCGCAAGGTTGCCTCAGCTCGACCACGAGCCCCTCCAAGTCGGCGTCTAGGATTTCCAGCGGCCCCATGACCTCGCTCTGAAAGGGCATGTCCGGGGCGTCTTTTGCCGTGTGGGCTTGGAGGCGCAACGTGTGGGTCGGTGGCAGATTCTTCACCACGAATTTCCCGTCCTTGTTCGACTTCGCCCCAATCGATATGGGCCGGTCACCCGCTTGTACGTAGAGTTCCGCTTTGGAGACCGGTTTACCGTGTTGGTCCACAACTGTTCCCGAAACGGAGTAGCCCCGAACAAGGGCAAAGTCGATACCTTCTTTCATCTCTCCGGGACCCATGAGAAGGTCCTGCTCGTCCCGTCCCAGCTCGGAACGGTACCCATCCGGATCCGAACGTGCGACGCGATACGTGCCTTCCGCGAAGCCCTCCAACACGTAGCGGCCGTCGGCACCAGTCAAGGCTTTTATACCACCCGCCGGGCCAGCCACGGCACCGTCATCAGCGACCGGTGTTGCCCAGACATGAACTCCGGCGATGCCCGCGTCCGTGTCGCGATCGAATACGCGACCGGTTATGCTGCCGCCCGAGGTCCCGGGCACCGCGACCGCCCCGATGGCTGTCCTCGTGCTGCCCACCGCTGTGGACGATTGCTCATCGGAGCCGGCCTCCGTGGCCGAAGCTTGCACAGTTTGCGCGACGGGGGTAGTCGCGGGCAGAGCCTCCGTCGTGACTGCATTCCCGGTCGGTGCCGGGGATTCCGGCGCAAGCTGGTACCACAGCAGCGGACCGGCAATGCCGGCAATCGCCAGGGCAATTAGCGATGCCTTAATGGCTAGCAGTGTGCCACCTGCCGTTGCAGCCGCACCCGTGGCCGTGGCACTCGCCGCTTGCCACGGGGGGCTGGCCAGCGCGATGAGGCCCATGACCTTCGCCGCCGACCGCTTTCGGGCGTCCCCCGTCTCCAAAAGGTCCGGCAACTGTGCCGTCATTGATTTGCTCAATGCTTCACGTGCACGTTGGAGCCGCTTCTTGACGGCGTCCGTCGATATCCCCTGCACTGCGGCGATTTCGCGGGCCCGTTTCCCGGCGAAGTAATGGAGGAGCAGCACCTCCCGATGATCTTCCGGCAGGCTCTGGATTTGGCTGTGCAAGAGATCCCGGAGTTCCCGGCGCTCGACTTCGGGAATGACGGCCTCTTGCGATGCGGCGTTGCGCCGAAGGAGATCGTCCCGATGGCTGGCCTGCCGGGTGAGCCGTGACGCCTCATTCCGCGCCATGGTCGCCAGCCACGCGCCCAGGCAGGCCACGTCCCGGAGCGTGTTCAGGCGCTCGTAGGCCTTGATAAAGGTCTCTTGCGCGATGTCCTGGGCGTCGGCAAAGTTGCCGGTACGCGCGTAGGCCACGGCGCGGATCGAAGGCAAGTATCGCTCGACCAGCAACCCAAACTCGTCGCGCCGTCCCTGCAACACGCGCCGGACAATCTCGTTATCGCTCTTGGTTTTCGATATCCACCACATCGCTTGTGCCTCCCCGTCTTTGTTAGATAGAGGCATTGACGGGGCAAAAGGTGACCACCCATTCGGGTCACCCGACGGTCGGTTCCCGCGCTTCCAGCAAGCGGACGGCATTTCCCCCCGCGATAGCCGCCTTCTCGTTTTCGTCCGCCTCCAGCACTTGCAGCTTCAGGAAAGCGGGGGAGGGGGTTTTGAAGGGGAAGCCTGTGCCGAACAGCACACGATCTGCGTCGAGAGCGTTCACGGCGATCTGAAGTGGGCGTTCCATGAGGGCGGTCATGCGGCTCAGTTCGACATGAATCCGTGTGTCGCGCATGCGCTTCCACAGGTCGCTGTCCGCAGGCCAACTCAGCAGGCTTTCCGCCAGGATGAAATCCGTCTCCGAGTTCGCTTCCGCCAGGCGCAGCGCGTCCGTGGGATCCACGTCCTCAAAGCGGTCCATCCAGTGGCGTTGCCGCACGTCCTCCACGCGGCATGGGATAGAGACGGGAAGCCCTGCTTCGCGCGCCGCATCGACGGCACGTGCGCACTCGGCACTGTCGAGCCCGTAGTTATGGTAGATGGGATAGAGGCGCACCGCGCTGAAACCCCAATCCACACATTGGCGCAAGTCCCGCTCCCACCCCGCATACGTGGGGTTGATTGTCGCGTACAGCCACAATCGGTCCCGCAATTCGTCGGCGTCTTCACGCAGTTTCACGTTGCCGGGCTGGGGGTCCCGGTAGAGAATTGCGTCAGCCGAGGCTACGCAGGCGCGCCAGATGCCGAACGTGTCCATCATCGCGATAAGGCTTGCCGCGTCGTTGCGGCGCAACCGGCGGAACGCCCAGTTGCCGAGATACGTGTTGCAGTCGATAATGCCGTTGCCGAACAGAGGGCGATAATCCGGCATCAGACCGCCCTCCGATCGAGTATCGCCTGAAAATTCTCGCCGAGAATTCTCTTTCGCTGCGCATTAGTGAGATCCGCGTCGAGCACTTTGCCGACCGAGCCTTCCATGGTCATGTCCGTCGCAAAGAGCAGCCGTTCGACGCCTATCTCCTCGACGCACCGGTCGATCATCCATTCGTCGATCCCGCTGCCCGACGTGTCGAGGTAGACGGACGGCGCTTCCCGCAGATGCTTCAGTGCCCACTCCCAGTCGCCCCCGCCGCCGATATGGCCTTCGATCAGCATCGCTTCCGGAAACCGTTTCGCCGCGTTGGCAAAGTGACCCGAATGGCTCGTATACGGTTGACGCGCTTTGCTGGCGGCATCGGTCAGGTATCCCGCATGCGCCAACACGGGGATTTGCCACTCGCTCGCGAGTCTCAGAATGGGCTCTACCACGGGGTCGTCGATGAAGTACTGGTTGTACAACTTGACCCCAACAAACCCTTCATCCCGCACGCGCTGCTTCACTTCTTCGACCGCCCGTGGATCACCGGGGTTGACGTAACAATACCCCCGATACCGATCCGGATGGCGCGCCACCGCTGCGGCGACCCGGTCATTGGCCCCGTGAAAATCTTCGTAACGCAAGTCGCCCGTCAGTTGCAGATCCGACACGCAAAACACGTCAATCCCGAGCAAGTCGCCCGCCTCGATGGTCCAGTCGCAGTATTGCTCGTCGAGATTTCCGTCCGCACCCATGCGGACGTGCATGTGGCAATCGATAACCAAATCGGGCTCCCTCCTCGCGCGTGGCTGGACGCCCATACTACCGGAAAACAGCCGAAGACCGAAGCTTAGTGTAGACGCGGCTTCCAGCCGCGTTAGATCATCAGATCTGAGACCCATCCGTAGCGCTAAAGAATCAACGCGGCTGGAAGCCGCGTCTACGATCCACTCTGCTATGATATCGCCCATGCAACGCATTCTGATTGTCGGTATCTGTGGCGCGGGGAAATCCACGCTTGCGCGCGAGTTGGCATCGCGGCTTGGTCTTCCTCTCGTACACCTGGACCAGGAATTCTGGCAGCCGGGGTGGAATACTCCGGACCCGGAATGGTGGCGCAATCGTGTCCAGGAACTTGTGAACGGCGACCGGTGGATCGTCGATGGTAGCTACTCTTCAACCCTGCACGTCCGTTTGCCCCGCGCGGATACCGTCATTTACCTGGACTTCCCGCGAAGAATTGCACTGTACCGCATTCTGAAACGCATCGTTTTGACTTACGGCAAAACCCGGCCCGATCTGGCCGATAACTGCCCCGAACAATTCGATTGGGAGTTTCTCATGTACGTCTGGGCTTTTCCCCGAAATGAACGTCCCAGGATTGAAAGTGCACTTTCTGCATTGGATCGAACGCAAACAGCAATCCGGTTGACGCGACCCTCCGATGTATCGCAATTCCTTCAATCGCTGACAACGCCGACGTTTGCCGATTGAACCATCGATGGTGTTTCCCAAAATCGCTGTCAGGGCAATCGCGCCAACTAACTTCTCAAAATTATCATAGTCTGGCGGCACAGGTTCGAACATCGCGTCCTTTTTCCGAGGATAATTATGTAACGGAGACACGGGGAGCGCAGGGCTCCAGCTTGGCGTTCCCCGTGTCGCCCGTTTGATGCGCCCACGACGTACTTATACAATGGAAAGCACACCTGAACCTGCGCTGGATGCCTCTCCCGCGTTCCTGCCATAGCTCGAAAGGGCCCCAATTATGGAAACACAAATTTCGTCAGCCGCTGAGGCGGTCCATTTGGACGTCGTCGAGACAATCTTGCAGACGGCCTTGGCCGATCTGGGGTACGCGGTGCTCTGGACCATTCTGGTGCTCATCGTTTATTGGTCCGGCGTGCGGCTTGTCAAACGTCTGGAAAAGAAAGGTACTCTCTCCGAGTACCTAACCCTGGTTTGCGTGCGTGTAATGCGATGGATCGCCGTCGCGGCATCCATCATTGCCGTCCTCCATGCCTTCGGTGTCCTGGAGAACGTCCGCACCCTCCTCGCAACCACACTAGGGCTGGTCGCGGTCGGCTTTGTCGCGGTCTGGAGCGTGCTCAGCAATTTCCTATGCTCGCTGATGCTCATGGTTTCCCGGCCGTTTGAAGCGGGGGATGTCGTCGAACTCCCCGCCCAAAGTCTTCAAGGTAAGGTCGTGAATTTCAATCTGCTCTTCACCATCTTGCGTGACGACGATGGCAGTCTGATTCAAATTCCCAACAATACGTTCTTCCAAACGCCCATTCGGCGCAAACCGGGGAAGAGCACCGTCGACCTGCAAGACCAACTCCGGGAAACCGAAGACGTTGAGTAAACTGGCTCGATTGAAGATGCGAATTTCGGCGGCCGATCCATAGATGGTCACAATCCTATGAAAGAGGGAACGGTCTGGTGGAAATCTCCCCCCCGATCGTGGGACCATTATCAGCCTATCGAATCTGACGGACGCCGGGGTGCCTACAAACGGGAACGCGTTCGTCCTATCCCCTGGATTCATATGAAGGAGGGAATATGTCTGCATCACAAGCGAGCGCAAACGAGCCACTGGCCCCAACAACCGGGATCTTGTCCGCCGGGGCACGTATCGCGTCCATGGACCAGCTCCGAGGATACGCCATATTCGGCATGATCTTGGTGAATTACCTCGGCGAATTCGATTTCATGCCGGCAATCCTGCATCACCACCACGACCGGGCGTCGTATGCGGATACCATCGCGCCCCTCTTCATGTTTGTGGTCGGTATGGGGTTTCGTCTTTCGCTTCAACGGCGAATCGAGCGAAAAGGTTTGGGCGCCGCGCGGTGGGACGCGCTCAAACGTTACATTACGTTGTTCATCGTCGGTATCGCCGTCTACGGACCCAACATGCGAATCGATTGGTGGGACGCGCTCGTCGACATCGCGTTGGCGGGCATCCTTGCACTTCCGTTCATTGACAAGAAGGTCTCGACCCGGGCGATCATGGCCTTTGTCTATCTCGGGATATTCACGTTTTTCCTGCACTACACGGGCCCGGGTTCCCATTTCACCTTCGACGGCCAGGAATACGCGGGGTACGGCGATTGGCTTCGGCACAAGAGCATGAACGGCGGTCCCCTTGGGCCGTTCAGCCACGCCTTCATCCTGCTCTTCGGGACCATCGCCTACGACCTACTGGCGACGCGCGACACAAAGAAGATTCTGATGTGGTCCGTCATATGTGCGGTGGGACTTTGCGCGGCAAGCTGGGTCGCCTTCCTGCTGACTCCCGCCGACTACGCGCCCTACGCGAATCTGGGCAAATGGTGGTCCTACGCGCACCGCTGGGCCGCGGCGCCCTCTCAATTGCTGCACACAGGGCTGGCATTCCTTGCCTTCCTGATTTTCTACGTGTGCTGCGACCTCGGGAACTTCAAGTTTCCGACGTTGACTGTTCTCGGGGAAAACCCTTTGATCATCTACATCCTGCAATATGCGCTACTGGCAATGAGCGGGTCGTACTTCTTCAGCAGAGAATTCGAGAGGACGAAGCCGGATGCCGCCACTTTCGCGGATTACGGTTGGGCCATTTTGGGATTCTGTGTCTTCTACTGGTTCTGTTGGGCCGCGGCGAAGAAACTGCACAACCAAGGATATATCATCAAGCTCTGATACAGCCGGTAGATTAAGGACCATCCGATATACGAGCAGGGTTTGATGTCTTGAACGGTACCGAAGAACGTGGGGGCGAAATCGATGAAACGGCAGGTCACTGTCCTTTGCGTTGTCATGTTGATTCTCGCGCCCCTTTCTCTCGGGGCGACGGCGTCCGACCAAGAGCTGCAAGACGCCGCCGCGTGGTGCTCGACGGTTTTTGGAGAGGACGCCGGTGTACTTCCATTCTCGTGGAAAGCCGGCGGCGTTTCCATGAAGGAGGTCGTGGGAACCTGGGAAGTGACCCGGACCGGGCATGCACTCGACGCGCAGCGCGACCAAAAGGTAATACGCCTTAACGACCCATCGACAGGATTGGTTGTCACCTGCGAGACCACCGTGTACAACGACTTCCCGGCCGTCGAGTGGGTGCTGTATGTTTTCAATCAAGGCGACC
The DNA here is from genome assembly GCA_963745075.1 of Candidatus Hydrogenedentota bacterium. Classification (GTDB taxonomy): domain Bacteria; phylum Hydrogenedentota; class Hydrogenedentia; order Hydrogenedentales; family SLHB01; genus JAHDWY01. The sequence goes on along the minus strand of CAVUWV010000018.1, from coordinate 231,536 downwards.
GGGACAGTCCCATCCTCTCGGACATCTGGCCTGCGGATTTCGCGCTTCCCCGCGCCGGAGATGCAGCGCCTGTTCTCTACTATGCCGACGGGAGCCAGTCGCAGCCCACGGACTTTCAGCCGCGAGAGACATCACTGCCGTCGAACACGGACCACACATTTACGCCGCAGGGAGGTCGCTCATCCGACGGCGTTTTGCCATACTTCACGCTGGCCCAGTCAGATGAAAGCGGCGTCGTTCTTGCCATCGGCTGGACGGGGCAATGGACCGCCAACTTTGCGACCGATGCGAACGGCAATGTGCACGTTCAGGCGGGGATGGAACGGACACATCTACGCCTTCACCCCGGCGAGGAGATCCGGACTCCCTCGATTCTGATGATGCATTATGCCGGAGACCGCCTCCACGGGCAGAATCAGTGGCGCCAACTCATGCTGCGCCACTATATGCCGACGCCCTTCGGCCGTCCCGCCGAACTGCCCGTTGCGGCATCCGGCGCGACTATCGGATTCAACAACGTTTCCGCGGCCAATCAAATCCAAGCCATCGAAACGATTCACTCCAAAGGGCTACCGGTCGATACCTGGTGGATAGACGCCGGCTGGTCGGTAGGCGGCTTTCCCGAAGGCATGGGGACTTGGGACCCCGACCCTGCCCGATTCCCCGACGGTTTGGCTCCGGTTTCCGAGGCCGCACACGCGGCGGGCCTGCGGTTCCTCGTGTGGTTCGAGCCGGAGCGGGTCATGCCCGGGTCCTGGTTACGCATGCAGCACCCGGAATGGTTGTTGACGCCGTCAAACCTCCCCGATCCCGTGGCGTACCAGAAGAATTGGCGTTTGCTCGACCTCGGCAATCCGGACGCACGCGACTGGGCGGTGGATACATTCTCCGGATACATCGATTCCTGGGGCATCGACATCTACCGCCAGGATTTTAACATGCACCCCTTGTACTACTGGCGCACGGACGAGCCCGAGGACCGGCAAGGCATGCGCGAGATCCGCTACATCGAAGGGTTGTATACCTACCTCGACACCTTGTTGCAGCGGCACCCCGGCCTTCTAATCGACAATTGCGCGAGTGGGGGACGTCGCCTGGACTTTGAGATGATGCGGCGCTGCGTACCCCTGTGGCGTACCGACTATTGCTGGGACCCCTTGGGGGCGCAAAATATCAGCTACGGACTCTCCTTCTGGCTACCGGACCATGGGCTCGGCGCGGTGTCGGTCGACCCCTACGATTTTCGGAGCGGCATGGGTGCCTGCGCCTCGTACGCTTTCGATTACTACTCCCCGGACGCCCCGTTTTGGGCCGGACTTGCGGAACGGATTCCCGAGTACAAGCGGGTCCGTCCGTATTTCTACGGCGATTTCTACCCCTTAACCCCCTACGATGCGAGCGAGAAGACTTGGATGGCGTGGCAATACGACCGGCCGGACCTGGGTGGGGGCATGGTCCAGGCGTTCCGGCGCGCCGAGTGCCCGGACGCGAACCTGACGGTAAAGCCTTTGGGCCTCGATGCCGATGCGTCGTATGCGATCGCCAATCTCGATTCCGGAGAGGCACGCACTGCCACCGGCGCTGAATTGATGAGTGACGGGATCGCGGTAAACCTAGCCGAACCAAAGAGTTCCGCTCTGTATGTCTATCAATATAAGAAATAACTTGCGCAATTTCGTTACTAATGTTATAAGGATATTGCGGTCTGAGGAAGTGAGACGGGGATAGCGTAAGAACTCGCGTTAGGTCGAGACTCATCGTAGAGAACGAATAGGGAACGCTGAACTCCGGGCAATATGTCGTCCTCAGGGTACGGGCCGTCACGGTAGGTGACGAACCGACGGGAGCAAGCCTGGGCTCCTCCGCCTCTTTATTGCAAGGTGCCCTCATATCGAGGTTTGTCCAATATGGCCAAGCGTACGTTGACACGCCGTGCATTCATGGGCTTCGCCGCCGCGGTAAGTTTCCTGCCGTTTTTCGGGTGCCCGCGCCGTCAGGCTACCAAAGGGGTTATCGTTTATCGCCGGTCGCTCAAAGGGCGGCACGGTTCCAACGCCGGCAAAGCCCACGCCGCCAACCATCTCTACAAGACCAGCTTGGCCGCTTCCCTCGACAAAGCCCACCCCGGCGACAATGCCAAAGTCGTTGAGGTCACCATCAGCCAAGCCTTCTACGACCGCATCTTCCGCTTCGGCGGCACCAGCGCCGACCTCCGGAAAGTGCTGTAGCCTATCCTGTCAATTCCGCGTCTCACTACAGTCACTTCGCGTCTCCGCGTCATTGCGTTCCGAAAGGGCGAGCGACCGCCAAGTTTCAAAGCAGGAGAATGGGCTAAAGTATCGCAGGAAACTATTGGGTAAGATCATAGCAGCAGTTCTGGTACAATCTTGGTGGTAGTTCCATCGAGGTTATCGCGTGAAATTAGAGGATATGGTCCAATGCTGTCGACAGCAATCGCCACCGTGATCAAGATGATGGAGGAATTGCCGGAGTCCGCCCAGGAACAAGTAGTAGAGCACCTCCGCGAGTATCTTGAGGATAGCGCAGACGAACTGCGCTGGGACGAGACTATTGGGAGAACCCAGCCCCAGTTGGCGGCCGCAGCCCGGCGAGCGAGGACGGAGATCGCGGAGGGGAAGAGTACACCACTCGATACCGACGCGTTATGACCTCTCGCACCTTACCGTCTTTTTGGGATGCGTATCGCGATTTGGACGAATCAATCCAGCGACGCGCACAGAAGGCCTACCGTCTGTGGGCCGAAAACCCTTTCCACCCTTCACTGCGCTTCAAGTGTATCAATGCTGAAGAGGCGATTTGGTCGATTCGGGTAACACGGGGCTACCGCGCGGTTGGCGTGTTGGACGGCGATTCTGTTACGTGGTTCTGGATCGGCGGGCACGACGAGTACGAGCGATACTTCGCGTGAACCTGTCATGACCTCACCGACTTAAGTCCTTCACCAGAACCCGTCACCCCTTCTTCCCAAGCATATCCAGCGCGATCTTCGGGTCTTCCCGGTCCGTGGCCAGGGGCGGGTCGATGGACAGGGCGGTGATCTCTGCGCGCTGGTCCGGCGTTAGGTCGATCTCCACGCAGCCGAGGGCGTCGTTGAGCTGGTCGAGGTTTCGGGCGCCGATGATGGCGGCGGTTACGGCCGGATGACTGATAACCCACGCGTTCGCGAGGGCGGCGGGGGAGAGGCCCTTGGTTCCCGCGTAGGCGACGAAATCGGCGGCGGTTTCCATGTAGACGGGATTGCGGTACCGTTCCGCATACATGGCGTTTTCCTTGATGCGTCCGGCCTCGCCGCGTTGGTATTTGCCGGTAAGAAGTCCGGCTGCGATGGGGCTGTACGGGCAGACGGCCAACCCTTCCGACAAGGCCATGGGCAAGATCTCCACCTCCGCCTGCCGCTTCACGAGGTTGTACATGGGCTGAATGCAGGTCACCGGCGCGTACCCGTTCGCTTGCGCCATGGCGACCGCTTTCATGGTTTGCCACGCGGAAAAGTTCGACACGCCGCAATACAGGATCTTCCCCTGCTCCACCAGCGTCGTCAGTGCCGACAACGTCTCCTCCAACGCGGTGTTATCGTCCCAATGGTGCAGATACAACAGGTCCAACCAATCTGTCTGGAGCCGCGCGAGGCTATCTTCCACCGCCCGTACGATGTGGCGTCGCGAACTGCCGCGCTCGTTCGGGCCGGGCCCCGTAGGAAAATGCACCTTCGACGCGAGCACGATGCGGTCGCGATGCGGCCGTATCCAACGTCCGATGATTTCTTCCGTGACTCCCTTGTTGTAGATGTTGGCGGTGTCAAAGAAGTTCACCCCCGCATCGATCGCCCGGTCCATGATCGCCACCGAAGTCTTCTCGTCGGCCTCTTTCCCAAAGGTCATCGTGCCCAGGCAGACTTCCGAAACCTGGACGCCGGTCCTTCCAAAATACGTGTATCGCATGCGCGCACCTCACGATGGTTGGATGAGTGCTTCCAAGGATGATGGTACTGATCCTAACAAGAATGCCCGTCGAGGATCGATGCGCGGATTCTGATTGCGTTTGCGTTGGATGGGCCCGAACAGAGATACTGGTTCAATCTGAATCTAATCGGAGGAAGCCAGATGAAGCGACGCACATTTCTGCAAGTAACCGGAACGGCTTCGGCCGGGGTTTTGCTTGGACCGGCAAGACACCATTGCGATTCGCTGAGGATATGGAAGGGAACGGCATGGACTACACACCGCTGAACCGCGAAATACTTGCAGGGGCGGAATCAAAACCGTTCTACGGTCGTAAGCCAAAACGGCATGGTATGCTCCAGCCAGCCCCTCGCGAGCATGGCCGGTATCGATATCTTGAAGGCCGGGGGCAACGCCATCGATGCGGCCGTCGCGGCGAACGCGGCGCTCAGCATCGTGGAACCTATGTTCTGCGGACCCGGCGGCGACCTCTTCGCCATCGTATGGTCGGAGAAGGACCGAAAGCTGTTCGGGCTCAACGCGAGCGGCCGGTCGCCCTATGCGTGGTCGCTCGAAGCCGCGCAGTCCATGGGGCTGACCGCGATTCCCCCCATGGAACCCTTGGCCTGGAGCGTGCCGGGCTGTGTGAGCGGGTGGGGCGCGCTGCTTGACCGCTTCGGCGCAAAGCCGTTCGCAGACGTGTTGGCGGCCGCCATCGATTACGCGCGTAACGGATATCCCGTTTCGCCGTTGATCGCCGAGTCCTGGCCCTTCAAGGCAAACGAATTCCCGGATCTGGCCGCACTCTACATGCCCGGTGGCGAAGCGCCCAAGTACGGCGATATCTTCAAATGCGAGCCCCTTGCCAACACCTTGGAGACCATCGCGCAGGGTGGCGCCGACGCCTTCTACAAGGGCGATATCGCCGACCAATTCGTGGCCTACTCGCAGAAGGTAGGCGGCAAGTTCACCAAACGCGACTTCGAGGACCACGAGGCAAACTGGGTCGATCCCATCACCACCAGTTACCGTGGCTACGACGTTTGGGAATTGCCGCCCAACGGGCAAGGTGCGGCCGCGCTGCAAATCCTCAACATGCTCGAACACTTCGATATTGGCGCACTCGAACCCAACTCGGCGGAGCAACTTCATCTTTTTGTCGAAGCCAAGAAACTCGCGTTCGAGGATCGCGCGGTTTACTACGCCGATATGGACAAAGCCGACGTGCCCCTGGATTGGCTCATTTCAAAAGAATACGGCAGGGAACGCGCGAAGCTGATCGATCCGAAACGCGCGGCGACCAGCGTAGGTCCCGGCGTGTGGGATGGATCGAAAGACACGATCTACCTCACCGCCGCAGACAAATACGGCAACATGGTGTCGCTGATTCAGAGCACGTTCTACGGATGGGGCTCCCACATGGCCGTGCCCTCGCTGGGATTCGCCATCCAAAACCGTGGAGAACTGTTCGCGCTCGATCCCAAACATCGCAACCGTCTGGAGCCACACAAGCGGCCCTTCCACACGATCATTCCCGCATTCGTGACGAAGAACGGCGACCCGGTGTTTTCCTTCGGCGTTATGGGCGGTGATTTCCAGCCGCAGGGTCACGCGCAGGTCCTGATGAACCTGATCGATTTCGGCTTGTCGGTCCAGCAGGCCGGCGATCAGCCGCGTGTCTGTCACAGCGGCAGTTCCGAACCTACCGGGTCGAAGATGAAAGATGGGGGAGTGGTGTCCTTCGAACGGCACATCCCCGACACGGTCATTCAAAAGATGGAGGAGATGGGACATACCATCCAGGGCGGTCATTCCGACCACGGCGGATACCAGGGTATCTGGCGGCTCGATGACCCCCTACGCTGGTTCGGCGGTTCCGACCCCCGGAAAGACGGTTGCGCGATTGGGTACTGACCCGTGATGGGTGGCAGCCGACGCACGATTTCAACGGCCTTAGTATGCCTTGCCCTTCCCGCCTTTGCGCAGTACCTGGAAGCCCCCATGCTGGCGAAACGCGTCGCAGCGGGTGAACTACCGCCCATAGCAGACCGCCTGCCTGACGTACCGGCCGTGGTGGAACCCGTGAAGCGGATTGGTACTTATGGTGGCACTTGGCGTCGCGTCATCGTGGCCATCACGGATCTCAGTCTTCGGGATCGCCTGGGGTACGAACCGATCGTGCGGTGGGATCGTTCCGGGACCCGCGTCGTGCCGGGCGCGGCCAAAAGCTGGGACGTGCTCGACGGCGGCCGGACCTTTGTCTTTCACCTTCGCAAGGGCATGCGCTGGTCGGATGGCGCGCCCTTCACGGCGGATGATATCGTGTTTACCGTAAACGACTACTACGGAAATTCCGAAGTCAGTCCGATTTTTCCCGCCTGGTTGACGTTGGACGGTGTGCGCGCGGCGGTGCAGGCGCCCGATTCTAACACGGTCGTGTTTCGCTTTCCGCGTCCGCACGGGATCTTTCTCAAACTGATGGCGTACCGAAGCAATGAGATCATCTTGCCAAAGCATTATCTGAAACAGTTTCATCCCAAATATACGCCGGAAGAAGAACTCGACCGGATGGCCAAGGCCGAAGGGCGCGAACACTGGGTGCAGATGTTTGCCGCGAAGATCGATTTCAACTCGAACCCCGACCTGCCATCGATTCGACCCTTCGTGCTGAAGATTCCGCCGCCCGCCACGCGCATGGTCGCGGAACGCAATCCCTACTACTGGAAGGTCGATCCGAACGGAAACCAACTCCCCTACATCGACGAGATCGCCAACACCGAAGTGCAGAGCGCCGAGATCCTCAATTTCAAAGCCATGACCGGCGACGTGGATTTCCAGGAGCGCAATATCGACGCCGCCAATTTCACGTTGTTTATGGAGAACCGCGAGAAGGGCGGCTATCACGTGATGCGGGACATCAACCCGACACCGACCGTGATCTATGTGAATCAGTACAGCCGAGATCCGGCGTTGCGGCCGATTCTGCAAGACCGCCGGTTCCGGATTGCGCTTTCGGTGGCCATCAATCGTCCCGAAATCATCGACATCATCTACTCGGGAATGGCCGTTCCCAGCCGGGGCGTCTCCACCCCGGCTGACCCGTATTATCTCCCGGAGTTCGACGAGAAATACCTGGAGTACGATCCCGACCGTGCCAATCGCCTGTTGGACGAAGCGGGTTTGAAGAAAGGCCCCAACGGCATGCGCCGAATGCCGGACGGAAAACCCTTCGTGCAGATTCTGAACGTCTATCCCTCGGAAACCGGCACCGGCTTGGACTTGTGGCAGCTCGTGGCCGACTACTGGCGGGAGGTGGGCCTGCAATTTGCTGTGAAGACGGACGCGCCGGCCCTCAGCCAGATGCAGGTCCGGAACGGCAACAGCGACTTCTGGGCCTACGCCACCGGCGCCATGCACTGGGTCGTCGATCCCCAGTGGTACGTGCCCTGGCAAAACACCAGCTACTTTGCGCCCCTCTTCGGCCAGTACCGGGCGTCTGGCGGCAAGACCGGCGTGAAACCGCCGCCGGAGTATCAGCGGCTACTCGATTGGTATCTCCAGCTTGTGGACGCCGGCCAGGACGAGCAGCGCAAGACCGAACTCGCCCATAAGATCCTGCGCCAGTGGGCCGAAGAAAGCTACACCATCGGAATCGTCAGCCAGGAGGCATTGACGATCGTGTCGAACCACTTCCACAATGTGCCCGACTCGATCATCCACAACTACCGGCTCATGTCACCCGGCTACATCGGCATCGAGCAGTTCTACATGGACCCGGAGAAGTAAGCCGTTCCTCACGTCCGCGTCCTATCAGAACGCCGCCAGTTTCCGAAACTCCTCGAACCGCGCCTTGATGTCGTCGGGGCCAATCTCCGCAAGCCGCGCAGGACCGAACTTCTCACACGTAAATGAGGCAACCACGCTGCCATGAATCACGGCTTGACGCAGACTCGCCGGGTCGGTTTTCTCGAGACCCGCGAGATGCCCAAGAAACCCGCCGGCAAACGTATCGCCAGCGCCGGTCGGATCGACCACTTCCTCGATAGGGTACGCCGGGGCCGAAAAAACGTCTTCATTGCTGTAGAGCAAACACCCGTGCTCGCCCTTCTTGATGACCACAATCCGCGGACCCAGCGCTTTGACCGCCTTGGCGCCCTTGACCAGATTCGATTCGCCGGTTAAGTCCCGAACTTCAGAATCGTTGATGATGATGACATCGACCCGCTTCAGCACCTCGCGCAACTCGTCCTGTGCAATGTTGATCCACAGGTTCATGGTATCTAGGCCCACGAACTTCGGCTTCGCCTGCTCCAACACTTCCATCTGCAAACTGGGGTGAATGTTGCCGAGAAAGAGATAGGGCGCCTCGCAGGCGGCCGCCGGCAGTTTGGGGTGAAAATGCTCGAACACATTCAGTTGCGTTTCCAGCGTGTCCCGGTTGTTGACGTCGTCGTGGTATTTCCCGGACCACCGAAACGTTTTCCCCCGGCTCGTTCCAAGCCGTCCAGATTGATGTTCTTGGAGCGAAGCAACTGAACGTGTTCCTCTGGAAAATCCTCGCCGACGACGCCAACCAGATGCACCGGGGCGTAGTTGGCGGCCGCCAATGAGAAAAACGTCGCCGCGCCGCCCAGGCCTTCCTCGTTCAAGCCCGAGGGGGTTTCGACGGTATCCAGGGCAATGGAGCCCACCACGGTCACCTGCATAAAGACAATCTCCTTCCTGAAATGACGCAATTCATTGAAACAATAGATGGATTTGGAACAGACATGCCAAAGCCGGCTGGATTTGTTTTCGGTTCCCGGAAGCATACCGGGCGCTGCCGTTCGCGGTCAAAAACCCTTAACCTACCCCACTTCGCGCTCGACGGATTCGATGCCGAGCTGGTCCATCTTGTATTTGAGAATCCGGCGGGTGGTGCCCAGCAACTCCGCCGCGCGGGACTGGACGTTGTCGCTCTGTTCCAGGGCGCGCAAGATAAGCCGTCGTTCCACCCGGCGTGTCGCTTCGTCCAACGGAAGCCCTTCAAGGTCGACGGAATCCGAGGAGGACCCGCCCGCCGACACGGGGATGATCCCGGTGAGATTGTTCGCGCGCAACTCTTCCACATGGTGATTCATGACAAGGATGCGCTCGACCATATTCTCGAGTTCGCGAATGTTGCCGGGCCAGTCGTAGGCGGTCAACGTGGCCATCGCGTCTGGCGCGACCCGCTTCACCTGCGCGTTGACCCGTACGCGGTGTTTCGCCACAAAATGGTTAACCAACGACGGAATATCCTCGCGCCGGTTGCGCAAGGGCGGCATTTCCACGTGTAGCACGTTGACACGATAGAACAGGTCCTCACGGAAGATGCCTTGTTTCACCGCCACGCGCAGGTCGCGATTAGTCGCGCAGATGAAGCGAATGTCCACCTCGATTACCTTCGTGCTGCCGACGGGATAGAATTGCCCCCCTTGCAATACCCGCAGCAGTTTCGCCTGCGCCTCGAGTGGCATTTCGCCGATTTCGTCGAGGAACAGTGTGCCGCGATCGGCGACCTGCATCTTGCCGACGCGTTTTTCGCTCGCCCCGGTAAACGATCCTTTTTCGTGACCGAACAGTTCGCTTTCGACGAGCTGCTCCGGAATCGCGCAGCACGACACCGCCACAAAGGGATTCTTGCTCCGAAGTCCCCCGCTGTGGATGGCCCGGGCGATCAGGTCTTTTCCGGTGCCGCTCTCGCCGGTGATGAGCACCGTGGAATCGACTTGCGCCGCGCGGGTGGCCAATGCCAACGTCTGCTTCAGTGCGGGGCTGCTACCGACGATCGCGTCGAAGCCCGAGGCATCCGCCTTGCGCCGCATGGACAATTCATGGTCCTTCTGATTGGCGGTAAGCGTCTTCTCCGCCATCAGCAGGATTTCGTCCACGTCGAATGGTTTGATGATGTACTCTTTGGCGCCGTGCTTGATTGCTTTCACGGCGGTCGTTACCGATTTGATCGCGGTCACCACGATAACGGGCACGACACCGTCCGACCGGACGATTTCATCGAGCACTTCCATCCCGTCCATGTTCGGCATAATCATGTCGAGCAATACGAGGTCGACATGATTCTCTTTCAGCATGGTCAGCGCAGCGGGGCCGTCCGGCGCCAGCAACACACGATAATGGTCGGCCAGGATAAGGCGGTAGGCTTCCCGTACGCTCAATTCGTCGTCAACACATAGAATGGTTTTCACTAGACAATGCCCGATGCCAGGGGAATGTCCTGGTCGTGTTTGGTTCGCTCGAAAGACTCCACCGGATCCCGTACCGCATTTGCGTTCGGAATTCGAAATGCAAACGCGCTGCCCGATTCGCTTGCGAGCAGTTTCAGTTCCCCATGATGCTGTTTCGCGATTCGTCTCGCGACCGTAAGGCCAAGCCCCATGCCGTTTTCACGCGTTCCGAAAAACGGCAGAAATACCAATGGCGCCACCTGCTCGGGAATCCCGGAACCCGTGTCCGCAATCAGTATTTCGCTGCCTTCATCGCGGGGACGGCTCGTGACCTTGAGTTCACCGCCGTTTGGCATGGCATCGAAGGCGTTCTGCACCACATTGTGCACGGCTTGCGCGAAGAACAGCGGATCGAGATTCGCCGTGGGCACGACCGGGTCAAGATTGCGCTGAATGATGATGCTCCGGTTCCGTGCTTCGTCTTCAAAGGTGTTCAACACACGCTCGACCACGTCGTTCACACTGAGCGGCTGCAATACGAGCCTTGGATGGCGCGCAAAATCAAACAACGTCTCGACAACGCGATTGATCCGATCGACTTCCCGCTGCATCACCGAGCCGAACTGACTTCGAAAATCCTCGGATTCGTATTTCCGCGGCAACAGTTGCGCAAACGTGTTGATTGCCACCAGCGGGTTCTTGATCTCCTGTGCCACGCGCGCCGACAAGTACTCCCAGTAGGGACTGTATTCGATATCTTCCTTGGCCTGGGGCTGTTTCGGCAACTTTGAAAAGATAACCACGACACCGTCGTCGCCCAATGGCGCGGCGCTTAACCCGATCTTCGTGCTGACTGCCGCGTCGCGGATTTCTTGCCGGAGTAAGGCCTTGCGCTGCATCAATACGCGAAGCACCACATCGGCAAAGCCGGAGCCCAGTTTCTGTACGCTGCGACCCACGACGTCGATCGCCCGGATCTGCAGGATGCGCTCCGCGCTGTGGTTTAGCAGACGAATGGTCTTGTCGCCGTCCACCACGACGACACCCGAAGCAAGGTGCTCGAGCACCGTGTTGAGATGCCCTTGCTGTCCAACCAGATCGCCGTGCAGTTCCGCGTTTTCAAGCGCGGTTCCCGCGGCGCGTGCGAGTGTCGTCAAGAGTTCCCGTTCTTCCGAGCCGTATTCGCGGCCCGCGGACTTGTCTCCGATGACGAGAGCCCCCGTGACGCGACCGCGGCATAAAAGCGGTACCCCGAGCCGTGCGCCCAGAAGGTGCATTTCCTTGGCCGCGGAAAGCGACCGGGTCGCCGCCTTGTCGATCAAATAGGGGTTGACCTCGAACCAACGCATCAGACCGGAGGCGTACTCCAGCCGGAGCGTCTGCGCCACGCTGGGGGAGACTCCGTGGCTCGCGGCAATCCGCACCGCGCCTTCCCGATCCAGTAGGACCGCGCATCGTGACGGATCGAACACATCCACGAGGGCGTCCGACAGCACGTACTCGAGCCGGTTCGTGTCTTCAATGCTGGACATGAACCGGTTCAGCCAGCGCATGGCCGTTTGATACTGGCTGACGATGGTGGAATTGGACGGTTCGCTTACCTGTACGGGCACGGACTCGGGCGGTGATTCCGGCGGTTCAATCACATGGTTAATCGCGCCAATCAGGTCATCGTACGAAAAGGGTTTGGGCAGACAAACGGCCGCTCCGGCCAAAGTGAAACCGGCCCGGGTCTCGGAATCCCCGCGGGACGACAGCATAATGATCGGAAGATGCATCGTGGCTTTCACGATCCGGGTCAACGCGCTAAGCCCCAACTTAGGCGTGTCGTCCAGAATGATCGCGTCGGCATGAATCGAGATCAGCCGGCGCAGGGCCGCGTCCACGTCGGTCTCGAACACGATGTGGGAGGTGTCGCGCAAGGAAGCGCCGATCGCTTCACGGATCGCGCGCTCTTCCGCAATCACTAGAACGACATGCATAGGTTACTCGCCCTTGACGCCCGACATGACTTTTGCCGAGGGCAGTGTGATGACGAAGGTGGTGCCTTCGCCTGGCTCGCTTTCGACGTAAATGGAACCCCCATGTTCCGTTACGATTCCGTGCACGACGGCCAGTCCCAGGCCGGTGCCTTCATCTTTCGTCGTATAGAACGGCGTGAAAATCCGTTCCAAGCTCTCCGCACTGATCCCAATTCCCGAGTCAGAGAGCGAAACCCGCACACAGTCCGCATCGGGGAGGGGGTCGTGGCCGTTGCGGCGGAGAACCATGCGGCCGTATTCGACGTGAACCGCCAATTTGGCCCCGGTTCTGACGTCCTTCATGGCGTCAATGGCATTGAGGACCAGGTTGAGAAACACCTGATGGAGAAGCTGTTCATCCCCATAAACACCCACATCTGCGCCAGGAAAGTCCGTCTCAACGGTAATATTCCCCTTCCGAAACTGGTTCTCTACGAGCACAAGAACCTCCCCAATAATAGCACGAAGGTTCTGTGGCGCAAAACTCGCCGGCCGGGGCCGGGCGAAATGCAGCAATCGGGTCACGATCGAGTCGATTCGCTCGACCTCATTCGGGACGATATCCGTGAAGGTGTCCCGGAAATCGGGGTCGTCGTAGCGTTCCAGCAAAAGCTGGCTGAAGGTCTTGATCGATACCAGGGGATTCTTGATTTCGTGCGCCATACCGGCCGCCAAGGTGCCGATCGACGACAACCGGTGCGCACGTTGGACGTTCTGTTCCAGCCGCTTGACCTGGGTGAGGTCGTAAAGGACCACCATGGACCCGGTCACTTCGCCTTCGCCCGTTTCCAGGCAAGACGACGACATCACGACGGGGATGCGTTCGGAATCGGGCCGCACGATGACTGTCTCGAAATCGCTAATGGCGCGCCGGTCCTCCAGGGTGCGTTGCAGGATTCGCGCCACCTGAGGCGTAATCGTCTGCATGTGTTGACCCAGCTCGATGGGGCCTAGAATCTCCACCGCGCCCGCGTTCACCGTGGTGACGCAGCCGTCCGTGTCCACCGACACGACACCGCCCCGCATATTGCTGAGTAGTCGTTCGCGGTGCTGGTTCGCTTGCTCCAACTCCGCGTACAGCCGGGCATTCTCGATGGCCGTGGTTAGTGGCGTTGCCAACGCAGTAAACGCCACCACGTCTTCCGACGAATAGATATCCCGCGAAAGCTTTTGCCCCAGCGTGAGGATGCCCACGAGACCGGTCGTTCGCTTCAGCGGCAGGCACAGATACGCGTCCAGTTCCGCGAGCATTTCGGCGAGCTGTGCCCGCTCGGGTGTCACGCGTGCATGAACGATGGCCTCCAGCAACACGGGTTCCCGGTGATCGCGCAGGTAGTCCAGAAGCAGGGAATAATCGCTCGCCCGGCTGCCGCGCTCCCGGGCCCGGCTCGAGTATTCCGTGACCAGAGTGTTGGGATCCCGCTCGTCGATCAGAAGGACCCGCACGACGCTCGCGCCCACGGTTCTTTGAATGTCTTCACAAACGGTCTCGAGGAGTTCGTCGAGCACCACACTTTCGGAGGCGTGCTTACTGGCCCGCGCGAGCAGCCGATTGACATCGTAACGCCGCTTGAGCACGGTTCGATTGAGAAGCAACTGCATCCGTTCTTTCAGCGGTTCCAGAATCAGCACAATGACGACTGCGGCCAGGATCGTGGAAAGCACCTCGCTCGCGCCGCCGCGCGTTCGGAAGACCCAGTGCACGAGCGAGATCGTGCTCAAGAAGACCAGGATGACCGCCCCCGTCGCGGCCGCATAGACCGTCGTCGTCGAGAAAATCACCCAGATATCCATGAGGTGATAGCGGATCATCGCGTACGCGAACGCGGCCGTCATCAGCATCACGAAAACGGGTCCGTATTCTTCGCCGGACCTGATTCCGAGCGCGGGCCCCATGATGTTGGTCGAAAATCCGAGCAGCGTGGATGCGAAGATTCCGAGGAGGACGTGCTGGATCTGGCGGCGCGCGATACCGGAAGAACCGCGCAGTTTCCGAATCAGGTTTACGTGCAGTACGACGAACGTGAACGCGCAGACAACGAAGTAGGCCTGAAACACCGGGCCATAATCCGGCAACGGCTGGCCCAAGTCCGATACGGCGACGTCATTCAGATACCAGGGTCCCGGCAGAATGGCCAGGACGCTCATAACGACGCCGAATACGCAATAAAAAACAAACAGGCCCTTGACCCCGTCGAACACCCCACGGGGGAAGAACCCGATGAACAGATAGAACGTTGCCGGCAGGAAACACGAGACCGCAAAGGTCAAGCGTATGCAGAACACCGCGGTGTCGGGATGGGTGACGTGGATGATCGTAAACACCCCGATCGTCCAAAGCACGAGGTTGGCGCACAGGATCCCGAAGGCGATATTCGTGGTGCGGCGAGGATTGCGCAGAAGGACGACAGCGGCCAGTGCGATACACGAAGCCGCGGAAAGCAAGAGAAAGAACGATGTCACGCCGTCGTGCATCAGCTACTCTTTCGCATTACAAGCGCCCCGTGGGTGCCTCCAAAACTCATCGCAGTAACGAGGATTACTCTAACGTCATTATACCGCGCTTGTTTAGGTACAAAATCGAGGTCGCAGGCCGGATCGGGTTCGTCCAGATTGATCGTCGGCGGCACGATCCCGGTGCACAACGCAAATAGTGCGGCGCCGACGTTCAGAATCCCCCCCGCCGAATACGGTTGCCCCGTCATGGATTTGCACGCCGTGATGGGGATTCGGTACGCGTGTTGTCCCAATGCCTCTTTATAGGCGCTGGTCTCGCTGCGATCGTATGCCGGGAGCGATACGCCGTGACAGGCCGCTCCGTCAACATCTTCCGGGGCGAGTCCCCCTTCCCGCAATGCCATGGTGATCGCCCGCGCCAGGGCCTTGCCCTCCTTATCCAGAATCAGTGCGTTTTGCCCTTCCGCCGCCGTTCCGTACCCGCAAAGTTCCGCATAAATGCGCGCACCCCGCGCCACCGCGTTCTCCGCGCTCTCGAGGATTACCGCGCCGGCCCCCTCGCTCAGCACAATACCGTCGCTGTCGCGGTCGAAGGGGCGCATCGCCTTGGTCGGTTCATCGTTACGTTTGGAGAGAATCCCCAGGGAACAGGTCGCGCCCAACGTCAGTTCCGTGAGGGGCGCTTCCGACGCGCCGCAGATGGCCGCGTCGGCAAGCCCACGGCGAATCTGATTGGCGCCCCACGCGATGACGTCAAGCCCCGTGGCGCAACCACTGGCGATCGTCGTCGCGGGACCGCGCGCGTGTAGCGTGGCCGACACATTGGCGGTCGCCGCGTGGCCCGAAGACGTCGACGACGCAAGCTTGTCGATGTTGCTCCAGCCGCCCTCTTCGAAGGACGTACGGTACTTCATGTAATACTCGTCCGGTGCGCCCGCGCTCGTTCCAAAACCAACGGCAACGCGCTCCGGATCGTAGCCGGCATCCGCAAGGCCCCCGTCTTCAGCCGCGAGCTTGGCGCTGGCGACGGCTTGATGTACGTATCGATGCCAGCGTTTGACGTCCGCTTTCGAAAGATAGTCGGCGGCGTCGAAACCCCAGAGTTCACCGGCGATCTGGCAGGGAAACGGCGTCGGATCGAAACGTTCGATGCGGCGAATCCCCGACCGCCCTTCTTTCAGGGCATTCCAGAAGGCTTCGCGCCCAAGTCCGTTGCACGCAAGTATCCCGAATCCGGTGACTACAACCGATCGTGAATGCATCATCTAATTCCCTACCGCGACGCGCGACGAGTCGAATGGATGTAATGCTACACCCTTAGCCGGTACACAAGCTATCTCGTTGAACTGATCGACCAAGGTGGCGATCCCCGCTGCATCTCCGGTCAGAAACTCCTCGTAAACGCGGGACACAAATTCGCGCTCACGCTTCGCGTAACCCGCCAGCCGCGCCAACTGGACCAGATTGGCCGGTGCGGAGGCAAGGATACCCCGGCTCTCGAACTCCGCCACCAATTCGTCGTGTGCCGCGACCGCCTGGCTCGGGCTCAGGCCGTCCATGCCTACCGGGAGGCGGCTCCAGGTATTGGGCGGTAGAGGAAATCGCCGTACGCAGTCTGTCGCGTCCGACAGGACACGTTCCGGCCGAAAGCGATACCCAAATGCCGCGCCGTCCCGGAACCACCGCGATTGCGGAACGACTTGGGGAAACTCCACCGACGCCGCATGGGGACGCGTCCGCTCCACGAGCCGGACCGTTTCCGCCCGTGTATGGTAGTCATCCGCAGGGCAAGGATAGGTAAAGCGCGCAATCGTATAGATCCCCGACGCTTTACACGCTCTGAGAATCGATTCCACCTCGGAGACCGTCACCGCACGACCATAGTAATCTTCCAGGAGTCGTTGGCTACCGGTGTCTACAATAAACGACATTGACGCGCACCCCGAAGCCTTCAAGATGCCGAACATCGCCGGGACATCGCCCTGGACAGCACTGCTTCGCGAATAGATTACGTCCATTCTCCGTCGCAGCAATTCGTGGGCTACTGCCGTCATGTGAGACGCCGACGCCGCCGAACCGCACAGACTGAATGCCCGGGCGCCGTACAACGTCGCAACCTTCCACATTTCGTTGACCACCGCCGTGACCGGCTTCATGCGAACCGCAACTTCCGGCTCCAAGTCGGGATGTCCGTATCCCTCACCGCGCTTGCCCCGGTTGTCTTCGAGTTCAAACAGCTTGAGTTTCTGTTCGGCGCGCAGCGCCGGGTACGTATCGGGCTCGTAGGCGGGCGACGGGTGGCTTCCAAGACTGAGACTATCCCGGCGTTCCGTTTCCCGGATCCGAGAGCTGTCACGAAACAAAATGTTCGGTATTGTTGACCATAACCGCGGCGTGTCGATCTTTTCGGCAAGCCCTACAAGACTTAACTCGATGCCGCGAAGGCAGATGCAGTCGAACGCCGGGTAGCCCCGAAGAACCGACGTGCCATAGAGATCCACTAACGGACCGAACGCTACAATGCGGAGCTTGCGCCGGTTCGTACGGACCATCTGCGCGATCTGCGCAGCGTAGCGCATGTCCTCAACAGAGCGGAGCAAGAGGCCGACGAAGTGGAGGCCTCGCATATGTGCCAATTCATCCGCGACCTCCTGACACAGACGCGTAAGCCTCTGTGAAAACAGTTTGTCGGAGGCGCGGATCTGCCAAAGCGTATGTAGCGTTCGTAACGGGTTGAGCCCCGTGTCAGCAAGTATCGACTCTCCAACCGCGCGGGCCAAGTCGCTGAGCTTCCCTTCTAGGAGCCGCTCGGCAGTCGCTACCGTTCCGTAGTCCCAAATCCGAGTGGTGTGGCCCGCATCGAGGAGGCATCCTGCCGCTTCGGCAAGGAATCGATTTGGTATAAGCGAATTAATATCAATAGGATAACCTGGGCAGTAGACAAGCACACTGCGAGTTTTCATGGCCACTCCTTGCCGTCGCAGAACGGAAACCCTTGGTCTATCACTACACCCCCATAGACCACAATAAGGAGGATAATTGCCTTCCATGGCCTCGCATTATCCCCAATATATCGTGGGCATTATAGCAGAAGTACTATATCTATGCAAGATTTGTAAGGTTCCACAACATGTTGTCGATTGTATACCCGAAATTTGCCTGACATTGGCTATAAGATATTCGTATATAATTCGTTACAAAGAATGCGATGCCGGTGTGTCAAGAGCGTGTGACGGGCGGTGTGACCCAAAAGGATCCCAAGCCGCTCAGCCCGGCGAACGGCACGGGCGCGTGCAACGGCGTCCCCAGTTTCGGATGTAAGTTTTTATTCCATTACCTCGTGAAGGCAGGGAATGACCTAGCGGCTTATGGTGTCGATAATCCCCAATTGTGGCAGGCATCGAACGTTTATCCGAGCGCAGGATTCAGCTCGGACCTTGGACAGCGCGCTTCGCATTTTTGAGTACAGGACGATACGTTTGCTATAGTCCATCGTTATTTGCAGTATCGGGGTCATAAGGGAATAGGACATGCTAACGCTCCAAAAAATACTCACGTATGCCGTCAAAAACGGTGCATCCGACGTACATCTGACGGTCGGAAGTCCCCCCGCTGTGCGAATCGACGGGGTGATTCGTTTTATTCGCGAAGCCGAGCCCCTGAATCCGGAGGATACCGTTCGCTTTCTGGATGACATCATGAGCGAGGCGCAGAAGGAAAAGTTTCTTGAGTCGGGCGACGCGGACCAAGCCCTCGGCGTGCCGGGGTTGGGCCGTTTCCGTGTGAATTGCATGATGCAGCGCGGCTCCGTGGGTATTGTCATGCGCCACGTAAAAGGCAAAATCCTGAGTTTCGGCGATCTCAATCTCCCACCCTCACTCGAAGCGATTACGCGAATGCCGCGCGGGCTGGTGCTCGTGACGGGTACGACCGGTAGCGGCAAATCGACGACGCTCGCGTCGATTATCGATCTGATTAACGAGAATCGGCGCTGCCACATCGTGACGCTGGAAGACCCCATCGAATATCTCCACCACAACAAGAAAAGCATTATCAGTCAGCGCGAAGTCACGATTGATACGCAGAACTTCAACACGGCGTTGCGCGCCGTCATGCGCGAAGACCCGGACGTGATTCTCATCGGCGAAATGCGCGATGCCGAAACGTTCCAGGCGGCTATCTCCGCCGCGGAAACCGGCCACTTGGTGTTCAGCACGCTGCACACGACCAACGCGATGCTGACGGTAGACCGTATCCTCGACCTGTTCCCGTCGAACCATCACGCCCAGGTCCGCTCCCAGCTTTCGCTGCAGCTCCGCGCCTGCGTGGCCCAGCGTTTGTTGATGTCGAAAGACGGGGAAGGGCGCGTTCCCACGGTCGAGATTCTGTTCAATAGTCCGGCGATTGCGTCGTTGATTAAAGAGAACAATCTTAAACAGATTCCGAATGCGATCGCCGGCGGCAAAGAAGATGGGATGCAGACTTTCAATATGAGTCTGGTGGAGCTGGTGAAGAAGGGTCTGGTATCTCAAGAAGAAGCCGAGTGGAACAGCGATAATCCGGACGAACTCAAGATGAACCTGCAAGGGATTTTCTTGAGCCAGGGCCGCGGTGGTATCTTGAGACGATGAGCCGGTCCATGGCGGCCGGTAACAACGGAGGGCCCCATGGACAAACCGAATCGCAGGCAGTTTCTAACGGCGGCGGGCAAAGTCATGGCGAGTGCCGGACTGGCCGCCGCCGTTTCTCGTTCCGGCCGGAAAGCCCACGCCGCATCGAGTGCCGATCGCCCCAACGTCATTCTGATCATGACCGACGATCAGGGCTACGGCGATCTGGGGTGCCACGGCAATCCTCACATCCGCACCCCGAATCTCGACCGCCTTCACGACGAAAGCGCACGCGTCGATCAGTTCTACGTCTGTCCGGTATGCGCGCCAACGCGGGCCAGCCTGATGACGGGGCGCTACAACTACCGTACCGGGGCCATCGACACCTACCGCGGCCGGGCCTTGATGTATCCGGACGAAACGACGGTTGCCGAGGTGCTGTCGCAAGCCGGTTACGCGACGGGCATCTTCGGCAAGTGGCATCTCGGCGATAATTACCCACTGCGTCCCATGGACCAGGGTTTTCAGGAGTCGCTGGTGCATCAAGGCGGTGGCATCGGACAGCCGTCCAACCCGCCGGGAAACGATTACTACAATCCCTACCTCCTGCACGACGGTGAATTGAAGCAGTACGAGGGGTACTGCACGGACATCTTCACCAACGCCGCCATCGACTTCATCGACCGGCATCGCAACGATCCCTTCTTCGTCTATCTGCCCACCAACGCACCGCACTCTCCGCTGACGATTAACGACGATCTCGTTGAGCCGTACCGCGCGATGGGCCTCGACGACGAAACGGCAAAAGCCTATGCCATGATCACCAACATCGATGAAAACGTCGGGCGGCTGCTGCAAAAGCTCGACGACACCGGCCTGGCAGAGAACACCATGGTCATCTTTCTGACCGATAACGGGCCGCAAGGGACAAAGGACGGCGTGCGTTGGAATGCCGATTTGCGCGGCGCGAAAGGCTCCGTCTACGAAGGCGGCATTCGTGTGCCATTCTTCGTGCGTTGGCCGAAACATTTGAAAGCCGGCCGAGTCGTCGATCGGATTGGCGCGCACATCGATGTCATGCCGACGATCCTGGACGCCTGCGGACTCGGTGTGCCGGATTACATGCGCGTGGACGGGCGTAGTCTTCTGCCCCTGCTCGAAGAGAAATCGGTTACGTGGACGGATCGGCCCCTGTTCTTCCAATGGCACCGGGGCGATACCCCGGAACCGTACAACGGTTGCGCCGTACGCACGCAGCAATACAAGCTCGTAAACGGCGTCGAACTCTACGATATTGCGGCGGACCCGTACGAGAAGCGGAACATCGCTGCCGACCACCCTGATATCGTCGCGCGAATGCGGCACCAGTATGAGGAGTGGTTTGAGGACGTCGTCGGGATACGGGCCGCTGTGCCGCCGCGGATCGTTATCGGAAGCCATGAGGAGAATCCCGTGATTCTCACCATACAGGATCAACGCGAAGGTAACGACGAAGGCTACGGGTACGGCGGCTATTGGTTGGTGGAGGTTGACCGGCCAGGGCAGTACGAAGTTACCCTCCGCTTCGACGACAAAGCCTTCCCCGGCCAAGCCCACTTCACCCTCGGCGGTGTTCGGTTAACCCACCCGCTCCAGGAGGGCGAGCAAGCGGTCACTTTCCCGGCTGCTTACATTCCCGATGGTCCTGCGACCGTTCGCGGCTGGGTCACCGCCCCGGGCAAGAACCGTGGCGCCTCTTACGTCGAGGTCCGGCGGATCGACTGAATTGGGGGCAAACGTTGTTTCGGCCGGCTTCAATACGAGGTAGACCGATAGTTCTCAACGCCTGACGGTATTGGGCGGGCTGGCGATGCGCCATATTGGCTTGACAAGGCTTATGGATTCCAGAAACGACCGGAAATTCTTTCTGGCGTCGAATTGCGAAATGACACGCTGCAAGCGTTTCGCGGACATCCGGAAGTCGTCGCGATGAAGCAATTGGCCGATTGACCGGGCTAACTCCTTCCGGTTCATTCGCCGCGCGCGAAGCGTGAGGCCGCACCCTTGCTCCACTACGGGCCACATCGTGAAGTACTGGTCAATGTTGGAGGGAATACCCAGTACGGGAGTTCCGGCATTCAACGACTGATAGACCGTTCCTTTTCCTCCGTTACAGATGGTCAAGTCCGCTCGCCGGCAGGCTTCATGTCCGGGCAGGAAGTCGGTCGCAAACGCATTCGCAGGAAGCGGCGGGCAGTTCGGATTCCCTGCTGATGAAAAGATGACGGTGACGGGCATCTCCCCGAGCACTTCAAACAACGCCGGCAAAACCGACGATTCCCCCGAGTACCCCAGCGTGAGATACACGATCGGCCTATCCGATGGTACGTTGTCCCACCAGGGAGGTAGCGCTACGTCCGGTGACCACATATCAGGACCGACGTAACGATGGTTAAAAGGTAGATCAACAGTCGGTGAGAGTTCGGGCACATCGAGGTACAAGTACCAGCTTCTGCACTTCTTCGGCCAGTCGATCCACTGGCGAATATTGTCAAGCGGCTCGAGTCCGTACGCCTGTCTCGCCTCGTTCAACGGCCGCGCATGGACTCGCTTCACGAAAGGCAACACGCATTTGAAGAACGCCGAGTCGAGGGTCTTCCCAAGAATTGGCCTCAGGGGTGTTTCCAGAACCGGAAGCGGTTGCGTCGAGTAAGAGCCGTAGTGGGCATTCAGCAGGAATGCGAGAGGTGTGTTGGCAACATCGGCGCTTATGGTTGCCGATGCCCGAAAATCACAGACCACAAGGTCCGGGCGAATGTTTTTGAAAAGCCGTAGATCATCCTCAACGGATCGGCAAAGCTCATCGCCTTTGAATATGGGCTTGTCTTTTTTCGCACGGTCCATGAAGACATCGGATGGAACCGTCTCAATTTCCGCGTACGCGAGACCTGTTGATCGTACGAAGGATTCGTGCTTCCGCCCCGTCGCAAAGTGAATGTCGTACCGATCGGGATCGAGCGCCCCCGCCAGTAGCAGCGGTCGCACCACGTGGGAGAGCGATACATCCTCCGCCATGAAGAGAATGCGCGGCTTCCGTCGGATCTGCTGGGCCGTCGCAGTCCGCTCTTGGATCTCAAGTTGGGCCATCTCGAAACGTCCGCTTTTCGATAGTGCCATGTAATGACGCTATTATATGCCAGCTTATCCTAGTTCGCAAGGACAAAGCCCGATCGCAAGAAGTCCAGGCCCCAACAACAACATCCATTGGGACCCTGAATTCCTTCACGCACCGGTCCTGGAGTGTCGTTTTGGGCGCTATTCCAGTGGAATCTCCATTTGCCGGAACATGGTGGCGGAATCGCGTGCCCCCCAGCGTTGGACGATGAGCCCGTCGCGGATGACAAACCACTCCATCGCGGTGATTGTGTAGGACTTGCCGGTCGGGGCCGTGTCTCGGAATGCATTCACGAAGGTTCCGGATTCGGTGTAGCGCACTGCAACCGCGTCGCCTTCCGCAATGATGGCCTCGATGTTGAGCTGCATCCCAAAACAGCGGACGAGTTGTTCCCAGATCGGCCGGGCCACATCCAGCCCGCCCCATCCCAGCACGCCGAAGATCTGCGCGTCCGGCGCAAAGAGTGCACAGACGCCATCTACGTCGCCTCGGTTGAACGCCTCCGCGTAACGGGTGACGATTGACTTGTTGGTTACTGCGTTCACGGAAGCAACCCCATTTCTATGAGTATATACGATTCTCTATGCTTCGCATTCTGATGTTTGCAGCGACGAGTTCATCAAAAGAGTATAGGCAAAAACAAAACTGAGGCGGCGGGACTGTTGCCATCTATTCACAGCTGCCTTCGAGGCGAGCCTGCCAGACCTCTGGGTCGCGACGCATGTGCATCACGGCGACCACGACAAGGTCGTCATCGCGCACCGTATAGAGAACCGCATAGGGAAATCGATTGCAGCGACATCGCCGCGTCTGTTCCGATTGGGCGGGCCACGCTTCCGGGTATTGCAGGATCCGCTCAATTGTACGTCTCACTTCGGCGGCGAATTCGAAACCCAACCCTTCTCGTTCAAGGTTGTAATACTCCACCGCACCCGCAAATTCTGCCTTTGCAGCGTCGAGGAACCGGGTCTTCACCGGTATTTGTCTCGTTCGATCTCCTCAAAGACCAGGTCCGCTGGGGTTGAGCCCATCCGTCCCTCATCGTACGCTTTGACTCGCGCCTCAGCCTCCGCGGCCCACCGCCGGCTGATTTCCTCCCGATCGGCGAACTCGAAACTGGACAAGATGTGTTCTACCAGCTCGGCTCGTTCGATTGGGGTAAGCTCTAGCGCCTGCTTTAATACGTCCTGCGCTTGACTAGCCATGGATGTTTCCTGGTTGTCGGTGTCCGCCTAAGTTCTCCCTGTATTTTACCTTGTATGTGGGATGATCGGCAATGCGGTGCAGCTAATCCGCGGCGGGGACATGTACTCGCTGACTCTACTCAACCACCCGCAACACGCGCCGCCCCGTATACGTATGCCCGAACATGTCCGTCGTGCGCACTTCGATGAACTGGGACCCCGGCGCGAGGTTGGCCGGAAGGTTCCCATGCCAGCAGTGGCCCGTTTCCCGCGGCGCAGTGGACGTGCGGAGGAGCGGCCAGAAGTCCGACTGCATCTTCTTGCGGGCCGACTTTGGGTCGGCTATCAATCCAGCCAAGTCGGCGGCTCTGTCCAGGATGGCGAACTCCCGGTTGTACGCCGCTTCATAGAAGGGATCGACGTTGGACTGACGCTGCATCGGCTGCCAATCGCCGTCACCAACGCGGAACTCCACCGTGGATCGCTCCGAGCCCGCGAACACGTTTACGATCAGATCCGTGGCGGCCGCATCGACAACCAACACGGATTCCGGCGCGAAGATATTCATCTGATAGTCCGCCGGCTTCCGCGCCGCTTTGAACTCCACAGAGTATGCGTTGCCGTCGAAGGAGATGATGCTGTATCCATTCGGCCCGCCATCGGCCATCGTGGTGTGCGGCAGCCCGACCTCGTCGAAATCGCCTTTCCACCAGCTTCCGCAGGCGGTATTGTTTACGAGATGGTGGTGGGGCTCCTTGCCGTGCCAGCCCATGGACGCGTCCATGAAGAAGTGCTCTTGTCGATGCCAGTGCGCCGACAACGAGAACGTGTGGGGAAAGTCGTCCAGAATCGCGAAGAACGCGTCCCGGTCCTCCACCTCATTCAGTGGAATGTGCATCAACGGAACGATCAAATAGTCTTCGGGTACCAGGGCGAGATCGTTCCGCAGGAACTGGAGTTGTTCCTCGCCGAAGCGGCCCACATAGCCTTTGCCTTGCCAAAGCACGTCGTCGAACGCAACGAAATGGACTTTGCCGTAGTTAAACGCGTAGTGCGATGGTCCGAACACACGCTCATAGGATTCATCGGCGTATTGGTTGTTGGGCGAATCCTGGTTCAGGTCATGGTTGCCGATGACGTGACGCCACGGCCGTTGAAGCAATCCGACCGTTTGGACCAACGGCTCGTACATATCAAGATTGTTGTCCACCAAATCGCCCAACGTGATCCCGAACGCCGTGTCCACATGCGAGAGTTCTTCAATCAGATCGTGGCTGAGAAAATCTACGGTTTCCTGCGTGGGGGTTTGCGTATCGCCCAGGCAAACCACGCGAAATCTATGCGGCTCGCGATGTTTGTGCAATGGGAAATCGATGGAATTTGGCAAGGGACCCGTCGGCGCCACCCCCGGATACTTTGATTGCGGCGAGCCGCCCGGCTTGTGCACGTAGTAGAACCGCGGTATCTGCGTGACCGGGTCGATCGTCGTCTGCCAATTTGCGGGTTTAATCACGAAAACGATCGTGTCGTCGCTGACTGGAATCGCGTATCTGCCATGGCGATCGGTCTGCACCACGTCGATACCATTCGATACGGCGACGGACTTAATCCCGGTTTCGCCATGATCATGGACGCCGTTGCCGTTGCTGTCGTTGAATACAACGCCCGTTGCGGTTTGCGGCCGCGCGCCAAATGTTGGGAATGAAAAACACAGAAAGAGCGCGACGAATGGCATGATTCGCATAATTGCTGACGACCTCCAGGTACGTTTGCGGAACGACGAGGCATCCCCCCAAAGCAGATGACCCTAACGGAGAATAGATGTCGTTTCGGAGCGAATCAAGTCCGCCGGGCTTTATCAACAGCGGCCGCATTCCTTCGCGCGGCTTTCGCGTCCCGTTTCATTGCGGCGACGGACTTGGTTTTGACCCGGGCCGCGCCGCGGGACTTTCGTATGCCCAGCTTCGGTTCGTGAGCCAATCGTTTGCGCGCTTTCGGGATTTCTTTGCGGTATTGGGGCAACCACTTCGTCTGGGCGACGAGCATCTCGTCCACCATCTGCCACACTTCCGGCGGGTTGCACACGGCCGCCACAAGGGGATCGTGCAGCATCGCTTGTTTCAGCAACGTGACGTCGCCATGGACCGCCGCTTCGACGGCCATTCGCTGTACCTGGACGCTTGCGCTGCATGTGGCCGCGCAGGCCAACGGGAGATCGCCGACGATGGTCATATTAAGGCCCGTGCGGTCCACGTACCCCGGCGCTTCGATGACACAATCCTTCGGCAAATTCGTGATGCACCCTTTGTTGACAGTATTAAAATGCCCGCGGTAGATGCGGCCCGTCTCCATCGCTTCGACGATATAGCTTCCGTGCTCGGACGAACGATTCTCCGGCGTGAACTTCGGCGCGGGCTCCTTCAACCAGTTTGGGAAATCCGTCTTGAACCAGTTTCGTCCCTCCGCGCAGACGCGGAGGTAGCCGCCGGTTTCTCCGTTAATCCAGTCGCCGAGGTCGATCCATTTCCGGATTTCGTTCGTCCGCTTTCGATACCAGGGTACATACTCGGATACATGACCGTTGCTCTCCGTCGTGTAATACCCGAATCGCCGCAGCATGTCGATGCGCACCTTCTCGCTCTTGCTGTACACGGGATGCTTTTCAAAGGCCGCCAGCAGTTTTCCGGTCATGTCCCGGCCCTTGTGCGTCACCCTAATGAACCAGGTCTGATGATTGATCCCCGCGGCAACCACGTCGACTTCATTCATCGGCAGGCCGAGTACGTTCGCGATTTGTTCCCACGAGCCGTGCACGCCGTGGCACAGGCCGATGGTCTTCACGCCGCCGTACCGATTGCAGGCCCAGGTGAGCATGGCCATGGGATTCGAGTAATTCATGAACACGCAGCCCGGCGCGGCCACCTCGCGAATGTCCTTGCAGAAATCAAGCAACACCGGAATCCCGCGCTGCCCGTACATGATTCCGCCCGCGCAGATGGTGTCGCCTACGCACTGGTCCACGCCGTATTTCAACGGAATGTCGATGTCGGTCTGGAAGGCCTCCAGTCCGCCCACGCGAACCAGACAGAAGACGTAGTCGGCGCCTTCGAGCGCGCGCCGGCGATTCGTCGTGGCCGTTATCTTGGCGGGAAGACCGTTCGCCTTGATATCCCGCCGCGCCAGTTGCGCGACCATGTCCAGGTTTTGCCGGTCGATATCAGTGAAAGCGAACTCCGTATCCCGGAGTTCCGGCACCGTCAAGATGTCCTGCATCAACCGGCGTGTGAATCCGATGCTTCCTGCACCGATCATGGCGATCTTAATGATCATACTTTACCCCCCCGAATAATGGCGTAAAATCTCTCACGGGAACCCCGGATGTAGCGCAGGCGTCTCGCCTGCATCCTTGTCGGGTTAGCCAGCGACTTTGCAGGCGAGACGCCTGCGCTACATTCCGAACCTGCCTTCACTGTGATTGTTCTACAATCGAATTACCGGTATCTTATAGAAGTTCATGGACGAGAAGATTACGCCTCGTTAACCTTTTACCGCAATGCCCTTGTACTGATACCCCGCCCATTTCGGGATGCCGTGGAAACAGAAATTTTCGTATTCGGCGAACTGAAAGCCGCCTCCTTCGATGAGCCCCTTGATATCCCGGTCGAAATGGCACCCGTCGCCGATCACCTTTTGAATCGGCGTGAGTTTGTGCTGCCACCATTGGGTCCGCGGCGTGTCCGCAAGACCATGTTCGACGAAGAGGAATTGCCCGTCGGGTTTCAGCACCCGCCGCAGTTCCCGCAAGGCCTGCTCGACGCCCGCGATGCTGCACAGCGTCCACGTGCTGACCACCGTGTCGAAGGTCGCGTCCGCCATCGGCAGTTCCTCGCCCCGGAGCTGGTGCAATTCGACTTCGATGGAGGAGTCGGCGATCCGTTTGCGCGCGATCTTATGCAATCCGGGATTCGGATCGATGGTCGTCAGTTTTGTGACGTGTTCCGGGTAATACGACAGGTTGAGCCCGGAGCCGAAGCCGATTTCAAAGACATTGCCCCGGGCATGTTTGAGCACGTCCGGCCGCGTCTCGGCAAAATGTTTGCCCGTCATGACGACGTCGAGAATACAGGGGCAAATCCGCGTACTGTAGAATCCCATCTTCGGCGCTCCCTTGCAGCGAATGCTTCACCAGTCCCACTAGCATACAGAGAATTCGTCAGGCTTGCACGCCGAGGGATGACCCGTGCACCATAACGGTTCACCAAGACCAAAAGGGGGATTCACACGATGCGCTATGCTTTCGGGATTTCTTTTCGCGTTTACGGTTGTGCTGGCGTCAGGTGCACAGACCGCCTCCACGGGCACGTTCGATGCGTTGACCCGGCTTCAGCCCGGGACCGCCGAGCGAGCCAGCAGTTCCGCCGAGGACATCAACAGCAACGGAGATATGCGCTCCATCATGCCCGGCGATACGCTTACGCTCCTCGACGTGGACGGACCCGGTGTGATTACGCATTTCTGGAATACCATGGCCGCCTTCGACCCATTTTATGGGCGCTCCGTCGTGTTGCGCGTGTATTACGACGGCAACGACAAACCCAGCGTCCAATCGCCCATCGGCGATTTCTTCGCGGTGGGTCACGGGGTATCGAAGAACGTTACGTCGCTCCCGGTTGTGGCGTCATCCGCCGGGTTGTCGCGAACCTGTTACTGGCACCTGCCGTTCCGAAAGCACATCAAAGTCACGGTGAGTAACGAATCCCCCATTTATCCCGTGCCTTCCTTCTACTACTACCTCGACTGGCAAAAGCGCGAGAGCCTTCCCGAGGATACCTTGTATTTTCATGCTCAATACCACCAGGCCATGCCGGCCCCGCCGGGACACTACACCATTCTCGATACGAAAGGCCGCGGCCAGTACGTGGGCACGGTGTACTCGGTGCAGCAGGTGGAGATCGGCTGGTTCGGCGAAGGGGACGACTTCATCTACATCGACGGGGAGGAGACGCCCCGGCTCAAGGGCACCGGCACGGAGGACTATTTCAATGACGCCTGGGGCTTCCGCGAGTTCAACGCCCCCTATCACGGCGTTTCGTTGTACGAAGGCGTTTTTGCCAGCGACCGCGGGACCGCCTACCGCTGGCACATCACGGACCCCATTCTCTTCGACAAATCCATTCGCGTCACCATCGAGCACCGCGGCAGCGTTGTCGACGAGACGGCGGGACCGGACGCCGATAGCATCGGCAGCTCCCAGGAACGCCCGGACTGGATCAGTTCCGTTGCCTTCTGGTACCAGTATCCCCCGGCCACGATCGATACGCCCTTGCCACCGGCGGACAAGCGCATCGCCCCCTATCAAATCATTCCCGTGTCCACGCTCGCGCATCGCGCCGACCCGCCCGAAAAGGTGGTCCCCGCCATCGTTGGGACAACCTACTACACCGACGCCGACGACGGGTCGATTACCTTCGATTTCAGCGTGGAAAAGGCTGGGCGATACCGTATCAGCGGGTTATTCGAAGACACGCAGACCGGTGCGATCTGGCAGCCCTACCTAGATGACGAAGCTATCGGACTTCCCATCGACATGGTGGTCACCGAATCCCAGTATGTCGTGCACGACCTCGATCTCCACGATCTCACGGTGGGAAATCACACCCTGAAATTCGTCAAGACTGACCAACGCTCGCCCAAGAAACGTTCCATCAGCTTCGGTGCTTCTCGGCTCTCCTTCGAGTACCTCATTCTCCTGCGCCTCGAAGACATGGCCGGATATCACCAACTCTACGACGAACTCAAAGCGAAACAGCAAAAGCAGTAGTGCGAAGGAGACCCGAAACGTGCTCACGATGGGTGTAATCGCAATGGCAGTCGTATCCGCTGCCCCGCCCGCCGATGTGGACGACCGGTGGAGTGTCGAGCGGATCAATGCGTGGTATGTGAATCGTCCCTGGCCGGTCGGATGCGATTTCATCCCCAGCACGGCCATCAACGAGCTGGAGATGTGGCAGGCCGACACCTTCGACCCCGACACGATCGATCGCGAACTCGGGTACGCCGAAGGGCTCGGATTCAACATGGTTCGCGTGTACCTGCACGACATCCCGTATCAGGAAGATCCTGAAGGGTTCCTGCAGCGGATCGACCAATTCCTTTCCATTGCGGATCGTCATGGGATAGCGCCGCTCTTCGTCCTCTTTGACGCATGCTGGGATCCCGCTTCCAAAGGCGGGAAAGCAACGCGAACCCAAACCCCACGTGCACAACTCGGGGTGGGTCCAGAGTCCTTCGGTGGAAATCCTCAAGAACCCGTCCCGCTACGAGGAGATGGAGCCCTACGTGATGGCCGTGTTGAAACGCTTCGGCACCGACACGCGCGTATTGGGCTGGGATCTGTACAACGAACCCGGCAACACCAACGCCAACAGCTACGGCAAGCTCGATCTGTCGAACAAAGAAGAGATGTCGCTGCTCTTTCTCCGGGAAGTCTACCCTTGGGCTCGCACCGCCAACCCGGAGCAGCCGCTCACGGTCGGCGTGTGGACGGGAGGCTGGCCGGACCCGGAGAGGCTCTCGCCGTTGAACCAGTTCATGCTGGACCATTCCGACTTCATCAGCTTTCACTGCTACGGTCCGTTGCCGGACATGGAAAAGCGGGTGGAGTCGTTACTGCCCTATGACCGGCCCATCATCTGCACGGAATACATGAGCCGCCCGGTCGGCAGCACCTTTGCCGCGATCCTGCCGTACCTGAAGGAGCGCAGAATCGGCGCGTGCAACTGGGGATTGGTCTCCGGCAAGACCCAGACGATCTATCCCTGGGATTCGTGGGAGAAGACCGTACACGGCCGAACCGCCGGTATGGTTCCACGACATCTTCCGGCCGGACGGCACACCGTTTGACCCGAAGGAGGTCGAATTGATCCGGAAACTGACCGGAGCGAAATCAGCGAGGTAGCTTGGCGGTTTCCCATCGTAATCGTAATCGTAATCGTAATCGTAGATCGGTCGGGGCAGGTACCCCGATGATCGATATACGGCTCATTATTCGCTGTCGCGCAATTTTCAACAGCGTCGCCGGAACGTCCGTGTAAATTCGTCTCACGCCGAGTTCATTCAGGTGTGCGAGTGTCAGCCTCATCGTTTACGGTCCACGCGCCGGCTTCGAGGCCGGCTTCACGAATGGCCGACACGACTTCTGGCGTGATTCCCTTGAATTGCACGACGAGCGTCTCGAATCCGCGTTCCTTAGCGATATCGATATCCCGGGCCACATCGAAATCCTCCGGCCGATCCCAGAAGACGGGGATAGCGGGGGCAAGTTCCTTCACGCGCGACATCTTTGCGAGGTCGCCGTCGTTGAACCCGACCCACGGCTCCGCATGCATGGTCTTCACCAACGCAATCACCTCGTCCACCACATTCGCCTTCGGCTGGATGGACAGTCGGGTGCGGTGCTGTCTCCGCACAAGAGCAATGACGTCCGATAAGAGTGGTATCGTCACCGGCGGACAGTCATTCTCCGAAAGTCCGCGCTCGTGCCGGAACGCGTCAGCCACGTCGATCTTTCGAAGCTCATCGTACGTCGACTCCGCGACGACGACATCCGCGTTCCCCACGCGCCCCGTCGTTTCGTCGTGGATCACCACCAGCTTGCCGTCGGTCGTCCGATACACATCGCATTCGATCCAGTCCGCGCCCAACGCGATAGCGCTTTCAAAGGCAGGCATGTGTTTTCCGGATACGCCAGCGAATCGCCGCGATGGGCGGTCACGCCGTTGTCGAGAAAGGGTGGGGGAGGGGGCGTCTTGAGCCAGGCGAGGTTAAACACGTAATGCTGCCTGCTGCCAATGAGATGAATCCGTCCGTCGTCGCCTTGGCACACCGAGAAATAGCCCCTCGGCTCTGCGTGGTCGCCATCCATGAGAAACAACGCGCCATCCGTCGTTTCCACCTGCCGGCCCGCGCCGTCGTTCGTGATGAGGCGTCGAATGGGCCACGTCTCACCGTCGTCGAAAGACAGCGCGCCGAACAGGCCGGTACCGGTCCGCTCGGCGCCCGTCGCGTCGGTGAACGGTACTTCCTGCGCGAACGACGCAAAGAAGAGCGGACCTTCTTGCAAGCGCGTTAAGACCAGCCGTTGCCCGCCGCCGATGGGTGGAAAATCCGAAGGCGTGACCTTCCACGTTTTTCCTATATCCTCCGAGATACTTTTCGGCATGCGTCCGTCGATGGTATCACCACGTCCCAGGGCCATCAGCCGTCCGTCACGCAACTGGACCACGCCCGCGTGAATGCCCGCAATGGTGCCACCCGGATCGGTCCAGGTTGCGCCGTTGTCGTAGCTGAGATGAATCGCGGTCCCGCCATTGCCGCCGGTTACGGCATCGCACGGCAGAAGAATCGCCCCTTCCTGGGTGCGAAATACCGATTCGATGGGCATGTGCCGCAATCCGTGTTCGGGATTGATGAGTTTTGCTTTTGACCACGTGACGCCGTTGTCCGTCGAAGTGCGCATGACGGTTGCCAGGTTGCCCCATGTGGCCGCCACGCTCAGGCCGTTGAAGTGATAGAGCGTCTGGTCCCCGTCGAACCACAAGGCCGACGCGTGATCGTTGCGATCCGGTGCATCCCAAAACAAGTCCGCCTCATCCCACTCCTCCTGCCCGGCTCGCAATCGGCTCGCCACGATACACAACTCCCGCCCCGGTTCTTCTATGCACGAGTACCAGATGGCAAGCAGGTCGCCGTTCGGACATTCCACCAAAGCTGGACAATGGTTGTGATGCGCGAAAATGGGGCCGCTCGCATCGGCCGAAATGTGGACGTATTGCTGCGGGCCGCTGAAGTACGGCGTGTCCGGGTCGGTCGAGACTGCTGACCGCTGGGCCGTTACGTCTTCTTGCCAACGCTTGGGCGGCACGGACGGGAGCGGCGTTGTCGCGGGCAGTTCTCCGAGCGCGACGCGAAACCCGATCACCCAGTTCCGATCCCCGGGCAAGGTTCCGCTACGGTTTGCCGACCGCAGGTAGTAGGGTTCGGTCGAATGACTGCCCCCGCGGGCAACGCGGAAATCACCCTCTGCCCGGCCCACGGGATCGGTCTGCGGGCCCTCCGCGTAGGGCCCGTACCAGTCGAAACACCACTCCTCGACATTGCCGTGCATGTCGTGGAGACCCCACGCATTAGGCGGCGTTTTCCCGACGTGCAGGGTGATCTTGGGCTCGTCGACTGACCGCACGGGATCGGGATACCAGGACATGCCGGCGTTTTGCAGATACTCGGCGGGAAGCGTATCGCCGGTGTTGTAAAACGTCGTCGTCCCGGCCCGGCAGGCATACTCCCATTCCGCTTCCGTCGGAAGCCGGTAGGGGAGCCCCTCCTTCTTCGAAAGCCATTCGCAAAACGCGGCCGCTTCCTGCCAAGACACGAAGACGACTGCTTCATCGTCGTCCGCGGAAAATCCCAGCTTGCCGCGCAATGCCTTGTGATCCGGTGCAAATTCCTCGTACTGTGCGTTCGTGACCTCGACAGCGCCCATGAAGAACGGTCGAGAGACGGTCACCCGATGGACCGGCCGCTCATCCGCGTCTCCCGATGTTCGCCAGGACCGCCCCGCCACGTCTTCGGGCAAGGTCCCGTCGAACCCCATGTCGAACGACCCGGCCTCGATCCGCACGAACTCCATCCCGATGGAGTTTGTGAAGGTATTACCTTCCGGCAGTTGTGCGCCGATCGCCAGAGAGACCACCGCAACAGTTGCGATGTACGACATGAAGCCCCCTCATGAGGTTGAGATTCCACCTCACCCGAAATCCGAATATCGAGATCCGAAACAAATCTGAATGACCGAAATCAGAATGACCGAAACTCACCTATTCGCTGCAGGCTATTGTTTTGTACATTTGGTCATTCGAATTTGTTTCGGATTTCGAATTTCGTGCTTCGAATTTGGGATTTTACTCCGCCAACTCCGTCGCATGTTCCTTGATCTTCGTGAAGATGTCGACGATATCCTGCATATCCTGCTCCGTGCCGAGCAGAAGCGGGTGGGTAAACCAGAGCACGCTGCGATCGCACATGTCTTCCGCGACCGGACACGACACCTTGCTGTAGTCCGGCCCGCTCTTGCGGTTCAGGAAGACCGGTTGTTTGTGCAGCGGACGAACATAGCCGCCGCCGCAGGGCAGCCCTTCGGCCTTCGCGGCCTCGACGATCTGGTCGCGCGAACACCCGAACTTCTCGGGGTCGATCTTCATGCCGTAGAGGTGGTACGCCCGTCGCGTCATGCGATCGTCGTCCGGTTGCGGCGTAATGCCGTCGATCGCGCCAAGGCGTTCGTTTAGAAACGCACCGTTCTTCTCGCGAAGCAAGGTCTGCGCTTCCAGGCGCGTGAGCTGTGCGCTCAGAATGGCCGCGGCAAATTCGCCCATGCGGGCATTCGTACCCACTTCCGTGTGCTCGTACCACGCCGCGCCCTTGTGGCGTCCGCAGTTCGAGATCGAACGGCACAGATCGGCGAAGTCTTCATCGTCCGTTGTAATCACGCCGCCTTCACCGGCCGTGATGTTCTTCGACATCTGGAAACTGAACGCACCGCCTTTGCCCAGGGCGCCCGTGCCCTTGTCCTTCCACTTCGAGCCCCAGGAATGGCACGCGTCTTCAATTACGGCGATGCCGCGCTTTGCCGCGATGGCATTGATGCGATCCATGTCCGCCACCGCGCTGGCGAAGTGCACGGGGAGAATTGCTTTGGTACGTTTGGTAATGGCGGCTTCGATGAGATCCGGGTTCAGGTTCCAGGATTCGTCCACATCCACAAACGTCACTTCCGCGCCGACGCGCAGGACCGCGCTCGCCGTCGCGATAAAGGTATACGGCGGCACAATCACTTCATCGCCGGGACCCACGCCCAGCGCCTGCAACATGATCTCGAGCGCCGACGTGCCGCTGTTCACGGCCACGCAGAACTTCGCATCCTGAAACGCCGCATACTCTTTTTCGAACCGGGCGATACGCTCGCTCAGGAACCATTTCCCGCTCTCCAGCACCTCCATTACGGCTTTCCGCTCCAAATCGTCAAAAACCGGCCAGGACGGCCAGGCTTTCTCGGCAGGACGGACGGGTTGACCCCCTTTTAGCGCAAGTGGCGACGTCGATACGGTGGACATGATGCATCTCCTTTGAAGTGACCCTCGTATAGTGTACTTGCCGAAACGGACGCCGGTCAACGCGGGTCCGGCGATGTTCGATGTCGTGTTGTGCGCGCGGTGAATGAAGTCGTATGCTGCACCTTACTTCGATTGAGTAAAGCCGCAAATCACGGGACGTATTCGCAGATGGGGGAGACTGATATGGCTGGCGACTTGTCACGGCGCGCGTTTCTGGTGGGTGCCGCCGGTGCGGGCCTTGGAATCTCGTTGTTTGCGGCGCGTGGCGAGACGGCTGCCCCGGATGCCACGGGAAGACGCCTGCTGCACACCATCGACTGCACCCAGGACTACTCGCCCGACACGTTCTTCGCCTTCGGTGAAACCCACGTCGTTGAAACCGCAGCGGGACGCTACCGCGAAACCGAACCGAATCCCATGGCCCGGTTTGGGTACCGGTTTCCCATCGACAACCCGGGCAAACCGCACCTCGCGCTCGTCCGGTTTCCCGATGACAAGCGCCGGTTCATGTGCATGATGGATGGCACGAGCTACGACCTCACCACCGGCGCCTTCACCAATTGGGCGCAGCCGCTTTCCGGTGAGATGCTCGACATCCAGCAAGTCTTCTGGCCGCGCTGGAACGATTGCAGCATCGTCTTCATGACCTGGGGCGAGGGGGAACCCGCCGCCGTGTCCAATATCGAGATCTACGAGTTAGACGATTTGCCACCCGTCGCCGTGACCGGCCCATCCGTGGGGCGGCGCGAGTTGGGCATTCAGTACGAGGACCCCTGCGGCACCGGAGCGGCGGAAGGCGCAATGAGCCACGCCGAGTGGATCGACCGCATCGTCACCTACGCCCGGCACAGCGGACAAGGCCTGCTCGTCTATCCCATGGCGTGGTATCACGGTCCGCAATTCCCGTCCGAGCGTGAACCCTCCGGCGGGTTGGACCTGGTGATCGCACGCGACCGCAAGGTGTACCTGCGCTGGACGACCCAGCCCGCGGACTGGTATGCGGACCTGCTCGAACGTTTCACGAAGGAAGGTCTGGAGTTCCAGGGCGCCTTGACCCTGATGCGCCTGGGCACGCTGTTGCAGAACATGAATACTGATATCGAGGCCATCAAGGCCGGCGCGGATACGTACAACAACATGCTCTGGAACAACCAGGTCCAGGGGAGTACTGGAGACTGGACGCCGCTGTACAACGTGCGCAATTTCAACACCCTCGCCGAAATTCTGAATGACAAACCCTTTATCGAACCCTATGGCGGCGCTTTGCCGAACTTTGCCTACGGTGAAAACCCCGGTCAGTCCAGCGGCATGAAGCCCATGTTCAATCCGCTTCATCCCACCGTGCAGGACGTCATCCTGCGATTCATGCGCGAGATTGGCCGGCGCTACGGAAAGTTCTCCGCATTCAAAGGCATCTCGTTCAACATGTTCGCATCGGCCATGCCGTGGTTCGGCTCGATTCGCGTGGGATACGACGACTACACGGTCGGCCTGTTCGAAAAGGAAAGCAGCATCGCCGTGCCCGTTGACCCGAAGGCGCCCGACCGGTTCGCCCGCCGCTACGACTATCTCACGACCGTGTGCGGCCCGGCGTGGATCGCGTGGCGCTGCAAGAAGATCCGGGAATTCTTCGGCCTGATTCGTCAGACCTTGGCCGAGTCACGTTCCGATCTCCGCGTGACGGTCACGTTGTGGGATGAGACCTTCATCCCCGGCGTGCTCGGCCAGACCTCGGCCGGCCACCAGATTTCCGCCCGCGAAAGCAACCGAGACTTGTACCGGGAAGCCGGCATCGACTTGGCGCTGTACAACGACGAGCCAGGATTGGAAATCGATCTCGGGATGGGCAATTCCCGCGACCGCGGCGGCCATGGGCCTCATCCCACCGGTGGCGCCAACCGGCCTGTCGAAGAGGGCTGCATGTTCCGCGATTTCGACTTCCTCGACCAGGACACGCTCGATGCCGCCGGCGCGTTGCCGCGTCCCGGCGCGTTCATCTTCAATTGCTGGGTGGAAGCGTGGGGGAAACATGTGTGGTCCCGTCCCGAACCCGGCGATTCCAACGCCGAGGCCCTGGCGGTCATGGACGGGAAACCCGCCGAAGGCATTCTCCGCGTCAATTCCGAGTATCCGGCGGACGGATTCTGGTGGGATTCCCAGTCCCGCATCACGCCGCCGTTCCCGGTAGGCGTGCATTTCATGGAGCCCTATGCCCACGCGGTCGCCGAACTCGACGCCTGCCGCATCACCCGGGGCGGTCTGTTCCTCGATAAGGCCCACACGGCGGACTTGCAGCGGTTTGCCCTCGCGTACCGTGCCTTGCCCGCGAAGAAGTTCGATACCGTCGGCCCAACGTCCGACCCCGTGGCCGTGCGCACCTTGATGCACGAGAACCAACGCTACCTGTACGCAATCAATCGCGAATACTATTCGGTCGACATCGAGATTCGCTTCGGAAATCCCCCGGGAAACGTCCACGATTTCGCCGCGAACGCCAATACCGACGCGCCGCAGACTTGGCGAATCACGCTCGGTCCGTACGAACTCCGGTCCTTTACCATGCCGCCGGAAGTGACCATCGACTCGTTTACTGCAACGCCGCCCGCCGATGTTGTCCAGTCCATCACGGAGATAACGAAGCAGGCATTCGCCAATTTCCAAATACTGCGTTACGAAAACAGACTGGTTCCCGGATCGGATCGGCTGGAACCACGAATGCGCACCGCCCTGGCCGAAGGACGCATCGCCTGGCTCCGCCGCGCCCTGTCCAGCTACATCGTCCGCAAGACCCGCGAACTGACCGCGTGAGGACCCCAGAATTCTCAATGCGAGGTCGCGCTACTTTTCCGCCAGCTTTTCTCCTATACGAACGTGCGGTAGCAGGCGGCCTTGCCAGTCAACGACGTTTGTTCGTCTTCACAGGTCTTGTACCGCTCCTTCGGGGTTTCCGCTTGAATCGCTGGTGCCGGGAGCGATGGATCGACGAAGGGAACCCGGCTTAATCGTTTGATTCGACGCATCAGTGATACCTCATCCGTTTTGTCCGCACCCCCATCCGTCGCACGGCGTACGATTGATCGGCCGACAGTTTGGATCCCTGCGCTTATCAGTATTGCAATGGTAAATCACGCTGGTAACGGTAACATCGCTTTATTCCAATTACCCACACTATTGGATTGGCTAGACAGCCTAACAAGTATTCCCATGGTTGCGGCTGCCGAAATGCTGCCGCAGGAATTGAACTCGCAAACGGGGTGCGGCTGATAGACTTGATTCTGCGCATAACTCCTACCTCACCTATTACACGAATCCCTGTTACTGCTTTTCGGATTTCTCCGCCTGGTACGTTTGGTAACACTCCTTCTTGCCGCTGACCGTGTTCTGATGCGAATGGCACTCCTTGAAATGCGTGAGCGCGTTTCCTTGCCAGAATGACACAGCAGGTCTGGGAAACGTTACTAAGAAGATGTGGTTCATAGTCTTGTTTCTTCGCATAGCTACTACTCCGCTAGGTTGGTTGGGGACGAATTACCTAGGTGCACTTTCTTGTAAACGCATTTTAGGCGGATGATTCCCGTAGATCAGTCGATCTCGACAGCCTCGCAAGCATTTTGAACGTTGTCCACCTGGGCTGTAGTGAACCCGAGATTGTCGGCTGCGTCCAACAACAGTTGATAGAGATCGTTATACCCAAGGCTTTGTGGCATTAGTTGCACAGTCTCCCAATAGAGGTCTCGTACAACGCCTTCTCCCATACCGCTGATTGTGTACCCGTTGAACGTATCACCATCGGTGAGCAGGTAGGCAAGCTTATTGCCAACGCCGCTATTCGTGTGAACGAATGTGTCGTTGTCATCAAATGGGAAATACCAGTTCGTCCCTTGGTACGTGTCTGGCTGACCTTTTGCGGGTGGGTTCTTCATGTTTCGGATTACTCCCGAGCCCGTCGTTTCTGCAAGCTTCCATCTCTTATTTGCTCCGTCGTTCCCGAGCACAGGGCAAGACCAGTCGATAAACTCGCCCCACATATCAGCCAAAGATTCGTTGATCGCTCCCGATTCCCAATCATAAATGAGGCCGGCCGATTCGTGGAGAACTCCATGTGTATACTCATGACCCACGACGTTGTCTGACACCGCGAACCCATTCGTCCCAAACCACATGTAACCATCTTCCGAATTGTAGAAAGCATCGAATATGGTGTCGTACCTCATGTATGAGAATATCGGCCCGCCGACTCCATCCATGGCATCCCATCCGTGATTATCTTCAAAGTAGTCGTACACGTAACCCAGAATATCCCAATGGGCGTTGAAGTCGGCGAAATGGATCGTCTGGAAGATAGTTACCGGTCCGCTGTTCTCGGTGCGACGGAGTACTGCGTAAGGGATTCCGGCGTCCCCGTCCAGCTTGTTGTCGTACAATCGGCGGTTGATGGCGTCCGCAGCGAGGGGATGCAGGTGAAGCAACGCCTCGCTATCTGCGTCGACGAATACCTGCACGGGAGTCATAATCCCCACCGTGTCTTTCACTTTGAAGGCCCATGCCAGCGCATTTTCGCCGGTGTCATCGATTAAGTGCGGGGCGTAAATCTGGAGTTCGCCATCGTCCCAAAACTCCACAGCGGAAGCACTTGCTCTATCGAGGTGTTCCTGTGCCGTCTCCGCGTCGATTTCGCCCGATTGAACCGCGAATGCGATATCCGCCCGGTAATCCTCCTGCGCTTTTTGCAGGAGCTTGTTGGCGACGGCCAAGACGTAACCGGATGCATCGGACGCACCCAGCGCCGGTTCGGTGGACGCGGGGTCTGCGTCCAAGCCGACGGTTTCCGTCATGATATCCGCCAGAAAAGACTTCACCGTGCCATCCGGCTGGATCTGCATGACGATTTCCGCGCCGTGGACGGGGATCCCGTCGTACTGTTGCCGGATGCGCACATACGAACGTTCCGGGGTCGTCGTGATGGCGTGGACGTTCAGGGAGACACGGTCGCTGGCGAGCCCCAGCGCTTGCGCGTGGGTTTCGACGAATTTCAGCGCCCGCTGGTCTTTGCCGTCGTCCGGCAGCGCCCCTTCTACGGTCATGGAACGTCCTCGCGGCGCGGCGAAGTGGGTTACAACCCCGCGATTGTCCACTCGAACCCTCGGAGTCTCGTCCGGCGCGAGGTTCTCAATACTTCCGATAAGCGACGATGCGATGGCCGCATCGCTCTCATTGAGTTCAGTGGCTGCGGCGGGAAGGATGGCCAGAGCCGCGGTAAGTGCCAGCGCCAGAATGCCCATCGCTGGGAAACTCTTGTTAGATCCCCGGATCCATAGTATTTTTTTAATTACACGCTCCCCCATTTCTACGTTACCGCCTGCACCCAAATCACTGCTCAAACCCCATAGACACGCCGCCCAACAGAAGAACTCTAGCACGATAGTAATGAGTATGTCAACAGGAAAATGGTAAACATGTGCCGGAAGTGCATGATTTAAGTCGCCGCCGTGGGTGACGTGCATCGTGCCATGCGTGGGACCGGTTGTCGGACCGGTTGTGGGACCGGTGCCTCCGCCGGTCATCGCTCCCGTCCATACCGTCTATCCCCGTACCGCCACCCTGCCCAGAATTGACTCCGTGCATCGCCGCGACTAGAGTGGTACGATCCCGCGTGCAGCGACTGAGCGCAAGTGCCCGGTCCGCGTGTGCATGGAGCCGGGTTGGGTCGAATAGGTGTCCTTACTTGCTCCAGGCCGGGGTTTTCGAAAGTCCAAGGGCCGTGCGCCCTTAGTTGGGGAGTCGTATTCATGGCGAAAAAGATGGAACCGGGTCCGATTGCGTATTTCGAGGGGGAGTACGTCCCCATCGAGAAGGCCAACGTGAGCATTCTGACCCATTCCTTTAATTATGGAACGGCGCTGTTCGAGGGGATTCGCGGCTATCATTGCCCGGACAACAACAACATCCTCATCTTTCGGCTCAAGGAACACGTGGACCGGTTCGTGCGCAACTTCTCCATTCTGTGCATGAACGTCAACGAGACCCGGGAAGAGATCGAAAAGATCTGCGTCGAACTCGTCAAGCGGTCGGAATTCCGCGAGGGGGTCTATATCCGGCCCATCGGGTACAAGTGCGAACACTCCCTGGGACCCAAGCTCCACGACGTGGACAGCAGTTTCTGTTGCTGGATCATGAAGCTGGGCGACTACGTCGACATTGATTCCGGACTCGACGTCGTCGTGTCGTCCTGGCGGCGCTTGTCCGACAACGCCATTCCCAGCCGCGCCAAGACCGTCGGCAGCTACATCAATTCCTCCCTGGCGTCGAGCGAAGCCAAACAGGCCGGGTTTGACGAGGCCATTTTCCTCCGCGAGGACGGTAGCGTCGCCGAAGGCAGCGCCATGAACCTGTTCATCGTGCAGGACGGCACCCTCATCACCACACCGCCCACGGCCGATATCCTCGTGGGTATCACGCGCAATACCGTCCTGCAGATCGCGGCGGAGGAGTTGGGGTTGCCGGTTATCGAACGCTCCATCTCACGCACCGAGTTATATGTATCCGATGAAGTCTTCTTCACCGGCACCGGCGCGCAGGTTGCTCCCGTCCGATCCGTGGATCGCCGGAAGATCGGCAACGGCGAGCCGGGTCCGATCTCGAAGAAGTTGCAGGAACTGTATTTCCAGATCGTTCAGGGCAAAGTCGCGAAGTATGCCCACTGGTGCACGCCGGTATATTGATCGCTAGGTAGCGGAGTTGTACTAACGAGATTTGAAGAACATCCCCCTTGATCCCCCTTCAAAGGGGGAAATGTTCGCAACGCTTTGCGTTGCGCATTGCGGCCAACGAAGTGCCGACGTTCTGGGCGAAGCGCAACAGAATATATCTATCGACGGAATTGGTCACATCTCCCCCTTTGAAGGGGGATCAAGGGGGATGTGAATTCGAAAGCCCTGCAACTCGCAGATGCGCGAAGACTGTAAGGCGAGAAGTTCATACGGAGGTTCATGGCGGAGTTACGCAGCTACATCATTCTCGACAGTTTGCAGGAGCAATTGGCTTCCTTCATGGCCTCCACCGTGCAGGGCTACATGCCCGTCGCGGGGATGGCCAATCTTTTTGTCGAAGTCGCGCCGGGAATGGAAATCGTTCGGCTGCTCGACATCGCCGTGAAAGCGACCGACGTGCGGCCCGCCATCCAGGTCGTCGAACGGAGTTTCGGGACTCTCGAGGTTCACTCCGAATCTCAGGCCAACGTCCGCCAAGCCGGCCAGGCTGTCCTCGATGCGCTTGGACTGAAAGAGTCCGACCGCCAGAAACCGCGCATCGCGTCCAGCACAGTCATCCGCAAGGTCGACCCGTACCACGCCTCACTCATCAACAAGAATCGGAGTGGGTCCATGCTCCTCGCCGGGCAGACCTTATTCATTCTGGAGACGCAGCCCGCCCTTTACGCTATACTGGCAGCCAACGAGGCGGAGAAGGCGAGCCGGGTTACCCTGGTCGACATTCGGCCTTTCGGCAACTTCGGGCGTCTTTACCTCGGCGGTGAAGAGGCGGACGTGGTTGTCGGCAGCGAAGCCGCGATCCATTCGCTCGAAGGTCTCTCCGGCCGCGATGTGGAGCGACGTTGAGTTCACGTCTCTGGTGTCGCTGTAGTCTCTGCTGTCTCCGATTAAGATAGCGGGGCAGGGTTTAAGAGTCTGCCCAAACATGGCATTACAAGTTTGCAGGGGTTAACGGGAGAAACGCGATGGCTGATGCACTGGGAATGGTGGAAACGCGGGGATTCGCCGCGATGGTCGAGGCGTCCGACGCCATGGTCAAGGCGGCCAAGGTGGAACTGGTCGGCTACGAGAAGATTGGCGGCGGCTATGTGACCGCCATCGTGCGCGGCGACGTGGCAGCGGTCAAAGCCGCGTGCGAAGCCGGGGAACGGGGCGCCCGCGCCGTTGGCGAAGTGGTCAGCGTCCACATCATTCCGCGTCCGCACACGAACGTGGACACGGCGTTGCCCCTGGGCCGCAAAGATGAGGCCGCCAAAGAATCGAAGCGGTAGTTTATTCACAACGGGCGGAACATCCCCCTTGATCCCCCTTCAAAGGGGGAATGGCGCACAGCGAATGCCATTGGTATTCAAGTAGTCGCTGGCGCGTTATCCGAAGTCTACGTTGCCCCTAACGCAACGCTTAGCGTTACGAACCATTCCCCCTTGGAAGGGGGATCAGGGGGATGTTCCTCATTCTTCGCCGGTAGAAGGAGCGAGTATGCAGATTGGCCGTGTAGCCGGAACCGTCGTTTCCACCGCGAAGGAAGCGTCCCTCGACGGGCGCAAGCTCCTCGTCGTGCGCATTCTCGACCTCGAAGCGAAGGAAACGGGCGCATACGTGGTGGCCGTCGACGCCGTCGGCGCAGGCGTCGGCGAGGTCGTGCTCGTCGCGACCGGCAGTTCTGCGCGCATGACCGAAGCGACGCGGGACCGTCCCTGCGACGCCGTCATCATGGCGATTGTCGATTCGTGGGACCTCGACGGCGAAACCAAATGGCGCAAGCATGACGGTTGAGTCGCCACGCACACCTGCGGACGATGCCCAAGGCGATCAACCGGTCGTCGAGCCTTCACCTCCTCGGGACGTCGGCTGGAAAGACTTTCTGAAGGCCATCGGCATCATCTGGGCTGTCGAAATCGTTCTCGGCATTCTGACCGCCTTCATCATGCTCGCTGCGTCGGGCTTTCAACCGAACGCGATGACGCCCCGTATGGAATACCTGCTTCCAACGCTGGTGCTGTCGTGGTTCGCCACCCTTTGTGTGGTCTGGTATTTCGCGTGCCGCAAGTACCGCCATTCGATCCGCACGGCCTTTGCCGTTCGCGCCATCCCGTGGAAGACGGCATTGCGTTGTGTTGCTTTCGGCGCGGTCGCCGCCGTGATGGCCGGATTTCTTATGTACTTCTTTGCCAATGGAAAGGGGTACATCATCGACCTCGCGCTCCAAAACCCGGAAGAGGAAGGGGGCGAGCCGTCCCTGTCGCCCCTGTTCTTGGTGATGATGATTCTGGTACCGCCGTTCGAGGAGATTTACTACCGGGGGATTCGTGTACC
This sequence comes from Candidatus Hydrogenedentota bacterium, assembly GCA_963745075.1. Taxonomy (GTDB): domain Bacteria; phylum Hydrogenedentota; class Hydrogenedentia; order Hydrogenedentales; family SLHB01; genus JAHDWY01. The sequence continues at coordinate 187,688 of CAVUWV010000018.1, read as the reverse complement.
CGTCCCTGCGGCGTCTGACCGGGGTTCCGGTGGCGTTTGGCATCATCGTGCTTTGGTTTGGACTGATTCATACGCCGCAACTTTACGGTGATTGGGTCGGGATTGCCGTTGTTACCGTCATGGGCGCCGTGTTCACCTACCTGCGCCAACGGTATGATTCGATTCTTCCGAGCGTGATCGCTCATTTTACGTATAATGGGACGCTCGCGGTGGTCGGCATCGTTTCGTCCGCCTTCGAGTAAGGGATAAACAGAGGAAGCCTTCGGACCTTGAGTGAAACAGGAAGTGCTGTAACGGATCCACGCGAACCCGGCGTCGATGACGCCGTCGCGCGGGCACGGCGTGCTTTCGAGCAGATGGAACGATGCTCGCTCGATCTGCGCTACCGGATTGTCGAGTCCATGCGCGCGGCGGCCATGGCCCATGTGAAAGAGCTGTCGCTTCTGGCCGTTCAGGAAACCGGATTGGGCCGGCCCGAAGACAAGGTCAAGAAGAACCTCCTCGTCACGATCAAGACGCCCGGCCCGGAAATTTTGGAACCCCGGGCGAAAAGTGGCGACCACGGTCTGATGCTGATGGAGCGGGCGCCCCACGGTGTCATTGGTTCGATCATCCCGACGACGAACCCGACGGAAACCGTCATCAACAATTCCATTGCCATGCTCAGCGGCGGAAACGCGGTCGCGTTCAACGCCCATCCCGGTGCCAAGCGGTGCTCGATTCGGTGCGTGGAAGTCCTCAACGCTGCCGTGGTCGATGCGGGTGGACCCGACGGGCTTGTCACGGCCATCGCCGATCCCTCCATCGCCACCGCGCAGGCGCTCATGCATCATCCCGGCGTTGCGCTGCTCTGTGTGACCGGAGGACCCGGCGTGGTGCGCGAAGCCATGCTCTCGGGCAAGAAGGTCATCGCGGCTGGTCCAGGAAATCCGCCTTCAGTCGTCGACGAGACCGCTGATGTTCCCAAGGCGGCGAAGGACATCGTGGACGGCGCATCGCTGGACAACAACATCATCTGCACCTCGGAAAAAGAAGTTGTGGTCGTCGCCGCTGTCGCGGACGAATTGAAGCGGCACATGGTCGCCCATGGCTGCGTCGAGGTCGCGGGGAAAGACATCGAACGGCTTTGCGACGTCATCTTCGAGTCGCGCGACGGACGCTGTGGTGTCATCAACAAACGCTGGATCGGCAAGAACGCCAACCTCATCCTCCACGAAATCGGCATTGACGCGCCGCCGGAGACGCGGCTGGCCATCTGTGAAGTCGACCGTGACCACCCGTTGCCCTGGACCGAGCAACTCATGCCCGTCATGCCTGTTGTGCGCGTGTCCAATGTGGACGAGGCCATCGAACTCGCCGTCGCCTACGAGGGCGGTCGCCGCCACACGGCGACGATGCACTCCCGCAACATTGATAAACTGAGTACGATGGCGCGCCTGATTAACTGCTCCATCTTCGTGAAGAACGGACCAACCTTCGCGGGTCTCGGCATGGGCGGGGAAGGCTACACATCCTTCACCATCGCCAGCCCCACCGGCGAAGGCATGACCTCGCCCATCAGCTTCACCCGCGAACGCCGGTGCACGCTGGTGGATTCGTTTAGGATAGTCTGAGAAGGCTGGAGTCCGGAGGCTGGAGGAGATGAAGATGCTAAAGTGGAAACGCACTCAAATGGCGGGGGCATGCGCCTGATGTATTCTTCGTCCATAGTGTCCATATCGTCCATTCAGTCCAAGGGCTTCTCGCCACGTCCCGTGGCAAAGGCATCCCTATGTCCGTTCTAGGCATGGTCGAATACACCACCATCGCGGCGGGTATCCGCGCGAGCGATGCCATGGTGAAGGCCGCGCCGGTCGATCTCATCGAATCCCGGCCGATTACGCCCGGCAAGTACATGTCCCTCGTTAACCGGCGAAGTCGCGGCCGTCGAGGCGGCCGTGCGCGCAGGCGTCGAAAAGGCCGGCCCTGACGCCGTCGTGGAGTCGTTCGTGCTGGCCAACCTCCACGAGCAGGTGCTTCCCGCGCTCCGAGGTGAAGCTCCGGTTCCGAAGCTCGACGCCGTCGGCGTCCTCGAGACCCGGTCCGCCGCCATGATTGTCGAGGCTGCCGACGCCGCATGCAAGGCCGCGCCCATCACGCTCATTGTGCTTCACCTCGCCAATCACATTGGCGGCAAAGGGTACACGACCTTCGTGGGCGACGTGGCGGACGTGGAGGCTTCGGTCGACGCGGGAGCCGCCATCGCGGGCGCAGACTTGGTCGAGCGCGTCGTGATTCCTAACCCCTATCCGGAAATTTACGAATATCTGACAAAGAAGCATGCGTGGTAAGGCAGAATGATACCCGGTAAGGTCATTGGACGGCTGGTCGCGAGTCAGCGGCTCGACGCGTTTCAGGGCGTGAAGTTCCTGATCGTCCAGCCTATTGACGAGCATAGTGAAGCCGTGGGAAAGCCCGTCATCGCCTGCGATGCCATCGGCGTTAACCAAGGGGAGCGGGTCTTCATGGCGCAGGGACGTGAAGCGACGTTTCCCCTGCCGGACAAGTTCAATCCGGCGGATTTGACGATTGTCGCCATTGTAGATGAAGTGACGCAATAAGCAGCCGGCTCCGAACAAATGTCACCTTTCCGGGGTCTAAAGCGTCTAATAATTGAGGGTTGGTGATTCCAAACGTCCGTGTTGGTTGAAGAGGAACGAGCAAGCTAATGGCCGACGGGGTAACCATCTGCGCGTTGTTCGTAGTTTTCGCGTCCCTTTACCTCACGTCCGAGTACTGGTCACGCATATTAAGGGAATGGGTTCCCCGGAGACCGCTACGATGTGGGGTCGGTTTTGCAGTCGTGCATACGTTGTTTGTCCCGATCCTCATGTGGGATGGTGAAATTTTCTCACACACGGTACGATGGCAGGACCAGATGTTACTATTGGTCGATTTTCCTATTCTTCTTATCAACGCGATACTCCGGTTGGATCACTACGTGAAGGTCACGCCGCTGCTTTGGGCACTTTACGTTCTATTCGCCGGCGGGATTCAATGGTTTGTCTTGGGCGCTCTCTATGGGGCCACTAGCGGCTGGTTGACGCGGGTAAAGCGTCAGGGATTGAATCGAGAAAGGTCAGCCACGTGAAATTGGCCCGCGTAGTCGCACAGGTGATATCCACGCAAAAGCACTCCTTCTATCGGGGACAGAAGACCTTCATGGTCAAACACGTCGATCTGGACGGCGCCGAGGAAGGCTCCCCCTTCGTTGCGGTGGACCGGGTTCAAGCCGGGGTGGGGGATTTGGTACTCTTGATGCAGGAAGGCAGTTCGGCACGCTTCATGTTCAACGAACCCGAGGCGCCCGTCCGGAGTACTATCGTAGGTATTGTTGACCACGTGGAGATCGAGCATTGAAGACGGAACTGGACATTCGCAAGGCCATCTGCGACGCCGGCCGCCGGCTCTATGAGAAGAACCTGGTGGCCGCCACCGACGGCAATGTCAGCGCTCGCATTGGTCCCGACCGCTATGTCTGCACGCCCAGCGGCGTCTCGAAGGGCTATATGCATCCACGCGACTTGGTAATCGCGGACGGCAAGGGCAACAAGATTTCCGGCGACGGGCGGGTGACTTCCGAATTCTTCACCCATCTCGCGGCCTACGAAGAGCGCCCCGAGATGAGCGCGGTCGTCCATGCCCATCCCCCGAAGGCCATAGGGTTTACGCTGGCCGGAGTTTCCTTGTCCGATTGTGTGTTACCGGAAGTGGTATACACCATCGGCGGCGTTCCGACCGCGGAATATGCGACCCCCGCGACTCCGGAAGGCGGGAAAGCCATTCGGGATCTCATTCGACAGTGCGATGCGTTGCTGATGGACCGGCACGGCGCCTTGACCATCGGTGTTGATGTCTTCGACGCCCTCCACAAGATGGAGAAGATCGAGCATGCCGCGGAAACCATGCTGACCGCCCATCTCCTAGGCCGTGTGCGGCGTCTCGAATCCGAAGAAGTGGAGAAGCTGTACAAGGTCCGTGAAGCCTATGGCGTTTCGGGCCGGGCGTTTAAGTGCTCTGAATGCGGATGCACCGAGACGGTTCCCGTATCGCCTGAAACGAACGATTCGCTGGATCGGGCGATTTCCGACACGCTTCGCATACTGGGAAAAGGATGACCGGGCTCTCCGATGCAACTCTTGTACATTAGATGGTATTAAACGTTTACGGAGTGTTCGCACTTTGGCGGGGAAGAACTTGTAATTTTTCAGGTTCTCCGTTACTATATCCGTGTTACAGGCGAGCCTGCTTGATGCGGTTTTGATGTAAGCCATTGTCATCGAAGCACTTGGTTTTGGACCCACTGCCGGATTGGGGGTAGTGCTGGCAACACCCGTCGCGGGTGCAACATGGCAGAGAAGGCTGCCGCGCCATTTTGCCGGGCGAAGCAGCCGTAACAGCCGAACGTTCGGGTTCATTTCGGCTAGGCAGGAGGCTCAACATTGGATTCCGGCACTGCCCGAAATAATGAGAAAATGCGGTTATGCCCAAGCTGTCGCATGGAGATCAGCGTGCTTGCGGTAAAGTGCCGGTTCTGCGGCGAGAATGTCGGCCGGCCACGCGATGAAACACGAAGCCTCACCATTGACGACCTTGGCGGCGAAACCATCAAGCACTACGCCCCTTCCAGCAGTGTCATGGAGGCCATGGAGGCCTTTCGTTCCGAGACGGAATTCAAAAGCAATCCGCCCGAGGACACGACCGCGAAACGCTCCGTGTTCGGCATCCGGGGCAAGAAGAAATCACAGTTTGACTCGAACGCGCCCCAGCACGAATCGGGGTTGCCGGAATTGGACGAGCGCAGCCAGGCGCTCGCTTCCCTCGCAATGCCATCGAGCCCTCCTTCCTATGCGCGCCCGGCTGTGCAACAACAGCCTTCCTGGATCCGGAAAGTCGGTGTGTTCGCCGGGCTCGTCGCGGCGATCGTCATCCTCTATCTCGGCGGCGGGCAGGTCATCGCCTACATCAACCGGCCGGCGCCCTTGCTGGATCGGCAGTTCCATAACCCGGCGGAAGATATGCTCGCGAACAATGCGGATCCGATGGCAACCTTGAAGGAAGCCCTCGTAGCCTTGCGCAAAGAGGATCATCCCGAAAACCGTTCCATCGTTGAGAAAGCGCGCGCCCGGGTCGTCGAAATGATCCACAATGCCCAGTATCCTCAACAGTGGACCGAGCACGACCTTTCTCGTGCCTCTACCTTGGTCAACCAGGCCTTCAAAATCGACCCGTCGCTCGCCCCGTTGAAGGAGGAAATCGACCAGGATTCGTTTGCCTACCGGATGGTCTTGAAGAACGTACAGGGCAACACGGCAACCTTCCAGTTGAGCGCGCGCAACGGCCAGGGAAGAACGGGGTCCAGCGTACAGGTACACCGAGGCGACACAATTCAGGATCGCTTCGAGGTGGTCGATATCCGCGGGAATCAGGTTCAATTGAAAGACACCTCGCGGGAGAACCGGTTGCTTACCTATACCGCGGGGGGCAACGCGCCAATCACTTCGCCCTGAGGTGGCACGCTCGCAGTGGGAAGATCCGACTGCCGCGGGCCACTATCCCTTGGCGGTTCGCTCGCTTTCCACTCAAGTATCGTTTTCGTGAATCCTTCCTTACCCCTGTGATAAGATGCGGCCGTTCCTTCAGTCCGGTCGTTCGTGTTGTGCCGTTCGGGCCTGACTGGTTGCAGACTGCCACGTTACGGAATGGTGTCGATCACGACGCAAAGAGGAGCCCTTCGAAACATCATGCCGATTCCAAAGTCCATCCCAATGCATTTGGTGTCCCTCGCACTCATCCTTCTGCTGGTTCCGGCCTGCGCGCGGTTTGGGCACAAGTCCGACAACGCCTCGTCCGAAGCGATGGTCTCGGAGACCGTTTCCAAGGATAGCTACGAAGCGGAACTGCGGGATTTGGTGCGCGATTACGTTCGCGAAGAAGGCAGTGAGGACGGGCGCGGACAGGTCATCAAGCGCAAACCCTATTACTACAAAGAGTATTCGGTCTACCCCGACGGCGCGGATAACATGCAGATCGATATCCAGGAACAGGAGTCCCGGACGGTTCCCTACATCGCCCAAGTCAAACTCCCCAAACAGCGATTCGCCACCAAACTCCATCGCAAACGCGACGAGGCGGTGGCGGACTCCAATTTCCTCCGGGATACCGGCGAAGAAACCCTCACGTTCGAACTCCGCAGTCAACGCTGGCATCGCGTCGGAAGTCTCTTCGTCGCGGAGAAGACCGAGGAAATGGTCAACGGCGAGTGGGTCCCTGCCAAAGAAGAAGTGGAACGCACCGTCTCCGCAGAAGAGAAGGAAGGGAACTGGTTTAATCGGGCATGGTCAACCATTACGGGGCGCTGACGTGCAATCCGACATGGGGACGCGGGGACTTTCCGTCCCACGGGTAATACTGCGGCCACGCAGGTGGATGCCTGCCTCGCGTATCCCGCCGCGACGACAGAGTCGTGAGTCCCCATGACACCCGCACCGGAACGGACGGCCTGGGGCTGGACCCTCTTCGAATACGCCGTCATCGGTGTCGCCGTGCTACTCGCGCTTCAAGAAGCGCGTGAAGGCGTCAAAGGCGACCACGCAATCAGCCGCTTGGCTACCGTCTACAGTCTGACTGAGTACGGCTCCTGGTTCATCGACAATCCCGACGGCGACACACCGAATCCGTTCGGACCCCAGACAATCGACAAGGTGATGGTGCGGGGCATCTTTTCAGATGGCGTCGTGCGCGACGGACGTCTCGATCTCGAGCAAACCTCCCATACTCCCCCTGATCATGACTGGGGAATACGAGGTCATGCATGCGCTGCTGGGCTGGGACCTGAATCGGGATTCCGACCTGCCCCAAATCGTGTTCGTCATGACCCTAACGTTGGTTGGCGGAAGCTATATCCTCGCGCTGATCTTCTTCTCGAAGACGCTCTCGATGATGCAAATTCGACCCGGCGTTCATGCGTTTCTCCTGCTTGCGCTTGCATTCGGCACCCAGTTGTGGGGATACAGCGGCAAGCTGAGCAACCACGTGCCGGCGGCGGGCCTCCTCGTCGTGGCCATGTATTTCGCCCTCGGAATTGGGAGCGGCCGTCTCGCTGCTGCCCCCTGGCGCTTTGCTGCATTCGGATTGTCCGGTGCCCTTGCCGTAACGATCGACCTGCCCATGGCCGCCTTTGTTGCCGCTGCCGGGATCGCGTTGCTGGTGCGATACCCCAAGAAGACGGTCCTATGGACGGGGACGGGAGCGCTCCTGCCATTGGCCGTTCATTTCATCATCATGGTTCTCGCGACCGGAAGCCCCTTGCCCGTTCAAATGCGCAAGGAGACGTACCTTTACGAAGACTCCTACTGGCGTCATCCCATGGGAATCGACGCGTTGAACGAGCCGAAAGGCACCTACCTCTTCCACATGCTGTTAGGACGAGCCGGCATCTTTTCCTTGTACCCCATTCTGCTTGCCGGGCCGGCGGCTATCCTGTGGGCCTCACGCAACCGCTCGGCGCCCTGGCGCGCGTCGACCCTGGCCGGCGGCGCCGTTACCGCAACCATCGTCTTCTACTACGTAACCCGCACGAACAACTACGGCGGCGAGTCCTACGGATTCCGTTGGTTGATCGGCGCCATGCCGATGCTGCTGCTGATGGGCGCACCCTTCCTGAATCGGCTGCGGGTCGCTTGGCAATGGATCTTCCTCGGTGTGCTTTTGGCCATCTCGCTGTATTCCGGTTGGGAGTGCGCCCAAGTCGATTGGGAATCCGGCCGCGAATGGACGACCCACATCTTCGGCCGCCCCTACGATCAGATTACCCACGACTCCCCCGGCCAATCTTGATCCCCATCCCCCGAGTATCTGCTTCAGGGAAGGTGCAATCACAAAAGTGTTTTTATTGAATTTATGTGTCTTATACTACGGTTAAACCAGAATTGGTTGACTTGTTGTAGTGATAATATTAAGATTGATGCGGCTTTAAGGTCCCACCGACAGGGTATCGTGTCGGCTGAAATGGCGTCTCCTGGTACTCCTCGAGAGTCATGCCGGGGGCGGGCCGCACGTGAAATCGGTTGTGCAAATCGGTCTATGGCAATTCGGATTCGGGCGTACTGCCCTCGACGGCGGGCGACTGGCGCGAATACCTGGCACGGAGGCCACACTGACGATACATGAGAAAATATTTGACGCATTTTCGGACCTAGTGTACCATATTTCTGGTAGAAGGGCGTTGCTGCATCGTGCGTGGGATGGCGTGTTCGGTGACGCGCCCTGTCCCATCGTCGATGTGGGCTGGTTCACGTATCGCCACGGGACCGGAGTGTGAAATCGTGACCACCGAGCGCAAGGTTAACTTGGGATTCGCCATCGGTCTTGGGTTCATGATTACCTTGGGCGGCGCCGCGTGCCTGAGCGGGTGGAGTCTGCTCGATAGCGCCCAGCGGTTGAACCACTCGTACGAAGTCCTGCGGGCCATCGAAGATCTGCACATTCAACTCCTCCGGCTCGAGAGCCAGACTCGTGGGTATGCCCTCGGCGGACCGGAATCCATTCTGACCCAATATGACGACCGGCGTTCCACCGTCCTAGCCCGCTTGAACGAACTCCAGACCCTGAGCGCCGGCGATGCGGAACAATCCGGGCGGTTACACCAACTCAAACCATTGGTGGAACAAAAGCTCGCATTTCTCGACGCACTGATTGCGGCGCGGCGCGATGGCCGCACGGATGATGTGGAAGCCATGGCATCACAAGGACGCGGCTTACAGGTTATGCATGACAGCGTGCAAATCGTCCGCGACTTCGAAGAGCACGAGCGCGTACTTCTCGCAGGCCTGAACGCGTCCGCTACCCGGGGCGGCATCCGTACGCTGGGCGTCGTGACCGCCGGTTGGTTGTTCGCAATCTTGTGCGCCGTACTTTCGGGGATCTCGATCCATCGCGATCTGCGACTACGCCGGAGAATCGAGGAGGCGTTGCAGGAAAGCAACGATGAACTGGAATTCGCCAACAAGCGCCTCACCGCGTCGAACGAGCAATTGGACGCCTTTTCCTACTCCGTTTCACACGATCTCCGGGTTCCGCTGCGCGCTATCGAAGGCTATTCGCGGATGCTCATCGAGGACCATGCCCATAGCTTGAACCCCGAAGGGCATCGGTTGTTGGACGTGGTCCGGTCCAGCACGAAAGAGATGGGGCAACTGATCGACGACCTGCTCACGTTCTCCCGTGCGGGCCGGCAAGCACTCGATATTGCGCCCGTTGACATGGCGAAGCTGACCCAAGAAGTTTGGGAGGAACTTACGATCGGGCTCGATACGGCGACGCCCAGCATCGAAATTCATCCCCTCCCGGAAGCGAATGGCGATCGATCCACGGTGCGCCAAGTCTTGTCCAATCTCCTCGCCAACGCGATCAAGTTCAGCTCGAAGTCTTGCGAACCGCGCGTTCAAGTGGGAAGTCAGCGCCAAAACGGCGCCGTGGCATATTACGTGCGGGACAACGGGTGCGGTTTCGACATGCAATTCGCCGACAAGTTGTTCAAGGTATTTCAACGTCTTCATCGCAAAGAAGAGTTTGAGGGATCCGGTGTGGGATTGGCACTCGTTCAGAATGTGGTCCAGCGCCACGGCGGACACGTGTGGGCCGAGAGTGTCCCGGGCCAGGGCGCCACGTTCTACTTCACGCTTGCCGCCCCGAGCGAGCGTCGAGGGACGCTGTCGGCCTCCTGAGACTTCTCGGATCGAGGGTGACGTGGCCGATGGCGCGTGGGAACCGGGCATCGCTTGCGAGGCATGTATCGATTGATGAACAAGCCGATTCGATTGGTGTTGTTGGAAGACGTCGCTACGGACGCAGAACTCATTGAACGTTCGCTTCGTCGTGACGGACTGGACGTGTCCATCACACACGTCGCCGCTCGGAAGGCCTATGAGGATGCTCTGTCTCGCGAGGCTCCAGACGTAATCTTGTCCGACTACAACCTGCCGGATATCTCGGGGCTGGAAGCGTTTGAACTGGCTCGGGAAACGTCGCCGGGCGTTCCATTTATCATCGTCACCGCGTCCATTGACGAAGAAACAGCCGTTCGCTGCATGAAGCTGGGCGTGGCCGACTATGTATTGAAAGAACAGCTTGTCCGGCTCGGGCCCTCGCTCCGCAGCGCACTCGAGTTGCGCGATCGCGTGGTCGCGCAGCGGGAAAGTGAAGCGGCCGTCCGCGAAAGGGATGCGCTCCTTCAAAGCGTCTTGCGATCGCTTCCCGACCGCATCGCGGTGCTCGCCTGGGACGGCCGGATTCTAACCGTAAACGACGCGTGGCGCGAGTTCGCCGCCGCGCAACGGAATGCCGGCCTCACCGAAACCGGCATCGGAGAGGACTACGTTGCCGCATTGGAAAAAGCAGTATCGATCGGCCGGGCTGCCTATCCTTCGGACGCGGGGTCGAAACTCCGGGCCGTGCTCGAAAAGCGCCAGACCACCTTCGAAATCGAATATGAGTCCCGGAATGCCAGTGGCGAGCGGCAATGGTTCGTCATGACGGTTTCGGCCCTGGATTCGCCCGATGGTGGGGCCATCGTGTCCCATCATGAGATTACACAGATTCGCGCCGCCGAGGAGCGCTATCGCCGATTCTTTGAGGAAGACTTCGCCGCAGATTTCCTGTGTTGCCCCGAAGGAAAAGTGATCGACTGCAATTCTTCGTTCGTGAACATGTTTGAAACGGAAACGGTCGAACGGGCCAGGGGTCGAGGTCTGTCCGAGTACTTGATGCTTCCCGACGACTGGAACGATTTGCTCGAAGCCCTTGGAAAGAAGAAACGGCTCGAACATCACCGGCTCAGCATGCGGACCTTGCAGGGGCGTGAATTGAGCGTCGTGGGCAATGTGATCGGCACCTACGATGAGAACCAGCGGTTGACGGAGATTCGGGGGTACCTGATCGACGAAACCGCCCTGCGTGAACTCGAAGGCCAGTTCCTTCAGGCTCAGAAAATGGAAGCGATTGGGCAGTTGGCCGGCGGCATCGCCCATGATTTTAACAATCTCCTTTCCGCCATCCTCGGGTACTCCGACTTCGCCGCGTCGACCCTGGGCGAGGAACATCCCGTTGCCGACGATCTGCAGATGATCCACAAAGCGGGCGAGCGCGCCGCGGCCTTAACGCGTCAACTACTGGCCTTCAGCCGCCGCCAAATCCTGCAACCCGTCGTGCTCGACGTCAATCATACGGTTCTAGAACTCGAGAAGTTGATGCGACGATTGATCGGTGAAGACATCGATCTGGTCACCAAACTCGCGCCCGACGTAGGCAAGGTAAAAGCAGACCCCGGTCAAATCGAACAGGTGATCGTGAATCTCGCCGTCAACGCGCGCGATGCGATGCCCGGTGGCGGGAAACTCACCATCGAAACGGCCAATGTCGATCTGGGCGCCGCCTATGCCCGGGAAAATCTGAACGTGCGCCCCGGGCCTTACGTGTCCGTCGCGATGAGCGACAACGGGTGTGGTATGGACGAAAAAATCAGCGCGCGGATCTTTGAGCCGTTTTTCACCACGAAACCCGAGGGCAAGGGCACCGGTCTGGGCCTTTCGACAGTGTACGGCATCATCAAACAGAGCGGCGGAAATGTGACCGTCTACAGTGAACCGGAAAAGGGAACGACCTTCAAGATCTATCTTCCCCGCATTGATGACGCGGCCGAACGCAGCACGGAGACCGCGCCGCAAAAGGTCCCAATCTCCGGCGATGAAACGATTCTGGTAGTGGAAGATGACGATGGCGTGCGGCTATTGACAAAACGCATCCTGAAGGAACAGGGGTATACCGTTCTCGAATCGCGGACGGGAGACGGTGCGCTGCGCGTTTCCGAGTGTTATCCCGACCCGGTTCACCTGCTGCTAACAAACGTCGTGGTACCCGGACTCTCCGGCCCCGAGATCGCCGACGCGATTCGACGCCAGCGGCCCGATATTCGCGTGATATTCATGTCGGGTTACACGGGAACCGCCGCGCTGTTCCAGGGACCGGTCGGCAGGAAAGCCGTGTTCGTCCAGAAACCGTTTACACCGCTGACACTCTGCACGCAGGTCCGCCGTACCCTGAATGCGACTGCGGCCGATGCACGAGACGAACCCGATGAGACCGATCCCCAGGGGTAGCTACCAGTTTGGCAATCGATCCTCCGTCCACGATTTGACCACTTGCCGAAATTCATCCCGGAATTCGCCCGCCACCGGTAGTTCGGTTGCCTTGTCTTCAATACGCTTGAAGTAAAGTCCCACTGCGACGAATATCACGGACGGGACCAGCAGGTAGACGACGTCGGACTTATCGAGAACCTTGAACCAGAAGAACCCAAGCGCCAATACCGCGTACGGCAGGATCAGAAACGCGAGCTGGGCCAGCGTTACGTACATTTGAGTCGACACGATTCCTTTGAATCGATCCAGGTCGCGATAGGTTTCGATTCGAGGCGTCGAATACACATATTCGCGCAAGTGCCATCCAAACCATAGGGAATTGACGATACCGATAGTCGTCAAGCCGACCATCAGCCCGATGAGCAATTGACGAAGGTCTTCGGCCGATTCCATGGCGGTGGGTCCTTGCGTCACGAACGATGTCAGTTATCGCTTGGCAATCTGCAGGTACCGTAGACTTGCCACCGTGTGTTTGCCGGTCTCCAGAGCATAGGTCAGCGGCAACCCCGTCGCCTTGAGCTTGGCAATCACGCGCGGAATATCGAGGACGCCCTGTCCCAGACCCAGATGATCGTCCAGCACGCCATGACAATCGTTGAGATGCACGTGGCACAGGAAATCGCCGTACGCGTCGATCCACGCGCCGATATCCAAATCCGAATGAATGTCTGCGTGCGCCACATCGAGGCACAGCTTGAACCAGGGCGAATTCAGACTCTCCGCAACCCGGCAGATCGGGTCCGGCGTGTCATCGAACATGTTTTCAACGTAGACGGGAATCTTGCGCTCTTCGGCCTCTTCGACAATCTCGGGCCAGAACCGGAGACTATACTCATGGTAGACCTCCGGATACACCGGCACCCGAATGATGGGGTTGTATTGACTGTGAAACAACAGGTACCGGGCGCCCAACGCCTCCGCAACGTCGAAGGCCTGCAAATACCGCAGCCGGCACACCTCCATAATCTCCGGGTCGGAACTGTAGTGAATCATGTCGATAAACGGGCCGTGACACCCAATGGGCCCTTTAATCGCCGCGACGCGCTTGATCATGCGCTTCAGAACCGGCGTCGAATCGACGGACAGATACTCGGGAAGCCCGAACATCTGGACTTCGCAGCCCAGACCGTAGTCCCGCGCGCATTTCAGCTCGTAGTCGACGTGATTGGTCACTGCGACCATCACCCGGTTACGGGGCAACAGTGGGTGTTTCTTCCGTCTTGTCGGTTTGCTCGGCATTGTTTTCCTGTTTCTTCTGTTCGAGGCGCTGTGCCGCAATCTCGCGGCGAAATCGCGCGACCGCCCGGTTGTGTTCGGTCAGCGTCGCGCTGAAGGTATGCGTCTTGCCGTCTGCATTGGACACAAAATACAAGTAGTTCACATCCGCCGGTTGCAGCGCCGCGCGCAACGATGCGACTCCCGGATTGGAAATCGGACCCGGCGGCAATCCGGCGTTGCGGTAGGTATTGTAAGGAGAATCGACCTCTTTGTCACGATCCAGCAGCCGCTGGCCGTATTTGGTGAGCGCGTACTGGAGCGTGGAGTCCATGTCGAGCGGCATGCCCGCTTTGATGCGATTGAACACGACCGCGGCCACCAGCGGCCGTTCTTCTTCGACGCGCGACTCCTCCTCCACCAGCGACGCCACCGTGACCACTTCCATCAAATCCCGCGTCGTGGCGCCGGGAATCTCTGCGACCAAACGGGCGTATTCCTCTTGGAAGTGGTGCAACATGCGGTCGACCACGTCAGCTTCGGCGGGTTTCTCGGCGAAGAAATACGTATTCGGCATGAGAAACCCCTCGAGGGTCGGGGCCGAGATTCCCAAGGTTGCGATGCGGGCCGGGTCCCGCGCCGCCGCAAGAAACGCCTGGGGGTCGTCAAATAATTCCGCCATCTGCTGAAGGGTCAGCCCTTCGGGGATGGTGAGCCTGTACTCCGACACGTTGATGTCCGGCCCTTCCTGGAGCCGGTGCAGTAATTGGGTGGGGGAGAGGCCGTGCTGAAGTTCGTAGGTTCCGTGCTTGATCGATTTGCCCGATTTGTCCAACCGGATCGCCAGACGAAAGAACCAGGGGTGATACACCAATCCTTCCCGGGCCAACAGCTCGCCAACCTGCGCGCCGGTTTCGCCCTCCGGCACTTCCAGCTTCACCGCAGCTCCGCCGACCCCCGGGCGAGTGACGTGGTCGTATACCATATAGGCGCCCAAGGCGCCGACTGCGGCCAGCAGCACCACCAAAGCGGCGCTGTAGATTACCGTTCGCACGAACAACCCGAGGCACGAACGGCGCCCGCGTTTGGGGGATTCTTGCAGTGTTGCTTCGCTCATCCGTCCGAGGGTGCCTGCAACCGGCTCCGCCGGTCCAGGTAGGTTTGCAGGATCTGCTGCGCCGCAACTTTGTCGATGACCTTCTTGCGGCCCTTGCGTTTGACGCCAGCCGCGATCAGGAAACGTTCCGCACCGGCCGTGGTGAATCGCTCGTCAATCGTGCGAACCTCGACCGAAAGCTTTCCGCGCAGAAGCTCGACAAACGTCATGACTTTTTCAGCCTGCGGTCCGCGCTCCCCCCGCTGATTCAAGGGCAGCCCCACGACCACTTCGATGACGGTCTGCTCGTCCACGATCTTGGATATGGCGTCCACCGCCCCTTCGGGAGGGTTCGCGTCGATCACGGAATGGGCCTGCGCGATGATACCCATCGGGTCGCTCAAGGCCACACCCGTTCGCACGTCTCCCACGTCCAGACCCATGATGCGTCCATCGTCCACGAGATTACCCGATCAGTTCTTTGATGACGCTGGGAGTCATGCGAATGGCTTCCGGCACGTTATCCGGCTGCTTCCCGCCGGCCTGGGCCATGTCGGGCCGGCCGCCACCGCCGCCACCCACCATCGGCGCGAGGCGTTTGACGATGTCGCCGGCCTTAATCTTACCCGTCAAATCTTTCGACACCGCCACACACAAGGAAGCCTTGCCCTCGGCGGCGCTTCCGAGAACGACCACGCCCGAGGGCACCCGCTCCCGCAGCTTGTCCATGACCAGCCGAAGACCTTCCGCGTCCTGCCCATCGACTTCCGTGGCAAGCACTTTGAGCCCGTCGACGTCCTGGATCTGGGACGTATAGTCCACCGAGCCGCCCGTTGCGGCGGCCTGTTTCCATTTCGCCACCTCGCGCTGGAGCTTTCGGTTTTCTTCCATGAGCGCTTTGACGCGCGCTTCCAATTGATCCGCGCCGGCATTCAGTAGTTGCGCGGTGTGGGCCAAGGCGCGCTCGCGTGCCTGCCAGACCTCGATGCAGGGTTCCGCGCACACGGCCTCGATGCGCCGCACGCCCGCCGAAATGGAGGATTCGCTGACCACCGTGAAACACCCGATGACGCCCGTGCTCGGGACATGCGTGCCGCCGCACAATTCCATGCTGATGTCGCCAACCTTTACAACGCGAACCACGTCCGCGTACTTCTCGCCGAACAAGGCCATGGCGCCGGCCGCCCGGGCCTCCGCCAACGGCATGTGCGTAATCGAAAGCGGCGTATCCGTCCGAATGAATTGGTTCACCATGCGCTCGATATCCAGCAGCCGTTCGCTGTCGATGCCTTCAAAATGGGTGAAGTCGAACCGTAGCCGCTCGGGGGTAACCAAAGATCCGGCCTGCTGCACGTGGTCCCCCAGAATGTTTTGCAGTGCTGCCTGCAAGAGGTGCGTTGCCGTGTGGTGCGCTTGCGTGGCGGTACGCGCATCCAGATCGACTTGCGCCTCGACCGTGTCGCCGACTTTGAGACCGCCCATCGTGGCGCGGGCGTAGTGCACCGTCATCTTGCCGACCAATGCTTTCGCGGTGGAGATGTGGGCGCTGCCCTCCGCGCTGTCCAGCGTCCCCACGTCGCCGATCTGGCCGCCCGATTCGGCGTAGAAAGGCGTCCTGTCCAGGATAATTTCGCCTTCTTTGTCCACAGACAACGCATCGACTTCTTTTCCATCCTGGACAATAGCGAGGATCCTGGATCTCGACTGAAATGCCTCGTATCCGACGAACTCCGTGTCACCCGCTTTCTCGTGAATGACCCGGTAAACCGGCGCAAGGGCCTGCTCGCCGCTGCCGGCCCAGGCGCTGCGCGCCTGTTGCCGTTGATGTGCCATCGCCGTTTCGAAACCTTCGCGGTCCACTTCGTAACCTCGATCCGTCGCGATATCAGTCGCCAGGTCTAGCGGGAACCCGTAGGTGTCGTGCAGGCGAAACAGCTCCTCGCCCGGGACGATCTTCGAACCACGCGTGTCGAGCTTGCCGAAGGCATCCTCAAGCAGATCCATACCGCGTGCCAGCGTACTTTGGAAGCGCTGCTCCTCAGTGAGGATGATCTTCTCGATCTGAATGCGGCTCTCGACGAGTTCCGGATAGTGGTGGCCCATCTTCTCGATGACCGTCTGGGCGACCTGATGCAGGAACGGATTTTCCAGTCCCAATTCGCGGCCGAAACGCGCGGCACGGCGCAACAGACGGCGCTCGACGTATCCGCGGCCTTCATTACCGGGCAACACGCCGTCCGCAATCAGAAACGATAGCGCCCGCGCATGGTCGGCGATTACGCGAAACGGAGCCGGATTGTCCTTGTACTTGGCCTTCGTCAAGGCCTGCGTCGATTCGATGATGGGGAAAATGCCGTCTGTGTCGAAAACGGTTTCCTCGTCCTGCAACAGCGCGGCGAGGCGTTCGAGGCCCATTCCCGTGTCGATTCCGCGATTCTTCAGCGGCGGACGCGACCCGTCCGGCTGCTGGTCGAATTGGGGGAACACCAGATTCCAGTATTCCAGGTAGCGTTCACAGTGATCGCAGCCCGGCGCGCAGTCTGCGCGGCCACAACCCCAGGCCTCGCCACGGTCGTAGTGCAATTCCGAACAAGGTCCGCAGGCGCCTGTATCGCCGGCCGGTCCCCAGAAGTTCTCTTTCGCGCCGAGCCGGACGATTCGCGACGCCGGAACCCCGGCCTCTTTCTCCCAGATCTCGGCGGCTTCGTCGTCATCTTCGAACACCGAAATCCAGATTCGGTCGGCAGGAATTTTGAGCAACTCCGTCGAGTATTCCCATCCCCAGGCGATGGCTTCCTGCTTGAAATAGTCGCCAAAAGAGAAGTTGCCCAGCATCTCGAAGAACGTCAAGTGACGAGCCGTCTTGCCGACTTCGTCGAGATCGTTCGCCTTGCCGCCGGCGCGCAGGCACTTCTGCGACGTCGCTGCCCGGCGATAGGGCACAGGCACCTCGCCCGTGTAGTACGGCTTGAATTGCACCATCCCCGCGCTCGTGAACAGCAGGGTCGGGTCGTTGCCTGGCACCAGCTTGTCGCTGCGTTCCACCGTGTGCCCGCGTTCCCGGAAAAACTCCAGAAAACTGGCACGGATATCATCACTTCTCACGGAACTTCTCCATGTGTGTTTATGCAGTATCTCAGGAAATAAGGGTTCGATGCACACCGCAGATGCCGGCGAAGCAACCCCTGGGAATTGAAGGCTAATTGTCGCAGAAGCCGCCGATTTTTTCAAAAAGTATGCCATTCCGGAGCGCCGTGACGCTGCAGGGGATTTATCGCGAGGCTCGACCGTCGCGTGCTTTTGCGCCACAGGTTATTCGCCGACTATACTCGTCCGAAAGTTCCAGGGCGGGACGGGCCGGAAGAATCTTCGGGGTATCAGCATTACAATCATGTCAGAATCCAGGACTGGCGGTGCGTTGCATCAACGATACGACTGGCTCGATCAAAGTCGCGGTCTCGTGTCGATCGTGTACATTTTTTCCATGATCACCTACGGAGTTTCGGGCGACCCGATTCTTGGCATACCCCAGTTGGGCCCGACCTTTTTGAACCACGGTTACAAGTACTACAGCGGCCCCGTTCCCTTGATCACTATCATCGACATCGGGCAGCAAATCTTTATGTTCGTTATGGGGTTTGTGGCCTACCTCGCGTTTACGAGCCGCATCCAGAAGAAGGGGGGGCTCGCCGCCGCCTTGTACGGCGCTCGCCGGGTGCTGCTCTTGTTCATGCTTTCGGTTATCGAGGCGATCGTGGCATATCCCAACCGCCATGAGATCCGTTGGGACGAGGTGCTTTACGGAAGCACGCTCGCGAAACTTGCGATTGGCGCCTTCGCGGCCTATCTCACGATCTGGCTGGTGCGCAATGCCAACTACCGCTTCCTGCTCGGACTTGCCGTGCTCGCGGTCCACGCCGTGTTGTACGCCTCGCCGTTCTTTCACCATTACGGATTTATTGACGGACCCCTCGACCTCTTTCGGTTCCCCTTCGGCGCAGTAGGGTTGGCTGGAGTCGCCATCGTTTCAACCTGCTTTGCTCAATGGGTGTGGACTCATCCCGACGGTTTCGCAACCGCCTTTCGCTCTCGTGTGGCGCCCATTTCCTTTTACTCTTTGGTGGCCTGTTACTGCATCGATTGGCTCCAGCCCGCCGAACACCATGACGTAACCGCGTCGCTGGCCCTGTTTGCCATCGGTATCTCCGGATTGATGCTGACTATGTGCTTTGGTTTCGAGCAAGTCGGTATCCGGTTTCCCCTGTTGAGTTCGCTGGGGAAAAACCTGTTGTTGGTCTACGTCCTGGCGTTCGTTGTCGTCGACCAGTACCTGAACGCGCTGGACCGCGATTTCTTGAACGCGTCGCCGTATTGGACCCTTTTGCTCGTCGGAGTCTTGCCCATCGTGTTTCTGGGCAGCATCGCTATCTTCCTGGATCGCAAACAGATCCTTCTTAAGGTGTAAAGATGCAGCGAACGAATAGAGAATTCTCCTATCACCCATGGACAACACGTCAATCGGTCCTGTTGCTGGGACTTATCGTACCGACCCTTATCCTGCTCGGTGTGGGGAAGAATGCGCGCGCGGGTGTGGACGACCGGATCGACGGGGCGTATTCCACGTCGAGTCTCGGGCTGGCCGTCACCATGAGCGCGCAACACCGGGAAGGTGTACTGCCCCCGGTCAGCTCGGAAGGTGCGGTGCTGATGCCCGAACCGGGCGTGGGCCATCGCGGATATCTCGTAGACGGACGCGTGACCGGTCTGACTGTCGACGAGGATGCGGCGCTTTTGCTCAGCTATCTCGACGGCTATCGCGCGTTCACGATGCATGATGTCTACGACACGCCCGGATTCGTCTACTTGGGCCACGCCGTATCCAATGACGAAGAAGGTCGGGCCCTGCTTGCCGCATACCGCGAACGCCTGGCACGCGGCGAATCGCTCGATGGAGATATCACCGTGGCAGACGGAACCGGTACGGCCGGGTCCGATACGCTATATCAACTGAGAACGGACCTGTCGGATGACTTGGCCGATCGCGGCATCAAGACCGACGAGACGTTTGACGCGGGCGTGCCATTGTTCATTGAATTCCCGGGACAACACGATGTTCCGGGGGGATGGGTGATTTCATTGAACCGTAAGAGCGTAAAGTATCTTCCGTATCCGGGGCCCTTTCCCATGACTGAGGAATTCATCGGCGGATTGGAAGCCCTTCGCCGCGATTTCTCCCGCGAACCGGATGCGGAATAAAACCATGAACGCGATTACGATTCGCGCTACGGGACCGGCGGTCGGGCGCGGAACCGTAGCGCAGGATAATTATGCTTAACGTTCGCGCCGTATCGAGTTTCGAGAAAGATGGTGAGCGCCGCCCACGGCGCAACGCCTGGAAGGTCTATCCCCGTCTGATCGCATACGCGTGGAACCACCGGACACTCCTGTTTACCTCGCTGTTCTTCGCCATCATCGCGGGCGCGTGTTTCGGCGGCATGATCGTGGCCATCGGCGTTGTCGTGCGCATCGTCTTCGGCGAACAGGCGGCCGTGGACAACCAAGTCGCGCACACCATCGCGCAAATCCATACCGTGAGCACCTCCCTGGAAAACCATTTGGGATGGGCTCCGAACGCCATCGATGACGCCCTCCGAAAAATCGTCGCTCAGATGCGGGCGGAGCGAACCACTGCATTGGCGGTACTCGCCACAGCCCTTGTTTCGCTTGCTGCCGCGAGCGGCGTAGCCCGGTTCATTCAAGGCTATACCGCCGGGTTACTGGGAGTCTCAATTACGATCCGGCTCGTGCGCGACATGTTTCGCAACGTCATGAACCTGTCGCTCCTGTTTTTCGAAAAACACACCACCGGCGAGGTGGTATCGCGCTTCACCAACGACGCCTTCATGGTGAACCGCGGCCTGACCAACGTGTTCGTGCGCGTGTTCAGCGAGCCCATTCGAGCCCTGGTATGTGTCATCATCGCGCTCGCCGTGGATTGGCGTATGACGCTCCTCGCCGGGATCGTGTTACCCCCGATCGTATACGCCATCTTCCGAATCGGACGCGAGGTGAAAAAGCGCGCACGCCGTTCCCTGGAGAATGTCGCGAGCTTGGCCGGCACCGTTACCGAGGCGGTCCGAGGCATGCCGGTCGTGAAAGGGTTTTCCATGGAGGAGCACCAGATCGATCGTGTGGAGGGGCATCTGGCAAACCTCCGTCTGCAACTCAAGAAGATGGTCCGGGCGGACGCCAGTATTGCGCCGATCACGCAGCTCTTGATTGTACTGGGGCTGGTCGTGTTCCTGTTCGTGGGCAATAACGCCGTCGCGTCCGGCCAACTCGACAGTGGCGCACTGGTCATCCTGGTGGGCGCCCTCGCTGCGCTGCTCGACCCCATCATGCGGCTGTCGCTGATCAACAACATGATCCAGGCCAGCGCCGCGAGTGCCGAGCGTGTCCTCGAGTTCGTGGATTTGAAATCCGACGTCGAAGAGAAACCCTCCGCGGCCGACTTGCCGCGCTTGCGCGAATCTGTCCGTTTCGACAACGTCCGCTTTTCCTACGACGGAGAATGCGATGTGTTGGCCGGCGTGAGTTTCGAGATTCGGAAAGGGGAGATGGTGGCTCTCGTCGGATTCAGCGGCGCGGGAAAGACTACCGTGGCCAAGTTGATCCCGCGCTTCTACGACGTCACCGGCGGCGTAATCCGGATCGACGGCGCCGACATCCGCGAGGCGACCTTCGCGAGCCTTCGCAGGCAGATCGGAATCGTCACGCAGGAATCCATCCTATTTAACGAATCAGTTGCCCAAAACATCGCGTTTGGTTCCAGGTCCTTCACCGAACAACAGATCGCCACCGCCGCGCGTGCGGCCCATGCCAGCGGCTTCATCGAGCAGTTACGGGACGGGTACGACACCGTGCTCGCCGAGTCCGGCGGTTCGTTATCCGGCGGACAACGCCAACGGCTTGCCATCGCGCGCGCCGTAATTAAGGATCCCGCAATCCTGATCCTGGATGAGGCGACCTCGAGCCTCGATTCCGAAAGCGAGCGGGCGATCCAGCAGGCGATTGAAGAGAACGTCGTCGGGCGCACGACCCTAGTCATCGCGCACCGTCTCTCCACGGTGCAACGGGCCGACCGGATTCTCGTCCTCGACCAAGGGCGAATTGCCGAGCAGGGAACGCACGCCGAATTACTCGCGCAAGGGGGGCTCTACAAGAAATTGTACGATGTGCAGTTTCAGCTCGCGGAAAATACGTAGGCGAGCCCCCCGCGATGGAAAGCTCGCCTACCGGTAACGTCTTACTGGAGAATCTTCCCCTTATACTCGCCGGTCAGTGTGTTCAGGAACGCCGTCACGGCGGTCACTTGGTCGTCTGTCATCGTTTTGCCGATCTGGTATTCGGCCATGACGCGAACCACCTCCTCGAGGTCGCTCGTCGAACCGTCGTGGAAGTACGGCTCGGTCACCGCGATGTTGCGCAAGGTCGGCGTCTTGAACTTGTGCCGGTCGGCTTCGTCCTTCGTGACGTTGTACCGGCCGTTGTCCGCATCGGTGAGCTTGCGGCCCGTAAAGAAATCCTTCGTGCGTCCCATTTTCTCATAGGACTGGCCGCCCATCGCCTTGCCAACATGGCAGGTCGCGCAGCCGAATTCCATGAAGAGCTGATGGCCCTTCAGCTCCTCCGCGTTCAGGGTATCCGTTTCACCTTTCAGGTACCGGTCGAATTTGCTGTTCGGCGTAACCAAGGTGCGTTCGAAGGTCGCAATCGCATCGATCATAGACTCCTTCGACGGGCCTTCCGGGTACACCGCATTGAATTGCTCGATGAACTCCGGGTCCTGATTGAGCTTCGTGCAAACTTCCTGCCAGTTGCTCGCCATCTCGGCGGGATTGTTCACGGGCCCATCCGCCTGTTCTTCCAGATTCGCCGCGCGGCCGTCCCAGAATTGGGCAAAATGCAGTCCCGAATTGTACACGGTCGGCGAGTTGATGCCGCCCTCGGTGTCGCCTACGCCAAGCGCGTATTGGCGTTGATCCGTACCCCCCTTGTCCAGCGAGTGACAGCTTGCGCACGAAACGGAGTTGTCGCCGGACAGGCGCGTGTCGTGGAACAGCTTGTCGCCAAGGGCGACTTTGGCCGGGTCTTCGTCGACCGAATCGGGCACCGGTTGCAGCATGTCGCTCGCGAATGCCGGCGCCGCCGTGCCCGTGGCGTAATTGGCCGTGCGCACGGAACGGATCCAATTCATGATGCCATCCCGCTCCGGCTCGGTGAGCGCGCCGTTCCAGTGCAACGCCAAGTACGGCTTGGGCGGCATCGAACCGTCATTCAGCGTTTGCTCGATCTTCGCAACGACCACCTCGGATACCGGAGTGCCCGGCTCGGTCCGAAGCGACTTGGCGAGATCCATGTACTCCGTGCCAACGTGGATATCGCGCTCGATGATCCCCTTGACAATCGGCAGAAACGCATACTTGGGCAGCACGTAGTCTTCCGCATGGCAATTGACGCACTTCTGGGCCATCACATCCCGCGCTTCCGCAAACGTGTCGTTGTTGGTGACAATCGACGCGATCGCATTGTTCTGCGGAAGCCCCACAATGAGGTTCGAAACCGGCATGGCTAGGAGCAGTAAGAGCACAACAACGACGGCGATGAATAGGCGCTTCTTCGTTCGCGACATGGTCATATCCCCCTTTGGAACCACGCTCGTCCGGTATCCGGCCATTTCCTCCCCGTCCCAGAATCAATCCGCTCTTCCCCCGAAGAACCGGATCGTTGTTCTGCAACGACACCGCGAGGTATCCGGAACCGTTCTCAGGTCCCACTTATTACTCCCAACACTTTATTCCGAAGTTCTCCTCGTGTCAACGTAACAGATGCCATCCATCGTTTTGGGAAACGCGTATCACTCCCAAAACACGAATCACGTGGAAAGCATTTGCCGTCGAGATTCGTGTATACTTCCTGGTAGGTCCGAATCAAGGGGGGCGAAAACGTTTGCGGATACCAAAACTGCCGCCGTTGACAGGAGAGCCGGTGGACCACTAAGATATTGTGCTGATGAGAGTTTGGGGGTGAACGGAGTTACAATGTCCACACGAATCGACAGAATTCCGGACGAAGTGAGTACAGCCAACGAGGCCGAAAAGCGCTTGTTGGCAAGCGCACTCGGCCTCTTTTCGGAGAAAGGCTACGAGGGCACCAGTATTCGGGAAATCATTGAGCGGGCAGAAGTTACACGCCCGGTGCTCTACTACTACTTCGAGAATAAAGAGCACCTCTTCCGACGATTGGTCGAGTCCTGGTTCGCCGAACTCGTCGAGGATATGGACCGGGTGTTGGCGGGTGTCGCCGGGTATCGGCAACGGCTCAAGGTTCTGATCTGCAACATCTTCGAACATGCCGAAGGATCGCCCACGGTCGTGCGCCTGATTTTTCACACGTTCTTCGCCCCGCGGCATCAGGCCCCGAAGCTCGACAAAGACGAACTGTGGGAATCGCGATTCACCCGGATTCGCAGCATTATGCAGGAAGGGATCGAAAGCGGCGATTTCGCCGGCTACGAGGCCGACACGCTTGCCATGGCATTTTGCGGCATGATGGATATGCACATTATGACGAAGACCAACCGTCCGCACATGGAATTGTCGACCGCGTTAGGGGAAAAACTGGTCGATATCTTCTTGGACGGGGCCCGTGTACGCGTTCCAGCCGATGGGGGAATGCAGTAGCGTTTTCGCGTGGGGTTGATAATCCCAGCATAGCGCCGGGCGCACGGATTATCTGCGCAGCGGAGTGACACTATGAAGAAGGCGTTGATTAGTTTAGGCGTATGCGTAGCCATTGTGGCTGCCGGAACGGTCATCGTTCTTATGCCACGCTTGGGACGCCAGGAAGCTTCCGCAAGTGACACCACAGACCAGGCGGAGCGTGTTCCCAACGTCAAAGTAAAGGTGTTGGAAGCCCAGGAGCTTCGGGACCGCCTCACGTTGACCGGTACCGTCTACCCGTGGGAAGACGTGACCATCGCCGCCGAGACCGCAGGTCCCATCGACTGGAAGGGGGTCGATAGCGGTGACTCCGTTACCAAGGGCCAGGAGTTGTTCCGCATCGACAGCGAAGCGCTTCAGGCCGCCCTGGAAGAAGCCGAGGCCCGGGCACGCCTATCCACGCAGGAATTCGAGCGCATCCAGCGGCTGCGCCAACGCGGCGCCTCCACGCAGCAGGATGAAGACAACGCCGTCGCCAGCCGGGACGTTGCGTCCGCCAGCTTGCGCGCCACGCGTATTCAGGTCGACAAGAGCACCATCACCTCTCCGTTTGACGGCGTAGTCGACCGGGTGTTTCAGGAGAAGGACGAGTTCGTGGATCCCGGGAAGCCCTTGGTTCGTCTGGTGCAATTGCAGAAGGTCAAGGTCAAAGTCGGTATCCCCGAGCGGGACATTCCGTATTTCACGGTGGGGGACAAGGTGCCGGTGAAGCTCGACGCGTACCCCGGCCGTGCCTTCGACGGAACCATCGAGACGATTACCCCCACAGCCGATTTGACGACCCACACCTTCACCACCGAAATCGCGCTGGACAACCCCGACGGCTGTTTGAAACCGGGCATGATCGCACGCACCGAACTGACGCGAAAGGTGTATCCGGAAGCGATTGTCATCCCGATCTTTTCCGCCATGTTGCTCGACGACCGGCGGTACGTGTTTTTGGAAGAAGACGGCGTTGCCCAACTGCGTCCCATCGAGATCGGGGTCGTGCAGGGGGACACCGTGCAGATTACGGAGGGCCTCGCTCCCGGCGACCGCCTCATCGTCGTGGGCCAGCGTGACGTGCGGCCCGGCGAGCCGGTCAAGGTCCAAGAAACCGTCCAGTGAAGATCACCAACTTCGCCGTAGACCGAAGCACCACCGTTATCGTGTTGCTCTTCATCATTTCTGTTGCCGGCATTTACGCCTATATGGTCCTGCCCCGGGAATCGAACCCCGAAGTCGTCGTTCCCTTCGTCAACGTCACCGTCACCTACGAAGGCGTCACGCCGGAGGACATCGAATCCCTCGTTACGGTCCCGATCGAACGGAAGCTGACCGGGTTGTCCGACGTTAAAGAGGTCACTTCCACGAGCGTCGAAGGCGTTTCCACAATCAATATCGAGTTCCAGCCCGACACGATCATTGAAGACGCCCTGCAGCGGGTTCGTGACAAAGTCGATCTGGCGAAGCAGGATCTACCCGAGGATGCCGACGATCCCATCATCAGTGAAATTAATCTCGGCGAACTTCCCATCATGCTCATGTCTCTGACGGGGAACGCCGGGCTTCCCGTGCTAAATGAGATTGCCGATGACTTGGAGGACCGCATCGAAGCCATTCCGGGTGTCCTCGATGTGCAAATTATCGGCGGTGTCGAGCGCGAGATTCAGATCGAAGTGGACCCCGCGCGGGTCGCTGAATACGGCATTTCCCTCGCCGAACTCGTCGAAGTCACCCGGCTCGAAAACGTCAACACCCCCGGCGGATCCATGGATCTCGGTGAAGCAAAATTCCTGATGCGGACACCCGGGGAAATTCGTACGCCCGACGAGTTGAAAAGTCTGGTGGTGAAAACCGGACCGGAAGGCACCGTCTACCTGCGCGACATCGCCACCGTAAAGGACGGATTCAAAGACTTGGACAGTTTGTCGCGCGTGGACGGTCAACCTGCGATTACCCTGGCGATCTCCAAGCGGTCCGGCGAGAACATCATTCGCATCGCCGACCAAGTGAACACCCTGTTTGGCCAGCTCAAGCGAGATCTGCCCAGCGGCATGACGATTGCCATGACGTGGGACGAATCCACGTTCGTGCGCGACATGGTGACCGAGCTCGAAAACAGTATCCTTAGCGGTTTGATCCTCGTATTGGCGGTCATCTTCGTGTTTCTGGGTTTCACAAACGCCTTGTTTGTTGCCCTGGCCATCCCCGTGTCTATGCTGATCACCTTCTTCGTGTTGTATATGTTCGGCGTCACGCTGAACATGGTGGTCCTGTTCAGCTTGACCCTCGCCTTGGGGATGCTCGTCGACAACGGGATCGTCGTGGTCGAGAACATCTACCGGCACATGCAGATGGGGCTCGATCGCGTTGCGGCAGCCAAGCAAGGCGTCGACGAGGTCGCGTGGCCGATCATCGGCTCGACCTTGACCACCGTCGCGGCCTTCGCGCCCATGTTCTTCTGGCCCGGTATCTGGGGCAAGTTCATGGTATACCTGCCCCTGACCGTCACCTTGGCCTTGTCGTCCTCCTTGTTTGTAGGTCTTATTGTGAACCCCGCGCTCGCCGGGCGCTTCATGCGAGCCCGCGTGAAGGCGGTCGAAGACGGTCGCGTGGAACGCCATCCGATCCTCCATGCCTACGGCGCGCTCCTCCGCTCGGCCATTCGGTGGCGTGCCATCACAATTACCCTGGCTGTCACGGTTCTGGTCGTAATTACCATTGAATTCCTCACGCACGCCGAATTCGAGTTTACCCCTACCATCGAACCGCCCCAGGCCAACATCGACATCAAGTGCCCCGAAGGCACCAACCTGGCCACGTCCGATTCCTACGTGCGTTTGGTGGAAGAGGTGCTCGAGCCCTATCGCGACAATATCGAACACATCATCGCCAACGTCGGGTCGCAGGGGGTGAGCCTCTACGGAGAGCGGAGGGCGAACACGACGCACCTGAGCCGGGTGACACTGGACTTCCCAAAGTTGGAAGACTGCACCGTCATGCCCAGTACGATCGTCGAGGACGTCCGCCGCGATCTCGCCAATGCAACCGGCGCCGAAGTGCGCATCGAAAAGATGGAGATGGGCCCGCCCACCGGTCCGCCGATCAACATCGAGATTAGTGGAGAAGACTTTGATACCCTTTCGCAATTAGCGAAAGACATTCGCGAACATATTAGGGACGTCCCCGGTCTGGTCGATTTGCGCGACGACTACAACAAAGGCAAGCCGGAAGTGCGCGTCATTGTCGATCGGCAAGAGGCGTGGAAAACCGGGTTGAATACATCGTTTATCGGAATGACCGTGCAGACGGCCGTGGAAGGCCGGAAGGCCGGCGACTACCGCGAGGGCGACGAGGAATACGACGTGATGGTCCGTTTCCCGCAAGCCTTCCGGGAAGACCTCTCCAATATCGAGTCCATGGATCTCATCAACCTCAACGGTCAACCCGTTCCATTGTCCACTGTGGCACACATCGAACAGGGCGCGGGGCTAGGGAGTATTACCCGAATCGATCGGAACCGGACCGTGACAGTCTCGGCGGATGTCGTCGCCGGGAAGTCGGGCCAGGAAGTGCTCGGCAAAGTTCAAGAAGCGATGGAAGATTTCCCGCTGCCCGCCGGATACACCGTTGCGTATACGGGCGAAAACGAAGACACGGTCGAAACCGAAGATTTTCTGGCGCGCGCGTTTGCCGCAGCTATCTTGCTGATTACACTGGTGTTGGTCGCTCAATTCAATTCGATTCTGCAACCGTTCATCATCGTCAGCTCGGTGATTTTGTCCCTCGCCGGCGTTTTCCTCGGGCTGTTCATCTTCCACATGCCTTTCGGGATTCTCATGACCGGGATTGGGGCGATCAGCCTTGCCGGGGTGGTCGTCAACAATGCCATTGTGTTGATCGATTTCATCAACCAGCTTCGCAACCGCGGATTGTCGCTCGAAGATGCGGTCGTCGAAGGCGGGATGACGCGGTTCCGTCCAGTCATGTTAACGGCAATCACCACCATTCTCGGTCTGGTTCCGATGGCCCTCGGCATCAGCTTCAATTTCCGCGAATTCCACTGGACCATCGGCGGCGAGTCAAGCCAATGGTGGGGCTCCATGGCCGTGGCGGTGATCTTCGGCCTGACCTTCGCTACGGTGCTCACGCTCGTCGTCGTTCCGACGTTGTATACGTTCACCGCGCACCTCGCCGAGATACTGCCGACTGCGTCGTCCGAGGATTCTGCGCCTTCCGTTGAAGCGACCGCAAAGTAATTGCGACAATAGCGTTGTCATCAAAACTTCGCGCAGATAACACCCCCATGGATCGCGTTCACCCATCATGGTTCGACCGTACCTGCAAGCCGCTCTCGCCGTAATGTGCGTTGCTGCCGGCACAAGTGGCCTCGTCTACACCTGGCATCAAACCTTTACCGGCGACATCCGCATTCAAACCGAAACCGCCGAAGCGGTCGCAATCGCCCTCCCTTCCGAAGCGCAGGCGCCGTGGAAGGCGCGCGTAGAACGAATGCTGGGGAAACACATCCCCTTTGCCGCGCCTTCCAACGCATCGGGCTGGATCGACGAAAACCAGTACTACGACGTGGCCGCGCTGCCCTTCGCGATTGCGATCACCAAGGGCAAAACCATCACACCGCATGCGCTCCAAGGAACCCTATCCATCAAAACGCCGGCTGGCGTGCAGCGCGTGAATGCCGCTCCCGGCACGGGTTTCCGCATCGGTGCGCAACGATTCACTATCGAAAACGTGCGACCCTGGCGCGGGCTGGTCGCCGCCCCGGGCAATCCTCCCATGGCCGCTCTGACCGTCGCCGTCGGCGGGACGGAACTGCCGACCGACTCCGTTGTCGTTCCGAACGGCGCATGGGTCCGTCTCGCTGATCGGACCGCTTTGCACTTTGCGTGGGTCGATTCACCGGGCGCCGCCGAGCAGAGCCTTTCGGACAGTACCGCGAAAGGTGACCTTGCCCGTTGGGGCGTGGCCGAAGGCGATACCACCGAATGGCTGTCATCCTTTCAACCCGGCTCGGGACTCGCCATGGAGGACGGCTCCTCCGTCACGCTGATTCGCCGTAACGACAACCACCCGGGTGTCGACGGACCCACGTCCGCGATCGAAGTTGCCATCGACCGACACGGGATATCCGAACATCGCTGGATCGCCCTCAACGAAGTTCCCCAGGACTGCCCCGTCCGATTCGAAGACCTGACCCGATTGCCGTTGATTCTCCATGTCGCCGCGTGGGAGCCCGGCAAGGCGCAGGTTCGGCTGTCGCGGAACGGCGAATGGATCGCGGATGCGCACCTTGCCAAAGGCGAAACCTGGTCGTCGCCGGATTCCAGCCTCACCGTGCGTTTGGACGAAGTCCTTCCTTCCGCGACCGCGATCGGTCCGGATGAATCTACGCTATATGAGGTCGTCGCCCACTCTCCGGATCGGCAATTGCGCGTTCCCGAACACGGCGCAGTCACCTGCGACGGCGCAACCATTCGCTTTGAACCCGCCGTCACCCCTTCAAAGGTCCGGTTTTCGATTGCCGTCTACGAACCTGGCGGAAAGCCGCCGGTAACTGTAACCCTCGATCCGGATGATGAACTCCAGATTGCTGGATGGGACATCACGCAACACCCCACCCGGCTTACGTCGGACAAGTCGGCCGTGCTCCAACTCCGCAGGGCAGTTCCGCATTGGGAGCCGGTGGCAGCCTTTGCCACGATAGGGATGGGGATGATTCTGCTCGTGACCGCCTTCCGTCGACGTTGCTCATGAGGACCACCGCATTTTATCCCGGCTCCCAATTGGACTATACTGCGCAATCTACGGGCAATAGAAGAATTTATTCCTGGCAACGAATTGTGAAGGACGAATACCAGTGGCTGAGGATCCACGCGACGAAGAAACGGCTCCCGAGGAGCCGGAGCAAAATACTTCGGAGGCTGAACCGGCGTCGCCGGAATTCGAACCCGCCGCCCCGGAGGAACCCGAAACGAAACCGGGTTTCGAAGGACTTCAAGGGATCGATACGGCCCAAGTCTGGATTGCCGGCTTTCTGGTTTTAATCGTCGCCGTCATCGCCTATTCAAACGCATTTTCGATCCCATTCCATTACCTGGACCAGCGGGTCATTGTGGACAACGCGAACGCCCATCGGATCGCTACGGTACCGCAAGCATTAAGCGTCCAGCCGTCCGCTCCGCTGCCGATGCTGACCTACGCGGCAAACTGGGTAATTTCCGGCGGAAGTCCCGGTCTTTTCCACGCGATCAATATTCTGTTGCACGCATTGAACGCGCTGTTGGTCTTTCTGGTTTGCAGGCGCTTGTTGCCCCGAGGGACTCCCGAACCCGTTCCTATGCTTGCCGGTTTGTTTGTCGCGCTGAACCCCGTGGCTACCGAGAGCGTGGATTATGTTGTGGGACGGTCGGGATTGTTACTGGCCTTTTTCTCCTTGCTCGCGATTCTGCTCTTCGTTCGTGCGTCCGAACGTGAAGAAGGATTCGGAATCGGTCCGCTCGCCTTGTCGCTGTCGAGCATGCTTTTGGCTTGGTACTGCAACCACGTGGCGGCGCTGATTCCGGTGTTCGTTCTGGTCGTCGACTGGATTCTGCATGGTAGGCACGCTTTACGCCGGGTCGTCGTCCACGCGGCTTATTGGGGCCTGCTTGGGGTGCTACTCGTCGTCTGGTTTGCAGGCCAGCCCCGTACCCCCGATTTCCAAGAGTTGGTCAGTTCTGCCCCCCAAGCGACCAATGTTGACCGGGCCGCAGCTTTCATGGACGGGCTCGAATCAACGCTCAGTCCGACCGCGCTTACGGTGGACCACAACCTACCGCCGCGCGTTTCGAGCGATATCGTCCGCGATCAATCCGTTCACGCCGGACTGACCCTGCTGACTGGCATGGTTATCCTGGGAGTGGCCGTCCTCTTCATCACCTATCGTTCCATGGTGGGATTGGGACTACTCTGGTTTGTCGCGGGGCTCGCATGGACCACATTATCCTTTTCCGCCTCCGCACCGTTTTCCGAGCGCGGACTTTACTTTCCCCTGTGCGGTTTGGTCATGGTTGTACCATGGCTCGTCGCGAAGGCCTCGGCCCAACGCGTGACACAACTCGCAGCAGCGGCAGCCGCCGTCATCTTGCTCATCGCGTCCGGCTCGGGCACGTTTCTGCGCAATCGCGTCTGGCTGGATCCCCAGTCCCTCTGGCAGGACGCCGCGATCGATACGCAGACGGCTGCGTTCCCCTTGGAACGTCTCGGGCAACTCTACTACGACAAGGCGGTCGACGCGATCCGAGAAGGAGCTGACCTCGCCCAGAAAGGACAGAAACCCGCCGCCGCAGGCAAGGAGGAAGAAGCGCAGCAACTCTTCATCGCCGCGCAAGACAGCCTGTCCACTGCCCGGGAGCGGAATCCTGAAAACGCGGAAACTCTATATCTGCTGGGCCGGTGCGCGAGCTTTCTCGGCAAGCGCGACGACGCCGTCGATTTGATTCGCGACGCCCTGTGGCGCGACCCCGGCAACTTCGACTACACCGCGCAGCTCGCGTTAAACCTCTTGGCACGGGCGAACACCACCGGCGGGATGAATGACCGGCTCCTCGCCATCGATTACTTCCGGCGCGCGGAACAATTGGGCACGTTGCCGCCCGAGCTACGAACGCAGTTGGCCGCATTGTTGGGAGCAACGGGGGATCTCGATGCTGCGGAAAAAGAACTACGCGATATCGTTTCCACTACGAAGTACGCGCCTGCCGAGAAACAACTCGAAAACGTACGTCGCACCATGACCGCCCTGAACAAATTGGAGCAGCAAGCACGCACGCAGCTCCAGAGGGACCCTCAAAGCCTGGAAGGAATGCAACTGGAAGCAGAGGTGCTGCTGGGCCGGGGACAATTGATTCAGGCCTCGTACCTCTTATCGCAGATGCTGGCCGACCACCCCGGCGACGCGAAAGCGTGGATAGTGATGGGCGTTTGTCGCGCTATGGCGGAGGATGAGCAGGGTTTCCTGAATCATTGGCCACAGGCCCCTGCAACGGAAGCCGGTCAACCTTCTGCGTGGATGCAATTGGCCCAGCGCTGCGGCGCGATGGGCCGGTGGAATGCCGCGCGCGCGTATTTGGAAGCCGCCGCAGGAAAAACCCCGGAAGCGGCGCTGCCTCTCGTGAGTCTGGCCAAGATCGCCATGTCGATGAAGGCGGTGTCTCTCGCCGATCAATACCTGAATGAGGCTACCCAGAAGTATCCGGACAGCCCCGCACCGTGGCTGGTGCTGTGCGACATCGCCGTTGCCAGCGACAATCTGTCCGCCGCGCGCCGATACCTCGACGAAGCCGAGAAGCGCGGCGCCACCGGACCGGAAATCGAGCAGCGCCGCGCCAAGGTTGGGACGGCGCCCGTCGAAGAGAAGAAGAACGAGTTCAATACGATCTTGAGATAAAACGTTTCGTCAAAGTTGCGGCGACTCGCTGCGTGGCAGCAGCCGAGCGTCTCGCGAGGATGTCACGTGCAATTTCCAACAGATACGCTCGATTATGCGGGCAAGTTTGCGTTGGCGTTGGCGCTTTCGGGCGCGCTGGGCCTGGAACGCGAACGGAAAGGCCGGGCCGCCGGTCTACGCACCCACGTCATCGTCTGTCTCGGTGCCACCTTGGCGATGGTCGTGTCCGACATCCTCGCCGCCGAGTGGAACAACAGCGATGCCCACGTCTGGCTCGACCGGGGACGTATCGCCGCGGGCATCGTAACCGGCATCGGTTTTATCGGCGCCGGCACCATCATCAACCAGGGCAGCATCCACCGTGGTCTCACCACCGCGGCCATGTTGTGGTTCGTCGCCGTGCTCGGGATTGCCATCGGCGTCGGGTACTACGCCTTGGCCGTCATTGCTACCGTCTTCGCCCTGCTCTCCGTTCTTCTTCTCGAACGCGTCGGCGCCCTCTTGCCCGAACAAGTGCAATTTGCCTTGAGCGTACGGGTTGCGGGAGGGACCAAACGCATCAACGATCTCGAGCGATTTATTGAGCGCCAGGGCTATGTCGTTATGGCGGCACGCTTGCGCGTTACGGACGACGATGAGACGCAACGCACGGATATGACCTTCGACATCTTGTCCCGCCGCAAGCAAACGGTTGAAGATCTGATTGGCCAGATTCAGGCGGAGTTTCCGGGTACGCTTCGGATTACCGTCGAGCGGTAGACCATTCTCCGAAACTCACATCAATCGGACATAGCAATGAGAGGAAATCCCCATGGTTCGATGGACTCTGATGTTTACCGCGTTGGCCGTCGCGGCTCACGCCGAGCCTGATTCATCCTATCTCACACGTACCGTGGCCGCTCTCCACGCATGCCGGGCCGACATCCCCGACATGAAGGCGCCGGCCGACGCCGCCGCGAAGCGATTGGCGGATGGCGGCGCGCTATGGGCGGCGGGTTACCCGGCGTGGGTGAGCGAGTTGTCGGGTCGCGCCGGCGGAATCATGCTCATCAAGAACCTCGGCAACAACACGCCCCAAGCGGGAGATGTCGTCTTATTCGGGGGCGAGCCCGGGGTGGAAGTTCCCGCAAACATTACCGGCTCGGGCGCTCTAGTGATAGGCTTCGGCTCGCAACCCGCGAGCAACGACCCGCCATGGTTCCCGAATCATGCCGCCGATGCGGATGTCTCGCCGACCCTCGCCAATCTCATTCCGGCATGGATATTCTCCGCCGAACTGGTCGGCGCCCTCACGCGGCTCGACAAGATGCCGGTCATGTACGAAACAATCGGACTGCCCGGCGGGTTCCCGCGCATCTACAAATATCAGCGCGAAGGCGTATTTTGGCATGAAAAAAATGATGTACCGCCTATCACCGCGGGCGTGCTCGGAAACCGATACGCGGACGGTGTAAAGGCGATCCTCCTCCGCGCGGACCAGGAAGACCGCGACGGTTTCAACGAAGCCGCGACCTGGGCGGCGGACGCGCTCAACGACGGCCATCACGTCATCATGTACGGCATGGGCCACTTCGTTCCCGACGAAATCCAGCACACCGAAATTGGAAAGGATTTTCAGTCCGGGGTCTGGAACTCGGGGTTCTCCTATCTGAAAACGCCCGATGATAAGTATTCCAAAGGGGACGTGCTGATCCATATCGGCTACCAGCATCCCCCGAACGGATTACTCAAAGCGGGTCGCGAGGCCGGCGCGCGGGTGGTCTACGTGGATATTCTGCGAAATCGCGATTACGTCAACGACCCCGGCGTCCTCTGGATCGATCCCATGTGGCCCTGGTCGGACGCATGCGTCACGCTCGAAGGATACGACATTCCCATACTGCCGCCGTCCGGTATCGTGAATTGCGCCATCGCGTGGGAAATCCACCGTCTCACCCGGAAGAAGCTGAAGAACTAAGCACCTCAAACAAAACCACGTGGTCAAATTGCGGTGCGGCCATCCTGACTGCTTTTGGTCTGATGGCGTCGGCTCGCAGGGATGCCCGCACCACAACGGTCGGAAACGATAGGGGGGGTGTTAAAGTTCTAGAATTCTACTTGCCAGTTCACCGGACCGGCCTCGTCGCAGTGGAATCGTATGACCAGCACGCGGTCGTCCATCCGCGTCGTCGCGTCTCCGCAGGATACGGCGACCTGTTTCATCTCGTAAGGCGACGGTGCCAGAACGCGTAGCGTGTAGGCAGTATCCGCAATCCCGTCGAATGTGCCGGTCAGCATGCGCCGTTGCGCGTCCCAATCGAGTGCTGTGAAATCGGTCGCCCCCTGCGAGTAGTGCCGGTCGGTCGAAAGAAACATCGGCCGATCCTCGTACGGACGCAAACACAGCAGACGCACGCTTCCCGGCGGGACAGACACGGACAGTCGGCCGGATGCCGTCCCGTAATAGGTCTCGTTCCAGAAACCGTACACCGTGTAGTACTTCCCGTTGACCAAACCCAAATCCCGGAAGTTCACATCGACGGTCTGGGCACTGGACTCGTTCCAGTTGAACAAGCCCACGACAGACCAGTCGCCGATATCGCACTGGATGGGCAACGACCAAATCCGCGGATTGTCACTCGTCAGCAAGTCCACCGGGCGGGCCGGACGATGCAGCGTGGGGAGGAGGCGGCGCAGAACGTCAACCTCTTGGTTGGTCAATTCCGTGAACCGGTCGCCAATCTTGATCGCGCCGCCCGTCAAGGCCGCGCCCGTCAGCCACGCCACACTTTGGTCCAACGTCAGTTCCGGTTGGTCTGAAACGTCCCACCGTTTCCGGGTAGATTCCTTCGCAAAGAACGCGCAGTCTTGATCCGGACTCCACATCCACGGCGCGAAGTAATACCGGCGCGCCGCGTTCGTCAGGGTATCCACACAGCCAAACGGCCACTCGCCAGGGACTTGCCGCCAAACCGGCGCGCAGTCCGTGCCCAGTCGCATACCTTGTGTGTAGACTCCGTTTATGGGCATTGGCGGCAGTCCCATAATAAACTTTCGGTCGCCCAAACCATCCCGCAGGGCCTGCATGCCCAAGCGCATCACCTCGACGCGCGTCATGTCCGGACGCGAATAGGATTCGGCCAGCGTGAGATAATAGATGTAGTCCGTTTCGACAAGGGCGTCAAAGCCCCACTCGTTGCCGATTTTCGCCGCCGTATCCCGGGCCCACACATACGCTTCCGGAATGGTCACGTCGAGGATGCGTTCGTCTTTCCCGACGACCAGGCGCCCCTGATCGCCCGGCCCTACTAGCCACTCCGGATGTTCCCGGGCCAGATGCGAATTAACGTCGACCTTAAAGGGCGCGATCCACAGTCCTGCCGTCATGCCTTTTTCGTGAATGCGATCCGCCATGGCTTTCATCCCGTTCGGGAACCGCTCCGGACTGGCGTCCCAGTCGCCCAGCGCGATCTGCCATCCATCATCAATGGCGAAGTGATCCCATCCGTACCGCTTGAGATGCTTCGCCACGAAATCGAGGTTCTCGATCATCCTCGATTCATTGATGTCGGTGCGAAACGACGTGCTCCACGAATCCCAGCCATGGGGAATGAACGGCTTTGCTGGGCTCACGTTGTTGGCCAGTGCCATGGCTTTCCCAAAACGCTCCAGCCCTTCGAGCGGGTTGGATTCGGCGACGGCCAGATACAACGGTTCGGACACCAGCTTCTGGCCCGGAGCTAACTCGACCGGCGGATCGTAGACGCATTCTGCGGTGAAGGTTTCATATCGGCTCAATTCCCCCTCGCGGTTCACCGGATCGGCCATCTCAATGCGCGTATATGCGGTAGTGTCAACCAGGAAGCCCGCGATGAGGGACCGGCCGGTCACGGCGTTGTACGTTCCCATGTTCCACATCGAACGTACCGGTCCGCGGACGAGGTCCGGCATGGTCACATCCCCCGGAAACTGCTTCCCGCCTTGCAGCGTCACGCTGTCGGTCGTATTCAGGCCCAACGTAACCCCGCTCATCGCATTCTTTCCCAGGCCGAGCGTTCCGCCGGTCACCCAGGGGTAGAGCGCCTTGATGCGAATCGGTTTTTTCGACGTGTTTGTATACGCGACTTGCACGGTGAAGTAAGGCTCGGTCGGATAGACACAATGGTTCCATTCGCATCCCTTGTAGTCCATGACCACGCCCTGCCCTTTGCCCAGACGATCGTTGACTTCCTCCCGCGTCGTGTACCGGCCGTCGGTGGCAAGCGGCTCCGGCTCGTCCTCGTCCGCAAACCAGATCATGGGGTAGACGTTCATGAACACGGGGTCACCCGTCCGAAGCGTGACATCGATGCGACCGTTCTTCTGAATCGCGATCTCATACGATGCGGCCGTCGTCGTCCGGTATTCCTGTGCCGGCCGGTACATGGGAGACGCTGCCAAAACCTGCACGGACAGAACAATCATTACGATTCCCATCCAGTATTTCTTCATAGGTCGTACTCCTTTGGCAGCGCTTCAATTACCGCATTCTCCAAACCGTCGATAGCAGAGCAGTCTAGCCCGCGTCATATTCTGGGTCAATGGAGTCAATCCCCAGCGAGGCGTCAGGGTTGCCGCAGCGGTGTTGCGTGTCGTATTCTCGGCGCTCAGATACGACCAAATCGTACCAACGGGAGACCCGTATGCTCGTACACAGTGTGTATTTCTGGCTGAAAAGCGAATTGACCCCTGACGACCGCAAAGCCTTTCGCGGCGGACTGGAATCCCTGCGGACGATCGAGACGGTGCGGGAAATGTTTATTGGTACGCCTGCCGCCACGCCGGAGCGACCAGTCGTGGATTCGAGCTACGACTTCGCGCTCACCGTCGTGCTTGAAGACATCTCCGGCCACGATATTTATCAGGAACACGAAGTGCACCTTGCCTTCGTCAAGAACTTCTCGTCGTTCTGGTCCCGCGTGCAGATTTACGACGCAGAATGACGTTTACGCATTCAACTTCGACAACATTCCGATCTGGCCGCGGTGGTAGGAGTCGTGAAGGACCATGATGTTGAGCGTTTTCCCATTGCTGCTGAAGAAGTCGCGCATCTGTTCCCGCACATCACCGCGCAGCGGCTGAGGAAGATCGTCGTCGGTCAATTTTTCCAATCCGTCGATCGCGGCCTTCATGCTGCGATCGTACAAGTCCACCACTTCATTCCACGCCGGATAATCGGCCGCGTTGCTCGTAATCGGATTGCCGCCCGCGAAGTCGGGCGCGAATCGCCGCCCGAAACCTTTCGGAATAATCTGGTCATCCTCAAGCATCCACCGAATGACCACCGTGTTGATGGTATTCGTCAAATGCCCGACCAACCACAGCGGGTGCGCTTTGCCCTCCGCGAGTTGCCGGTACCGAACGTTCTCGGGAACCGTTCCCGCGACGCGGCTGGTCTCGCTATGGCACATGCCGAGTTGTTGTCGATACAGTGCGACGTGTGAGTTGCTCATCCAACATTCTCCTTTGTGTCATTTCGTCTTGTTTATAGCGCGTTTGACAGGCATAATCCCCGCGATTCAGTTCGAGGCAGGCACGTAGTGAAAACTCCTTCAGAAACCCTTTCAGCCGAACTCAACACGTTACTTTCGCGGGCCGGTGAGGACTACGTATATCTGGGCGAAATCCTGGAGCCGTTCCCCGTTCGTGGTCACGCCCTGATGATCGTGTTGTTCAGTTTTCCGCTTAGCCTGCCGGTCGCGCCGCCCTTTCTTGGGGGACCGTTCGGACTAATCCTCGCCTTTCTCGGTTTGTTCCTTGCCCTCGGCCGAACGCCGTGGATACCGAGGTCTCTCCGCGAGCGCCCCATCCCGTCCGCGCGATTCCAACGAATCGTCCACCGCCTGATTCGTGTGTCGAAAACCCTGGAAAAATTCCTGCGCCCGCGGTGGCTCGTATTGACCAACACCCACTGGGTCCGCCGTTGTCACGCGGTCTATATCCTGCTGATGGCGCTTCTTCTGGCGCTTCCCGTTCCTTTGCCCGTGCCATTCAGCAACACCGTCGTTGCCCTGCCAATCTTTCTGACCGGTCTCGGTTTGCTCGAACGCGACGGCCTCTTTGTGTTGCTGGGGTATGGCGCGGCGTTGCCCTGCTTCATCTACTACGGAGGGATCATCTGGCTCGGCGAGGAAGGCGTCCAACTCGTTTTGCGCCACTTCGGACTTTGACTCGATCACGCGTCGTCCGCTTCGATCAGCGCTTCCGTCATCTCGTCCACCTCAGCTTCCGTCATCGTTCGCGCCCGCTGCAGCCGGTCCAACCGCTTTTGGAACTGCCCCATGGCGTAGGCGGCAAACACTTCCTCCGACTCGCCGAAGGGCGGCGTCTCGTACCGCGTGAACGTCTCGTGAATGAGACCCATCAC
The DNA here is from genome assembly GCA_963745075.1 of Candidatus Hydrogenedentota bacterium. GTDB lineage: Bacteria > Hydrogenedentota > Hydrogenedentia > Hydrogenedentales > SLHB01 > JAHDWY01. The sequence continues at coordinate 148,540 of CAVUWV010000018.1, read as the reverse complement.
CACCGGGAGCAGTTCATTCATGGTGTCCTGCACCACGTCCCACAGCGAAGGATCCTCCGACATGAGCCGGGCTAAAAGGTAAATCCCGTAAGCAATATGCCGGGCCTCATCCTGTTTCACGTGCAACACGCCCCTGCGCGTGGCCGGCAGGATGCCTTGTTTGTCCAGTGCCAGGAAGTACGCGTGATATCCCGTCTCCGCGACGATGCCTTCCACGACCAGATTGTACGTGGTCGACGCGCGCGCAAGAGCCGTCAACGACGGATCGGTCTCCAAGGCCTCCATCGCTTTTGGGAGGGCTTCGTAGAACAGTGCGCGATAGTTCTCTTGTTGATAATGAGAAAGATCCGTGTCAACGCCTGCGACTTCCGTGACGAACCGGGCAAAGAAATCCGTATGCTTGGCTTCTTCCCACAAAAAGGCCGTGAGATAGATCTCTTCTTCCACGCGGCCGTCACGGGCGATCGTGTGAATCAGCGGAAGCAGGTCCAGCGTGACCGCCTCCTCGCCGCCCGCAAACAGCGAGGTCAACTGCAGAATGGCGTCCCGCTCGATATCGTTGAGGCTTTGCCAGTCTTTCTTGTCCTGGCTGAAGTCCAGCTCGCTTGGATTCCAGACACCGATCCGTTTGGACTTCTCAAACAGAATCATGGGAGGGCTTTCTCTGACGAAGTCCCCGCGTCGTCGTGACAAAACTCTGATGCGACACGGCACATCTCCTGTTGGTTGTGCGTGCTGCGAATTTACGGTGTACTTCACCCGACCGATCGGATACGGGAATACCGTCCGAAGAACACCTTGCAGCAGCAATCATTATGCGTGGAGCCGTGACCGAAGTCCACCCCGAGTTGAATGCGCTGAATACGCTATGGAGAATGGTGACTTCGGCTACGAACTGACAACGAAAGGCTCCGTCATACGTTGGAACGAACCTACGCATACTACCGCGAAGCCGTCGCCGGATGGCCGATGCCGCTCGCGTTCGTAGACCTCGACCTCTTCGATCGCAATATCCGCGACATCGCGGCGCGCGCCGGCGGTAAACGCATCCGAATCGCCTCGAAATCCCTCCGCTGCGTGCCGTTGCTGGAACGCATCCTGTCGTTCGGGGCGCCCTATTTCGGCGTGATGGCCTACAGCGCCCGCGAAGTGGTGTTCCTGAGTCAGCAGGGGTTCGACGACCTGCTTGTCGCCTATCCCGTCTGGCACGAGGCGGACGACGCACGGCTTGGCGAGGAGATCCAACGCGGCAAGCGTATCTGCTGCATGGTCGATTGCGAGGAACACGTTCGTTGCCTCGACACGCTGGGCCGCCGGCATAGGGTCGAAATCCCCCTCTGTCTGGATATCGATTTGGCCACCAGCTTTCCTGGCATTCATTTCGGCGTGCGACGGTCGCCGGTGAAGACGCCCGAACAGGCAGTAAAACTGTGCCGTCGGATCGCCGCAGCCAAGAATGTCCGGTTGGATGGCGTGATGGGGTACGAGGCCCAGATCGCCGGGGTTCCCGACTACTCGCCCGGCAGCGCGATCGTGAGCGGCCTCATTCGATTCTTGAAGAAACGTTCTTTGCCCGAGATTCGCGAACGCCGCGCGGCCATTGTGAGTGCCATTCGCGCCGAAGGGGTCGAACTTTCCTTCATCAACGGCGGCGGTACCGGAAGCGTGGAGAAGACGGCCGAGGAAGATTGCATTACCGAGGTTACGGTCGGTTCCGGATTCTTCTCGCCGGTTCTTTTTGACTGGTACGCGGGGTTTCATCATTCGCCGTCCGTGGGGTACGCCATCGAAATCACGCGCGTGCCGGTCCCCGGCATCTTCACCTGTCACGGCGGGGGCTACGTCGCGTCGGGAGTGGGCAAAGACAAGATGCCGAGGCCGTACCTGCCAGAGGGCGCCGCGTTGCTTCCCCTCGAAGGCGCCGGCGAGGTGCAGACCCCAATCCGCTACAATGGTCCGGAAAAACTGGGTCTCGGTGACCCGGTGTTCATGCGCTATGCCAAGGCAGGGGAGATGTGCGAGCGATTCAATCTATTACTGGGGATTTCAGACGGCACGGTGGTCGAGGAGTTTCCCACGTATCGGGGGGAAGGTCAAGTCTTTTTGTAGGCGTGATTCCGGTCAAACGAGCCTGCGGTCGATCCGCGGAAGGGGAGGTGAATCGTGAACCGAAACGTCATTCTCGGTGTGGTTGTTGGAATCGTTCTTTGTCTCTTGCTCTTGCCGCTCGTTATAAGCCGGTTTTCCGAATCCTCTCCTTCCACCGGCGTCACAACGCCCCTGCACGAAATGGCGCGTGACGGAAAGCTGGGCTCCGTTGAACAACTCCTGGGGGAAGGCGCCGATCCGAATGCGCCCAACGAAGAGGGCAAGACTCCGCTCCATCTGGCTGCGGCAAACGGGCACGTGGGAACCGTCACCGCCTTGCTCAAAGGGGGCGCCGATCCCAACCGCAAAGACGCACAGGGGAAGACGCCCCTCGACTACGCCAAGGCCAATGGCCACGGTCAAACGGCCGGGGAAATTGAACGGGCGATGATCCCAAACCCGTCGGCTGCTACCGACGAAATTCCGGTCGAGACCGCTGCCGTGACACCCGTAGGTCAGACGCTGAATCCCTCGCTGAAGTACCCGGACCTCCCGTCGTTCGAAGGGGCAATCGGGCGGCCCGGATGCCTGTTGACCAGCGAACATGTCTGGCTGTTTGCCCCGAAAAGTCGTGAAGAGGCCGCCGGCATCGTCTTTCCATACCTCGTTCGCGCCTACGACGCATTGCACGATACCGTCGGCGTCGATACGGAATACGTCATCGTGGTGTATAACTTTCCCCAAGGCAGCAAGGAAGCCTTTGGCGGCACCAGCAATTGCGTCATCTACTATGACGACGAAAACCTCCAATTGGACCAGCATCCGGAATGGACGCAATATCACGTCCCGCACGTTTCGGGATATATCGAGGAGATGGCCCATAACTTCGTCGCAGCGACACATGCCCAGTTCGGTTGGGAAATGGTCGGCTGGAGCATCGGCATGAAGGCAACCCAGACGGTCGCGCCAAACCCGGTCTTTCTCCAGTCCTGGACGGATACGTACCAAGGCCAGGCGGACACCTTTCAGCGCTACGTAGCTTCTGGGTACGTTCTGCCACCCGATGTGCAGCCGAATCTCGTGGATCGCATCCACGCGTACATTCTCGCCGAATGCGAGCGCCAGTATGGACCCGCTTTCTGGCCGGATTTTTTCGCGGAGGTCAGAAAGCAGGCGCAACCGCTGAAGGACGCGGTGCAACTCGGCGACGGCGACGCCATCCGAAATGAGCGTTACCGCATCACGGTGGAGTGTTTCGATCGGCTTCCAGGGCTGGAGTTCAGACAGATACTGCAGAGCGCGGGGATATCGCTTGCAACCGACATTAAATCACTTCATCCCACCGAACCGGGCTGGAATCGCAGATTGCAGTAAACGTGAGGACTACATCTTGGACCCGTCTATGACGGTGGCGATTAATAGACGGAACCACGGAGAAAGGCATTTGTAATGGAGTTACGCATGAAGTCGTTGACGTTAGTTCTCGTGGTTTCTTTGTTGGTACCAGTGACGGCATTTTGTTCCACGCTTTACATTGCTCCGCAGGGCGACGATGCAAACGCCGGAACGGCGGATGCTCCCTTCGCGACGTTGAATGGCGCGCAGAACGCCGTCCGGCAATTGCGGCAAACGCTGGACTGGAAGCCCCAACCCGTCGATGTCGTTCTTCAATCGGGTCGCTACCATCTCTCCGAAACCTGGAACCTGACCGCTGAAGACGGTGGAAGCGCAGAATCGCCCGTTACCTACAAAGGTGCGGCGGACGGAGTGTGTCTCGTTGGTGGCCGAGACCTTCCTTCGCAGGGATTTCAGAGAATCGACGAGCATTCCGTACTGGATCGATTAGAACCTGCGGCCCGCGATAACGTCCTTGTCATGAATCTCGGTGCCGAAAACATAACGGATTTGGGCACGTTCCCCGATAACTTCGAGAACGCGCCGCCGTTGCCCGAACTCTTTTTCAACGGCGACCGCATGAACTTGGCCCGCTGGCCCAACGAGGGCTGGGCGACCATCGCCAAAGTCATCGAGAGCGGACCCGCCCCCTGGCGCAACTACGCGTCGGATAAACCCGGGGTGTTCGAGTACGAAGGCGACCGCCCCTCGCGATGGCGGTCCGCTCCCGCGGTCTGGCTGCATGGATACTGGTGCTTCGATTGGAGTGCGGAGACCATTAAGGTCGCTGCAATCGATACCGAACACCATCAAATCACCCTGGCGAAACAACACCACTACGGCATCGGCAGTGGTAACCCGGCGGCGCGCCGCTACTACGCCCTGAACTTGCTCGAAGAACTCGACCAACCCGGTGAATATTACATCGATCGCGATAAAGGACTATTGTATTTCTGGCCGCCCGCGCCGTTAACCGACGCGCAAATCGTGTTGTCGACGCTGGCGACCCCCGTCGTCTCCCTGCAAGATGCGTCGCACGTCACCCTTGCCAACCTCACCGTGGAAATCTGCGTGGGGAACGGAATCGAAGTGACCGGGGGAGAGGGCGTGACGATCAAATCGTGCACGGTTCGAAACACTGGCCTATCCGGTATCATTGTGAAAGATGGGACCAACCACACCATTACCGGATGTGATATCCACGACACCGGAACCGGCGGCGTTCACGTGAGCGGGGGAGACCGCAAGACCTTGACCCCGTGCGGACACGTCGTCGAGAACAATCACATTTGGCGCATTTCACGGCGGCAGCGCACGCACGCGTACAACGTTCACATGAACGGCGTGGGGATTCGCCTCGCACACAACCTCATCCACGACGCGCCGCACCAGGCCATCGGGTTGGGCGGTAATGACCACATCATTGAATTCAACGAAATTCATCACAGCGGCATGGAAACCGACGACTGCGGCGCCTTCTACATGGGACGGAATCCGTCCGAACGGGGCACCATCATCCGAAACAACTATTGGCACGACATCGGAAGCAAACTGACCCACGGAAGTTGTGCCATCTACTTCGATGACGGCTCGGGCGGACAGATCGTGACGGGAAACGTCTTCTACAACGCCGCCGGCGGCAACTTCGGCGCGGTCTTCATTCACGGCGGTCACGACAACACGGTCACCAACAACATCTTCATTGACTGCAAGCGCGCCATCGGCGCCGTGCCGTGGGACGACAAGCGGTGGTGGGACTACGTCGCCGCCCCCTTGTGGCAGGAACGCTTGTTGAAAGAGGTCGACATCACGAAGCCGCCTTACACTACCAAATACCCCGACCTCGTTGGTTTTATGGAACCCAACGACCGTCCCCGTCTGAATCTCGCGACCTTGAACGTGGCCGTCCAGTGTGGCAACTTTATCAAAGGCAACTGGGACGAACACGACAACTTCGTAACCGACCAGGACCCGGGCTTCGTCGATATGGCTGCCGGCAATTTCGCCTTGAAAACTGATTCCGTCGTGTACAAGAAACTCCCGGATTTCAAGCCGATCCCATTTGATGAAATCGGACTGCTTCCCAAGCACAAGTAGTTTGATCGGGACATTCGGTAACGCGCGAGGTTTCGCTGGCCCGCGATCCGCTCTGTTATACTCCCGGATAGTATGTCGCAACCGTTGGTACATGTTCTCGTCATCAACTGGAACGGGATGGAGCACTTGCAGGAGTGCTTCGAAACTCTCTGTGCAAGCGCGTACACAAATGCGCGGTTCGTTTTGCTGGACAACGCAAGCACGGACGGCAGCGTCGGGTTTGTGAGGGTTAAGTTCGGCCACGATGATCGCGTTGAATTCGTCGAATGCGGCGCGAACCTCGGCTGGTCCGGCGGCAACAACGTCGGCATGGAACGCGCCCTCGATGCAAACGCGGACTACGTCTTTCTCCTCAACAATGACACCGCCATCGCCCCCGATTGCATCGAACAATTAGTCTCATTTGCAGAGTCCCGACCCGAAATAGGCGGTGTTGCGCCAAAAATGCTCCTATTCGACCAGCCCGATATCATCAATTCCCTGGGCATTGAATGCTCCCTGGTCGGCGTTGGCTGGGACCTCGGACTGGGCCGCATCGACGGGCCGGAATGGGCCGAACCCCGCAAGGTCCTCGGCCTGTGCGGAGGCGCTTGCCTCCTACGCTGCGATGCCCTGCGCAAGACAGGCTTGTTGCCATCAGACTTCGACATCTACCTCGACGACCTCGATCTTAGTCTCCGGTTTTGGGACGCGGGCTACGAGGTGTGGTCCTGCCCGGCGGCTGCCGTCCGTCACAAGTTCAGCGCGACCATGGGGGAGGGGGCCAACCTCCGCCGCAAATACTACCGAAACACCCGAAACCGCTTGCGACTCATCCTGCGCAACTTCCCCGCGTCGAGCGTCACGAGCGTGGTGCCGGCCTACCTGCGCGCCGAGGCCAAGGCGGTCGGGCGGGCCCTGCTGGATGGCGAGCCTTGGCGGGTTTGGTCGCACCTGCGATCCTGGTTTGCGGGGCTGGCCTACGTGCCGGCCGCAACGATCGCCCGGAATGAAGCTCGAAAACGGGGCCTTACGATCGGCTCCTTCTGGCCTATGGTGCGCAGAGATAGCCTCTTCTTCCACGGCGTCGAACTTCCCGTTGACGGGTGGTATCAGTCCCGCAACATCAATGGACAGTCTTTCCAGCCCATGTCACGGATGGCAACGTATAAATCCCGTGGCGGCACGTTGCGGGTCACGCACACGAATTGTTATCCTAAATTCGGCGATACGAATGTCGAAGTTCACCAGGGGGAACGGCTACTCTCGGTCCTCAAAACGACAAGGACCGACACCGAAGAACTGGATACTTCACCGGGCGACGTGACATTTATCGCCAAGCACATATTTCGAGCGGAGCAAACCGGCGCATACGAAGACTTCGGCGGCTGGCTTCGCATCGAACCGACGGAATGACACCATAGGCTGCGAGTCATGTGGCAGCCCCTCCCGGCGAAATGGAAAGCACCATGGTTGGTCTGGATCTAACCGAATATCTGAGCACGCGCAAGGACATGGTCGAAAAGGCGCTGGAAGAACGCCTGCTCCCGGCCGACAAAGAACCCAAAGGTGTGCACGAAGCCATGCGCTACGCCACCTTGGATGGCGGCAAGCGGCTGCGTCCGATCGTCGCTCTGGCCGTGGCTGACATTGCGGGTACGGCCCCGGAAAACCTGTTGGACGCGGCCTGCGCCGTCGAATTCGTGCACACCGCGTCCCTCATTCTCGACGATTTGCCTGCCATGGACGACGCTCCCCATCGTCGCGGAAAACCGTGTACCCACCACAAATTCGGCGAGGCCACGTCGATTCTTGCGGCCTTCGGCCTGATCTCCAGCGCGTTTCACCTCGTGACGCGCAACGCGGAATGCCTGTGCGGCACGGACGCAACGGCCGAGGTCGTGCAGATTCTCTCCGAAGTCCTGGGCACCGAGGGGATTATTCACGGCCAGCACATCGACCTGAACATGGCCGATCTGAATCCCAGCCTGGAAGAGTTGGAGCAGATCTACATCCAAAAGGCCTCCGCCTTGTTCCTGGCCTCCATTGCTATCCCGGGGCGGTTGGCAGGACTCTCCGACGAGGACGTCAAACGGCTGGAACAATATGCACTGAGCCTGGGGTTGGCATTCCAAATCACCGACGATCTAATCGACGCGGGCGCCCCCGACGAGAACGAGGCCAAGGCGACGTTTTCGACCCACTTGGGCGTGGACGGCGCCAAAGCGAAAGCCCGGGGGCTTATTGAAGAGGCCATCGGGCACTTAGCCCCCTTCGACGAGCGCGCGGAACCCCTGCGGCTGTTGGCGGCATATGTCGGCACGCGGACCGTCTGAAAACTTCAGCATCTATCTGCGGGTCGCCGGTGCGATTGGCATCGTCGTCCTCGCAGGGATTGCCGGCCTGTGGCTGGGCTCCAGGGACGGGGCCGAGCCGTCTGTATTGCAGAAGACCTCATCCGGGGAAGCGGCGCCGCAGTCCGCATCGGGATCACCGCATCCCGCAACTCCACCACCGCCCCCCCTGTATTTGTACGCAAGCATCCAGCCCGGTGCCGACCTCGATGCGGTCGTGGGCGAAGTCACCCTGGCCGCCAAAGCCGGTATCCACGACTATGCGTTCCGCGTTGCCATGCCGTGGCCGGAGCAGGGTCCTACGGTATCGGAAACGTTATACCCCCTCGACCAGATCGAGGAGGCCGATCCCGAGGCTAACATCATTCTGGCGATTTCACTAAATCCCCCGGACGCCTGGCTTGTTGCCTATCCCGACGCGGCCGCTTCGGACGGCGTATTCCCCAGTGTCACGTCGGAAAAGTGGCTGGACGCGGGACGCCAAGCCTTGTCGGAGCTGCTTCAGGGGATCGCCGGTTCCGCCCGGGGCGACCGCGTTACGGGACTCGTGATCGGTGCGCTGGAAGAGGACCGGTGGCGCCACAGCGAAGAATACGACCGATCCGAGACCAATCTCACGGGGTTCAAATCCTGGCTTCGCACGCAGTATCCCAGCGAAGCCGCTCTGGGCGAGGCGTGGGGGAAGGCGGGAACCGGTTTCGACGCCGTCGAGATTCCTCCACAACCGGATACCGGCGATACGCAACATGTCTTCTATTCAACACCGGAAGACCGGGTATACGTCGACTACCTGCGCTACGTTTCGGAGAGCACCGCCGACGCCATCTCCACCTTCGCGGCCCACGTTCATCAGGCCAGCGACCGGGTCTTCGACGTCCTGGTCCCCTACGGGTATTCGTTTGAATACACCTCCAACGCCAGCGGTCACTGTGCCCTGGGGCTGTTGCTGGACGGAGTTGTCGATGGCTTTGTGAGCCCCGTATCCTACCGTGACCGCGGCCTGGGCGGGGCCGGCGGGTTCATGGGCCCTGTGGACAGTGCCGTGTGCCACGGGAAACAGTGGTACATCGTGGACGACACCCGCACCGGCGTCTCGCGAAACGCCGTAAGCGGGGAGACGGAACGGATCGAAGGACTTCGAACGGAAGATGTACTCAACGTGCAGCGCCGGAACTACGCCGGGGCGCTCGCCCACGGTCTGGGCCTGCTTTGGGCCGACGTGGACGGCGTCGGGACCCTCCTCGAACCCCGCATGTGGGACAGTTTCGGCAAGATGCGCACCGCATATCAAACCATTTGGACGGCCGAGAACCTCGCGCAGGGATCCGGGTTTGTCGAATACCCAACCCCGGAAAAGCGCGTCGGCGTGACCGTCGTCGTGGACGAACCCAGCCGGTTCTATCAGCGCTGCGATGATCCCCTGAACACGAATCTCCTCACACAAGTCCGCGATGCGGCTCTTCGATCCGGCGCACCCACCCAATTCTGCCTGCTTCAGGACGTTCTGAACGGCAAAGCAGCGCCGTCCATGGCATACATTTTCACCAACGCGTTCCATCTCGACGCGGAGGATCGAGAGCAGCTTCACTCCGTGCTGATCGACCAGAACGCCGCGGCGATTTGGATGTATGCTCCGGGTTACATTGGAGGCGACGATCCGGCCAAGGATATCAGTCTAATCACGGGGCATCATGTGGCTGCCTTCGAGAAACCTGCCATTGCAGGATCTGAGTTTATACTGGACGGCGGAAAGTGGCTCGAAAAGGGCCAGAAGTTCGGGGCCTCGGGCGAATGGTATCCATTATTTTACATCGATTCTGAGGAAGGCCGAGCGCTGGCCAAGTATCGCGATTCCGGCAAGACGAGCGTTGCCATCGAGTTCTTTGAGGAGGGCTGGGCCTCGATTTACGTGGCCGACCCCGCGCTGCCGGCCGATTTGCTTCGCGAAATCTTGACCATCCTCGAAGAGCATATCTACGCCAAACCCGAATCCGGCGGGGACGATCTGTATCACTTCGGACCGCAGGTCTTCGCCATTCACGCGGGAAGCAACGGCGACCATGAGATCGACATGGGCGATCGGTACGATGTTCAGGACATGCTCGACACCAATGTCGGGTGGTTGGACAAGCGGCAGTTGACGTTCCCCATGAAGTTGGGCGAAACGCATATCTTGCACGTCACGCCGCCGCAAGCGCCCGGCGCGGAGGATGATGCGGATTCGGGTAATCCCACCGGGGCCGGCTCCGATCGCGGTACCAACGGGGAGGACGAGGGATGAGCGATGTACTTTTGGGAGTCGATGTAGGCGCCACAGGGATCAAGGCTGGCCTGTTTTCCCCGGAAGGCAAACTCCTTGCTGTTGCCGATCGGCGGAATGGCCCCGTTCCCGACCCGCAGGGCGAACCCGCTTGGATGGTCTGGGACCCCGAAGACATCTGGGGCAAAGTGTGCGCCTGCATCCGCGAATGCCTCGATTCGGTTGGGGACGCGTCCCGGGTAAAAGCCGTTGCGTGTACCGGGTTTGGCGCGGACGGTATTCCTCTGGCTGCCGATGGATCGCATCTGTATCCCTTCGTGAGCTGGCACTGTGGGCGAACCATTCCCCAACAGGCGGAGATGAACCGTCGCGTTGGGGACGCGGAGATCTTCCAAATCACGGGGTATCACAACTACCACATCAACACCGCCAACCGCTTGCTCTGGTTTCGTCAGAACCACCCCGAGATCCTGAAGAAGACCCATCGCTGGCTTCAGGTGCAGGACTACATCGCGTTCCGCTTGTCAGGCGAATTCACGACCGAGTGCACGGTTGCTTCAACGACCATGCTGCTCGACATGGGGACGCGCACGTGGTCTCCGAAAATGCTCGAGGCGGCGGAAGTGGATCCGTCGATCCTTCCTCCGACCAGCGAGGCAGGCACACAGATCGGCGCGGTCACAGCAATTGCAGCGTCGGAAACCGGCTTGGCGCCGGGACCCCCGTGGTTACCGGAGGCCACGATTGCGAAATCGGCGTGCTGGGCGCCGGCGTGGCGCAGGACGACATCTGGATCGATATCACCGGCACCTGGGAAATCCTCATCGCCACGGTGGATGCGTTCCGGCCGACCCCGGAGCACCATGCGAACGGTCTCGATTTCGAATGCCACGCCCTGCCGGGCCAATGGATCTGCCAAAGCCTCATGATCGCCGGCGGCGTGACCGAATGGGTGCGCGACAACTTCTATCGGGACGTTGCCGAAGACAGTGTCTATGAGGTGATGTTCCGCGAAGCCGAAGTACCGTCGAACGGTGTCTACGTGCTGCCCAGTTTCTTGCGAGGGATGGGTCCCGACGCCAGCCGCAACGCGTTGGGCACCATCCTCGGCATCCAAACCATGACCACCCGCGGACAAATTGTCCGCGCCGCCCTGGAAGGCCTGTGCTTCCAGTTGCGCCGCCAGATCGCCGCCATCGGTGACGCCGTCGGCCAGACCCCCAACCGCCTCCGCGTCGTCGGCGGCGGCCAGAAAAACCCGCTCTGGCTCCAACTCAAAGCCGATGTAACCGGCCTCCCCGTCGAGATCACCACCAACCCCGAAGTCACCCTCATGGGCGTCGCCATCCTCGCCGGCATCGGCGCGGGCATCTATTCCGATATCCAGGACGCCGTCGGCCGAGTCAACTTTGAAACGGAACCCTACACCCCTGACACGTCGGCGCACGAAAGCTATCGAGAACGTTTTGAAGCGTGTATTCGCTTTTGCCGACGGCGTTGGAATCGCCGTACAAGGCCGTGGACGCTGAATTGAAAGGGTGACCCTCTAACTGTTTCGCGCCTTCACCACGGATTACTGGCCTGTGCGAGTTCTTGCTCCCACCATCCGCATTCGTCAGGAGTCATTCTGTTGTCCCGTGTCTTCCCTGGCTTCTTGCCTCGTTCAAAGACCTCAATCATTAGAACGCCTTGACGCACGGTGGACGCCTTATCTTTTCCTGTGCTGAAACTGTTCGTGTAACGGTAAGCGACCGCTACCGGTGACTGGTAAGCGATCATGCTCAACAGTTCTCGCACCGTACGAGAGCCCGGGGGAATATCTATTGTCTGTTCCTCAACAAACGCCCTCGGCGGAGAGGACAGTCCCAGCAGGAAGCCCGTATTGACGTGTATGTGGGTGCCAGCTGAGTTGGCGGTGGTCGTTACTTCTTTAATCGCATCCCACGCTGATTCATGGTCTATTCCAAGCGCAAGCTCTTCATCCAAATCACTCTCGACCGCTTGGCCTTGTGCAGGAAGAAGCCACGGGATCTCCGAAATTGTCACCCAACGCAATTCGTTCGGCACCTGCGACACAATGTGGCCTAAGACATCTCCGATCCGCTCGTCCTTCGACCCCAGCACACCCGTGAGCCGCGGCTCGTCTGCCGCATCGTCTTGGTCGACCACTGACCACTCAAAGCACACGGGATGACCTTCAAATACCAAATCAGAGATGACCCCGAAAGGAGTTACGCCAGCAGGAGGCAAGCGAGTAGGTTTTTGAGGATGATCGATTGTCTTAACAAGTTGATCGCCGTTGCCATCGTTGTGATCGATATACAGCTCAACCGTTTCCGCTGTGATGGTGGTAAAGCCCTTCTCATCGCGCTCCACCGTGGCGCCTCGATAGACAATTGTTTCGGGATCACGATGAATCACAACGCTCCCGTCTTCTTCCTGTGTATAGGGCTTTCCCACGACTTCATACGAGAGCGCAGTAGCCAATCGTTGGTCAACAATGGCGGGGGATTGGGACGCGTCTTGCGCCGCAGTCGATCCCGTAGGTAGAAGGACGACGAGAACCCATAAGGCGCCCCACGAAATACTCAGTTCGTACCGCAAAGTGACCATAGCCAACCTCCTCGTGCGAGCACAAACCGCGTGGTAACGCACGCTCAGCGAGTTTGTCTCACAATCGTCGCCGCAAGTCTGTGCCGCAGTTCTTCAAGCCGTGCAGGATCCTGAGCCCAAGTTCCCCATGTTGGTACGGCTTCACCTACGCAAAGGTTCACTTCTTCGCTGAGACCTTTTTCATCCAGAATCGCGAAGTACTCGTAGTCTTCCATGCCGTCGCGGAGGTTTTTGAGGCGGATCGAGGCGATGGGGCCGTCGATTCCGGCGTCGGTGCCGGGGTAGAACAAGGCGCCTTCGCCGTTCCAGCGGATGCGGAAGCCGGGGTCGTCCCAGGGGTCGCGATCCGGGCTACCCCAGTACACGCTGGACCAATAGAGCAGGCCGGTGATGTGGTACCGGCGGTTCAGCCACGGGGCGATGCGATAGCTCAGCACGGGGAAGTCCAGTTCCCAGAACGGCGGCAAGTCGTCCTTCACGCGTTCGTACATGGGATGATAGGGTGGCGCGGTCTGCACCAGGGCCGTGTAACTCCACACGTCGTCGCCTTGGGCGATCACGCGGTCCACGCTCGCTTCGTCGATGAACCCGAAGAGGGGACACCAGATGTCGATGGCGTCGTCCAGCGTGCCCCACGCGGGGTCTTGCGTGTACGGTTGCTCAACTACGAGCTTGCGCAGGCGCGGTTCCGCTTCCTTCACGACTGCGCCCAAGGCCCGCACCCGTTCGTATGCCTCCGCGTCGTTGGGTTCGTCCAGCATGTAGAGATAGGAACGGTCGGCCCATCCCTTGGACGCGAGATAGGCGTACCAGGAACGGTAGAAGTTGATCGCCTTTTCGCGGTTTGCGCCGGTAATGTCGCCGAAAGGCGCGCGCGGGATGTCGATGTTGGTCACGTGATACCGCTGCACGAACGCCGTGAGGGCTTCATCCACGTCGGGCGAGAAGTCCGCCGTCCCGTCGTCGCTGACATCCGGGTGCACGTTTGACGGCACTGGCGGATTCAAGCGATGGTTCGCCATCATCTCGTCGTAACGCGCCTCGATTTGGAGAAACTCGTCCGACTTCGGATCGAGTCCGAGGTAGCCGGCCACGCCTCCGAATCCGCCGAAATGGTTTTCATGGGTCGGTCCTTCGGGCAGCGCGAAGTCCCACACCTCGAGCGTGATGGGCATTTCGGCTGCGATGTCGCCGGACTTGACCGTCAATGTCGCGGAATACAGGCCGGGCTCCGCGTCGCGGGGGACCCATACATCCACCCACAGGGGCTGATGTTGATCCTGCCAGACCTCAAACTGGGAAGCCCCAAACCGGGGCCCGACCTGGTCCGAGCCGCTCCACTTCGGTTCGGGAATGGTCTCGCCCGTATATGGATTGACAAAGGGGACCAGCGCATCGGGAATCAGTCCCGGCGCTTCCGTGGCACGGGGCGCCGAGTGGCGGACGGGAATGAACGCTTCCCGATACACCGTGACGGTGATTCCCGGGGATTCCTCGCCCTCGGCGTTCTGCATGGGAGACACGTCTGCGTTCAGTTTCTGAAGGTTCCCATCCCGTGCCGTCACCACAACTTGAAAGGACTCATACTCGCCCCGCGCGGCGGCAATCGACGCGGCAGCGTCACCGTCCACGATCCCCTCCGGCCGCACGCGCGCCGCCGGAGAGATCGCGTCCAACTCGATCGTGGCTGCGAATGCCGCGCTGCCGAGCAACACAAGTCCGCTCAGCAAGATGCGCTTGAAGATTTGCGTAACCATGGTCTCTCCTTTATACGATCTCATCCGCGAAAAGTTCACGGCTGATCTCCGTCTCCCTTGATTTCAAAGTCAAGCCTCCACGCTACAGCAACGGCGACACCAACAGCCCCAAATCTTCCGCCCATTGCCGGAAGTATCCGACCTTCTCCGGAGTATAAGGCACGGAGTCCCGCATCAACGTTTGCATCCAATCCGCCGTCCGGGTGATTTCGGACGGAGAATAGACGAACATGGCCACCTCATAATTGAGATACAGACTGCGCACGTCGAAATTTACCGTGCCAACCACCGTAAGGTGATCGTCGAAGAGGATGTGCTTGGCATGGATCATCTTGCTTTCGCGAAGGTAGATCTTCGCCCCGGTGGTTTCCAGCTCGCGAAGGAACCGCCCCCGCGCGAGATCCGCGAGATAGTGATTCGATTTCGCAGGAAGCACCACCCGCACGTCCCGCCCCAGCCGGGCTTGCAGCAGTATGGCCTTCAGCAGTCCCTCATCCGGAATAAAATAGGGGGTTGTGATCCAAATCCGCTGGTTCGCTTCGTACGTCGCGCACAGAATGGCCTCGTACAACGGATCACCGTTCACGTCCGGCCCGCTCGCCACCACCTGCGCAACCGCGTCGCCATAATCGACGTTCGTAGGCGCCGGGGGATGACGGACGTTCCGTTCTTCGGTAGCAAACTCCCAGTCGCTTGCGAACACAACGGCGAGATCGTGCACCGCAGGACCTCGCACCACGGTCGACGTGTCGATGAAGCGGTCGGAATCCGGTTCAGGGCCCATGTATTCCGAAGCAAGATTCATACCGCCGATGACCGCCGTTTCACCGTCGAATATGGCGATCTTACGATGGTTGCGTAGATTGGCGGACCACTTTCTGCGCAATGGAAGGACGGGCATGAACACACCCACCTTCCCTCCCGCGTCGCGCAGTGGATCGGCAAAGCGTCCCCGGCTCCACAGGCATCCCAAAGCGTCGAGCAATAATCGAACCTCGACACCCTCCGCCGCCCGCGCCGTCAGGCGCTCCATTATCGCTTTGCCCACGTCGTCGCGGCCGAGGATAAACGTCATGATGTCGATGCTGTGCTTAGCCTCGTCGATCGATCTTCAGCAACCGGCGGTATGCTTCCGTCCCATCGGCAATCACCTCTACCAGATTTTCACGGCGTGCCGGCGGCATTCCGGCTGTCGAAAGGACCTTCTCGATGTGGTTCCCGGGGTCCGATTCCGTGCGTTCGGGGCGGCCGTCGTAGAGGTACGGTTTCCTCCCGGCTGTGCGGTGCAGCTTCCGACCGCCAAAGAGCAGGTACGCGGGAACGCCGATATACGGAATCAGAAAAATCGACAGCAGCCATGCGATCGACACCGCGGGCCGGCTTTGCTGCCGCATGATGCGCGCGACCAAGAGAAGGCCCAGTCCCAGCCCGATTAGCGTGGATACATGCCCCAGGAGCAATTCGGCGACGGTTTGGGTGTTCATCGATAAAGCTCCCCAAGGGTACGCGGCGGGTCGCGATACGGAAGATGCCCCCGAGCGAAGATGCCGCACTGCATGATGAGAACTCCGTTGGTGCCAAAGGCGTCAAAAGGAAATTACCACAGGACGCGCACCGCGGGAAAGCAACGGTTGGCGTGGGCGTGTTGCGATTGGCGGGAAACTTATGTCTTGAGCTTGCATTGACACCCCCGGCCATGTGGCGTATACTGCCGTTTATCAGTTGAACCTGAGCGCATGGGTCAAGGGAAGCACGGTGAGAATCCGTCGCAGACGCGCTGCTGTAACCGATGACGAAAGCCGCAACGTGCCACCATTCGGGGGGATGGGAAGGCGTGGCCGGTAGGATGACTCGGAAGCCAGAAGACCTGCCCACGCGTGATGAAAATGTGCGATGACTTCGCGGAACGGTCGCGGCATGAAGATGATCCATACACCTTGGATCGTAAGTTCTTCCCACCCCTGACTGCAATTCCCGTTTCCAAAACCTTCGCACAGCATGGAATTTGTTTGGATTCCGTCCATGGAATCCATCAACCAACGCGGCCACGCGCCTGAAAGGAGGTAGCCCGGCACACACTGTTTTTGCATCCATTGCGCCAGGGAAGCACGGTGTGAGTCCGTCGCAGTCCCGCTGCTGTAACCGGGGACGAAAACCGCAGAATGCCACTGTCCATTGGGATGGGAAGGCGCGGCGAGTAGGGAGATCCGGGAGCCAGAATACCTGCCATGGGTGCCCGTTCTTGCGGCAACTTCGAGGAAAAGTTGCAGTAGGAGACGCGGTTTTCGACCCATTTCCTGCCCACTTTTCCGCGAGAACATCGAGCTTCAATGACCGATACGACCGCGTGCGAACACGCACTTTGCGGAAGTGGGGAGGAAAAACCGAATGTTAAGCAAAAGACCGTCGCGTCACAGCACCTGCGGCGCGCATGCGTACCGCCAATTCACGCCATTCTCGGGATTCACTTTGATAGAACTGCTGGTCGTCATCGCGATCATCAGTGTCCTTGCATCCCTCTTGCTGCCGGTGTTGAGCCGGGCACGGCAAAAAGCGCTTTCGATGCAGTGCGTCAACAACCTGCGGCAGTTGTACCTCGCAAACACCATGTATGCGAACGAAAACGATGGCCGGTACTGTCCTGCGGCCCCCGATATCAACGACGGGTTCGGCGGCCGGGTCCGCTGGCACGGGGTGCGGGAAACGGCCAGCCCCGACTCGGACTTCGATCCGAAGAAAGGACCGCTTGCCGAATACC
Organism: Candidatus Hydrogenedentota bacterium; assembly: GCA_963745075.1. Lineage (GTDB taxonomy): Bacteria > Hydrogenedentota > Hydrogenedentia > Hydrogenedentales > SLHB01 > JAHDWY01. The sequence continues at coordinate 131,239 of CAVUWV010000018.1, read as the reverse complement.
TGGCCGATGGGCGCGTGAAGGAATGCCCCGTATTCTTCGAGTATCGCCGCCGGGGCGAAGTGCCCAACGCGTTCGAGTCCGGCACGGGCGGATACGGCTACAACGCATCGTACGTGGGTGGTTCCTACTACCGGAATGATTACCTTACCGCGCCGACGCAAACTACCCAGGATTCCCGCGTGTTCAATCCCTCCAACACGATCATGTTCGCGGACGCGGCCATGCCGGAGAACGGGTATCTCGTCGAATACGGATTTCTGGAACCCCCGTACTTCGTGACGTCCGACGAGCCCACCGGAAACGAACTCTGGGGCTACTCGTCCCCGAGCATCCATTTCCGTCATAACATGACGGCCAATGTGGTCTGGTGTGACGGGCATGTCACGTGCGAACAATACGGTTGGGCGCCAGACACGCCCAATATCTTCGGCGGCCAGAACCAGCGTTGGGGCGTCGGGTGGTTCGGCCCCAAAGACAACCGGCTCTTCGACTGCCAGTCGAAAGAAGAGTACTCGGGATCGTAGTCTCCGTAATCCACTTTGGTACGTATTCGGTACCAGTATGGAAAAGCAAAAACCGATGTACGAATTCGACGGGGGGGCACAATCTCATCGATTACAATTACGATTACGATTACGAGCAAACGGCATGTTACGCCGGGACGCTATTTGTCTTTACCCTGCGTTTCCGTGATGAGCACGCGCGCATTCGTGGGAATGAGCTTGTACGCCTCGATCACGTCGTCGTTGCGCAGGCGGATACACCCGTGCGACGACGGCGTGCCGATCTTGGCTTCGTCGTTGGTTCCGTGGATGTAGATGTAACGGTTGTATGAATCCACATTCCCGCCCTGGTTGACGCCGGGTTCTTCCCCCGTTAGCCAGAGCAGCCGCGTCAGCACGAGATCCTCGTCCGTCTCGTCACCGGGTTTCCAAATTTGTTTGACCGCTTGGGCGCCGCGAAAGACCTGTCCCCATGGTGCCTCGTCGCCGATCTTGCGCTTGACGCTGTGCCAACCCAACGGCGTCTGCATGCTGTTCATGATAAAGCCCGTGCCCTTTTCCGCCGTGGCGCAAGGAGCTTCCCACAAAACTTCCCGGTTTTCGATAATCCGGAGCATCTGCTCGTCGACGGAAACCCAGACTGCGAGACTGTCGCCCACCCACTCATCCCAGTAGTGGGCGTCGAGCACCGCCGCCTCGGCGTCAGTCAACGGTCGCGCTTTACACTCGATCCCGTCCGTCACGGCTGGGCACTCCTTTTCGTTCGTCTCCGCCGGTGACGGGTTTGACGTGCCTTGCGGAGCATCCGCAGCAGGGGACGCAGTCACAAGCAGAACGCTGAACAGAATCGAGAGCATAGACAGTATTCACTCCGTGGAACGCTTTCGTATTGAATTTAGGGCCGATTGTTCGGGACCGGTATGGTAGCATCCCCGGCGCACATGATTCACCCGTCGGATGAAGGGCAATCCCACTACCTGACCTCACACGAGCACGGTCATGTGGGACCACTGGGAGCGCCAGGCACCAGCCCGGCGGCGTTCGGAGCGTCAACGGATTTAGCATGCACCAACTGCGATTGCCCCGCCGTCGGCTGCGATCCCCTGGCATTGCGCGGGCGCAAAACGGTAGGATACGGCCTTCTTCGCGCGCGGCGCGCACTGCAAGCATACGGGACAACGGGTGGGAGCGTAATCGATGACATGGAAAACGATCGGTGGTTTGGTCTGTTTGCTTTGTTTGGTTGGGAACGCGCACGCGGCGGCCGTGGACGAACTGGTTCAATCCTCGACCGCGTTACTGAATTCCCTCGATGTGGATCAGCGTGCGCTGGCCATGTTCCCTTTCAACGACGAGGAGCGTCTGAACTGGCACTACGTCCCCAAGGACCGCGCCGGACTCCCGTTGAATCGGATGACGGACGAACAAAAGGAGTTGGCGCTCGCCGTGCTGAAAACCGCATTAAGCGCCAAAGGCTTTGAAAAAGTCGAGACGATCCGCAGCTTGGAAGACGTGCTTCGCGCGATGGAAGGCAGCAATTTTCGCGACCCCGAGAAGTATTACTTCACCTTCTTCGGTGAACCCTCATTGGATGGAACCTGGGGTCTTCGCTTTGAAGGGCACCACGTCTCGCTGCATTGGACCGTCGTGGACGGCGTGCTCGTGGCGACGGTACCGCAGTTTCTAGGTGCGAACCCCGCTGACGTAAAGACCGGTCCCATGGCCGGCACCCGCGTCTTGGGGGCGGAAGAGGATCTGGGACGCCAGCTCGTGAAATCGCTGAACGACGAGCAGCGTGCGATCTGCGTACTTCACCCGGCGGCCCCGCCCGAGATTCTCACCGGGGCACAACGTGAAGCGGCAATCCAAAAGGACGTAGGGGTGGCCTACGGTCAGCTGAACGAGGACCAACAGGGCCTGATGCTATCGCTGATTCAAGTCTACGCAAGTTGCCAGCGGCCGGAGATCGCCCACGAACGGCTCGAGAAGCTCCGCGCGGCGGGCCTCGCAGAGATCAAGTTCGGTTGGATGGGCGGCCTGGAAAAAGGCCAGAAACACTACTATCGTATTCAGGGCCCGACATTCATCATCGAATACGACAACACGCAGAACGACGCGAACCACATCCATACGGTCTGGCGCGATTTCGACGGGGACTTCGGCCGGGACGTGTTGAAAGAGCATTACAAGGAATTCGCCGATCCGGCGCATCCCGGAGAGCACACGCATTAGCATTGAACCCGTAGAACCCATGGCGCCATTCCGCCGGTCCCGGTGGTGGACCGTAGTTTTCTGGGCCGTCGGCATTGCGGTCTACTTCGTCTGTGTATCGTTCATTGGGTGGGGGCGGCTTCGCGATGCGGTCGCCGGCGTCAACATCCCCTGGTTTCTCACGACAACGCTCGTGACGGCCGCCGGCCTGTGGGTACGCGTCATCAAGTGGCGGTTGGTGCTCGGGAAGGGCAATAACGCCATCGGCGTCTTCTTCCTTTCCAAGGCTGCGGGAGAATGGTCACCGGGCCGCATCGGCGAATTGTCGCCGCTGCTGATTCGTAAACATCGTCACGCGCGCATGGGCGCCTGGATCGTCGTGGATCGCATCCTCGAAATGGCGGTGACGGTCGGCTTGGGACTGCTCGGGTTGATCACGCTGCGGCTGCCCAACCGCGGTCTTCTGGCGATTCTGGCGATCGCGATCGGAATGGCATTGGCACTCGGGCTGTACCTTCTCACGCGTCGCGCATTCTTTCTCGCAGTCGCGGACCGATTCCGGCCGGCATCGCTCGGGCATCGTGCCGCGTTGGCGCTCGCGGAAATGGCGACCGCGATAGTGGCACTGCGACGCGTGCTTCCCGCGACAGCCGCGATTACCATGATCGCGGGGTGCATGGACGTCTGGGCGGGGATGTTGTTGTATCAGTGCTTCGGCTGGCCGGTCGGTTTCTCCCTGATGGCGGCTGCCAAGGGCGTCCACGCCATCACCAGCGCGATCCCCATTACCCCCAACGCCACCGGCGTACCGTATTTGACGACCGCGGTGCTTATCCACGAAGTAGGCGGCGTTCCATCCGATGTCCTGGCCGCTGCCATTGCGCTGAGCGTCGTCGTGACGAATCTTATCTTCTGGCTCTCATTGGCGCTGGGGGCAGCTGACTTTCGTCGAGAAACTCCTTCCACTTCATAGTTGGCCAAATTGCCGCTTCCGTTGACAACTTTCCGATCCGCGGGTCGTTGGTCCGCTTGACATCAGCACATTTCTGCGAACCATTGACAGTTTTCAGACTTTTTCATTTCTTGATTTCGGAAAGTATAAGTCGTTGGCGCGATACTACAAGACCGGCTTGTTTCGGCTGTTAATCGGAGCGCGCGAATACCCTCCAATTTGCGGATGTTTCCATTGCAAGAACGATTCGGGGAAATGAACGTCGTTCAGATCGGCAGAAAGGAGGCCGAATCATGAAGTCACGTTTCTCACCGATCGGGCTGTTCTGCACGGCGGCGGGCATCGGCGCGTTGTTCGTGGCCGCGCCCTTTGCTGTTGCAGCAACCCCCAACCCCTCGATGGACCGGATTTCTGGGCAAGACGCTCAAGCCGATGTCGTAGGTACCGCAAATGACGCGGTCGTGTTGGCGAAAGACATCGTCATCGAGCGTGAACCGGAAATCCGCATCATTCGACCTGAACCCGAATTGCGGGTGCGGATCGAAAGACCCGGACACTACGAAGACCATCAGCTCTTAGTGCGACCGGGACATTTTGAAGAGTACAAGGTGTGGATACCGGAACGGTACGATCCTGATTTGGACGCAACGTTCCATGGTCACTACGAGACGCGGCAACGCTGGGTCCCGGATGAATATGAACACCACAAGGTTTGGGTACCTGAACGGTAGCTCGGTTTGCCGTTGTCAGATGCCTGACGACATGGCGTTTCATACAACTTCGAAAGGAGACCATTATGCGTTCGCGATTCACAACGATAGTCGCGGTTGGCGCACTCCTCGGCGCCGGACCGCTCATATCCCCCGCAGCGTCCGCAGATGCGGATGACACCGGTTACATGGCCGGAGATCACGAGACGGCCACGTTCGAGTCCGAGCCCGAACTCCGGATTATCGAACGAAAACCGGAATACCGGATCCACGTCGAAGAACAGGAACCCGGCCACTTCGAGCGCCAGCAGGTACTCGTACGAAAAGGCCACTACGAAACCTACAATGTGTGGGTGCCGACGGATCGAAAAGGCCTGTTCGGCCTGAAGAAGATCCCCGGCCACTACGAGGCCCGGCAACGTTGGGTCGAACCCCTGTACGAACACCAGCAAGTGTGGGTTCCCGAACGGTAATTTAACGTACCGTTCCTGAATGAAGTCAGCCACACACCGAATCGGGGCGGGTGGAAACATCCGCCCCATCATTTCTTCCAGGCCAGCGTTACCCCGTCGCGTACGGATAGCATCACCGCCTCCACGCGCCGATCCGTGACGACGTGCTTGTTGAATCGGTCCACGGCGAAATCCGACCGCTTCTCCGGTTTGAGAACGCGTCCGCTCCACAGTACGTTGTCGGCGACCAGCAGACCACCCGTTCGAACCTTCGGCAGGATCGCTTCCCAGTAATTCACATAGTTCTGTTTGTCCGCGTCGATAAACACCATGTCGATGGGGCCATCAAGGGACTCAATGCTCTCGAGCGCCGGACCAAGTCGCAAGTCGATCTTCTCGCCATGGGGACTTTGCGCCCAGTATTCTCTCGCGATCGCCGTCGCTTCCGGGTCCACGTCGCAGGTGATAACCGTGCCGCCGTCCGCCATGCCCTCGGCCATACAGAGCGCGCTGTACCCGGTGAAGGTTCCAATTTCGACGATGCGGCGCGCGTTCGATATGCGAACAAGCAACCGCAGGAACCCGCCTTCGACTTTGCCCACCTGCATGCGGTGGTGCTCCATCTTTTCTTTCGTCACGGTTTTGAGCGCGTGAAAGATCTCCGCCGGGTCCGACGTGTGCTGCTCCACGTAGGTTTCGATATCTTCGGGAACGATGTAACTCATGAGTGCTCCTTGAGCGTTACTTGCCAGAGGTGTAACCGTAGCGTCTATCCGACTCGACTGGGCCGGTTCGGTACGTTCGCATCTGCGGGGTGAATCTGTCCTGCCGGATCCGATAGCGGCGCATACAATTCCGGACGCCGGTGGTGTTTCCCGTAGATGCCGTTCTCACGATGGGCAACGAGTGCATCCAAATCGGCTTCAAAAACAAAGACGCCTTCGCGCTTATCGAGCTCCGCACGGATGTATCCGTTGAAATCGATGGCAAAGCTGTGACCGTTACAGCGGGGCGCCGCATGGTTCACCATAAACACGTACACCTCATTCTCAAAGGCCCGCGTTCGCAACAGACACCGGTGAATCTCGTCGGTGGGACAGTTGCAGCAGAGCGGATTGAAAATGACGTCCGCGCCGCTGAGCATGAGCAGCCGCGCGCTTTCCGGCACTTCCCGGTCGTAGCAAATCATCACGCCGCCGGTCATCGCACCGGTATCGGTGTGAAACTCCCATACCGGGAACTCGCTGCCATTGGTCCAGCCGCCCGCTGTTTCATACCGATTGATGTGCACCTTCCGCATCACGCCCATCAGATCGCCGGTCCGATTCAGAACCGCTATCGCGTTGTGAAGTCGATCATCGCGCAGTTCCGACAGCCCGATTAGGGCATGCACATCCAATTCCTGCGCAAGTTTTGCGAATCGCTCGGTTGTGGGACCGGGGATGGGTTCGGCCATGGCGCGCTCATCGTCGCCGCCCACGAATCCCGTTGTAACAACCTCCGGGCTGAGCACGATCTGTGCGCCCATGTCGGCCACGCGGCGAATGTGATCCTCCGCGTGTTGAATGTTGCGTGACTTCTCCCGTTCGAGGCCGGCGATTTGTATGCCGCCGATCCGGACCGTTCCGTGCGCCATGAGAATAGATCCTTCTATGTGTGATTGATTGTCCGGATAGGTCTCGTCTATTCAAGGTCCGCGAAAGCCGGATGATATTTGATTACGCCGTGGCACGCCTCCAAGGCATCGGGCACAAGCTCCATCGCCATGAAGATCTCATCCGGCACCGGATACTCGCTGCGCAGTCCAAACGTGGACGCGGGCACGAAACCAAAACGCGGATAGTACTCCGGATGTCCGAGCACGACGACGGCGGCGCAACCCAGCGTGGTGCACGCTTCCAACCCGGTGCGCACAAGCTGCGAACCGATTCCCGCGCGCTGGTTGCCGAGCCGGACCGCCATCGGCGCGAGACCCATGAGTAGGCCCGGTGTCACCAGCGCCTCCTCCGCGATTACCGGCGTGAAAAGAATGTGACCCACGACGCGTTCGTCCCGGACCGCAACGAGCGACACGATCGGATATGCCTGTTCCCGCAACGCAGCCACCAGCTTCGCCTCGTCCGGACGTCCGAAAGCGTTCTCGTTCACTTGCGTCACAGCGTCGAAATCGTCCGGTGTTTCCGGACGAATAACCACGGATTCGCAACCGTCCATATACTGAAACCTCCAATCCCCGCGATTCTATACGGTTCGTCATGGCACGGCAACGACTACTGTGTTGCGGGCGTCCGGACTGCACGACCCGTGCAAATTCCGTATACTGAGCCCATACGAGCCGGTGATGAAACCTTACCATGGGGGAGTACGTCGTGCGTAAAGTAGCGGTGGCGCTTTTTCTGCTTCTAAATGTGATGGTCTTTCCAAAAGCCGCGAGGGCGGAAGAGTGGGGGATAGTACTCGGCCCTACTCAACGGGACGACAAGGCCGTCGCACTTGCCATCAATGATCTGCAAAGTGCGGGTTCGGACCTCGGAATTCAATTCAGCGTGTACGATCCGAACACTCCCCTGTCCGGTCACCGCATCGTACTGGGCGATGCGTCCCGCAATCCGCTTGCGGAGACCACCGCGAAGGAAGTCTCGCTGAAACTTCTCGGTGTTAGAAATCCTCAGGGGTTCGAAATCCGCAGCGGACGAATCGGTAATGACCGTGTCATCGTCATTGCCGGGGGGGCGATCGAGGGCGATGTCTACGGCCTCTACTGGCTCTGGGATCGCCTGCGCGTCTTCAAGGAAGTGCCCGACCTGAATCTGGTTCGCGCGCCGGCCTTTAGTATCCGTTCCGGTGGCGGGCCGAGCCAGGGAGCGATGCGCGACGCACTCCGGTTTACCGTCAACTGGACGACCAGCGCCGACACGAACGCGCTCGTTCCCTACGATGTCGAGCCATTGGCGACGGAGAACGCCCAACACCGCAGCGAGACTCAACCCCTGATCGACTACGCGCATGCGTTACATATGAAGTTCTTCACCGTGGCCGACGAGTTTTCTTATCTTCCGGACGTACTGGCGACGTTCGACGCGACGACGAACCCGGACGACGACGCGTTGTGGGATATGTTGCAGGACAAGTACCGGCGTCTGCTCACCGCCATGCCCGGCATTGACGGCGTCCGCATTCGCACGGGTGAACTGACCCGGGTCGTCGAGCCTTGGAAACCCTACGACGTCATGCACGAACCGGAGGTCCCCGACTGGCCCCTCGAACGCCGCTACCGGACTTTTGTGCAGAAGATGCATGAAGTCGTGGTCGGGGAGTTCGACAAGCTCTACTACCACCGAACCTGGGTCACCGGCTCGACCGAACAACACTCCAACGCGGACGTTTATCGCGCCATCTTCACCGGCGCAGTACCGACGAAGAACCTGTATCTTTCCCCGTACCTGACCCGTGGCGACCGCTGGTTCTACCAGCCCATCAATCCCACGTTTAACCTCACGCCGCATAAGATGCTCGTGTTGCTCGCGTCCATGAACTATCACGAAGGCGGGTCTGAGAAGATCTTCCCAACCTACCCTGGTCTGTATTTCCAAAAAGGGTTCGACAAGCTTTGGCGCGGTCAGGACAGCAACATCGTGGGGTCCCAGTTCGGATCGGCCTCCGGTGCGGGGTGGGGGTCCGGAGAGTTGACCGTGTACACAGCATTTCGGATGTCATGGGATCCCTTGGAGGACCCCCGAACCATTGCGGAGGATTTCGCTTCCATTCACTTTGGACGCAAGACCGCCCAGACGATGGGCGAAGTTATCATGCTCTCCGGCGACGCGTACAGACACGGTTTGTACATCAAGCCCGTTGCGGAGTCGGTCGAGTGGAATACGCTCCCGCACTTGCGCCTTACGACGTTCGTGCTGCGCGGCTTCCCAGCGATTGACCGGGGCAAAGAACACATCCAATGGTTGCACGATACTATGTACGTACCGTCCAAACCGCACAAAGAGGAAGCTCTCGCCTACCTTCTTGTAGGACACTATCTGGTTGAACACATGCAGGCGCTGGGGGAGAAGGCGAAGCCGCTGTTTGACGACCCGAACGTCGCAAGCCACGTGATGGACTCGTTGGAACTGGCCCGGGCGCTCATCGCGACAAACCACGCCTACGTAAAAACCTGCTTCGCGTATTTCGACTATCGCGAACAGCGTACGGATGAATTCCGCTCGCTCCTTGCAGCCGAACTCGATCGGCTCGATTCGGCCGTTGCGGAGTTCCGCGCCGCGCCTGGGTTCGGATACAAGCTTTATGGAATCGATCAATTCCGGATTAACGCCCGCGACGCGTTGGATGACCTCGATGCGGCGGAAGCGAAATTGGCGGCCGCTCCGGATCCGTCGGAAGTGTCGGAACTTATTCTTGCCCATCAGGAGAAGGACAAAGAGCTTGTCGTCGCGCGCGCGGAGGACGCCGTGAAGGTGCTCCATTGGAAGGGTATGGTAGACGGAAAAGACATTCTCAAAGTTCAAAGGGATCAGGTCGCGATCGAACACATTGCGGCCGACCCGATACATTCCGATACCACGACATTTTTCGCACCCCTACCCGCACGTGCCGGAACCGTCTTTCTTCGCGACATGCAGTCCGGTGAAATTCATCCCTTCGTGCTTCAGCAGCCCAACGCCGAGAACAACTATACCGCCGAGATCTACTTCTTCGATCCGGGTCCGGGGTACACGGTGTGGGAATTGGAATTGTACTTCTTGGACGAGGCGCCGGAAGCCGTGGGCGTAGACACCGCTTGGGAGGAATAGAGAAGGGCGGCCGTTGGGCCGCCCTTGATGTGGATCGAATCGTTGCGGGAGCTACTCTTCCAGCGGCTTGTCCTTCGTTTCCGGTGCAAACGGTAGTACAAACAAGCCCAAGATGAAGACGACGGAAACCATCGTTGCCGCCATGCGAATGCCATAGGACGCGCTTAACGATCCCATCGTCGTGGGGCCAAGGATTGCAATGTACCGGGCCACGTTGTAGCAGAAGCCAGTACCTGTGGCACGAAGGCGCGTCGGGAAGAGTTCCGGGAAATAAATGGCGTAGCCGCCGAACAAAGACGTCGTGAAGAATCCCATGATCGGGAACATGATCAGGGCCGTCGCGTAGGACCGCGTCAAGTAGAACGTCGCGGGAACCGCAACCGCGCAGGCCAGGAACGTCACCGCGAACGTCTTCTTGCGTCCGATGCGCTGTGCGAGCCACGTCCATCCCAGGATGCCGAAGAACGCGCCGAAATTCTGAATCATCACAGCGACACTCTTACGTTGATTCGTAATGTCGACCAAGTCGGGCAGGTTCTTGGGATTAATTGCGGCGCTCAGCAGGTCCGGCGAGAAGGTGCCGATGCCCCAGAAGCCGATCACGCCCACCGCCGCGAGGCCCACACCAATCAACGTGTGGCGCAACAGCCGAGGCTCCAAAAAGAGATGGGTGATATTACCCAGCTTGATATCGCCGGCGCGCGCCTTGTCCCGGGCCGCGCTCCATTTCTCCGGTTCCTTCACGAAAATTTGAATCGCGAAGACGAGAAGAGCCGGGAAGAATCCCACGAGAAAGATCACGCGCCACCCCGTCAAATGGAGCCCCATGGCATCGACACCTTCCTGTGGGACGACACTGAACACGGCATAGCTGATGGCGCCCGCCAGAATGTTTCCAAATGCCGATGCCGCTTGCATGATGCCCAGCGCCGTCGGCCGTGCATGATCCGGAAAGGATTCCGCAATGAGCGCGGCGCCCGCGGCGAATTCGCCGCCGATGCCGAGTCCTGTCAAGAAGCGGAACAGGGCGAACATATGCCAGTTCGGCGCGAAGCTGCTCATCCCGGTGAACAGCGCGTAGATGAAGATGGTGATGGCCATCGTCCGCGTTCGGCCCAGCCGATCGCCGACCATCCCGAAGAAGAAGCCGCCCGTCGCCCAGCCGGCAATGAAGATGCCGTTCGCCCATCCCGAGATTTGGGAGACATCGGTCAAACCGGTAAGTTCCTGCAAGGCGGGTTGGCGAGCCAGCACGTAGAGCCACTGGTCCATCGTGTCGAACAGCCAGCCGCAAGATGCCAGCACCAGCACGAGCCAGTGATATCCGTTGAGCCCACTGTGCCATGGAATCTTCTTGATTGAATGCTCTTCGGTCATAATCCTTCCTCCGCCAAACTACGCCCGTACCCGCACGTGCCTCCGTGGATGTGACCGCGGCTCCACCGCGACGCACAATATCCGCGTAGTGTATCGGGGAGGCGTCCGAGGAAGCAAGAACGGGGCCGGATGACTGTCGAAACTCTTTGATAATGTCCCCTGGAAAACTCATTAGAAATGTCCCCATGGTTGCGGCCTTAGAAAGGAGGCTGCGTGGAAGGGGACATTTTGATGAGTCGCAAGGAGCGTACGCGCAAGTCGGTGTTGGATCGTGTGAAGAGTGGTGCGTTGAAGCTGCGTGAGGCGGCGGAGATGCTGGGGTTGAGCTACCGGCAGTGTAAGCGGGTGTATGCGCGGTATCGCCGGGAAGGAGATGTAGGGCTGGTTCACCGGCGGCGCGGGAAGTCGTCTGCGCGGGCCAAGCCCCCGGAAATGCGGGAGAAGGTGCTGGCGCGTTACGAGGAGCGCTACAAGGGCATGGGTCCGACGTTGGCGGCCGAGAAGCTGGCGGAGGAGGGTTTGGTGCTGGACCACGAGACGCTGCGGCGCTGGCTGATTGCGGCGGGGCTTTGGCAACGAGCCCGCAAACGGGGTCCCCATCGAACGCGGCGGCCGCGTAAGGAGCACTTCGGAGAGTTGGTCCAGTTCGACGGCAGTCACCACGCCTGGTTCGGTCCCGACTATCCCCGAGCGTGTCTGATGAATCTGGTGGACGACGCCACGGGGCGTACCTTGGCTACGATGGATGTCCAAGAAACCACCGAGGCTGCCATGCGGACCCTGTGGAAGTGGATTGAGCGTTACGGCGTCCCCAAGGCGCTGTATTGTGACCGCAAGACCGTATATGTCACGGAGCGCGAACCGACGGTGGAAGAGCAGTTGGCGGACGAAGAACCCTTGACCAGCTTCGGAAAAGCCTGTAAAAAGCTGGGAATTCAGATCATTACCGCCTACAGCCCTCAAGCCAAAGGCCGGGTGGAACGCAATCACGGCGTCTATCAAGACCGCCTGTTCCACGAACTGCGCTTACGCCAAATCACCACCATTGAGCAGACCAATGCCTTACTGGAAAACGGCTTCGTCGACCACCTCAACGAAAAGTTTGCCCGTCCCGCACAAAAGACGCATAACCTCCACCGTCGGCTCCCCAAGAACGTCGACCTGCGCGACGTGTTCTGCTTTGAAGAGTACCGTACCGTGGGCAATGACTGGACCGTTCGTCACCAAAACCGCTTTTTCCAAATACACAAAACCAAGAAGCACTTGCCCAAACCGAAGCACAAGGTCCTCGTACGCACTTGGCTCGATGGAAGCATTCACCTCGTGTACAACGGTCACAAACTCGACTATGAACAACTCGACGAACCGCCGTGCAGACCCGCCAAGCCCGCCGCGAAAAAGCCCAAGGCCAGCACCCCCCCATCAAAACCAAAACCCCGCCACGACCACCCATGGCGCAAGCGGCGCGTGGCATGATGGCCAGTGGCATCGGAAAGAACCAATGAGTTTTTCGCTTTGCAGGATTCCGGTTACAAAAAGCCGGGACAGCCACCCCACCCGGGGTGGCTGTCCCGGAACCGTCTATCCACCTGACGGGCGCTCAGGTCGCTCTCCAGCGTTGCCCTATCCTCCCGCCAAGTCCACCTACTGTAGCAGAAAACAAAAAACAGGGGACATTTCTAACGAGTTAACACCGGGGACATTTTAATCGAGCTTTGACAAACGGGGCGGGATGACGCGCTCCGAGTCGCGCCTGCGATGCATGGAGACTACACAAATCCAGTTCGCGGGAAATCTCAGCGTGGGTGCAATCGAGACCGATGTTCCCACCGGCAGGCGTCTGGAAACTCATCGGAATTTCTCGCGGTTGAAGGAATCGGGTTTTTGACACGCATATTTGTTGCGATGCCCCTGATGTTCCTCACCGTTTGGCCAGATGCAACACCGCCTGCTTGCACGGAACCGGAATCGGGTTTGTGAACGTGTCGGCCTCAAGTCTTAACGGCGACACCTCACCCGTGTCGATGTCCCACCACTCCGCAGATATCGCGTCGGAACGTTCGTCGAGATTGAGTTTTAACTCGCCGTCGTCGGTCACGAGAAACAGATACTCCTCGCCGGGGTTCGCCATGCAGAACCGCGACTCCCCGCCGCCTTCCACGAGTTCGTTGTGGATCTGCATACGTTCGAAGTGATGGACCCGTCGCAAGAGAATCGCGAACACCGCGTCGCAATCATTCCACCAATTCAATTGCCCTTCTCGGTTCCAGAAGTTTCCGCTCATGATCGTGTAGCCGCCGCCTTGCAGCGTGGACGTCCACATGAGATTCAGCACACTTTCCCGTTCATCTTCGCGGGGCTCGTAACACCATTCCTCCGTCCAGAAGATGATCGGTTTGCCCGCGGCGTTCGTTTGCTCCTGGTTCTTGTGAACGGCCGCGCGGATTTCCTCGGGTGTTTTGATGGGCCGGGGGCGGGTTTGCGACGAATACACGTCGATCGCGGAACCATAGAGCGGTTCCGGGAAGTCCTCCCCGAGATGAATCGCGACGAGGTGATCGTAGGGATCCTCCTCTTTGACGAGATCCGCCATGGCCCGCGCCCAGACATCATCGCGGTACTCCCGGTATTCGAGCGCAAGATTCCATACGACGTTTTCGTAGGCTGCAAACCGCGCCACGATGTATTCGAAATACTGCCGCTCCACGTCGCTGTTCTTGGGCGGATATATCGCAGACGAGTCGTCGGAGTAGAACCAAAGGTATGCGATGACGCCCCGGTCATCCATGTGCTGCACGAGCTCTTCCCATGCCCGCATCCGTTCGAGGTCGAAGCGCGTGTAGTCGCGCGCATGGCGGTCGCCCAGCCACGGCATCACACTGGGGCCATCGTCGTTGACCATGCACATGATCACCTTGTTCACGCCTTTGGACGCGACGTCGTCAATCCAGGTAAGCCGTTTTTTCTGATCCCATTGGTCGGAGAGAATGAAGAACGCACAATCGCCGACTGGCACATAGCTGTCGCCGTTCGCATAGACCGTGAGGTGCGGATTGAACGACGAGGGGCGAATCGGTCCGCTGCGTTTTGACGCGACGCAACGAAACGCACCCGTTGCACCGTCCAGTTCCAAGTCGTCCGATTCGACGGCGAAGCGGTAATCACCCGTCGCCATGGGCATGTATCGAAAACGCCAAATCCCGTCGCCGTTTTCGGACGCCCCATCGTAGAAGCAACGTACGCGCTGTGACGCACCATCTGGTCCAGTCACCGTTGCGACCGGATTGACATCGGTGAACGGATTTTTATGGTGCGTCTGGGATGAGATGGTCAATTCGAACAGTCCATACTGCCCAACCATCGGTTGAGCTTGCGCGGACAATACGCCCAGGAACACGCCAAGCATCACGCACCCGAACCCGCGCCGTGTTACCTTCTCAGGCGTGATGTTTGGACAGAACGGGGATTGAAATCGCGACAACCCACACCCCTCCTTCCTAGGTCAACCGCTTTGAGTTCTCAGATTAATGTCCCCGTTCCCGCGAAAGTTTCCCCCGCGCAACATGTCGAACCAGGAAGCCATGAGGGATACGCGGAATCCATTTCCTTTGTCAACGGATCAAGACCAACAGTGACGGACGATTTCCGAATGGCTTCTCGGGTGTCTCAGGGGTAAGTCATTTTGAGACAGTGGTTTGAGAGGAAATGGATAGAGCCTCGCCTGCTCTCCACATGACCACAAAATATTGGGTTTATCTCATTTTAGGTACCTTCACTTGTATGCAAACTTGTGCTATAATGCCTGGTGCCACAACATATTGGGTTCTCTGGGTTCTACTAAGCGGACCCATCGATTCTCTCGAGAGCGTTACTCGCCGTCGCGCTCTCCGTTGCAGGTTTTGGGCCTGTACGCGGGGTATCGTGGTCCACGGTGAGCTGTGCGAGGTAGGAGTGGGGCGTTGAACGGCCGGAAGCGAAAGGTTCACTTTGTCGGGGTCGGCGGGATCGGCATGAGCGGTCTCGCCGAGATCCTCTTGAATCTCGACTATGCCGTGTCCGGCTCCGATTTGAAAGCCAGCGAGATCACGCAACGCCTCGAGCAGTACGGCCTTTGCTTCCACGAGGGCCATGATCCCGCAAACGTCGGTGACGCCGGCATCTTGGTCGTCTCGGCGGCAGTCGCCGAGGACAACCCCGAGGTGGTCGCCGCGCGCGACCGGGGCATTCCGGTCATCCATCGCAGTGAATTGCTCGCGGATCTGATGCGACTCAAATCCAACGCCGTCGCCGTCGGCGGCACCCATGGAAAGACAACGACCACCTCCATGATCAGCGCCATCATGGACCGCGCCAACTTTGGCGCCACCAGCATCATCGGCGGCATCCTCCATCGCAGCGGCACCAACGCGCGCTGGGGAACTGGGGACTATCTCGTGGCCGAGGCCGACGAGCACGACGGTTCCTTTCTCCGCTTGCACCCGACCATCGGCGTGGTCACGAACATCGACGCCGAGCATCTCGAATACTACGGCACGCTGGACAATATCAAACGCGCCTTCATCGAATTCTGCAATGGCGTGCCCTTCTACGGCTACTCGATCGTGTGCTGGGACGACCCCAACTGCCGGAGTATCCTCAAAGACATTGAGAGCGTGTGCATGACCTATGGCATACAGGAAGGCGCGCTGCTTCGTGGGACCAATGTGCGCCCCTGCAATGGTAGCAACGGCACGGCGCCCACAACCCTCATGTGTACTCGAGTCGACGTCACCAGCCACGACGAGCGGCTGGGGAGGGTAGGGGAACTGGGCGCTCTCACCTTCAATGCGATCGGCGCTCACAACGTGAACAATGCCCTGGCCGCCTGCGCAGTGGGACTCTGTCTCGGGATGAATTTTGGCCACATTGCCGACGGATTGCAGATGTACGATGGGGTCCGCCGCCGCCTCCAGATCTGCGGGGAATGCCGCGGGGTTGCCGTCATCGAAGACTACGCCCATCATCCGACCGAGATCGCCAGCACCTTGGAAGCCGTGCGGTGGATGAAGCCCGGTCGTATTGTCGCCGTTTTTCAGCCCCATCTGTACAGTCGCACCAAGTTCTTCTACGAAGCCTTTGCCCGCGAATTGGCGATCTGTGACCGCGCGATCGTCACGGACATCTATCCCTCCCGGGAAGAGCCCATGCCCGGCGTCGATTCCGGACTCATCGTCAATGCCGCGCGCGAAAAGGGCTGGGCGCACGTCGAACTGATTTCCGACATGAATTCCGTGGCGGAAGCGCTTGCGCCAGACGTGCAGGAAGGCGACGTGGTGCTGGTGCTCGGCGCAGGCAATATCAATCGCATCGCGCCCGCCATACTGGAAGCAATCCGGCGTTGCTGATGGCACGGCAAAGCAAAAAGAAGCGCACCTCGCGCCGCGCGGTCGCCAAACGATCGATCCGGCGGAACGCTGACTCGATTCTGTCCACGATCTTTGCCATGACGGTAGCCTGTGTAGCCGCCTATGCCCTGTATACGTATGTCATCGATTCCACGTACTTCCGCGTCAAGACCATCAAAGTGGTGGGTAGCCATCTGGTCGATGCGAACGAGATCGTAGCGATATCCGGCATCACCAATGAAGACAACATCCTGTTGCTGGCCGCGGCGGATATCCGGTCCAAGGTCAACGCCATGCCCTACATCGAGCGCTGCCGCGTGACCCGCGTATTCCCCGACATGGTGTCCATCGCGGTGGAAGAACGCGTTCCCGTCGCCACGCTGGCCTTGCGCAGCCAGTTCTATGGCATCGACATCAACTTGAACGTGCTCGAGAAACTCGATCCCGCCGGCTCCCACCCTGGACCTCTCATCACCCAGGTTCCGGGGTTGGGCAAGGTCGAGCCCGGAAACCACCTGACACAACCTTCATTGCGCGAAGCCGTCGACGTGTGGCAGGCCTTTGCCCAGACCTCCGTGGCGTCGTGCGTGACCGTTTCGGAGATCGCCGCGCCCTCCACGAGCGACATCCGGATGTATTGCAACGAACTTCCGTACGAAATCCGTTGGGGCCGCGGAAAACCGTTCCAGGAAGCGATGAACCTGGACACCGTCTGGAAATACGAAGGCGGCCGGTTGGAATGTAATGAGTATGTCGACCTGCGGTTTGACGGCGACGTGGCGTGTCTATAAATGAAACCGAGTAAAAGCAGGGAAGCGAGCCGGGTGCATGGGGCCGGCCAACACGGTTGGGAGATGGAGCAATGAGCATGGGGATTTCGGACGAATTCTCCTCCTTCGATCAGCAGGCGGTTATCAAAGTGTGCGGAATCGGCGGGGGCGGCGGGAACGCGGTCGGCCGCATGATCGAAGCCGGAATGAAGGACGTTGATTTCATTACGATCAACACTGACGCGCAGGCGCTCAAGCATTCGCCCGCGGGCACGCGTCTGCAGATCGGCAAAGTCGGTCTCGGCGCCGGCGCCAAACCTGAAATGGGCGAACTGGCCGCCAAAGAAGACCGGGAACGCATCACCGAGGTCCTCATGGGCGCCGACATGATCTTCCTCACCGCTGGATTGGGCGGCGGTACCGGCACGGGCGCCACCCCCGTCGTGGCCGAATACGCCAAAGAAACCGGGGCCTTGACCGTCGCGATCGTCACGCTGCCGTTCCAATTCGAAGGCGGCGGGCGGATGGACAATGCCCTTCGCGGGCTTGAGACCCTGGAAAAACAGGTTGACGCCCTTATCGTCGTACCCAACGACCGCTTGGCGCTCCTGTGCCACGAGAATGTGTCCTTTCTAAACGCCTTCCGGTTGGCGGACGAAGTTCTGCACAACGGCGTGCGCGCCATCTCCGAATTGATTACCCTGCCGGGGCTGATTAATCTGGACTTCGCGGATGTGCGCACCATTATGAAAAGCAGCGGCCGCGCGTTAATGGGAATCGGTACCGCCGAGGACGATAAGCGTGCGGTTCGCGCTGCGGAAGAAGCCATCATCTGTCCCTTGTTGGAGAAGTCGAGCATCGACGGCGCAGTCGGTGTGATCGTGAATGTCAAAGGCGGCAGCGACATGGGGATGCGTGAAGTGTTGGACGCGGTTACCACCGTACAAAAGGCGGCTCACCCCAAGGCGAATATCATCTTCGGCGCCGTGGTCGATGACGAACCATCGCCCGAAATTCAGGTCACGGTGATCGCGGCCGGTTTCCCCTACGAGGCGACCATGCCCCGGCGGCGCGACGAAGACATGGTCTCCCTTACCTTGGAAGTGGAAGAGCCCGCGCCTCCGGCCGTCGACGAACCCGTGGAAACGAGCGCCTCGGCGGACGTGGAAGAGTGGATTGCCGCGCGCACGGAACCACAGGAACAGTATCTCTTCAGCGATGACGATTTCGCGAACACCGAACCCGAAACGCCGGACTATTCCGACACCATCACCCCGTTTGCGCCGAGAGAGTCCGAGGAGGATCTCGGCATACCCGCGTTCATGCGCAGAAGGATGAAGCGTACGTGACGCTGTTGACCCAGCTCCTCCAACGGGCCACCGAAAAGGGGGCGTCGGACATCCATCTGAAAACGGATTCCACGCCGTATTTCCGGATTGACGGCGAGCTGGTCCCGCGCAAGCGCGTGTTGACACACGACGACATCCAAGGGCTGATGACGGAGCTGCTTTCCGAGGCGCAGCGCGAACTCTTCGACAAGCAGCACGAGGTCGACCTCGCCCATTCCGACCCGGAGTTCGGACGATTCCGCGTCAACATCTTCCAGCAGCGCGGGACCGTGTCCATGGTCATGCGCCACATCAAATCCCACATCCCCGATTTCGAAGACCTGCACCTGCCCATGGCCGCCGAGCGGTTCGCCATGATGGTTCGGGGCCTGGTGTTGATTACCGGAACCACCGGAAGCGGCAAGTCCACCACCTTGGCCGCGATTATCGACTACATCAACGAACGCCGAAAATGCCATATCGTCACCATCGAAGATCCCATCGAATACACGCATCTCGACAAGAAATCCGTCGTGAACCAGCGAGAAATTCGAATCGATACGGACAACTTTTCGGTCGCGTTAAAATCCGTCATGCGTCAGGATCCGGACGTTATCCTGGTGGGAGAGATGCGTGACCTGGAAACGTTTCAAGCCGCCATCAGCGCTTCGGAAACGGGGCACCTCGTTTTCACCACACTCCACACCGCGAACGCCATGCAGACGATTGACCGTATCGTCGATCTCTTCCCGTCGGATCAACAAGACCAGATTCGTTCGCAGCTCTCGCTCAATCTCAAGGGCATCATGTGCCAGCGCCTGTTGCCGAGGGCGTCGGGCAGTGGCCGCGTGCCCGCGTGCGAGGTCTTGATCAACACCCCGGCAGTATCCAAGCTCATCAAAGAAAATCGGCTCGGAAAGCTCCCCATCGCCATTCAGTCCGGGAGGGAGGACGGCATGCTCTCTTTTAACGACAGCCTCTACTCGTTGCTGAAGGGCAAACTCATCACCCTCGACACCGCCATGGAAATCTCCGACAACCCCGCCGAACTCAACCTCATGCTCCAGGGCATCCGTCTCGGCCAGATGCAAGGCGGCATCCTCGGCGAGTGACCCCTACTCGGCGGTTCTTAGAGCGGAAGAACCACGTGTCTATTGTGCATTGGTTTGTGGAAATTCTTCGCTGTCGCACAGAAGTGTTGCAAGCTGGGTGGCAAGTAGTTTGGCGCTCCGTAGCAAGCAGGTCATCCTCCAACTTCTGAGTGAACGTACACTACTTCAACCCTAATCGTTATGCGAACGGAAAACTTCGATAACTAAATCCTTCTTCACTCGCCGAGGTGGATCTTTGCCATCATGGGACTCGCCAGGATTGCGCGGAGTTTGCGCGGGAGAAAGCGGATGATCGTGTCCGCTGTCGTGGTCAAGAATGGCCCCGTCGCTGGTTTCTTCCCAAGTTTCGGAGCGTGAGTTCGACGATGTCCTCCGGCCGATTGGCAAACCGGTGCCGGGCATCGGACTCCTCCTGCGAGAATCCCTGCGCGACCAGGAACTCTGTCTTCGTCGCTTGTGGGCATAGGTGATCAGGTCGATCCCCGTGCCGCGATATTCGCTGTACAACGATTCCCCGAGGTGCAAGTCGAACGCTTTCGTTGCCGCATATACCGCTTCATAGGGACACGTGACGAGTCCCAGGACCGACGAGACCAGAATCACGGCCCCGCATTTTCGCTCCACCATCGCCGGGATCAGCGCCCGCGTCAGCAGTACCGGCAGTGTACAGTTCACCTGCATCATCGCCGCCAGACGCGCCGGGTCCCGCGACTCGAAATGTCCGGCATGCCCCAGCCCCGCATTGTTCACGAGTATGCCGATGGGGATGTCCTTGACCGCTTCGACCAACCGACTCGACCGCGCCTGTCGCTGACAGGTCCTGTACGACGCAGCGGCACTCGACGCCATGCCAATCGCGTAGCTCCTGCGCCAGCGCTTCCAGCCGATCGACGCGGCGCGCAACCAGTACGCACGAGACCCCTTCAGCCGCCAACGCACGAGCAAACGCTTGCCCAATCCCCGCCGACGCGCCCGTGATAAACGCCCAGCCCTGGTAATCATTCAGATTTGGCATTCGGCTTCTCCTCGCTTGCGTTTTGCGCTACGTTCAAGGATAGCATGGCGAGTGCCTGGTATGGGCATACAACCCGAGTATGCATGGAGTTCAAGGAGACGGCGTCCCGCCCGTGTACCCGCCACGGGCGAGACGCCCGTTCCCCTTGTCAAGCGGTTCATCCCGCTTTCGTGAGGAGCCATCGGAATGTCTCCACCCTTTAGAAACGAACCTTTGAATCCGCGCTGTCAGAGTCCCGGCGCTTAGTCAGTGTCACCGGACAACGGCAAGCCGATTCGCGAAATGCGATCGCGAAGGCAGAGAGCAATGGACGACGAGACCGAACAGCACACCGAACGCGAAGAACGACAGTTGACCAAAAACCGTGCCAAAGTGTCTCGTGAAGATTCCCCCAAAAAGATACGCTTCCGATGGATCATCCGGGTTGTATCGCACCATCACGCGTTTGTGTCCCGTCAGCGCCAGGTACAAGCTGCGCACCGGTTCTCTGCCCTCATGCACAGCAGGATGAATGCCGCTCGCGCGGTACGTTGTGCCATCGACCATGTACTCATACGCAATATCCAATTGATACGATGTCGAGTTTTCGTCCGTCCACTGCTGCAATTCGCAGGTCGTAATCGTGGCGGCAACCGTCGGCCACGTTGCCACGTTGTGACCGTGGATGACGCGGTTCAGTTCCGCGACACTCGTGTAGAGACCGTAAGCGGCGAAGGACGCTCCAATTCCGATGGCGAGTATACGGACCAGCGGTGTTCCCTTCTTCGACCGGCGTGTCGCGGGTTTTGTTCCCATGGCGGAGCTACTCCAGAATCGTCACCGCTGACGCGTAGTCCGCCGATCCAGCCGTCATGAAGTGGAAGACCAGCATGAAGAGGGTCGCTGCGACGAGGAAGAGCAAGCCGGCATACAACGCCGCCCATTCATCTCGAAAGGTGCCGGGTAAAAGGTAGGCTTCTTCCGGATCGCGTGGGTTGTAGCGTACGAGAAACGTCTTGCTCCGTCCCACGCGCGCCAGCAACTCTTGCCCGTCTGCCTCGTCTATGGAATGATGCGGGCGTATCCCCTTTCCGGTGTAGGTATCGCCGCCGACCGTATACGAATAGCGGATGCAAATCACTTTCTGGTCTTCGTAGCGGTCGCCATCTTCGACGCCGGCATCGGCCAGCCTCGCTTCCACCGCGGGCCAACGCATCGTTGCACGGGACTTTCGCAGGGAAACCAAGGTGCCAACGGCTAAAAGCGCCCCGAACGCCGCAACGATAGCTAAGAACGGAAAAACGAACCAGGCCAGACTCATTTCGTTTTGTTCTCCAAGGTCAGGAAAGTTCTCCTCAATCGCAACCTATAGCGATATCCGCCCCCTTGTGACCTACTCCGCTTGATCCTCTTCGTCGTCCTTCAGTTCTTTGCGCCGCTTGCGCACTGACTCTCGGAGCAAATACTCGACCTGCCATTCAAACTTCGCAGATCGTCTTTGGCCCAACGGTTGAGTTCGTCAACCAGTTGAGGAGGCAGTCTCAGTAATAACGACTTCCGTTGAGCCAAAACAATTCCTCGGTCAATACAGGTGCGGGCAACTCCGGACAGGTATCTGGCAAACGAACATCCCCCTTGATCCCCCTTCAAAGGGGGAGGATATCGCAACGCTTTGCGTTGCGATAGAACCACCAAGAACCTTATACGTGGACGAGCACAACAAACGCCGGCCCAAAACTCGCTTGAGTAACTCCCCCTTTGTAGGGGGATCAAGGGGGATGTTCTTAAAGTGCCGCCGCATGCTACCGGTCCACCTCTGGTTGCGTTGATTGCTACGTATACAACGTTCCCGTGTTCACAATAGGCTGTACAGGCTGGTGACCACACAGCACGACGAGCAGATTGCTCACCATCGCGGTTTTGCGCTCCTCGTCGAGCTCGATTTTGCCGTACTCTTCCAATTTATCAAGCGCCATCTCGACCATGCCCACAGCGCCCTCGACGATTCGTGCGCGGGCGGCTACAACGGCGTCCGCCTGCTGCCGCTGCAACATGGCGCCAGCGATTTCCGCCGCATAGGCCAAATGATTCAACCGCGCTTCCTCGACGCGAACACCGGCCTTGGCCACGCGGTCTTGAACTTCCCGTTGCAGGGCTTCGCTCACCTCGTCCGGACTGCCGCGCAAGGAAAGTATATCTTCGTCAAAGGTGTCGTACGGATACGACATGGCGAGATGCCGCAACGCCGCCTCGCTCTGCACCGAAACGAAGTGATCGTAGTGGTCCACGTCGAACACCGCTTTAGCCGTGTCCTGAACGCGCCATACGACGACGGCCGAAATGTCGATAGGGTTGCCGCGAAGGTCATTCACCTTGGTCGTGCCGCCGTCAAAATTTCGCCAGCGCAACGACACGCGGATCTTCTTCAGTAGTGGATTGGCCCACTTGAAACCCGAGGTCCGGACCGTTCCCCGGTAGTCTCCGAAGAGGACGAGTACCGCCCCTTCGTTCGGCTGTAGCGTGAAAAAACCGCATGCCACGAAGATCCAGATCGCCACCCCAAAGGCGAGCGCGACGACCTGTGCCACGTTCTCGTAGGTAACGGCGTGAATCAGACCCCCCACCAGGGCGAACCCGGTCAGAATGACGATCCCGAGAATGGCCCAGCCATTGACGGCATTGACTTCCTTTTCCTGTGTAACCATCGCACAACCCTCCTATCAATACGATATCAAAATGATATCATCGAAGGCTGAGACTGTCAATGACGATGTTGTACGGTTTCTAAAAACCTATCCGGTAAGGACTTGCAGATCTTGCGGAGTCAGCGTGATCGACTGGCTTGCCACCGCTTCGCGGACCCGCTCCACCTTTGAAGTGCCGATGATCGGGTAGACAACGAAGGGCTGGTGCATCAGATACGCAAGGGCGATCTGGTTCGCCGTACATCCTTTCATGTCCGCGAGAGCCAACGCGGCAAGCAGCCGCTTTCGGCTTTCCGTGGAGTCATACTCGGCGCCGTGGGGAACCGGACCCGAGGAGCCCAATCGTGCCCACGCGACGTTGTCCTCACCGAAATAGCCTTTTGCCTGGGCGGAATACGCCGCCATGGGAAACCTGCGTTCCTTGTGCCACGCCACGCCCACTTTATTAAGAAAGATCATCCCCGGCACGGGGGGCTCAGACGACGCACGGTCCACCATGGCCCAGCCCGGCTGGTTCGCCACGAAAGGCGGCAGATCGTGATCCCGCGCGTACGCGTTCGCCTCGTCCAATCGCTCGCAGGTCCAGTTTGAACCTCCATAGGAGCGAATGCGCCCGTCGCGAATGAACCCCGCCAGCGTTTCCACGATCTCACCTACCGGCCGGCCTGGATCGTCGCGATGCAGCCAGTACACGTCGACACGGTCGACCCCGAGCCGGTCCAAGCTTTCGCGGAGGTCGCTCTCGAGATCCTCCGGACCGCAACGCCCCTGGTCCAGCGCATCCAGCGGAGGATGACCGCCCTTCGTGGCCAGCACGACGTTTTTCCGCGCGCCACGGGAAGCCAGCCATTTGCCGACTGTGCGTTCGCTGGCGCCCCACTTGCCCTCGCGCCACGCTGCGTAAATATGCGCCGTATCGAGAAAGTTTCCGCCGCATTCTACGAAAGCGTCGAGTAATGCAAATGCGGTGTCTTCGGATATGTCCGAGCCGAAAGATGCCGTACCCAGGCAGATTCGAGACGGTTCGAGTGTTGTATTGAATAGAGAGGCCACGAGAAAAATCTCCAATGGGTAATGGAAGGGGAACAACGATTACATCAATGCACTCACCATAGCCATTATTTTGATACAATCCCGTCGAGTCAAACCTGAACGGCCGCAACTGAAGGGGGTCTACGTGGCACTGGGCAGCAAAACCGAATTCGTTCCCGTCGAATTGAGTCTCGTCGACTTGTTGGGGCGCCTGTATATGGACGCCGTCTGCGCCGCCCGCGCGCGCTTGACCGGCGAGAGTCAACAGCGGCTAAGCGATCTCGCGGCGCGGCCGGTGGACTTTTATCCCCGGTCCATGCAACGCGCGGCGTACGGCCTGCTCGCTCATGTCGGCACGGCGTGGTCCAAGTCCGCGCGAAAAACCGCCCTCGGCGCGTCCTCCGACAGTTTCAATGCCGCCTCTAAACGCGCTGCCGCGCCCCTGTCCGCTTACGGTACCTACCGGATTGGCGAAGACGGCCGTCTCCATTTCATCGCAAAGAGCGAACACTATCACGCGCCTCTCGGTCATGGATTCCCTGGCTTTCAGTTGATCGATCATGCCCGCCAATTGGGAATCCCAAACGCCACACATAACAACACACGCGGCCACATCACCCGGCTTCTGGAGGAAGAACTGATCCGAGTCGCATCCGGGATCGCGCCCGGCGACAGTGCCGCCGTCCGGCAACAAATCGCGTCCAACCGAACGACACGGCCGAACCGCGTGCTGAACCTCGAGACCGGAAGCCTCGCTGCCGAGGCCGCACTAAAGATGATCTTGAACCGGTTTTACAAAGCCCAGACAGATTCCCCCGAACCCGTCTACAAGGGCCGCATCCCCGTCATCGTCGTTCTCGGCGACGACGAAGGTGGATTGCAGGCCAATTACCATGGCACCACCATCCTGACCCAATGCATGCGCGGCATGTGGGCCGACCTGCGCACGTCCTTGGAAAAGGGAGGCGCCCTCATTATACGGAGCGTCCGTCCCAACGCCATGGACGAGTTGGAATCCGTCTTCAAGGTATACGACAAGAAACCGTACAAGATCGCCGGATTCTTCCACGAACTCATCCTCATGAACTACGGCGGCAAACGGCTCACCCGCCAGTTCATCCGCCGCGCCTATGCCCTATGCCGCAAGCGGGACGTGCCCACCGTCGCTGACGAAATCCAGTCCTGCGTCTGGAGCCCGAAGATTTTTCTGTTCCGCGATTATGGACTCAAACCCACCTTCGTCGCCGTCGGCAAAGGGTTCCCCGGCGGGGAATTTCCGGCCTCGCGCATTCTCTTCAATTCCTCCATGGACACCCTGCCCCAGTTCGGCGCCCTCGTCACCAACGGACAGGAAGAGTTGGCCTCCCTCGCGTACCTCGTCACGATGCGATGGGCCGAAGCCAACGCCGACGTCACCAGCGAAGTGGGAGAGACCTACGAACGCGGCCTGAAAGATCTCGCATTGCGCTATAACCATCTCATCAGTGCCATCGAAGGCCGCCGACACCTCGCCGGCGTCTACTTCCACAAACTTGCCCCCGCCCAAAAATTCGCCACCCGACTCAACAAAGCCGGCCTCGACATTAGCGTCCAAACCTACAAAGCCGGCTGTCCCCCCAGCGCCCTGACCAAACTCCCCCTCACCACCACCCACGAAATGGTCGCGTTCATCTTGGAAAAGATGAACGACGCCCTGCAACCTATCTGACTGCTCATCGTTAAATTGTGTAATGAGGGATCTTGAGTAGCTCTCCGTCTTTCAACGCCGATTCGTGGGCGACGATGCCGCAGACCGTCATGTTCAGCGCCCATGCGATGTGCACGAGCGGATTACGGTCTTGCAAAATGGCGGTAACAAACTCGTTGCCCAGGTACCCGTGGGATCCCCCGTGGCCACCGGGTTGCACGTTCGGCGGCAGGGGCGGCTTTTTAAGTTCGATTCCCGAGATATCGGCATTGCCTTCGTATTTGGTGCCAACCATGGAACCGAACTGTCCACGGACGCGCCCGACTTCCCCATGGTAACCGGGGGAGTCTTTGCTCATCAGCATCCGCGACATGCCGCCCTCGCTCGCGCGCAACAAGGCGATCTCGGTGCCGAAAGGATTCTTGTACCGGTTGTTCTCGGGTCGCAGGGGCTCCATCGCGCTCGGCATGCCCATACACGAGACTTCCGTGAAATGCTCGCCCGACACCGCAACGTGGTAGGCCGTCGAATGAGTCGGATACCACAACGGCGGGCTTCCGATGCGCCAGCCCTTGTACGAGTCGATGGGCGTTGCGGTGTAGTGGTAGTACTCACCCTCCGTGTAGATCAGCTTGCCGAACTTCCCCGCTTCGTAGAGCGTCCGCATGGCGTAGCAATCGTCGCGGAAGGCCGACGTTTCGAACATCATGTACGTGAGCCCCGTCCGCTTGACGGTCTCGTAGAGTTGGTCCGCTTCCTCAAGAGACCCATACACCGCGGGCACCGCGCTCGCTACGTGCTTGCCGTGCTCCAGCACCAACCTGGCGTGCCGCCCGTGACTCGGCGCGTCCGTTGCCAGAAAGATCGCTTCGATGGAATCGTCTTTGACCATCTCCTCCAACGACGGCAAGGTCTTTTCGCAACGGCACGCCTTGGCCAACGCATCGCACCGATCGGGAAACAAATCGCTGACGGCGACAACCTCTACGTTCGGATGATCCTGAAGGCTGAACGCCGCGCCGAACTTGCACACCCCGTACCCCACAATGCCCATCCGCACTTTGCGATCCGACACCGGCTGCCAGACCGCGTCCTTCTGGATGTCCGTCTTGGTCTCATCAAAGCCCTGGATCGGCTTTTCGGCCGCTGCCGCCATCCGGCTCAATCCTGCCATTCCCGCGCCAACGGACACCTGCCGCAAGAAACCGCGTCGTGAACTGCGTTCGATCATGATAAAGATTCCTCCCCGGGTCGCATGTCAAACACCGGCTCCAGCCTACCACATCCCGGCCAACACACGCGCAAAAGGCGCGTCGCAGAAAGTCCCCCTGTTCACCCAATGAGAGGAATTGCCAAACGGGCACGACGCACATTTGACAACACCGGCCCCCAGCCGCTATTACTACCTTTCCTTCCGCCCCGATAGTTCAACGGATAGAACAAGTCCCTCCTAAGGATTAGATCCGTGTTCGATTCACGGTCGGGGCACTTTCTTTGTGCTCTGCGAATGATTGCACGGGAGGGACGGTGCGTCGTCTTGGTGGTGGGTGAATCTTCTGGGGAATCCGCTGAAGTGCCGGCAATCTCGGGACCGCTGCAAACGGGACTAGTGCGAGACCAGGTGTTTCAATGTCGCCCACGCGACTTTGGGAAGGAACCGGCGGCTGAGCAGGATACTCGGAATCATATAGCATTCCGACGTACAGTGGCATTTCCCGTCCTTGACGAACTTCGTCACGGCCCGGGCATGGGGGTCTTTCATCGCGCGGCGCACCGAGAAATCAAAGTCCCGAATGTTCGCCATGTTTACGCTGGGCAGCCCTTCTTTCTGCATGTCGCTGTTCTGAAGCTCCAGGCACGGTTTCACAACGCCGTCATCATCGATAATCAGGAGCCGCGATCCCGACACGCACGGCACGACCTGACGCCGCTGTGCCTTTGTCTCCTCCATCAACTTCGCCTGAAACGTATCCAAAACCTTGCTTACCGCCGCCAGCGGAAGATTCTTCGCAGGCCGTTTCCGCGCCTTGGCTTCCATGAAAACGCGCGCGTACTCCTCGACCGGAAAATCGCGGCCTTCCGCTTCCGGCGTATCCCCAAAGGCTAGCATCAACGAATGATAATCCGGTTTGAGATCCCGCTCGATGTTCTCGACGGTTTCCGCGATCCCCTCGCCGTTGTAATGCGAGACCACCGTCATCACATTCACGGTGACCTGTGGATATTTCGCCTGGATCTCGCGCAACCGTATGACGGTCTCCTTGCACTTCTCATACAGTCCCGGTATTTTACGAATCTCGTCGTGCTGCGTGCCGAATCCGTCTACCGAAACATTCAACCGAAGCACTTGATCGGGATACGCCTCCAGCAGCTTCGTCACCGTGGCGGCGGTTTTTTGTGGAAGACTCCCGTTCGTGGTGATGGTCATGACCAGCGGCCGACAATTCTTCGCAAACGCAAACAGGACGTCGTCGATATCTTTCCGAATGAACGGCTCGCCGCCCACGATCTCCGCCCGCAACAGCCACCCGATCGATCGGGTCATCTTCTCGATCTGGCTGGCCGTCATCATGGCGCGATCGTGACTTTCCGGTCCCCAAACTTTCTTCCACACCAGGCACATTTTGCAGCGCGCGTTGCACCGCATCGTCGCGTGGAAAATCACGTTCACCGGGCGGTTAATCTTCAGCGCGCACACGGCGATCCGGAAGCCCCTGCTTAACCGTGACCGCATCGCAAGTCCTTTCCGAATCCCACGTTCATTCTCCGTCTCCGGCGCCGAATCGTTCGGTGCTTCCGATCGTAACGGCGCGTCTATCAGGGAGTTCACTCGCCGTCGCCTGCGCGGCGAACCGATAGCACCGCCCAACTCGAAGCGGAAGGGCGCGCTCCCACGCCGGCGAGGAATCCTGTCGCAGTCACCATAACAGCAACGATCCATGATATCTGTCTGTTCGGGAATATGTCAATGTACGTCGAGATTTCGTGCGCGTTCCCGCGCACGTGGTTTGCGTTCTAAACCACACGTAAGTTACCATTACCCGCGGAGTTCGGGATGACCCCGTCCATCTCTGTTTCATCAACGTCCACCACCGGGGATTCACGCTGCTATGCCGAAGGCCGGCGACGCCATGGAAGTCAAACGATCGTTCTTCACGACCTTCTCCCATGCATTCGAGAGTGGGGAAGTGGAAGAGGTCGACTGCAATCTGTGCCGAAGCAACCAGTACGACGAACTTGGGACCGAGCTCGGGTTTCACATTCGCCAGTGCCTTCAGTGCGGGCTTATCTACGTGTCGCCGCAACCAACCGCTGCCGAACTGCCCAGGTTCTACGAAGGCATGTATACCGACGACTCCGACGAAGCGGTCGAAATGCGGTCGCTCGGATACATCGAGAAACACCTCAGCCGCATCATCAAACGCCGGAAACCGCAAGGCGGGCGTCTCCTCGAGATCGGCTGCGGTTACGGGGCCTTACTCCGCGCCATCGCCGATCAACCGTGGAAGGTGACCGCCGTTGAGATGAGCGGAAACGCCCTCGACTACGCGCGCGAGCACTGCCCCAACGTCGAATTCCATCAAGGCAGCCTCGAAGATGCGGAGTTTCGCCCGGAAAGCCAGGACTGTGTCGTCCTCATCGCCGTCCTCGAACACGTCAAAGACCCGGCTGCGGCAATCCAGCGTATGGCAAGCTGGCTCGCGCCCGGCGGACTATTGCTCATCCAAGTGCCCTACGTCGGCCCATACATCCGCCTCAAGCGCTGGCTGCCATGGTTGCCCATCTACTTCGAAGCGCCCCGGCACCTCTTTGACTTCTCGCCCAAGACGCTTCCCGAATACTTGCGCCGCGCTGGGTTCGAGAATATCCATACCGAAATCGCCCGCCCATACTCCGCGCCGACACCGCTGAGCGCCGCCCTCATTTGGATGATCAAGATCCCAGGCCTCGTGCTGTATCACCTCACCGGTGGCCGGTACATCTACCCCTTCGCAAGCGCCATCACCGTCCACGCCATCAAACGCTGATAGCGTTGCCGGTTCGTCCTTCTCCGCCGGGGCAGTGCTTTCCAATCGTGGCCGAAAGGTATAGAGTTGGTTGCGGATATACCGCCGCGTGCCGCATTTCATAGTCGATGCCGCGCGCACGAAAGGCAACGATGACCGACACGAAATCCTCCAGGCACGCTCGCCGGCTGCAAGGGCTTACGCTGCTGCATGAAGACCGCGACATCCTCGTCGTGGACAAGGCGCCTGGCCTCCTGACCATGGGGACCGACAAGGAACGGACCAAGACGGCGTACTACCGGCTGACGAACTATGTCCGCAAGGGCAATGCAAAGTCCCGGAAGCGCATCTTCATCGTGCACCGCCTGGACCGGGAAGTATCGGGAATCCTCGTGTTCGCAAAGACTCCCGAGGCGAAGGAACGCTTACAAGGACAATGGGACCAGGTCGAGAAGAAATATCGTGCCGTCGTGCATGGCTGCCTCGCAAAACCCTCCGGGACGATCACGTCCTATCTCGCCGAGAATAGCGCCCTGGTCGTGTATTCAACCAAGAATCCGAAGAAGGGCAAGCTCTCCCACACCCAGTATCAAGTCCTGAAGGAAACCGCCGCGTTCAGTCTGCTCGAGATCACCCTGCTAACCGGACGGAAGAATCAAATCCGCGTACACCTCGCCGACATCGGGCACCCGATTGTCGGCGACCGAAAGTACGGCGAGAAGGACAAGGCCCACAAACGCATTGCCCTTCATGCACGCTCGATATCATTCCGCCACCCCTTCAGCGGAGAACCGGTCCACTTTGAGAGCCCGGTCCCCGCCTACTTGGATTCGCTGCTCTGAACGGGTTCTCGCGGCGATCCCCCCAAGCCCACTCCACGAAAGTCCGTCTATAACCGTCTGTATCCGTGTAAGTTCCACCCGGAGTAGGCTAAGGTCCCTGCAAACGCGGCTGAATCATCCTCGGCTCACCGCCTCCGTGCCGATTGAATGGCAGGCAATAAGAGCCCAATTAGAATCTGGAAGATGGCCAGCAGAAGCTGACCCAGATTGTCCCGCCACACAGCATAATCCCTTGCATCGACCGCCATAGTTCCTCTCCTTTCCGGTGCCAGTGGCACCGCCCACTTTGTCATCCCACTACCCACTTAAAAGTGTATTCCAAATACCGATTTTCGGCAAGCCACATTTGACGCAAAAGGGGAGAGTCTTCTCCCGCCCACCAGTCTCAAGTGCTTGTCCTGAAACCTCTTTCTTTACTACGGTGCAGACGTTCAATAGGTGTGAACCACGAAGGTGCGAAAAACACAAAGAAGAAGACAAATACTGCCAATCGAACGTCTTCCCGTGATCCAAACCGCCACAATCCCCCCACCGTTATTCTCTCAAACGCGGGGATCCATCGTGCTAGTGTATTGATTCACGCTGTTGCCAACTTATCGAGCCGTGTCCTGGCGCGGGCGACTTTGGCGAGGATGTCTTCGGCTTTGGCAGTCCAGGTGAAGGTTGTGGGTTCTGCATTGTGGTGCTGGATATAGTCCATGATTGCGGCGACAAGTTCCTTGACGGATTTGAAGACGCCGCGCCGTATCCGCTTGTCGGTGATCTCGCGAAACCAACGCTCCACCAGGTTCAGCCACGAACTGCTCGTCGGCGTGAAGTGGATGTGGAAGCGGGGATGCCGTTTGAGCCATGCCTTAACCTTCGGGTGTTTATGGGTAGCGTAGTTGTCAACGATCAGATGCAAGTCCAGCCCGGCGGCGTTTCGGAGTCGATCTGCTTGAGAAACTTGATCCATTCCTGATGCCGATGGCGTTGCATGCACGTGCCGATCAATCGTCCCTCCGCCAATTCCAGTGCCGCGAACAACGTGGTCGTGCCGTTGCGTTTGTAATCATGCGTCATCGTGCCGCAACGGCCCTTCTTGATGGGCAGTCCCGGTTGAGTCCGGTCCAGCGCCTGAATCTGGCTCTTCTCATCGCGCACAACACCAGCGCGTGCTCGGGGGGGTTAAGATACAGCCCGACAATGTCCTGCATTTTCTCGACGAATTGTTTGTCGTTGCTGACCTTGAACGTCTTGACGCGGTGAGGCTTCAAGCCGTT
Source organism: Candidatus Hydrogenedentota bacterium (assembly GCA_963745075.1). GTDB lineage: Bacteria > Hydrogenedentota > Hydrogenedentia > Hydrogenedentales > SLHB01 > JAHDWY01. Next base: position 99,106 of record CAVUWV010000018.1, on the reverse strand, counting down.
GGCCAGCCAGACCCGCTGGACCATCGAAGGGCTTACCCCCAATTCCTTGGCCAGCGTCCGGGTGCTCCAATGCGTCGCGTTTGCGGGCTTGGTCTGCGTCGTGCGCTCCACGATCAGCCCCGCCACCGCTTCCCGGCGCGTGGGCTTGCGGCCGCCGCGGGGCGCATCCTTAACGAGCCCCGCCAAACGACGCTCCAAAAAGCGGCGCCGCCACTGACCCACCGTATCGCGGCCAATGCCAAGCTCCACGGCAATGTCCTTGTTCTCCATCCCCGTGGCGGCCAGCAGCACGATCTTTGCACGCAACACTACCCGCACGGGCGTCATGCGACCTTTCGACCATTTCTCCAGCGTCAATTGCTCCTGCGTATCCAGCACGATTTCACAAGCATGTCTCATGGCATTCATCCTCCACTACAAGATGAATACCTTTCAAGACTAAAAAGTTGCCTTAATTATGAATCAATACACTAGACGCACTCAAGCGCTCCACGTATCAATGGGCGACCGGGTTTGTTACGATGTACGGCGGATGCAATCAGGAGGGAGTATCGTGGTGCCTACGTTGAACCGCAGGAGATTTCTCGGCATGGCCGCAGCGGGCGTCGGCGCCTGCGCGGCGGGATTCTCGGCGCAGGCCGCGTTGGGATCGAAGAAGCGCCCCAATTTCATCATCATTTTCGCCGACGACATGGGCTACGGCGATCTCGGGTGTTTCGGCAATCCCATGATTCGCACGCCACACCTGGACCAGATGGCCCGAGATGGCATGCGTATGACCTCCTTCTACGTGGGCGCCGCGGTCTGCTCACCCTCGCGCGCGGCTCTCCTGACCGGACGCTATCCCGTGCGCTGCGGGATGCCCGGCAATACCGGACCCGGTAGTGACAAGCACCTGCCCGAGTCGGAAATCACGCTCGCCCAAGCCCTGAAACCCGAGGGCTACCGGACCATGGCCATCGGAAAATGGCATCTCGGCCATCAGCGTCCGGATCTGTTTCCCACGGGCCGGGGTTTCGACGAATGGTACGGCCTGCCCTACAGTAACGACATGCGGAAGCCGTGGGTTCAGACCGACGTGCCGCTGCAACTCTACCGCAACACCGAACCCATCGAAAGCCCGGTGGATCAGGACACCCTGACCGAGCGCTACACGGACGAGGCCGTGCGGTTCATCAAAGAGTCCGGCGACAAGCCCTTCTTCTTGTACTTGGCCCACAGCATGCCCCATCTGCCGGTTCACACGTCGAAGCAGTTCCAGGGCAAATCCGATGCCGAACTGTACGGCGACGTCATCCAAACCATTGACTGGAGCACGGGTCGTATCAGGGAGACCTTGAAGAAGCAAGGCCTCGAAGACAACACGCTGATCCTCTTCACCAGCGACAACGGCCCCTGGCTCAATCTGCCCGACCGTATGCTCCAGGGCGGCAACGAATGGTGGCACACCGGTTCGCCGGGCCCCCTGCGCGGCGCGAAGGGCACCACCTACGAGGGCGGTTTTCGGGTCCCCATGATCGCCTGCTGGCCCGGTGTGATTCCCGCGGGGATCGAGTCCCACGACGTAGCATCCACCATGGATTTCTTGCCTACCCTCGTGGCGGAGGCCGGGGGGGAGGTGCCCAAGGATCGCACAATGGACGGATACGACATCATGCCCTTGCTGAAAGGGGAGCGCGCCGTCCCACACGAGTACTTCTATTACTTCCTCGGCAGCAACCTGCAAGCCGTACGGAAAGGTCCCTGGAAATACCGGAAAGAGAACGCCGACGCCGAGCCCGAGTTGTACCACCTCGGCCGGGACTGGGGGGAACGCTACAACGTCGTCAAAGACGAGCCGGGAATTGCGGCAGATCTGGCGGCCCGCATGGCCTCCTTCGCCGAGGAAGTGAAGCAGCCGTAGAAGGCGGTTACTCCTGCTGGTCCGGTTCGAACGGCTCCACCTCCGTGTGCCAACTGTACAGCCGTCCGTTCACAAAACAGAACGCCAGGACCGGCCCGTTTTCCAGCGTGCAACTGTACCGGACAACCTCGCCGCTGCCCGTCAGTTCCGAGTCCCATTCTTCCCAGGTACCCGGTAGGCGCGCTTTGGCCTCCTCGAGGGAAAGCCCATTCTGGATCCCGTACCTGTTCACGAGGTCGCGTCGTCGCAGGTACCACTTCACAGTCTCTACGATCGCCGGTGCCGCATAGATGAGAATGACCGCACATCCCACCACAAAGGCAATTCCAATCAGAATCTTCATTGTTCTAAGCTGGACCTTCCCTCAATTCCCTGCTTGTTTCCGTTAGATTCCACTCCAACGGTTACAAGCGTAGTCGCCTTTTCAAGTCAGTTTTAGAATGATTTCATTCCATATTATGTACGGTGGTCGGTTTCGATCTTGCGGGCGCCGCTCTTGTCGACAATGCAATCGTAGGAACCAGCACCAAGGTGGCAACGGTTGCCGAAAGTAGCCCGCCGATGACCGTGATCGCGAAGGGTTGAAAGATCCGCGATCCCACCGAAGGATTCACCGCGACCGGAAGCAGGGCGAAGATGGTCGTTGCGGCCGTCATCAGAATGGGGCGGAGCCGGACGGTAACGGCCGATCGCATGGCGTCGGCCATTCCCATGCCGGAGGCCGTCTGGCGATTCGCGTAGTCGACCAATACGATCGCATTGTTCACCGCGATTCCAATCAGCGTGAGGACCCCCATTCCGACCGACACGTCGAGTCCGACACGACTAATGGCAAGCAATACAATCGCACCAACCAACGCAACCGGGATGGTCACCAGCACGACCAATGGCTGCAACCATGACCGAAACTGCAATGCCATGATCAGATAAATCAACATCACGGCCGCCAGGCCTACCAGAACAAAGTCCGTCACCGTGCGTTTCATCACTTGGTACTGCCCCGTAAAGGCGAGACTATAGCCCGTCGGGAGTTCGAGTGACGAGAATTCCTGACGAAGACGGTCCACCGTCGCCGGAATACTGCCCTTCACCTCCGCCAGGATGGTCACCTCGCGCTGTCCGTTCAGGCGAGTCACCGCCGCCGGCAATTTCGTCACGTGAATGTCGGCCACACGGCTTATGGGAACCTGCTGCCCCGAGGGCGTTGCAACAGTAAGCCCCCCGACCCAGTCCAACGTCGGATGGGCGGGCGCATCCATAGTGACCAAGACGGGCACCTCCTGCCGCTGGCGCACGATGGTTGTTGCCGGAACGCCGAAACGGCCCGCCTGAACGGTCTCGAATACGTCTTGAGGAGAAATACCGCACCGCGCCAGTTCCACGGGATCGGGCCGGACGACAATCTGGGGAACGGGGATCTTCGTGTTGTTGACGATGTTTTCCAGGGCCGGATCCGCCGCCATGATCCTCTCCGCTTGTGCGGCCAGGCCCACCAGTTGGCCCATGTCCGGCCCAAAGATCGTGACTCCGAACATGGCCGGGAGACCGGAGAGGCTTTCGTCCATCTTCTCCTGCGTGGGCTGATGGTACAAGAACACCGCGCCGGGGATTTTGCTGTACGTGGCGCGAAGCGCGTCCATGATCGCAACGACCGTGTGTTGGCGCCGGTCGCGGGGAACCAGCTTCATCGTCATTTCGCCCATGTTGACGCCTTCAACCTGCAAGCCGCCCTCGGGGGAACCGGTGCGACGGCGGACCGTTTCAATATCCGGTTGCGCAAGCGCCTCCCGCTCAACGATGTCGCCGATGCGATTACTCTCCGGCAACGACGTGCCCGGCGGCATGGTGTACTCCACCAGAATCGCGCCTTCATCGATCGGCGGTAGCACGTTCACCGGCCCCAGCGTGGCGGCCAAGCCACCGAGTCCGATCACCAATACTCCAAACAGAATCATAAACCCACGGTGCGCGAAAGCGAGTTGCAACATGCGTTGAAGTACCTGGTCGCATCCACCAAGCAGCCGGACGCCGAGCCCGCGTCGCTGGCCCGTCGTGCCGATGTGGGCGAACGCGACGGGCACGAAGGTGAGGGAGGCGACGAGCGACGCCAACAATGCGACACTAACGACCAGCCCGAAGGGCCGAACAAACAGCCCCGCAATCCCGCCGAGAAAGAGCAGGGGAGCAAATGCGGCCACCGTCGTGAGCGTGCCGGAAATGTCCGGACCCGCAATTTCCGCCGCACCCGACACGCTGGCGGTTTGGCAATCTTCGCCCAAGTGGACATGGCGTACCACGTTCTCCGTCACCACGATGGCGTCGTCAACCACCATGCCAACCGCCAGGGTCAGCGCCGACAGGGTGATCACGTTAAGCGTCTCTCCGAAAGCCATCATCATCGCCAGCGTGATCAACAGTGCAATGGGTACCGTCGCAGCCACGATTAAGGTCGCGCGCAACGACCCCATAAAGAACAGCAGCACCACGGCAGCGAGAACAGCGCCAATGACCAGATCGTGTGCGAGCGAATTGCGTGCCTCGCCCACAATGTCGGCTTGGTCGTAATACTTCCGCACCTGCGCGCCGGGCGGCAGCAACGATTTGAGTTCGGGCAGTTCGCGATCCACGCCCCGAACCACACTGAGCGTGCTGGCCGTCGGCTGTTTGAAAACAATGAACGACACGGCAGGCACACCGTTGCCGTGAACTTCATAGTGCCGGGGAGCGCGGCCCGGCGTAACGGTCGCGATGTCTCGCAGGAACACGGAACGAATACCGTCTGAAACCACTGGTACCCGTTCGATGTCCGTGTCAGTTTGCAGCCGGCTGTCCCCGCGGATGGTGTACTCGCGGGAGCCACGGTCAATGAACCCCGTTGCCGAGACCTGATTGTGGTTGATGAGTGCCGTCTTTATATCACCAAGGGTCAGGTGGTCTTGTGCCAGGGACTCGGGATGGACCCGCACCACAAACGCCGGCTCGTCCCCGCCCAGGACCTCCACGCGTGCTACCCCTTCCACACTCATCAATCGGCTGGACAGTTCCATTTGCACGGTCGTGCGCAGTTCCACCGGGCTGCCGCCCCCATAGACCACGTAGCCGGCGACTTCCTGCAGGGTCGTCCCGATATTCTCTAAACGCGGCGCAACCCCGCCGGGTAGCCCCGCCTGCGCCGACGACACTTCACTCTGCACGAGCTGGCGCGCGTCGGTCAGCCGGGTTCCCCAAGTAAACTCCGCCGTAATCCGCGATATCCCTTCGCTGGACACCGAAGATACGCGTTGAATTCCAGGGATGGTCCGTATGCGATCCTCGATAGGACGTGTGACAAGTAATTCAATCTCCTCAGACGCCGCCCCGGGGTAATGGGAAATCACGTTCACCACCGGAACGTCCAATCCCGGAAACAATCCCACCGGCAGATGCAACAGGGCAAAGACACCGCCCCACACGCCAATCGCTACGAGCAGAACTACCGCGACCGGATTCGCAATGGCCAGTTGGAGGGTTTTGTGCACGGTTCAGTCCTGCACCTTGTATCGTTCGTTGAAATCGCGGTAAAAGAGTTCGTAAGCCCCCTGCGTAACGACCGACTCATCCGGTTTCAATCCCGATCGAATCTCCACCCAACCATCCTGGGTCGGCCCGATTTCAACGTCGCGCCGTTCAGACGTGTTGCCGTTCGCAACAAACACACAAGGCCGCTCCTCCGAATCGTAGACGACGGCCGATTCGGGCACCGCCAGGGCGTCTCGGACCGTATCGACGACGACCGTTCCGCCAACCGTTTGACCCGGCCGCAGGTCGGCATTAACCGCAGGACCCTCAATCCATACTTTCGCCAGTCCCGTTTCACTGCGCTGCGCCAGCACCCGCTGGACAACCGCGGTTACAGACTGGTTCGCGTCGAGGCGGATGGTCGCCTCTTTGTCCCGTAAGGCCGCCCCATCCTTTGTATGAACCGTTGCGACGATTCGCAAATGATCCGGGTCGATGATCGCTCCGACCCCCTCGCTCGCCTGAACGCTCTGCCCCGGGCTTACGCGACGGTCCGTGAACACGCCGGGTATCGGCCCCACAATCTGCGTTTCCTTCTCGAAGGCTTTCAGGGCAAGTTGCGCGTCTTGGAGCTTCGATTGAATGTCGATTTTATTCTGTTCGGCTGCCGTGAATTGTTCATTGGTCGCGAGCTTCTCGCCATGCAATTCGGCGAGGTGCTTGGCGAGTCGATCCGCCAGATCCAAATCGGACTCCGCCGACTGAATTTCGGCCTCCAGCCGGGACCGTTTTGATTCCACTTGCGGCCCACCCAATTTCATTACGGTCACCTTTGGCTCAATCGGCGTTTCATCCTGAACCTCGATGGACTCCACGCGGCCGGCCATCAACGCCCTCAGTTCAACCAACGTCTGACTCTCAACGACGCCAATCCACGGAATTTCCTTCCTAAATGTACGTACCGTAGGTTTCGCGGTGTCGATTACGGAGGGAAAAGAGGGTTCCGCGTCCGAACCGGCGCCATCGGAGTCCGGGGTAGGAGGACTTAGATAGGTATAGGTTAAAGACCCCACAACGCCGAGTACGACCAAGAGCAGAAATCCCGTCACGTTGGAGTGCTTATCCATTTTCAGGAGTCCTTGCTGCTACGCGTTCACAAAAACGTGCAATCCGGCGCGCCTTCGGGCGCCGGTGAAATCCAGCAGTCATTGCTGCTTGAATTGTCGCACAAAGGCAAAAAGCATTGCGCTTTTTGGCGGCGAACTGTAATATGCTTACAATAGAGTTTTAGAGTGATTGAATGTAGGGTTGGTTCGACTCGAACACGGGAGAAAAACCATGGGGTTCATCCTTCTGATCCTCAACATGATCGGCGGAATTTTCGACTTCCTGTTCTTTGGTGAGGACGCGCTCTTTCCGGCGCCTCGCCGTGTACCGCTGATGCCGATCTTGTGATCCCGGAACGACCGTTCAGTACCCAGGCACCACGTCCTTACGGCAGACCGGCCCGACGGAACCCATTCGTCAATCGCAAGTCTGTCGGCGGTTACGATCTGTCCCCCGAAGGACGACGCGCATCCCCCGTGGGGGCAGGAATATCACGCTGCCTTATTCTGCGCCGCCCGTCAGCCGCGACTTGCTGCTTTCCATCGACTGAAGCGCCAAGTACTTATCACCGTACTGCTTCAGCTTGTCAACCTCCAGGTCGAATTGATCGAAGTGTCCTTCCTCTTCCGCAACCAGATCCTCGAAGAGCTTTTTCGACACCGAGTCCGCGTTCTTCGCACACTCGTTCGCCCACTGGTTGTACTCCTTGGCGCTGTCTTCCTCCATTTTGGCCGCGCGCTTCAACATGTCCGCAACGTCGTGAATCTGCTGCACCGGCTCGGCCAACGCCATCTCCACGTCGCCTTTGAGGAACAGGATACGCTCGGAGAGCCGCTCGACGTGGATCATCTCCTGGATGGCCGTCTGCTTAAAGAGCGCAGCGATCACGTCCAGCCCCTGGTCGTCGCAATGGAAATGGAAGTACATGTACTGATGTACCGCCGACAATTCGTCCGCCACGGCTTTGTTCAGCAATTCGATACTTTTCTTATGCATGGTTCACTCCTCCAAAACGCGAATGGGTCGAAAGCTTCGGCCTTCTCCCCTCCGGAATTGAGATTACAGGACTCCACCGCCGGATTCCGCGCGATCCGGTAGAATCCAAACGTCGTTTAACGCACCAGCGTAAGATTAGCATCCGGCACACAGCGCTTCCAGCCTCCCGTCTCCGGACGGCTCCGCCCGGCTGTGACGGCGACGTCCACTACTTGAAACGCGCGCGATTTCCAGTAATACTCGCGAATGGTAGCCGTTGGGCCAACGCATCGGAATCAGGAGTCTCACGACCAGTGGGTAAGAATCGTCGCAGGTATGCGCGGTCGTCGTTCAGCCTTCCGGCACAATTGACCTTTGGCGAGGGCAAGGTCATCGCCGCCGTTGTGCGCGATCTCTCTATCGTTGGCATGTTTGTCGAGACCGATGACCCCATGCCTGGCGGGTCCTCATGTCTTGCGACCTTTGAGATCGAACCCCTGAAATCGGTGTCCACCCGGTGCACGGTTGCCCGGATTACGGCGCAAGGGATGGCCCTCGAGATCACGGGAATTGAAAACCGTTCCTTCGAATACCTTCGGGACCTAATCGTGCGTTCCTCCGAGGATCCGGCCGCATCGGACAATGAAATCCTCGAAAACATGGGGACACTGCCCGTCCTGTTTTAGCCCAAGCCCTCGACGCATGATGGTCCCTCTTGCGAAAACCCAGCAGTTTTGATTCCGAACGAACTCGCTCGAACGCGCGACAGGATTATCGATGATATCGCATCTTCTCGACGATAACGACGACCGCCCCTTGGTCGTCGTCGTGGGTGGCGGGTTCGGCGGTCTCAATGCCGTCCGGACTCTGGACGGCGCGGACGCCCAAGTCCTGCTCATCGACCGCCACAACTACCATCTATTCCAACCCCTCCTGTACCAAGTCGCCACCGCGGAGTTGGCGCCCAACAACATCGCTGCGCCTTTGCGAAAGACGTTGGACCGCCAAAAAGACGTTCGTGTTGCCCTGGGGGATGTCGCCCACGTCGACCTCGAGAAGCGCTCGCTTACGATCGACGGTGGTACGGTCGAATACGACTACCTCATATTGGCCGTCGGAATGGAGCAGTCCTACTTCGGTCACGACGACTTCCGAATGTATGCCCAGGGACTGAAAACCATCGATGACGCCCTGGGCATTCGCCGCCGCATGCTGCTCGCGTTCGAAGAGGCCGAGTGGGAGGCCGACGAAGAGGAACGGCGCGCCAAACTGACCTTCGTCATCGTGGGCGGCGGTCCGACTGGTGTTGAACTCGCCGGCGCCATCAAGGATGTCGCGTCGAAGACGCTTCCCAAGGACTTCCGCGCTATCGACCCCAGCACCGCTCGCGTTGTTCTCGTGCACAGCGGCTCCCGGCTGGTTGAAACGATGCCTGAGGATTTGGCGCGAAAGGCGCAACAGGCCTTGGAGGATATGGGTGTCGAAATCTTACTCGAGAGCAGAGTCACCCGCGTCGACCATGAAGGGGTATACGTTGGTGACCGGCAGGTTCCGGCCGAAAACGTCTTCTGGGCAACCGGTGTCCAGGGCCCCGCGGTAGCCAAAACCTTGGGCGTCGAATTGGACAAGAAGGGCCGCGTACTCGTGAACCCGGACCTCTCGATCCCCAATCACCCCGAAGTCTTCGTCGTGGGGGACGCCGCCGCCGTCACCAATCCGGATACGGGACAACCCGTGCCCGGCGTGGCCCAGGCCGCGATTCAGATGGGCCGCTTCGCCGCGAACGTCATCCGGCGGGAACTGTCCACAGCGTCGCCCGGCAAACGTCCTGCCTTCCACTACAACGACAAAGGCTCCATGGCCGTGATCGGCCGCGGCCGTGCCATCGCGGCATTTGGAAACACCCACGTCAGTGGTTTCATCGGCTGGATCGTCTGGAGTCTCGTGCACGTGTTCTTTCTGGTCGGATTTGGCAACCGCCTACTCGTCATGGGGACCTGGCTCTGGGACTTCCTGCGTCACTCCCGAAAAGCCCGCCTGATCACGGGGGATCCCGCCGTCCACATCAAGGCCTTTCGTGAAACGCACCACAGGAAACACCATTCCCCCGAATGAGCGGAGAACCCGGGCTACCCCAAAACGATCTCTCCCAACGGAGCCACCGCGCGATTCACAACGACCGCATTAGACCGGTTCGATTCTGCCAACCCTGCAAGACGACCGTAATCCTCCGATCCAATTAACCCTTGGACCGCCTCGCAGACGCGCTCGGAATCCCGGGAAATGCACAGCGCAAGCACTGTTCCCGCAATGCCGCCGCCGGTCAACGACGCGCCCAGCGCCCCCGCTGCCAGCGCGGTGTCGACGATCCCGTCCAAGGCAACGCTGCTCGCGCCGTAGACGCCCGGACAATCTTCGATAGGAGCCTCTTCCGAAGCCAGTCCCTTGAGCGCCTCATCGCTGACGTCGAACCGGTACGGTGCCCCATCCGCCGTAACGCGCCGGTCACCATCGTGGCCGAGCGTCATCAATGCACCCGCACGATTGTATGCACCATCACGTAACAAGTCCGGAAAGGCCCGCGCGCGCTCCGACTCCGCAATGCCGAAAAGCAATGGCCCTCGCAGCCCGATTTGTTTGGGACGTAGTTCTACAGGCGCAGTTCCAAAGTACTGTTCATAGACCTTGTCAAGCTGCGGCAATTCGTACCGGCCTTTCAGCTCGTCGATTGCAATTGTTTCCGGAATGCGCCGAAGACACTCATAAAGAAAGCGCGCGCCGCCAAAGCGGTTGAGATGAGTCGCCCCCAAGTCCGATAGGTAGCGAATGCCGCGCACCGTCCCTTCGGCCAACCCCATCTCCATGAATTCCTGACGCAGAATCTCCATCGCCAACGAGTACGCGAACCGATTCCGCGTATACTCCACCAGTTGCGCACCGCTCAGACTACGCTCGGTCTGCGAGTCAATGACGAGGACATCCAGTACATCGGGGAATTCGACGCGCCGAGCGCCCGACACATCCAAATCGTCAGGATGAATTGCGATGTTGACGAGCTCATCGCGGTTGCCGAGAACCATGGCGGCCTGATCGCTCATGCCACCCCGCGCGCCGGTATACCATTCGGCCTCTTTGCCCAGGCGAATCAGCAATGCGTCATCCACGGCGCAAGCATTGCACGCGGTCATGGCCTTGATGAACACCATGGACAGGGCCGTAGAAGAACTCAACGCCGCGCCACGGGGGAGATCGCTTCCGACCACCGCGTTGAACCCGGTAAAGCGCGTGTCCCGCCAATGGTGCTGTACGCGCGCCACGCAGCCTTCGAGGTAGTTCCCCCAGTGGCCGCGGCGCTGCAATACCGGCGTCTGGACGGCAGGGTCCGTAATGAATGCGTGCCAGTCCTTCTCAAATGCGTCGACGCGAATGCCACTGCGCTCCGTCGAACGTTACCGGTTCGAATTGCGGTTCAACATTGCAGATGCGAAACGTCGCATCGTCGGTGGGGGAGAGGACGATCAAAACCTCCCGCTGGTGCGTCATCAAATTAAGGTAACCGCCGTGGGTGTCCACGTGCATGCCCCGCAAATTGATCCGGCCCGGACAGCGAAACACGCGAACGGCATCGTCTCCGTAACGCTCAAGAAACATGGAGAGAATTCGTTCCAGCAGTCGAGACCGCTCTTCAATAAGTGCGGGCTCCGCCCCGTAGATTTCATTCAAGCACCGGGATAACCTGGTGTCCCGTGTCGTGCACAGGTGATGCAGGTGCGATGCCTTCACCACGGGTGAGGCCACCGACGCGTCGGAAAGAGCAAAGTGGGGGGGAGGCCTTCGAAGGGTTCCGGATTACTCATCGTAGCTCGTGCGGATATTGTATTGCCGGGCAAGCGTGTGCAGTTCCGTGAGCAGCTCCGGTGTTTCACCCAAGCGCGTCATTTCCCCGATGAGAAAGTAGATTTTGCGAAAGGCCCAGTTCCGGGCGATGTCCCGGTCGCCGTGCGCCGCTTCCGTCAAATCCGCACGAAAGATAACTTCCTTCTTTTCCGTGCCGGCATCCCCCGTCAAGCGCACCGCAAATTCGCGATCGCGGGTCGGATCGAATTGTCCGTATACCGTAAATGCCTGGCCGCGATAGAAGTCCGGGAACTGTTTCGGGAAGACCGAGTTTTCGCTGATGCCGCCAAAGTCCGCAGCACAATCGACCAGGATGGGATCGTTCAAATTGGAGAAGAACTGCGGCAGCTCTTTGCCAATCGCGTCGAGTTGCGGGGTGAACGCCGCTTCACCGCGATTCCGGTACGCCAGCAAATCCAGCATGTGCTGATTGATGGTTCGTCCGCCGGCAAACGCGTAGATGCTGTAGTGCTGGGAATTCTCCGCCGTTAACGCATTGATCAGCGTCCGGCCGTCCTTGATTCCGGTCGTCGGTTTGCCGTCGGAAAGCACCAGCGCGATTCCGGGAACACCCTGTCGCGGCGGTTCCGAGATGACCGGAAGAATTCCACTGTATACGTTGGTCTCGCCGCGAGACTCCACGTTGGCCAGAAACTCCCGGGCCGCCTGCTTCGCTCGTCCGTCGCGAACGTAAGGGAAGGATGAAACAGCGTCGGCGTGTCCCGGAAAATCACGACATTAAATCGATCTTCGGGACGCAATGATGCAATGCAATCACGAACGCCCGCCACCGTCTGGTCGAGTTTGCGCTGCAGGATGCTGTTCGACGCGTCGATGATGAACGTAATATCTTTGGGAAGCGGTGCTATGGACTCGCCTTCCTTGGGCACGATTCGCAGGCGGAAATACCCCGTACGTTCGCCGGGAGGCACGTACGCATCCAAATGCATCGCCACCACGTCGTCGATGGACTCATACTTTCGCTCACGTTCAATCGCTTGCGTTACCGGCGCCCGTGCCATCAACTTCTCGATGGGAAGCTCCGGAAGCGCGGGTAAGTCATTTTCGCCCCGCGTTTCGCCGTCGGATTCCCATGGTGGGGTAGATGCCGTCTCTCGACGTTCCAGCTTCACCGGATTCGCCGCCGGGGGCGCCAGGAATCGGGAGTACGGGACGGGGCGGCAGAGGATTGATGAGCAACGCCTCCTCCGGTTCCGAAGTACTGCCCGCGCCGCGGAACGTCGGCATTTCGCCTTCACCGATGATGCGCGTCGAACTCGGGGCCACGAGCCGCCGGGTCACCTGAATGTCCTGCCGGGCAACGTTCTCGGATATCTCGACGATCTTCGCGTCCAACGCCTTGAGGACGTCGTCCGTCGGCGCCACATCGCCCGACTCCGGCGTGGTGTCATTGACCAGACGCTCTGCAAGTTGCGGGATCGTGACCGTCTGCTTGAGGAGGGATTCGTCCGGCGTGAGGGATTCCGGATTCTCAATGGGCTGATCCGTAATGGACCCGGGCCTGGTGCCGAGTGTACCGGTGCCCCCGTCTTCCGGTTCCACTTGCTGCAATTCCTTCTCGTCGATGAGTCGCACATGAAAGGCGCGCAGCAGATTTTCCGGAGACTCCGTACGCGCCAGTACCTGAACTTGCGGCGACACCGCGATCAGCAGACCATGCAGCCCCAGCGAGATCAACACGCTGATGACAAGCAATTTCCGTTTACTCACGGTCGTCATGGCTGCCCCAATTCGTCGAGCCGCTGCTTTGCCTTGCCCGCCTGTTCGCTCTCCGGAAAATCGCTCAGGATTTCCTGGTAAGCCCGCTTGGCCCGATCGACTGACCCCATTGTCTCAAAACACTGCCCGGCGCGCCAGAGCGATTCCGGCGAAAGTTCGGGGTGGAGAAACAGAATCGCAACCTGCATGTAACTGCGCGCGGCGCTGTCGCAATCGCCTTTCGCCTCATAAATCTCGCCGAGATGAAAGCGCGCCCGCGCCGCAGTGTCGCCCGCATTCGTGTTAGCAACCTGCTCGTACAACTCGATCGCCTTGTCCATCTTCTTCTTCGACTCGTACAACTGCGCCATCTTGTACCGCGCGTCCTGGGCCGAACTGCTTTGCGGAGCGCCTTGCATTACGGCATCGTACAGCTGATCGCATGTTCCGTATCTCCCTTCTTCTCGCTGCACTCCCCGATCTTGAGGCGCACGCGTTCGGGATTCGGATAGTCCGGGAACGCCGTCAACAACGCTTCCAGAACTGTCGCGGCCTGTTCCCATTTGCCCTGGTCGAATGAATACTGACCGAGCCACAGATACGCCTTCTCGTTTAACTTCGTATCGGGAAACTCAGCGATCACGCGGTACATCCCCTCTGCCGCGCCGTCCAAATCGTTTGTCGCCAGACGTGCCAGCGCCAGCCCGCGCAACGCCCGTCCCGCATACGGGCCCTTGGGCTCCGTATCCAGTCGCTTCTGGTACGCCTCGATGGCATGCACGGCATCGTCGCCGCTTTCCCTCAGGTAATCCCCGATACGAAGGTACGCCTCGGCGCGATGCGACGTCTCCGGATATTTCTCCACCAGCTGTTGAAAGGTGTCCGCGCAGGATTTGTAGTCCTGGATGTTGTAGTACGCATACGCCATGCGATACAGCGCGTTCTCTTCTTTGGCAGGATCCGGATTTCCTTCAAGAATGCGCTGGTAGTTTGCGATGGCATCTTTGAACTTGGCGCCATAAAAGTCGGCATCGCCGATCCGCAACACCGCCTCCGAGGCGAGCGGGTTGTCCGGATACTTGTCCGCGAAGGTCGAGAAGACCGTGGCCGCTTCGTCCGTCCGGCCCAATTGGGCCAGGGCCTCGCCCATCTTGTACAAGGCTTCCGGCGCGAACTCGCTGTTCACGTACTTCTCCGCGACAAGCCGGAACTCTTCGTACGCGTCCTCCCAGTTGTTCTCCGAGGCGAGTATCGTTCCCGAAGAAATGCCGCGTCCCCGATCAGCGAGGCGTCCTTGTACGTATCCAGGAAACGGGACACCTCGTTCTTCGCGCCCTCCGTATCGCCCTTCAGGTAGAGCGTCCACGCGACTTTGTATTGCGCCCGCGCCGCAAAGGGCGAATCAGGATAGGCCTTTTGAATGGCCCGGTATCCTTCAATCGCCTTGTCGTACTGTTGCTGTTGCTGCTGGCAATTCGCTTGAAATATTGCAATGCCCGGAACGGACTTGGAATCCGGATACTTCTTGACGAAGTCGGTTGCGGCACTTTCCGCCTGGCCAAAGTTGCCCGCCCGGTACAACGCCCATGCGTATCCATACGACGCGCGTTCCGCGTAGTTCGAGTCCGGGAACTGGTCGATGAGTTCCTTGTACGCCGACTGAGCCGCATCATGCCAGCCGATCCGGTCGTAGGTCTCGGCGGCCTGAAACCGGCTTTCCACCCGAAGCGACTCGTCCACTTTAGAATCGGCGACCGCCGAGAATTCAATCGCGGCATTCTCGAAATCGTTGCGCGCCAGATCCACCAACGCCAACTGATAGCGCGCGTAAGGAACCAACGGACTGTCCGGCAATCCGTCGATCAGTTTCTGAAAGCTCGCGACCGCCGTGTCGTATTGTTTGTTGTCGAAATGCAGTTTCCCCAGATAATACAAAGCCCCCGCCCGGATCTCGGCCGGCGTCTCCTCTCCGGCGAGCGACATCAGCGCTTCCGACGCCTCGTCGAGACGGCCCAACCGGTACAGCAGTTCGCCTCTCCGCATCCGCGCCCGCTGCTGCGTGGCCGGATCGAGATTGGCCTTCAACGCGCGATCGAGCGCATCCAGCGCTGCTTGATAGTTGCCCGCGCTGTATTCACTTTCGCCGAGGCGATACAACGCTTCATTGAAATGCGGTCCGTCCGGGAACTTCTCGACGTAGTCCCGATACGCGTCGGCGGCCATCTTGAAATAGCCCCGCTCGAAGAGCCCGTTGGCCAGATCGATTTGCCCCTGATCCGGCGCTTCGGCCACGGCGAGGATGCACAGAAAGACTGAAAGCCCGGCGCGCAACGTGAACTCTGCTACGCGGTGAAAGCGCATGTCATTGGGGTCCTTTAGATTCCTCGGTAAGCGCGGCGAACGATACGTTCTGGATATCCGCGTTTCGACAACAGTTCAGAATCGCGATAGCCCGCCCAAGATGCGCTTCCCCGTCGCCTCGGACGATAACCGCCCCACCCGGGAAGTTTTCCGCGACCCGGTTCAGCACGTCTTGCAACTCGGGAATGCTCAGTTCGCGGTTGTTGAGCACGATCTGCCCGTCGTCCCGCAGATTGATGATAATCTCTCCGCGCGTTCGTTCGCTGGGGACCGCCGAATTCGCCGTCGGCAACGAAATATCGACTTCGCTCTCCATCGAGGTGTACACCGCCGTCGTAATGAAAAAGACGAGCGTCAAAAACACGATGTCGATAAGCGGCGCAAGCTGGATCGTGTCCTCCGACTCGTAACCCTGTCTCCCGAACTTCATCGGTCGGGCCCTCCGGCGAGCAATTCAATGAATTCGCTGGCTTGCGCCTCGACCTCGGCCACGATTTTCACGACGCGGCCGCGAAGGTAGTAGTAGACCACCATGCAGGGGATAGCCAGCATGAGCCCCGCCGCCGTCGTGATCATGGCCTGCGCCACGTTGTATGCCATCGCCAGACTGCGGGCTTCGCTGTCGTTCAGCGCCATCGCCGTGAATGCCCCAATCATGCCCCATACCGTGCCCAACAGTCCCAGAAGCGGGGCGATCGTGGCGATGTTGTTCAGATACGAAATCTTCTGCCACAACGCCGCCGAGCCGCGCTCGCCTTCGCTCTCCATTGCTTCCTGGATGACGTACCGGTCGTGTCCGTGCATCTTCAAGCCGGCGCGAAGCACGTTCGCGATGAGTTCATCCCGGTTCTCGCACATCTGGTATGCGCCGCGTAAATCCCCGGCGCGGATTTGGCTGTGTGCTCGTTTGATGAACAACGCCGGAACCTCGCGCCGCGGCGTTACCGTGAGAAAGCAGTACACAACCATGATCACCGCCGCCACACTCAACGCCACGATGATGGCCAGGATCGGTCCGCCCTCGACTATCATGTCCCACATCGTGAGTTCCTTCAGCGCTCCCGGCGTCGCCGCCGCGTTTGGAGCCACCCCATCCGGCTGCTCGTTCCCTCCTTGGGTCGTGGCCGCTTGGTCTCCGGCCGCGGGCGCACCATTGCCTGGCGCCTCCTGTGCTATGGCCAATCCGGCGACGATCGCAAGGACGATCGCCAAGCACGCCCCGAGCAGTAGAAGCCGTCTCATATGCGGGATCTCCCTTCGTAATAACGAAAGCAAGGTTGTTAACCGTGATCGCTGCGTTTTAAGGTTAAGGAGAGTTTACAATAAGCGCAACTCTATTATGCAAATGAAGTTACTGTTATTATGCCGCCCGAGGCTCCAAGGTTGCAATTCGGAGAAAGTACCCGCCGTCCGCACCATACAGGCCACGTGGCACGTAAGGTTTTGTAGACGTTTTGCGCCCGGTTTACTACTTTGCCAACGCCGTGGGAATCCCCGCCAACTGGGCATACAATGCCTCATAATGGCCGATGATCGCCCGTTCCGAGAAGCATTTAACCGCCCGCTCCCGCCCGCGGCGTCCCATTTCCCGTGCCCGTTCCGGATTGGTCAGGATCTCGATCGCCCGTGCCGCCATGGCATCCGTGTCGCCGACTTCACAAAGATACCCCGAAACCCCGTTTTCGACAACTTCTCGGACGCCGCCGCTGTCCGTTCCTATGATGGGCACTTCACAGGCCATCGCCTCCAGCGGCACCAACCCGAAACTTTCGTGTTCACTCGGCTGGATAATGAGGTCCGCACAGGGGATCAAGGACTCGATGCTCTCATGGTTCCCGAGATACTTGATCTTGTCGGTGATTCCGAGCTGTTTGGCCACTCCCACGGCAGACATGCGTTCAGGACCGTCGCCCAGCATGATCAACCGCGCGGGAATATGGTCCGCGATCTTTCTTGAACGCTCGCACCACATCTGTCACCCGCTTTACGGGACGGAAGTTCGAGATGTGCATGACGATCTTTTCGTTCTTCTCGGCCAGTTTGCAGCGTTCCGCGTGCGACGCCTTGAACTTTTCCATGTTGAGGAAGTTGTAAATGGTACGTATGGGGACCTTTAACTGAAACTCGCGCCGCGTTTCTTCGCTCAACCAGTTCGACACGGCGGTAACCGCGTCGCTGCTTTCCATGGCGTACTTGGTAATTCGGAAGAAGGAAGGGTCGGAACCGACCAGCGTGATGTCCGTCCCGTGCAGCGTCGTCACGATCTTGAACTGCTTTTCCGGCGGCAGCATGTCGCGCGCAAGTAGAGCGCAAACGGCGTGGGGGATGGCGTAGTGGGCGTGCCACAACTCAATGTCGTGTTCCTCGGCTACGTCCGCGATTTTCGTTGCCAACGCCAACGAGAACGGCGGATTGCGAAAGAGGGGATAGGACACCACGTCCACGGAATGGGCAAACACGTTTTCGTGAAACCCCTGCAGGCGAAACGGCGCCTCATAGGTGACAAAATGGATCGTGTGGCCGCGCGCGGCCAGCGCAAGACCCAGTTCCGTCGCCAGTATGCCGCTCCCGCCGGCCGTCGCGTGACACGTTATTCCAATTCTCATGTGTTTCCCTCTAAGCCCGGCGGGTAGGACACCGGGATCGGTTCCAACGTATACAACGGCTCACCAAAGACCGCGCCGATGCGGCTTCCCCAGTACTCCGCGCGCGTTCGGATAAACGTCCAGAACGCTTCCGACGAGACATAGGTCGGTTCGCCGCGCTGACCGGGCCTGAAGAACTGGGTGCGATACGCGCGCAACGCTTCCATTTTTGTCTCAAAATCGTCCGATACGTCCACCACCATTGCGGGCGGTTCCGGATCGCCATACACGCGGTAACCATACACCGTCGTCGCCCGATGCGGTTCGCCCCCTTCCAGCTTGGCCAATCCGGCGAAATAGTTCCCATCGCGGACAAGGTCCTGCGCGGCGGCGTGGTCCGGATGCCGGTCGTTGCTAAGCGGAACTATCAGTACCTTGGCCCGAAAGGATCGAAGCAACGGCACCAGCGCGCGTTGAAATTCCGTCGTATTCGCCAAGGCTCCGTCCGGAAGCCCGGCGTTTTCCCGGCGCGCTACCTTGAGGATACGCGCCGATTCCGTCGATTCCGCGTTGCGATCTTCAACCGTGCCACGCGTCCCCATCTCGCCCCGGGTCAAATCGAGAATCCCGACGTTACGCCCCGCGCGCGCCAGTTTACTGACGAGCCCGCCGACACCGACTTCCACGTCGTCGGGATGGGCGCCGACAAACAACACATCGACATTCATCGGCGGATCTCCCGAACGCTGAATATGAAACGCGCCATGGCGATCATAGTTCGATCTCATTCATTTCAAACGATTCAATGTCGAACGCGTCGAGCAGTCGGTCGATCAAGCCCCAACCCTGCTTGAAAAGATACGAAAACACATTGTAATACCGCTCCTGCGGTCGCCGCGCCGGGGCCAACGAGTTGCACAAACGCTGGAGTTGCTGCTCGGTCGTGTTCAGGGTCGTCTCGTCCGCGCGGAGCAGTCCCCGTTCGAAGCGATCCAACTCGTTTCCGATACGTTCCTTCAATTGGCTGGTCATGTCGCCCACGTTCATGTCGTGCCGCAACTCGTCCAACGCCCGTTCGATCGCTTCGCGGTGTATCTTGAACCGATCCACCACGGCGCCGCCTGACCCCGCCGCCAGCGTTTGCTCCAGCAACGCGTCGGGTTCCTTATACAGGTCGTCAATCGTGAGTTTGTGCTTCCGCAGCAGTTTGTTCAATTTGATGTCGGTGATCACGCCCCGTGCGCGCGGATACACGATTGGCATCGTCTCGCCAAAATGCTCGAACACGGGCTTCAACTGTGCCCAGTACGCGATTTCCCCAGGACCGGCTACGCACGCCGTCGCGGGAAAGAGGTGCTGCTGAACCACACACCGCAGCGCGACGTTTGGACTAAAGCGTTCGGGTTCCGACCGGAGAATGTTGCGCAGCTCTTCCGGGCGGTACCGAAGGTCCTCCTCCGCGACGGTGAATTGCCCATCTTCGTACGTGACCTTTCTTCGCCTGCCGTCGACTTCGAGAAAGAAACTGCACGTCACGTCGTCTTTCACGACCTGTGCTTCGTACCCCAGTGCGGCGAGCCGCGCCCCCGCGTCGTTCAGCCGGCGCGTCGCCTCCAACGGCTGTGCAATCGCCGTCTCCAGGACCGGCATCGAGAGCGAGCGCGCCGTCGGCAAATGCGGTGAGAACAGAACCAGCGGCGTGTCGCGAAAGAGTCGCGCCAGGATACGTGCCGTCCATTCGGCGAATGATTCAGACGCGTCGAGCGATTCATGCAGAAAACGCTGGATTTCCTCCCGGTGCTCGGAGCCCGTCGCGGCATCCGCCGCCCGGTCGACGACATGCTTCAGGGACGGCTCCAGGGGCACCCGGTAGAGCGGGAACCCCGCAACGCGCGCAGCGGGATCATAATCCAGGTGGAGCGGATCGTGGTTCCTCGTGAGGAGATGCGTGGACGCGGCCTCTCCAAAATCATGGTCTTCGCTGCCCATCCAGAAGATCGGCACATGCGTTATTCCGGTCTTAGTTGACAGCGCCTCGGCAAGTTTTACCGCTGTCACGGCCTTGTAAATGGTGTAGAGCGGACCGGTCAGAAGGCCCGGTTGCTGGCCGGTCACAATGACGGGTTCCGTTCCGTCGAACGAGGCCACGTTCCCCAGTTCCAACTGATAGCTTCGCAACGCTTCCACCAGCGACGGGTCCCACGGCCGGCCTTCCGGCGGTGTGCGCCAGATCGCTCCCGGCTCGGCGGCATAGAAACGCATCAAGTTGCCGGAACCGGCGATGTAGTCTTTTGCGATATCCTTCACGCGTCAGTCCTTGTGCCCTACAAAAAGCATGCGCGGCCGTGCATCGTCGAAAGGCGCTCCGTCATAGTCGCCATACACACCTCGCACCGTCAGCCCTGCACGGGAAAGGATCGCAGTCAATTCCTCCCGCGAATACAGCCGCACGGACTCTTCACTTCCGTGCAACGCCGCTCCATTTCGAAACACCCGCGTGATCTTGTTTATTCGTTGCCGCTTCTCGTCAATCCACCGCGACTCCCGAATCTCGTAGGGACCGTTTCGGCGAACGGATGCCGGTTCCAGCGTCTTTCGAAGATGGTCCACGTTCACGTGATCCACGAAGAATCGCCCGCCGGGACGCAGGATGCGCGCCATTTCGCCGACAACGCGCGCGTTGTCGGCGTCGTCCTCGAAATAACCGAAGCTCGTAAAAAAACTCGTAACTACGTCAAACGCGCTTGCAAACGGTATCGCCTTCATATCGGCCCGCACCAGTCTCGCGCGGCCCGGCAACGTTTCCACCGCCCGAGCGAGCAGCGTGGGGGAGTAGTCCAGTCCGTAGGCGTTCTGCGTCCGCTTCGCGAGATGTACGAGATGACGACCGGTGCCGCAGCAAAGATCCAGCGTTACATCGTGCTCCTGCAACTGGAGCTGCTGCACCGCAAATGCCGCTTCCGGTTCCGCTGCCTCGACCGTGCGATGCGCGTAGACGATCGCGTAGAAATCCCCGAACGCTTCCTGATACCAGTCCGAATCGTTAATTTGGTGCTTGTCTGCCATGGCGTGCAACGTCTATTTCACGCTGGGCTGTTCTTCGCCGACGCGGTGCAAGTGAAGGAGGTTGGTCCGGCCGCCCACCCCAAGTGGCGTGCCCGCCACAATAACAACGGGATCGCCGCGATTCGCGAGTTTCCTGCCCAACACGATCTTATCGACGACCCGGATCATGTCGTCCATACTCTCGACCACGGCGGATTGCACCGCGTCGACGCCCCAAATGAGCGCGCACAACCGCCGCGTTCCCTCGTTCAGGGTGATGGCGGTAATCGGAATGTTGGGCCGGTATCGCGAAATGGTTTCCGCAGTATACCCCGATTGGGTAAGCACTACGATGTGCTTCAGATCCGCTACCTGCGTCATCCGCACCACGGCCTGGCCGATGGCGTCCTGGAACGATCCCTTTCGGCTGCCATGCGCAAACCGGGCCTGGACCCCGCGATCGGGACTGGAATCCACCGCCTCGTCGGCGCTCTGGACGATCTCCGCCATCACCCGGACTGTATCCACGGGATACTTCCCGGTCGCCGTCTCGCCCGAAAGCATCACCGCGTCCGTGCCGTCGTAAATGGCGTTGGCCACGTCGTTGGCTTCAGCCCGCGTCGGCCGGGGACTCGAAATCATCGATTCGAGCATCTGCGTCGCCGTAATGACGGGGACGCCACGCTCGTTGCACATGCGAATGAGTGACTTTTGGATCTGCGGAACGCGGTACAGTTCGACTTCCACACCGAGATCGCCTCGGGCCACCATGACGCCGTCCACGGCCTCGAGGATATCAGCGAAACATCCCAGCGCCTCGGGCCGTTCGATCTTCGCGACGATCGGCGTCGAGTACCCGGCCTCGGTGATGCGATCCCGGAGGTCTTGCACGTCTTCCGCAGTACGCACAAAGGACAGCGCGACGTAATCGACCCCCAGTTCAAGGCCGAACCCCAGGTCCTCGACATCCTTTTCCGTCAACGCCGGCGCGCTCACCGATACGCCGGGAAGATTGATCCCCTTGTGTTCCCCCAGCGTTCCTCCGCGGACGACCGTGCACTGCACCTCCGGCGGCTCAACGGACGTCACCTTGAGTTCCATGGCGCCATCCGCAATGAGGATGCGCGAGTCCGGTTTGACGTCGTCTGGGAGTCCCTCGTACGTGGTGGAGATTCGTTCGGCGGTTCCCACAATATCCTCGGTCGTGATCGTCAAGGCCGCGCCGGACTCGAGTTCAACCGGACCCCCATCCTGCAAGCGGCCCGTGCGGATCTTTGGACCTTGCAGGTCCATCAGAACGGCGACGTTGGCGTCTTTTTCCTCGGCAACCTCGCGCAAGGCGGAGAACACCTTCCGGTGATCGTCGTGCGTGCCGTGGGAAAAGTTCAACCGTGCGACGTCCATCCCGCCATCGATGAGTTTGCCTATCGTGCGGCGGTCGCTGGAACTGGGTCCGAGGGTACATACGATCTTGGTTCGGCGCATGGCGGAATCCTGGATCTGCCGGCGGTGCGGCGTTGGCGCGCCCCGCGCCCTCACCTAATCCGTGAAGGCCGTGTAGATGGCGCGGACCGCGGAAGCGAGATTGGTATCCTCTACTCCCACAATAATGTTGTTTTCCGAGGAGCCCTGATCGATCACCCGAATGTTCACATTAGCGTTCGCGAGCGCGCCTGTGAGTCGCGCCGCCATCCCGGTGTGACCGGCCATCCCTTGACCCACCGTGGCAATGATTGCCAGGCCCGGCGCCAGGGAAACCCGATCCGGTTGACAGGTCCGTTCGATCGCTTTCAGAATCGCCGGGCCATGGTTGGCGATTTCTTCGTCTTTCACAATCAACGAGATCGTGTCGATTCCCGTGGGCATATGCTCGAAGCTGACCCCGTGCTCTTCCAACACGGTCAACACGCGCCGGCCGAACCCGCGCTCCTTGTTCATGAGAGCCTTTTCAATGTTGATCATCGTGAAGCCGGTGCGCCCCGCCACCCCGCAAATCGGTTCCGAGGCTTCTCGCGTCGGCAAAATCATCGTCCCGGGATTCTCGGGGTCTTTGGTGTTTCGGATATTGATGGGTATGCCGGCGTCTCGGACGGGAAAGATCGCTTCGTCGTGCAGAACCTGCGCGCCCATGTACGACAACTCGCGGAGTTCCTGATACGTCACCTCGTCGATCCGGCGCGCGTCCGGCACGATTCGCGGATCCGCCATCAAAAAACCCGACACGTCGGTCCAGTTCTCATAGAGACGCGATACCGACGCCCGCGCCACAATCGCGCCAGTAACGTCGCTGCCGCCCCGCGAGAACGTCTTGATCGAGCCATCCGGCAGGGCGCCGTAAAACCCCGGAACCACGTAGACGTCGTTGCCTTTGAGTTTCGTGCCGAGCAATTCGTACGTAATCGGATCGAGCAGGCCCTCGTCGTCAAAACGTATGCATTCAGCGGGATCGACGAACGTCGCCCCGAGCAGTTGCGCGAGAAGTTGTCCGTTCAGATACTCGCCTCGCGACGCCATGAAATCCGCCGTCTCATACTTCACAGCTTCCGCCGCGATTTGCTCCAGTAGGTCATGAACGGGAAACGTAATACCCAATTCGGATGAAAGCTGTTCGAAACGGGCTGCAATCAATCCCCGCGGCTGGCTCGCATCCAACTCTTGTCGGAGCAGGCCGTGCCACGCGTAAAGCAGGTCGGTTATTTTTTTGTCGTCCGGCCGTCGCTTGCCCGGCGCGGAGGGTACGATGAATTTGCGTTCGTCATTCGATTCAATAATCTTCTGTACCGCACGAAAACAATCGGTATCCGCGAGTGAGCTTCCCCCAAATTTACAGGTGATCTGATTCATGGCTTCCTATT
The DNA here is from genome assembly GCA_963745075.1 of Candidatus Hydrogenedentota bacterium. Taxonomy (GTDB): domain Bacteria; phylum Hydrogenedentota; class Hydrogenedentia; order Hydrogenedentales; family SLHB01; genus JAHDWY01. The sequence goes on along the minus strand of CAVUWV010000018.1, from coordinate 75,161 downwards.
TCGGCTCCACTTCGTTCGCCGCCAATACCACGGCGCTTTCTATTCATTCCGCGTATTCCGGTCGGCGCAATACAAGACTCACGGCATTAGCGTGCCGATGAGCCATCGTTTTACATCGTTGAATGTTACAAACAGCATGAGGGCGATGATCAGCACCAAACCGGCCTGCTGCACCCACTCCGTCACCTTCGGACTCACCGGTTTCCGGCGGACGCCCTCAATCGTCAGGAACACTAAATGTCCCCCGTCAAGGACCGGCAACGGGAGAAGATTGAACACGGCAAGATTGATGCTGATGAATGCCGTGATCTCCAGCAGCCACGAGTACCCGATCCGCGCCGCCTCGGTGGTAATCTGAAATATCATCACCGGTCCGCCGATATCGTTCACTTTCAGCCCGCCCGTCAACAGCAATTCCAGGGTCTTCAACGTTCGCCCCAACGCTTGCATGGACAGGCGAAACGCCTCCGGGATCACTTCGGCCGGCGCCGCCCGATGAAACACCATCTTCGTCGTCCACGTCACGCCGACCTGTCCCGCCGGGATTATCGGAAGATCCACTTCCCGAGTTTCGCCTTCCCGGAGCACGCCAAACCCAACTGCCGGCGTGCGAACCGTCAACTTGACGGTTGTCCCGGGCCGGGACTCGATCATCCCGAGCGTCTCAACCGTCGCCGGTTGGCCGTCGATAGTTTCAACAATGTCGTTCCGTAGAAGCCCCGTTTCCTTCGCCGCTTCTTCGCTGAGATCGGCGATCACGGGTTTGGCTTGAAGGTCGTAAGGGGTCACGGCTTGCCGAATCTGCTCGAGCGTCAACTGCTTCGTGATTTCCGAAGTGCTTCCCCCGAAAAACCCCGTCTTTCTCGCAATCGTCACCGTATGGGAACCATCCGGTTTGAGTTCTTGAAGCAGGCGCGCGTCCGCCGTCTTGCCGTCGATCGTCTTTATAGCGTCGCCGGAGCGAAGCCCGGTATCCTTTTCGAACTCGGGCGTGTTGAAATCCACCCGAAGGTTTTCCGGATCGGGAATCAAGAGATGCGAATACGGTGCTGAAAACGTGATGTCTTTGATCCGCCCCACAATTTCCGGCTTGAGACGGACATTCAGATTTTCGCCGTCGCGAAGCACCTGCATCTCCATTGGCGTGCCGCTAACGTCGTCGCTCACCGTCTCCGCAAACGTCTGGGAATCGACTACCGTACCATTGAGTTTCGTGATGACATCGCCCTGCTTGAGCCCGGCTTTGTCCGCGGGCGATCCGTCCAACACACTGCCCACCAACGCCGTGCGAAACGGCGCGATCCCGAATTGCGGATGGTCTTCGTCGTCCTCACGGACCGGCTGCACCTTAGACAAGTACCGCTTGACGGTTCCCGACGGGCCTTGACGTTCCAATTCGACCATCATGGGTCCGCCGTCGCTGAGCACAGCGTCGATGGCGACATCGCTGATATTGGTCACCGGGCTGCCGTTGATACTGAGGATACGGTCGCCCGTCTGCCACCCATGCGCGTCCGGCTCTCCCGTCATGTTCGGGCGTTGCCCGGCGCTGGTGATCGCATACATCGAAGCGTTGGCAGCCGGCGAATCGGGCCGCACCATACCAATGCGGTTGTCGACTTTGTATTCCGGCACGTTCGCGCCCACGGCCGCGACGATTCCATAAAGCAACACCGCCAGCACCACGTTCATGAACGGACCCGCCGCGATTACGATGACGCGCTGCCAAACCGGCTTGTTGGAGAACCACCGTTCCGGCGGTATGTTGCCGTACTGTTCCTTTCGCTCCTCATCCGTCATTGGCACGTCTTCCTGACCCGCCATCTTGACGTACCCGCCGATCGGCAACAGCCCGATGCAATAGTCCGTCTCTCCGAACCGAAAGCCGAACAACCGGGGCGGCATTCCTAGACTGAATCGTTCGCAGTAGATGCCGCAGGCTTTCGCCGCGAGAAAGTGTCCCATCTCGTGAAAGAACACCAGTTCCCCGAGCACCACCACGAAAACGACAATGTTGAACACGTAATCCAAATCAAACTCCCAACGCCGTCATCACCTCTTCGGCTCTCGTACGTGCGGAACGATCCGCGGCGATCGCGGATTCCAAACTGATGTCCGCTTCGATGTCCGATTCCTCCAAGACTTCCTCTACGACATCGCTGATGCGCAAAAACTCGAGCCGTCCTCCACAGAACGCACTCACCGCCGTCTCGTTCGCGGCGTTCAAAATCGCTGGTGCGGTCCCGCCTAAGCGCGCCGCGTGAAGTGCGTGCGCCAGACACGGAAACTCCGAGAAATCGGGCTTGGCAAAGGTCAACTCCCGCATGGTGGTGAGGTCCAACCGGCCCATGGGCGTCGGCACACGATCCGGCCACGTTAACGCGAACTGAATCGGAAACTTCATATCCGTAAGGCCGAGGTGTGCCAAGATGCTCCCGTCCGTGAACTCCACCAGACTGTGCACGATACTCTGCGGATGGATCACCACTTCAACCTGATCCAGCGTCAGCCCGAACAACCACATAGCCTCGATGACTTCCAGCCCCTTATTCATGAGGGTCGCCGAATCCACGCTGATTTTCGCGCCCATATCCCAGGTCGGATGACGCGTCGCCTGCGCCGGCGTTACCCCCGCCAGCGATTCGCGCGCCTTTCCGTAGAACGGTCCGCCCGAGGCCGTGAGATGTATGCACCGCAAATCTTCGATGCGATGTCCGTGAAGACACTGGAATATCGCGTTGTGCTCACTGTCTACCGGCAACACGTCCACGCCGCGCGCGCGGGCGCGTTCCATAATGAGCGGACCCGCCATGACCAGCGGCTCTTTATTCGCCAATGCGATGCGATTACCGGCCTCGATTCCGCGCAGGATCGGTTTCAGCCCGACGGCGCCCACGACCCCGCATAGCACGATGTCGACGGGTACCGATGCCAGATCTGCCAGCGCCTCAGCCCCGCTCGCGATCGTGCACGACGTGGGCACAGTACCCAAGCGCGTCAATGCAGCTTCATCAACGAGGACCACGTGTGCCGGCTGGAATTCATTGATCTGATCCGTCAGCAATTCCGCGTTGGACCGGGCCGCCAGTCCCACCACCTCGAAACGGTCGGGATAATGGCGGACAACGTCCAGCGCGCTGCGACCAATCGATCCGGTCGATCCCAGTATCGTGATGCGCCGCCTCATCAGTCCACTTTCTTCTGCGTTTTGGCAAGGATATCGCGCATGTACACGTCCATCGCCCGGCGATGGGTATACCGCTTATGAATGGCCTCACGGATTTCGGCCACCGAACCCATCTTCATGATGCGCGCAGCAAAACGCTTCGCCTGCGAATACCGTATGCTCGCGATCTCCGTCCGTACCGGAGGAATCGCGACCGCCGACATGCTGAGCGACGAAACCCCCAGGCCCACCAGCAGTTCCGTAAACACGGGATCGCCCGCCATCTCCCCGCACACCGCGCACGGGATCTTCGCTTCCCGCGCCGCTTTGAGCGTCCGCCGGATCATGCGCAAAACCGCCGGGTGGGCCGGTTCGTACATGTGCGCGATCTTTTCGTTTACCCGATCGACCGCGAGGGAGTACTGAATCAGATCGTTCGTGCCGATGCTGAAAAAGTCGCAGTGTTGTGCAAGCAAGTCCGCAATCTCGACCGCCGATGGGACCTCGATCATGCTCCCGACCGGGATATCCTTCTTGAACGGCACCCCGCGTTTCTCGAGATCGGACTGCACTTCGCGTACGATCTGCCGCACGCGTTCGAATTCATCGATTCCGCTGATAAGCGGAAACATGATTTGCACGTTCCCGTGAACGCTCGCGCGAAGCATGGCGCGCAATTGCGCTTTGAAGATGTCCGGCCGTTCCAGACAGAAGCGAATGGCCCGCCAGCCAAGCTGGGGGTTGATCTCGTGCGCGAGATGCAGGTGACTGACAAACTTGTCGCCGCCCAAGTCCAGCGTCCGCAGGGTAACAGGCGCCGGGGCCATGGTCTTCGCGACTCCGCTGTACGCCTCGTATTGCTCTTCCTCGCTGGGAAGAGTGGAGCGGTTGAGAAACAAATACTCGGTACGGTACAGGCCGATCCCCTGCGCCTTCGACTTCAAGCTGTGGGAAAGCTCGATGGGCAATTCGATATTCGCCTGCGTCGGGACTTCATGCCCGTCCGTAGTAACGCTGGGGCGCAATTCCGCAGCAAGCAGGGCTTTTCGGGTGCGTTCTTCCGCTTTCTGCTCGCCCTGATACCGTGCCAAGGTCTTTTCGGTTGGCCGAATGACAACGACACCGGTGCTCCCGTCAACGATAATCGAATCGCCCGGCAGGGCATGAGAGCCCACAAACTTCAGACCCACGACCGCCGGGATCTCGAAAGCGCGCGCTAATATCGCCGTGTGCGAGGTAGGTCCGCTGACGTCCGTGGCCAGCCCCAGCGTATTGGCCATGTCGAGCTTGGCCGCATCGGAAGGGGACAGGTCGTGCGCGACCACCACCGACGGCCGGTCCAGGTGTTCCAGTCCATCGAGCTTCGCATCCAGAAGGCGGGCCAGTATGCGATTGCCCACATCCACCAAGTCCTGCGTCCGTTCCCGGAATCGTTCATCGGGCACGGAGGTCATGATCTTCGTATACCGCGCGATCCATTCCCCAACCAAGAATTCGGCGTTGAGCTTCTCCGATGCGACCCGCCGTTCCACCTCTTCGCGCAACGTGACGTCTTCGAGAAACATGAGGTGGGCCTTGAAAATGTCCGCGTGTTCCTCGCCGATCGCCTCCGCCGTACGTTCGTAGAGCCGCTCCAATTCCCCTCGTACCGCGATTACGGCCCGCTCAAACCGGGCAAGTTCCTTCTCCACGTCGGACACTTCGTACTTGGGGATATCGAAGGCCTGGACGCCGAAGGTCAGTGCCGGTCCAATGGCGATGCCGGGGGATACGCCTATGCCGCGGATCGTGACTTCCACTAAACTAAGCCTCTCCGAATCCATTTTCGACCAACTCGCGCACCGCCTGCATGGCATTTTCGGCATCGGGACCGCTGCACGTAACCGTGAGTACGGTCCCCTGTGCCGCGGCCAGGGTCAACAGCCCCATAATACTCTTCGCATTCACGCGGTGTCCGTTCATCACAACATGGACCTCGCTTTGGAACTTGAGAACGGTCTGCACCAGGGTCGCAGCGGGTCGCGCGTGCAGACCAAGAGCATTCGTAATCCGCATTTCTTCCGTCAAGTCGGGCATAGTTGGCTCAATTACTATCCAGTTGAGTTAATAGCGCGCGCCTGCCGGATGAAGCGAGCGGTACGTTTGGTTCAACGAAAGAGGCAACGGCGCGGGAACCGTCGCATCACATAGGTTGCGCATTTTGGCCCACAAGGGTCCGCAGTGCGCGGCTCATAAGTATACGTTAGGGGCGGCGGGAAATCAAAAGGGTGGCGAGGAACTAAAATGGATGCACGGCTCCGCGAAGGTGTGCCGCTACAACCGCTTACGGTGCGCCATCCGGCGACCGCGCAATGTCCCGATGACGCAACCGCGCCGGGCATCCCATGTCGCGGATGAAACCGATCAGTTCACGGGCCACGGCCACCGATCGATGGCGTCCTCCCGTGCATCCGACCGCGATCGTCAGGTACGCTTTCGGCTCGGCCTGATACCGGGGAATGAGAAACTTCAAGAGCCCCTTCAACCGCTCCAAAAACTCCGTCGCCTCAGGGTTATCCAGCACGTACGCGCTGACCTGCGGCTCCTCACCGCTGAACGGTCGCAAGTCGGCTTCGTAATGAGGGTTGGGCAGAAAACGCACGTCGAACACCAAGTCCGCTTCCGGGGGAACACCGTATTTGAACCCGAACGACAGGACGCTGACCGACATCTTCTGCGCTTTCTGGTCGGCCTGAAAAACGCCCGCCACGCGTTCGCGCAATTGCACGACCGACAACGTGCTCGTGTCAAGCAGCAAGTCCGCCCGGCCGCGAATGGGGGAGAGGAGTTCCCGTTCCCGCGCGATGCCTTCTTCCACGCTGCCCCGCGACGCCGCCGGGTGCCGACGTCGAGTTTCGCTGTATCGCGTCAGAAGGACCTGGTCCGTGCTGTCCAGAAAAAGAACTTCCGGCCGGATTCCCATTTCCGCCACCTCGTCGAGATACCCGGGAAGATTTCGCAAGTCCTCGCCTGCGCGCACATCCACGCAAACCGCGATCCGGGCGCGAGGTTTCACGCTGCGTGCGCCCAGTTCCGCAATCGTGGGAACCAGGGAAGGCGGGAGATTGTCGATGCAATAATAGTTCAGGTCTTCAAGCACGCGAAGCACCTGGCTCTTTCCCGCTCCCGACAATCCAGTAACGACCACGAAACGGGACCGCTCAGCCATCTCCACTGCTCATGAGGCTCATCAGCCGTTCGTTGAGTTTCTGCGCGGGGTGCACGCCAAGCTCTTTCAGGCGATGATTCAGCGCCGCGACCTCCAGAATGATCGCGATATTGCGCCCGGGCCGTACCGGAATGAGCAGGTAGGGGATCCGCACCCCCAGCACCGTCACGAATTCTTCCGTAAGGCCGGTCCGGTCGTATTCCGATTCCTGGCTCCATTCCTCCAGCTCAACCACCAGCCCGATACGCTTCGAATTGCGGACCCGCCCCACGCCGTACACGCTCTTGATATCGATAATACCGATCCCGCGAATCTCCATGTGGTGTTCGATCACCGGAGACGATTCCGCGTACAACGAATCCTCGCGGCGCCGTTTCAACGCGACCACATCGTCCGCGACGATACGGTGTCCACGTTCGACCAATTCCAGCGCCGTTTCACTCTTACCAATCCCGGGCGCACCGACGATGAGGCAGCCTACCCCGTAACAATCCACCGCCGACCCATGCACGATCGTTTCCGGGGAAAACTCCTCCGCCAGAAAGAGAATGATGCGGCTGATTACTTCATCGGTCGTTCGCTTGCTTCGCAATACCGGAATGCCCCGCCGGTTGCACATGTCCATGAAGATGTTGCTGGGGTGCAGATTGCGCGAGAGCAAAAACGCGGGGACTTCAAAGGAGAACATGTTCTCCAGGCGGTGCTGCAATTCTGCCGTCGACAACTGCTCCATGTAGTGAATTTCGGTGTTCCCGAGAATCTGAATCCGATCGCTCGCGAAATACTCCAGATATCCGCCCAAAGCCAAGCCCGGCCGGTTGATATCCGACGTAAACACGGACCGTCCGATCCCCTGGAACCCGCAGAGCACCTCCAGCTCCAGGTCGCCCGCCATGGCATCCAGCAAACGCGCCACGGCAATGCTGCTCTTGCGGTTAACCGGAAGGTTGAGCGTATCCATCGAACCCCCGCCTAAAACTCTTCGACCTCGTAATCGTACTCGTAATCTCGCCGCCAAGACCAACCGTCCCGTTTTGCCGAACGTCGCATCGGGTCGCTCGAATCAGGGGAAGGTCTCCGCGGACTGCGCTAAAACTCCGGCTCGATCAAACCGAACGTTCCGTCATCTTTGACGTACAGCACGTTCACCTGCTGCGTGTCCGAGTTCGAGAACACCAGAAACGAATCGTTGCTGATCTCCAACTGGAGAATCGCCTCGTCCACGTTCATCGGTTTCATGGACAACGGTTCCCGCACCACCGCTCGCGGACCCGCAGGCTCCGTCGCCACGGCGACTTCTTCCCGCTCCGCTTCCACCGCGGCGCTGATCTCATTCGCCGGCAACACCGCGACCTTGCCTTTGCGCGGCTGGAACCGATGATTCCGATCCTTGAACTTCAGGATCTGCCGATCGATCTTCTCGATCACCATATCCACCGACGCATACATGTCGCCCGACGACTCCTTGCCGTGAATCCGGACGCCGTTCGCGTGAACCGTGACTTCCGCAATGTGTCGGTGCTTCTCGACCGTGAGGACCACGTCCACATCGATGACCTTATCGAAATGAGCCCGAACCTTATCGAGACGTTCTTCCACGTGAGACTTCAACGCATCCGTCATTTCCAAGTGTCGGCCTGCTATCGAAACGCGCATAATTTCCTGTACCTCCGCTACTTACCAAGACCTTGTAGGGCAATTCAAGATCGTAGCACCGCCCGCCGCATGGTGTCAATTCATACTTGTGACATTCATACTTGTGCAGGATCCCGTTAACCGGGACCGCGATGGCGTGGACGCCTGCGCCACATCCGCCGCACGTCTATAAATCGCGTGATGACCACTTTTGAAACACGCTCTAAGTTACTTGTCCTTGCAATGACCGGCACGATTTCGCTAGCGTGGTTCCCAATCGGTTGAGACATGCACTGCGCCCATTTGCGGGAAGGGAGTTCTGGAATGTCGCTATTGGCCTTGGTGATGCGGTGGACCCATATCCTCGCCGCCGTTACGGCAGTCGGCGGAATCTTCTTTATACGATTCGTGCTGATGCCGTCGGCCGCGTCCGTCCTGGACGACGAAACCCATCAGAAACTGCGTGCGGCGATTATGAAGCGATGGCAACACGTGGTGCATACCTGCATCCTGCTCTTTCTCGTGAGCGGTCTCTACAACTATCTCGTCATCACGCGCCATCTCCATGTGAACCAGCCGCTTTATCACATGCTCTTTGGCGTCAAATTCCTTCTTGCTATCATTGTCTTCGGACTGGCCCTGGGCCTTACCTCCACACGCGGATGGGCGGAACCCCTTCGAAAAAACGCCAAACTGTGGATGGCTATCCTCGCCGGGTTGGCGGTTGCGATCATCGGGATTTCCGGCGTCTTGCGAAGCCTGCCCGTCATGCAGCCCCAGGTTGAAACCTACCAGACCGTGCAATCGCCGCAGCCCGCCGCGATTCAACAGACGGACGCATAGCCCTGCGCGGCGCGCCCGCAACCAACGAGCAAGAATGCGTCCCCAGGTTCTGCAATTGAAAGCGATTCAAGGAGGGTCCATAGATTACACAAATTTGCACAGCGCAGCATCGCCGCAATCAAACTGAGAACGTGCACGCAGATGACGCCGATTTGCACAGGTGAAAGCGGAGATGGCCGTCATATCAGCCCCGGACGGGGCGGCCCGATGGTAGCCCAAGGTGGAGCGAAGTACGAGCGGAACCCTGGGTGTACGCCCCTCGATCTTCGGTTATGCCTTCCATTCTTCCTCTGGAATGTCTTCGGCGTCTTCCAATCCTTCGTCCACTTCCAAGTCTTCATCGTCAACATCGTCGTTTTCCTCGGAAACGGAATCATCGTCAGTCGCTTTGGTGGAAACCTTGGCTCCGCTCACAACAACTTCTTCTTCATCGTCTTCGACTTCTTCAATTTCGTCATCATCCGTGTCCGTGTCCGCTTCGATCGCTTCAATGTCCGGCACGAGGATCTCGTCTTCGTTCATGGATGAGGGAGTGACCACTACACGCTTCGTGGGCCGCTTCAGCGTTGGCTTCTTGGCGGGTTTGGCATCGTCCTGCATACCGACGCGCACAAGTGCGATCTCTTCCGGTCGATCTTTCGGGCACCACTCATCGCCGGGACACTTGAAGCCGTACCTTTCGGCGCCCCATTCCGTAAACCTTCTGCCACATTTCGGACAACTGTATTTCCCCGGCATTGCGCCAATTCCTTTCCTGAAACAACTCCAAAAAACAATCGCGATATCTGATCGAGGCGCCGGATTATAGCAGATGATCGGTGGGAAGGGAAGCCTCTGCGGCGGTTCCTGTGGCCAACCGTAAGACTCATCCAGGCACGCACTTAAGTTGGCGGGGCCGGGCCGGGAGTAGCGGCTTGCGCATCCGTCTCCAACAAGAAGGCCGCAAACCGGAGCCCGCCGGATTGCGGCCATAAAAAAGCAAGTATCAAATTCAGTGCTGTTGGGCGCGCCGACGCAAACGCGGTAGCGCCAAGGTCGTCGCTGCGGCCACCGCGGCAACGCCCGTCGCACCACCCAGAATCACCGCGATTTCGCCCCAATACTGGACCGCGAACACCACGAGATAGTCAAAATATCCCATCGCCCCCGGAACGCTGTGGACCATCCACCCCTGATAAAACGCCAACACGGGCACGCCGATCAACACGACGCCCAGCACCGCAAACACCATCGCCGTCGCCGCCATCCGGAAATGAAATCCCTGACGCTCCGATTTCGCCAGCGCCGTTACGCGGAGCCGACCGGCCATGCGCTGATGAAAGCCGGATGGCACCTCCCGCAACGATTCGTCGCGCAGCGCCGCTTCAATTATATCGTCCAACCCATCCATGTCATTGAACTCCATTCGACTTGATCTCCTTCTCCACGATCTTCCGCAATTGGTGTCGCGCACGGTGCATCCACGTCTTCAGCGTTCCCATGGGGATATTCAAAGTCTCGGCGATTTCTTCATAGGAGATTTCGTCGAGATAGTACATCGTCACAATCGTCGCGTACCGGTCCGGCAACTGCATCACACACCGCCGGATCAGCTCCGGCGTGTCCGTCGCTTCCTCCGGATCCGTCGCGGCCTCGCTGGTATGCGAGGGGGTCAGCGCGACCTCGCCCCGGCGTTTTCGCCGGTTCAACTCCGTGAGACACACGCTCGACGTTACCCGGTACAGCCACGTCGAAAAACTGCAATCGCCCCGGAACCCGTTCAGCAACCGATAAGCCTTGAGAAAAGCCTCTTGCGCCATATCCTCCGCCAGCACGGCGTCCCGCATAAAACGGTATGCCAAGTTGTACACCACACGCTCGTGGCGCCGCGCAAGTTCGGAAAATGCTTCGATGTCGCCCGCTTTGGTCCGGTTTACCAGGGACAAATCGGAGTCATCGACCATCTTGACCTTTCCCGTGTTCGGCCATACGGCCACGTTCGGCCCTGTCATGAACTGCTCCTCGCAATCGAGATGTTCCCGTTCAGGGTGTCCATGGTAATTCTGGCGCGACTCGCGCCCGCCCCGACAGTGCCCTCTAATACCTTGCGCTGCTGCGTTCCCGCTGTCGTGTCCACCGGCAATTCCGTCCGCACGCTGCCTCGTTCGGTCCTCGCCACGATCGACGCGGAACAATCATCCTCCATCGTAAGCGTCACTCCGCCATTTTGCGTGGACAGCGCCGCCCCCGCAACCGAGGGACTCAAGAGCCGTGCAATTATGTTTCCGTTCGCGGTCACAGCCTCCAAATGCCCCCCGGCCACGTCCGCATACACGTTCCCGTTCACCGTCTTCAGTTGTCCGCCATCGGGCGCTTCATGGACCGTTATCCGCCCGTTGACACTCTCGGCGACAACACTGCCCTTCGGGCCCCGAACATCAATATCGGTATTCCGGCCTCGCACGTCGACCCGCCCACAACCCGGCAGGACCCAAACATTGCCGTTATTGCTTTCGATGTCAACGTTCGTTCCCACCGGAACCTGAACATCGTACACGACAAAGAGTTCGATTCCATCCGGCCGTTCCGACGGCTCCGTGGTAATAGCGACCCCGGTGCCGCTTCCCTGGATGTGGACCATCGACTCGACATACTCACGCAACGCTTCCTTTGTGGCCCCATTGCGCAGGAACGCACGTATATCGGCCCGGCCCGTGATATTGGACCCCGAATGCGTCGATACCCGCACCAATCCATCCGAGTTAATCAGTCGAAACGTGCCTTCGGCCGGATGATTGAACTGTTTCACTTCCTGCACATCCGGCCTACCCACCATCGGCGGAAGCGACGGTGCGACAACCCGTACCATAAACAATACGACCAGACCGGATACAACCAGAGCGGTCACTATGCTTCGCATGTGCGGCTTCATAACACGCTTTAGACTCAAATGACACTAGGCGGGTTTCAGTTAAGTCATAGCTCAGGATGAGGATAGCGAATGTCGTGCAAGTCAGGTGAAACCCGCGGGGCAGGAACCCAGTCCAAATTACGAGTAAGTCAGAAGGCTTCCGAACAAGTTGAAGACGCCTTTACGCCCCAGACGGGGGCGTAAAAGTCCGAGATTCAAACATTAGGTATAGTTTAATTCACTTTAACCGGCGGGACGTGCCACATCAGGGCCAGATCCAGCGTAAGAAAAACCTCCTTTTCTTGTACTCTCTCTGGTGGGCGTCCCGCCGGACCCCGCAACTATAAGGGGCCTGTCCAGCGATTATGGAATCCTTCTTAATCCTAATACCCTTAATCCTCGTACTTGTTACACTCCTGTATAGCGTTCTCTACGCCATCCTCCGCGCGTGGCTGGATTACCGCCTACGGATCGCCCTCCTCGACAAGGTCGACCACAATCCTCGTCTTCTCGAGACCAGTCAGGAATTGGAAAGCCTGGTCACCGAGCAACGTTCCGACAATGCAGAGCCCCGCCAGAATTACGCCCTGACCGGCCTCATGATCGCCGCCATCGGCATTGGCTGCATCGTCTTTGGCCGCATGCTCCGCGTCGGAGATGTGGCCGTGGGGACCTACCTCGGCGGTATGCTTTGCTTCCTGTTGGGTGCCGTCCTCGCCGCCCTCGGCGGACTCGTCCGGGTGCTTTCACGCGACCCCACTGAACACCTCGCCAAGAAATAGCCCCGCCAATCCCGCTTCCGTGACCGCGTCAGTCCGTGCGATACCGTGTAGGTCCGAGTCTGCGTCTCCCCGTCCTAAACCCCACAACCTCATTGACATTGCATGCGCCGCGCCGTAGACTCCACCTCGTCAACATGATTAAGACCCCGTTGGTGGTAGGGTATGGATAGGGCGCTGGCCAAACACCGCATTGTACAGATCAACCGAATCCCTTCGCCCCCCGCGTTTCTTCGCCAATTCCAAACCCGGTTGCTTCGTGACCCACTCACCCCAACCGAGATCGAAGAGCGCCTTCCGCGCGATCCGGCGTTGATCGCCGAGGTTCTCGCCGCGGCTTCGCCAAGTGCCAATGCCACCCTTCAGACGGCGCTCGACGCCTTGGGCCTGACCGGGCTCCGCCACATTCTCGCGGAGAAGTTGCGATCCGCCGAAGCGACACCGGTCGATTCCAGCCATTTGGACGTCCTCAACGAATCGACCGTCCGCATAGCTTTGCTGGCACGAGCCTTGGCGCGGCGGGCTCCCAAACTCGACGAATCCGAAACGTTTTTGGCTGCCTTACTGCGCGATATTGGGAAGTGGGTGTTGTTTGCCCTGGATTCTGCGACCTATTCGTCGTGCCATCCCGATCTTGAACGCGACGATGCCGACGCCTTGGAACGGGAGATTGCCACACTCGGATTTCATCATGGCGAAGCCGGTAAGTGGTTCGCCGAGTCCCGCGGACTACCCCAGCAAATCGTCGATACGATCTGGTTGCACCATATCGCGCCGTCCGCCTTGTCTCCCCAGTGTTTTCCCACGCGCCTTATCACCGCAATCGAATTGGCGCGAACGCTGGCCAGCCATTCCCGCGCCGGCGTCGCCGACACCGCATTTCCTCCAGCCGTTCGTGCGTTAGCTTCCAGCCTTGGACTGGATACCGCTGCGATCGAACTCGCGTTACAGGAAGCCGCGCACGAATGGATCCGGTTGAGTGCGGAACCCGCACAACCGGCCATAACCCACGCCGCTGAAGAAGAAACGCCGTCCGTTCGTGTACCGCCGGATCCGCAAGACGACGTCCCGGCGTTGCGTCGCCGGGTCCATCGGCTCGAAACCCTTCACCGCACCACACTCGCCGTAACACCGGGACAGTCACTTCGATCCATCGTGCGCATCTGCGGCGATACCCTCCGCGCGGGCCTGTTGGTCGCCCCCGGCGTTTGCCTCGCAACCAATGCGACGGGCAGCGAATTGTTGGGCGAAACCTGGAGAACGCTCGATGATCCCTTATCGGACATCAACGTCGATCTCCGCACAAGTGAAGATGACACCAACCCGGCGCCGATCCTTCGCGCGGTCCGTGAACTGGGCATGGGCAAAATTGAAGCAGGATGGCAATCCCAAAACGGCGGCGCCACGCCGACCCCTCGCGATGGACTCATTGTCGTACCCATGCTGCACGAGGGACGTAGCTACGGGCAGATCGTCGTCGATTCGAGCGCAAGCAACTTCGGCGTGTCCGACGCCGACATCACCGATCTCATGTCCTACGCCCGGGTCTTGGGGCAGATGGTCGCCCGCTGCCATGCTGAAGAGTGCGCCGGCGAACGGGCCGAAGAATTGGCACGCTCGCTGGCCGCCCACGTGCCCGAGCCGGCGAGAAAAACGGAACAACAAACGGCATCACAGACCGTGGACCAAGCCGGTCGTCTTGGTCGCTTTGCCGGCGCCGTGGCCCGCACTCTTGACGGTCCGCTCGGCCTCATATCGAGCCAGGCGCAGCGCATGCTCGCTAAGGCCAAGGACTTCGAAAACCACCGCGCCCTGGACACCATCGTCCGGGAAACCCGGCGCCTGAACCGGTTTCGAACCGACCTCGCCGCGTTGGCGCCCCATTCCAAACCCCATCTGGAACCCAGCCTGATCAACTTCCGAATCCACCAGTTCGTGGCCATGATGAAGTCCCGTCTCGAGCGCCGTGGCATCCGCGTCCAGGAACTTTACGCCGAAGGATTGCACCGCGTCATGGTGGACGCCCGCCGCCTCGAACATGTCTTCTTGAATCTCTTCAACCTCGCCGAAGACGCCATGGATGAGACGGGCGGGACCCTTACCGTTCAAACTGGCGCGACACCGGATCGCAACGCGGTGATCGTCCAATTCACCCACTGCGGTCAGGGCATTTCCGCGACGCCCTCCGGCAACGTGTTCGAACCCTTCAGTGAAAACAGTACTTCCACGTCGGCGATCGCGCTGGCGGTGTGTCAGACGATTCTGGAAGAACACGGCGGCCGCATCACCCTGGATCGCGGCCCCGAAGGGGGCGACACGTTTACCATCGTATTGCCGGCGGCGGCGCGCGAGCCCGCGGCCGAACCCGATGCGCCCTCCCCCGAGGTCGCAACCGGGTTACAGACGGTCCTGATCGTGGACGACGACGAAGCCGTCCGCGAAATCCTCAAGCAGACCCTCCAGATGCGCGGATACCACACGTTGTCGGCGACCGACGGCGTCGAGGCCCAAACAATCATCGGACGGCAACATTTGGACATCATCATTCTGGATTTGCTCATGCCCAATCGGGACGGGCTCGAAGTGCTGCGCGATCTCAGCCAGCGGACCGATGCTCCACCCGTGGTCTTCATGACCGGCAACGCTTCTCCCCAGGTTCGTGAAGATGCCATGGCTCTCGGAGCGCGAAGCTTTCTGCTCAAACCGTTCGAACTACGCCGGCTCCTGGCGGAACTTGACGCACTCTTGGTTCCCCAGGTGTAGGGAAACTCACGACGCCGTCCGCTTAACCACATGAACTCCGTTAACGAAAACAACTCCCCGGCGACGCCGCTCACGTGGAGGGAATTCGCCCTTCATAGCGTGCTCATGATCCTGCTTCTCGCCGCAGCATTTCCCAACGTCTTTTTGAAAGGCCAACTCATCTCGTCCGCGGACATTCTCTTCGCCGTCTCTCCGTGGAAAGCCGTCGCGCCCGCCAGTTTCGAATCGCCAAGAAACGTTTTGAAACTCGACCCCCTTGCGGCATTCCGGCCCGACTACCTGCTTACGAAGCGGGAACTCGCCTTACACCAGTGGCCCATGTGGAACCCGCTCGAACACGCCGGCGTACCCCTGCTGGCCAACGCCCAGAGCGCCGTCTTTTATCCGCCCAATCTACTGCGCGCCGTCTTCGATATCGACACCGCCATGAGCATCTGGGTCTTGCTGAAACTCTGGTTGTGCGGCGCGACCGCCTATCTCTGCGCCCGGACGATCGGTCTGAGCATTGGCGCGTCCCGTCTGCTTTCCGCTGCGTGGATGGTCGGAAGCTACAATCTTCTTTGGGCCTCGTGGCCCCTGCCCGATGTCAGCGCGTGGGCGCCGGTTCTGGTGCTCGGCGTGGAACTCCTGCTTGCCGGCAAACATCGGCGCGGCTTCTTTGCCCTGGCTTTTGGCGGCACACTCGCACTCCTCGCGGGCCACCCCGAGAGCGCCTTCACCATGAGTCTCGGAGTAGGGGTCTACTTTGCCGTCCGGCTCATGTGGGAGCGTCGGCGAGGCGCAGCGCTCTGGCGTCCCATCACCCTCACCGGTGCCGCTTGGGGACTCGCCTTGGCGGTGTGCATGGTCCAGATCCTTCCATTCGTCGAATACATCCTCCATAGCTATACCCAAGTGGAGCGCGCCACCGGCACGAAAGAAATGAATGAAATGCAGATCTCCGCGTTGGTCGCCTTCTGGGTTGCACGGTTCTTCGGAACCGTTGCGGAAGGTAACTTCTGGGACCCGGGCAAAGTCAACTCCAACCTCGCCTCCGCCCAGTATCTCGGCACGACGATCTGGGTGGGAATCTCCCTCGCCGTGGCCGCGCTGTTCCGCAAGCGTTTGGACCCCCGCAATCGAGCCCGGGTCGCCGGACTGACCATCGCCGCGTTGCTGGGCATTCTGCTCGCCTATCAGTTTCCGCTCGTCGCGTTGCTGAACCGCCTGCCCGTGTTCAATTCAACGCAGCCCATCTACCAGATCTGTTTCGCGTACTTCGCATTGCCCCTCGTTGCCGCAATCGGATTTGATCGCTGGTTTTCCAAGCCGAGATCGCTGCGAGAACTCGGGCCGGTCGCTCTCATGCTCGTCCTCGCATCCAGCCTTGTGGGGTATATGCTTTGGTGGAATTACGCAGTACTCTCCATGGGCCGGCACCTGGACTATGTCCTCCGGCAAGTCGAGACCGCCGCCGTATTCGCAGCACTCGCCTGCGTCATCATGGTGCTCACCTGCCTCTGGTACCGTCCTCGCGTGATGTGGGCACTCCTCACCCTGCTGCTCGTCGGGGACTACCTCTATGCGTGCCGCGGACTGAACCCTACCTTGCCGCGCGACTGGATCTGCCCCGAAACCCAATTGACGCAGTTTTTCAAGACACAACCGCAACCTTGCCGGGTGGGCGTCGCCGAAGCGTTCATCATCAGCGGAGGTATGGGCAACTACGGCATCGAAGAGTGGCTCGGCTACGACGGGATCTATCCCGAAAGAATACTCCGTTTCCAGAATGAATTGGGCTACAACCTCTGGGATGTCATGGAACCGGTGTGCAGCATTCGATTCTACGCCACCGATCCGAAACACGAGCCGGTGTTTCCGCTGAACGAGTTGGTCGCCGAAGGCGCCCTCGAGAAGGTCGCCACCTGCGATGCACTCGACGTCTACGCAAACCACCGGGCCATGCCGCGCGCGTTCCTCGTCGGCGCGCTGCAGATTATTACCAACCTCGACGACCTGTTCGACCGAATGCTCGACCCCGACTACCGGCCCGCCGAAACGGCCATCACCGAGGTCCCTCTCGCCGGACCCCTGCCCGCAACCCCTTCAAACAACGTGGGGGAGGCCCACGTCATCGACTACACGCCAAATCGCGTCCAAGTGTCGGTGAAGGCGCAAGCGCCCGCAGTCCTGGTGTTGGCGGATGCCTACTACCCCGGGTGGAAAGCCTCACTCGACGGCGCACCGCTGGATCTGTTTCCCGTCTACTACGCTTTTCGCGGCGCCATCATCCCCGCAGGCGATCACACCGTGACCTATGAATACGATCCGTTAAGTCTTCGAATCGGACTCTGGATTTCGGCATTGGCCTTGGCGGGGAGTTCCGCCTACTGCATTCGATTATTGGCCCGGCGCAAGCCTTCACAATAATCGACGACCGATGAGACGTTCCAGGCCAAGCTGTGTTACCACCCGAATCGCTTCGAAGGCGATTCCCGGACTCATCTTCGATGTTCCGCGCTCGCGTTCGAGAAAGGTGATCGGAAAATCCCGCATCCGAAAGCCCAACTTCCAGACGCGGTAGTTTATCTCGATCTGAAAGCAATACCCGTTCGAATCGATGCCGGACAAATCCAACTTCTCCAAGACTTCGCGCCGGAAACACTTGAATCCACCCGTGCAATCCGTACACGGCAACCCCGTCATCAACCGGGCATAGAGCGTTCCCATCCTGCTGATCAACAAGCGGTGAAACGGCCAATTGACGACGCGAACACCCTGGTAATAGCGCGACCCGATCACCACGTCCACGTCGCGCGCCGCGTCCAGCATGGGCCGCAAATACTGCGGGTCGTGAGAAAAGTCCGCATCCATCTGAAAATAGAAAGCCACTTCGGGCCAGCGCTCGAGAGCAAATTGGAATCCCGCCACATACGCCGCACCCAGACCTTCCTTGCCCGGGCGATGCAACACCCGGACGCGTTCCGGTTCGCGGCGCGCCCACTCGTCCGCAATCTCCCCGGTCCCGTCCGGCGAGTTATCGTCCACCACGAGTACTGCTGCTTCGGGCAATTCATCGAGGACGCGCCCCAACAGCCGGTCAAGATTGTCACGCTCGTTAAACGTGGGAATTACGACAACGACTTCCATTCATGGAACCTTCGATCTAAGACACGAAAAAAGCCGAGTGGAAAACCCAATCCGCCGCCGACCGAAATAAATGCGCCGAAAGTGTACACCAAATTGATTGAAAGCGCACAACGACGCGATTCGGAGTCTATACCCGGCTCGCCTGTTGCAGCAACTCGTCATGGACCAGCCCATTGCTCCCGACAATGACGGATGGCATCCGGCGATCGACTTTGTTGTATCGCAGAGGCTCGCCCCGCCCGTCCGTGATTCGGCCGCCCGCCGCACGCAACGCGCAACTCGCCCATGCATAATCATGCTCGCCCGCGCTTGGTCCACACGAAATCAAACAACCCTCGATTTCCCCCGCAATTACTTGGAACATGGCCAGCGCATTGTTGCGTATCGGTGTCGGACGCTGTGTGCAGCGACTCGAAGGGGCCCGTCCCGGCCGCAACTTTGTGCCCCGTACCCGAGACGCGCGATACCTGCACCTTGCGTCCGTTTACGAAGGCCCCCTGCTCGACGTTCGCATATAAGGTCACCCCCATCAGCGGGAAATGCGCGACGGCTTCCACCGCCTCACCGTCCACGCAGAGCGCCACCAGGATCCCGTACTCCGGCCGCTTGTCCGCAAACGCCGCCGTCCCGTCGATGGGATCGATGATCCAGACCCGCCGCCACGACAATCGCTTCGGATCGTCCACGCTCTCTTCCGTCAAAATCCCGTCGTCGGGAAACCGCCCGTGAATTCGACCTGTGAG
Organism: Candidatus Hydrogenedentota bacterium; assembly: GCA_963745075.1. Lineage (GTDB taxonomy): Bacteria > Hydrogenedentota > Hydrogenedentia > Hydrogenedentales > SLHB01 > JAHDWY01. The sequence goes on along the minus strand of CAVUWV010000018.1, from coordinate 56,005 downwards.
AAACTCATCGATGTGCAGATCCGCCGACGTGACAATCGACCCGTCCCCTTTGTACTTCACCGTGAATCCGCGCGCCTGATACTCTCGCGCAATCTGACCCGCCTCGCGGACCACCTCCATCAACCACTCATTCATGAGCTGCTCCAAAAACGGCCACCCGTGCCAATTCGCCTGTTCCACAAGCAATCGGAGTCCCATACTGACAGAACCTCCCCGCGATTACACTTGGAATACCGGTATCATTCTGTGATAAGATTTCTACCCGAGAAGTAATCTTAATGTCTCTGCGCGCCCGTAGCTCAGCGGATAGAGCACTTGCCTCCGGAGCAAGGGGTCGGACGTTCGAATCGTCTCGGGCGCGCCATTTTATTGTCTGGTTTTCCTGATCGTCTGGAGTAACGGCATGCGAGCGGTGCCCCGATGACCGAAGAAACCCCCGGACAACGTGGGGAAGATCCAGCCGCACAAGACGGCCATCCTGACGCGATCGCCATGGTTGGCCGTGGTGTCGCCCACGACATTAATAATCTGATGGAAACCGTCCTCGGCAATACCGCCCTGCTCCGTCATAAACTCGAAGGCGACCGCGACGCCGTCGTTGCGTTGGACGCGATCGAAATCTCCGCCGAAGTTGCCGGCCGTCTTACCGAACGAATCCTCGCCATCACCCAAGGCGAAGGAACCCGGTTGGAATTGGTCAACGTCAACTCCATCGTGTACCACCTCCTGCTCATCGAAGAGTCACAGCTCGCGCCGCGAATCCGCATCGTGCGCCATGTGGATCCCGATCTGTGGAAGGTCCGCGTCAACCACACCCAGATCGCCCAGGTGCTCTTGAGTCTCGCGACGAATGCCGTCGAGGCCGTACCCGGCCATGGACGCGTGACGATCCGAACCAACAACGTGCAGGTGGATTCCGAAACGATCCCCGTGGGTTCCGGCCTGGAACCCGGACCTTACGTCCTCATTACCATCGAAGACGACGGGGAAGGCATGAGTGACGACGTGCTCAGCAAGGTCTTCCAGCCGGGATTCACCACCAAACCGGGTCACGCAGGCAAAGGTCTTGCCAACGTCTTCGGCGTCGTGCGGAACAATTGCGGCTTCGTGACCGTCAACAGCTTTCCGCGCCAAGGCACCGTTTTTCGCGTCTACCTCCCGGCCGTACCCGACGAAGTCGAACCGGTCATCCCTGAGTCAGAACTGCCCAAGGGTGGCGAAACGATCCTGGTCGTCGACGATGAACCCATGATCGCCAATGCCATGGTCGACTCGCTCAAACGTCTCGGCTATAACACCCTCGTCGCGTACAACGGCAAAGAGGCCGTTGACCTCGCGCGAAAATACGAAGACCCCATCGACCTCGTCCTTCTCGACATGGCCATGCCCGAGATGACCGGCGCCGATGCCCATCCCTTGCTGAAGAAGTCCCACCCCGAAATGCGGTTCATCGTCTGCACAGGTTTCGAGAAAGATCTCCTTACCGGCGAACTGCTCAACGCCGGCGTGGAGTCGTTCCTGCTAAAACCATTCCGCCTCACCGCCCTCGCCCGCGAAGTCCGAAAAGTCCTGGATCTTCCCTATCCTGACTAGATCGATCTGAGCTCCGACAGACCGCCGGTGTTTCTTCCTCCTAATCGTATTTGTGCTCGTGATCGTAATCGCTCTTCATACTCCCCGCGCCTCACACCGCTTCGACTTTTACCCATCCCTTCCCATCGCTCGATCGCAGCGCTGCATCCAGCACCGCCTGCGTCTTGGCGCCTTCCAGAATATCCGGCTGCCCGGGCTTTCCCTCGACGACGTGCGACACAAAATTCCGCATGCAATGCACGTGGAACCGTTCCCACCCAATCGTATTCTTCGGACCCGGCAAGGCCGACGGTTTCGGATACCGTGCGACGCATTCGATCGCCTTGAAGCCCCGGTCGCCGCCGTACGGCCCTTCCGCCGCCGTCCCGTCGTAATACTCGAGAAAGTTCGGCTGCATGAGATTGAACCGAATCCCGCCTTTGCTTCCGTGGGCCTCGAACCGCACCTCGTCCTGCACGCCCGTCGCCAGCCGCGACGATTCCAGCGTTCCCACTGCGCCGTTCGCCAAGCGAAACGTGAGAATCGATACGTCATCCACATCTACGGCCATCATCTTCGCCGGGTCGTCCTTCACGGGGCGCTCCTTGATAAACGTCTCGCCGAGATGCAACACCTCATCGAAGTCCCCAAGCAAATGACGCGTCAGATCCACGACATGCGCGCCCAGATCGAACAGTGCGCCCCCGCGGCCGCTTTTGCTCACGTCCAACCGCCACGAAAACGGTCGATTCGGATTTACATACCCCGCGTGCAGATAACAGACGCGCCCGGAAAAGATCTGCCCCAGCGCGCCCGCCTCGATCAACTCCTTCGCGCGCAACATCGCGGGCACGAAGCGATACTGAAACGTCATTTGCGTCACGCATTCCGGACGAGCTGCCGCCGCCGCGACCATCTCGCGCGCTTCGTCGAGCGTGTTGCACAGCGGTTTGTCCATGTATACATGTTTACCGTGCTCCAGCGCCGCAAGCAGCACGTCGCGGTGCAGGTAGTTCGGCGTGCAGCAATCGATGATGTCGATATCCGGCCGCGCGCACAATTCGCGAAAGTCCGTCGTGCCGAATTCGTAGCCCCATTCGTCGACGGCGCGCTTCCAACTCGCCTCACTTTGGGTCGCCACACCCGCCAGGACCACCTTCGCAGGCGCCGGATCATAGTAGAACCCGAGCGACCGGTACGCGTGCCCGTGCATCTTCCCCATAAACCCGTGACCCACCATTCCCACTCGTAACGTGCGCCCCATGCAATTCCTTTCTACCCGGCTCGGTTTACCAACCGATCCGACGGATCAGACCGATCCGTCCGATTCATTCGTCTTCACCGACTCGATCAACCGCATCCCGCTCCCGAAAAACAACGCCTCCACAAACTCGCTGCCCAAATCCATCCGCCGTACCGCGTGTTGGATCGCCCGCAGCTCCTCGTACAGAAAACTCGTAAACGCCAGCTTGTCGTGGTTATCCGAAATCGACAGAGACCACGGCACGGGCGTCACATACGTGTACTGATCGTTGATCTCTACCGACTTTCCCGGCGCCAATGCAATCGGCACATCGGAACCGTACAGAATCCGTTCGACGGGAACGTTCTCAAACAGATGTTCCATCACTTCCCAATGATTCACCATGGCGAGATCGAAATAGAGATTCGGAATGTCTTTCAACTCTCGCAGATTCCCCAACACGTTCTTCAGGTAATACGCGCGTCCAATATGCGCCAACACCACTTTCGCCCGAGGATAGGTTGCGCACAGTTCCACGATCTGCCGCTGGTTTACCGGGTCCGCCAGCCGTCCTTTCCGCGGAATGTGCAGCATGATGATCAGTTCCTGCGCGTTCGCGATCTCCATCGCCCAAGCCGGCAGCATTTCGTGGATTTCTGCCTCATTTACGTTCTCCTTGCGCACGTAATCGGGATAAGGCTTCAACCCATAGAACGCGCCAGACTCCAAGTCGTACCGCAAGGTTTCCGGCGTATCCTCATGCGGATCGACCAGCCGCAACGGAAAGAACCGCTTCCGATCGCTCGCCGTCGCGAGATAGTCGTTATTCCGAACGCGGTCGTACCCGACAATCGGCAGCCCGAAACACACCGCATACGTCTCGCGCCCGGGAAAACATTCCGCCAGATCCTGCGCGAGATCATCATAATCGTACCGCGTCGTCGGATGCCCCCCGCACGGAAACGGATCGAACGCCGGCACTACCCCTTCGTTATACACATGCACGTGAAAGTCCAGGATTCGTTCCGGCAAAAACGCCGCAAACTCCTCCTCAAAGATCACGCGGTTGCGATCGTACTTCGTCGTCTCACGCCACACTGGCTCTCATCCTCGTCTTTCTCGTAATCGTGCTCGTAATCGTAATCGACCATCCAAATCAACTTGCGTACTTTATCAAATGACAGAAATCCTCCCCTGTCACGAGAAGGGCCGGGGAGGGGGTCTTCACTCCAACGTCACCACCTCCATCCCCGCAAACCGTCCAAACGCTGCCAGCGCCTCCAGGTCGCCGTTCAACACCAACGCGCTGTGATGCGTCCCGCCGTGCCGCGAATACGCCTCCAGCCAATCCGCGACCTCGCAGTACACCGGCCGAATCCAACCTCGAATCCAATCCTTCAGCCCCGGGTGCGTCCCGTCGCCCAACACCTCCACCGGCCCGAGTATCAGCGTAAACGTGTTGTCCGGCCCCGGCGCAAGGTTCGCCAATATGGCCGGCCCCGGCGCAATCGCGCACGTCAACGCCGCCGGATTCAACGCGCCCGCCCACGGCAACTCCTTCTCGCACAACCGCGGTTTTTCCGCTGCCGTTTCTGGATTTACCTCGCCCATGTGCGACAGGAATAGCGCGTTGCCTTTCCAATCCGGACAGAAGACTTCCGTAAACGTCGTGCGTCCAAACGCGCCGTTCAGCGCCCCGACAAACGCCGCCGTCAACGTATCGCCCTCGCCGGCGTAGCCCAGTCCGCGTGCCATCGCTTTCGACGCTTCGAGAAACGGAACCGTATCCACCGGACCCTCGCTTCGGTTGAAGGCGCCAAAGTTGAACGTAAAACTCCCGAATCCGTCTGCCTCCAGCAACTGCCGTAAGGCCAGGCCGACTCGAACCGATCGCCGGTGTACGTCCTCCGGCGCATTCACTGCGTAACGATTCCGGTCCTCCTCGAGTTCCCGTTCGATGGCCTCGTTGGTAACCGCAGTGGCCGCCGCTTCCAGCGCGGCAAGATCCCGTTGCACCACGGTCACGCCGATCAACGCTTCCAACAACGAATCGGCGATCGCGAAATCGCCCATCCCGGCGAAGGTCTCCCCGATCCGGAGCGCCCGCATCGTTCGCAACAATCGCGCCGCGCACGCGCCCCGCGCAATGCCGCTGGCGCGATCCAACACCTCCGACTGCGAAACGTGCCCCGCGACGATTTCGAAGGGCCGCCCGCACCGCCGCAATACCGACGCGAGATCCTGCACGCCATGCACGCCGTGGTCGTACATGATCCGCGCCGGGTCCACGTCCGATCCGAAATCGTAATCCATCGTCGTGTCCAGCAACAGCAGGGGACGGGGGGAGGCGATCAGCCGATCCGCAGACTCCAAGGACGGCGAGTAGGCCAGATGCAGCGTAACAATGAGATCGACATCGGCCTCGTCAAAACCGCGCAACGCGGCGGCAACCTCGTCCTCCACGCGGCACACGTCCGCCCGGTGTACCGCAACCCCACGCGACTCGAATCCCGCTGATACCTCCTGAAGGAACGGATCGAAGGCTGCGCGCAGTTCAGGCATGCGGTCGTCGTAAAGCTTGAGATACAGGGGCAATAACCCCACGCGCGGTTTCGCTGTCATTTCCGCTCCTTGCGAATCGTGAACGCCTTGCCCGAGTGCACGTCGTCGTACAGTCGCTCAAACAGCCGGAGATAGGTTTCGTAACAGGAATCGAATTCCGATGTCCAGCGCTTCCCCAAAGGCTTGCACCGATCCGTCGAGCACCGCGCGGCCCCTTTCTGCAATCCGTACAGTGCACCCCGTGCCGTCGCATAATCCTCGTCGACGATCCGAAGCACAGGCATCGGCGCAAACGCGGTCGCGATGAGGCGCCGAATATGGCTGCTCTTGCTCGTCCCGCCGCACAGCACCACACCATCGCAGACCGGGTGCCGGACCACCGCGTCAAAGACCCTCCGCAACTCGCACACCATTCCCGCGGCGATCGCGCGAATCATGTCCTCACGACTCGTAGCGGGATTGATGCCAAAGACAGTTCCTGCGCCGACCGCGCCATGCTCCAATGAATTCCCTTGCGTGTGCCACGGAACAGCCGCAAGCCCGGACGGAGGCAACGGTGCTTCGCGAAGAATGCGTTCCGCTCGGCGCAATGCCCGCGCATCCGTACTCCCCAGTAGCGACGCCAGCGCCCAGTCCCACGCCGCATTGCCGCTCAATAGCGGTTGCACGATCAGCCGACCCTTGCCTGCCGGATTCGGCAGCACCAGTTGAAACGGCGACCCGCCCTGCCATTGCGGTGGCAACGTAAAATTACCAACCCACGCCGTGCCCAGCGAACACTGCAACGGCCGTTTCACAGCGCCAATCGCGGCAAGGTAACCCGCCTCCTGATCGATATACGGCCCGGCGACCGGAATGCCCGCGCGCAAATGGAATCGTTTCGCGGCAGCGGGGGAGAGGGGCGACGTTTCATGCCCCTCGCGTAATGGCGCGAAAAACGACAACAGTACGCCGACGAGGTTTAACGGACCCTGTGCGAGTTTCGCTTTTGCCGCGTCATATCCGCCAATTTGGATCGCATGCCCGGGGTCTTGCCGCCAGACACCGGTCAAGTGAAACAACAAAAACTCCCCGGCGCCGCAATGGATGTTCCCGCCGTGGAACAGGTCGCCATGCGTTTCCCGCAACCACAGCAAACGTCCCAGGCCCGCAGGCGGCACGTCGCGCAGGGCGATCCGGCGCCAATAGGAAGGTAAACAGCGCGCGGCAATCCGCGCGTCGTAGGACCGCGTTCGCCCGTCGTTCCAAAGAACCATCGGTGTGTGCGCGCGGCCGGTCACCCGGTCCGCGATGATGCTGCTTCCGCCCTGTGCCGCCAGCCCCACGCCGCCGACGCGTTCCCATCGCGCGCCCGCACGTTTTCGCAGCGATTCTAACGCGCCGGAAAGCGAACGCAGGACGGCGTCCGGCGTCTGTTCACGCCCACCGTCCTGCGTAATTGTAGTCATCAATCGTCGCGACGCTCCGGCCACTAACGCGCCGGTTCGCGCATCGAATATCGCCGCTTTCAGCATCGTCGTGCCGGCGTCGATTCCCAGAAGGTACGTGTCGTGTTTGCGCTTCACACACGTCCTTTCATCACGGAACCCTTACGCGGGCAACGCGCCAAATCGCTCCTCCAGTGACGTCAACGTCCGCGCAAACACCTCTGCCGGATTACCCTCCGCGGACACGGTGCACAACAGTCCCTTCGCATCGTAATACGCCGCCAACGGCGATGTGCTTTCCTCATACGCCTTCAGCCGCACGCGAATCGAGTCCGCCTTGTCGTCATCACGCTGGAACAATTCCCCGCCGCACTTGTCACACACGCCTTCCACCTTCGGCGGCTTTGTCTCCACATGAAACGTGGTCTTGCACGACCGGCACGTACGCCGCCCGCTCAACCGCCGCACGACCGTTTCCACCGGAAGGTCGTAGTTCAACACCACGTCCACTTCCAGATCGTGCTCCGCCAGCAGCTCGTCCAGCGCTTCCGCCTGAGACACCGTCCGCGGAAATCCGTCCAACATGAACCCGTAGCTGCACGTGACGCAGTGGACCCGTTCCCGCACCATGTCGATGACCGTATCGTCCGACACAAGCTTCCCAGCCTTCATGGCCTCCATCGCATCGCGCATCACCACCGTCAGCGCCTCAGAACTCGCACACTTTGCCGCGCGGAACACGTCCCCCGTCGATAACTGGCATGGCCGCAACCGGTCGCTCAACAACTCCGCTTGCGTACCTTTCCCGGCGCCCGGCGCGCCCAACAATATGATTCGAAATGGCCGGCTCGGATGCGGATCGGTCCGCCCGCAATGGTTCGGATCGCCATCCAACCAGCCTTGTCGCACATCTTCCATAACGCGATTTCCCCCTGTTCTCACGGACTCCCCCCTAAGGCCAAATTCCAGCCCGAGGCGCGCCAAACCGCGCCCGTCCGTATTCCACAAATTGTACCATTCGCGCCGCCACCACCGCCAATAGCCCGGTATCGCGACGCAATTCCCGTGAGGCAACGAATATGACCGCGCAATCGACAATGATCGCACTCATGCGCAGCACTGAAAGACGTGTTACGGCCGATTGGCGTCGACGAATTCCAGCGCCCCTACCCAATCGATCTGCTCGATGGGCGTGCGGTGCGTTCCCTCCGGAATCTCCTTGTAGATGAAAGGCCGTCCTTTCCGTTTCATCGCTCCCAGTACCATGCGCGACACCGATGCAATCAACACATCCTTTTCGCCGCTTTCGATATAGACCGGCATCGTGAGACGTTGCGCGGGGCCGGGGTCCGAGAGTGGAAGGGCCGGGCACATCACGATCACGCCTGCATACAAATCGGGGTGAAGCATCGCCTCCGTGAGCGACTGTTTGCCGCCCAAAGACGATCCGGAAAGCACGATAGGCCGTTTGCCGTACTTCACCTCCAGTTCCTTTCGCAATCCTTCATACTCGGCTTTCCGTGCCGTGACATAGAGCCAACCCCGTTGGGCCAGGAGCGATCGCAATCGCGCGAATGTGCCCTCCGCATATTCCGGATCCATCCCTTGCGTCTCGTCGCCATCCGCCCCGTGCATGTAGAGGAGCATGGGCGCGTTCGCGCTGAGCGTTTCCGGCTCTTGCACCATGTAGTATTGCTCCGCCCCCTTCGTCGTCTTCGTTTCAAAACGCTTTGCTTCGGGATACGAAATCGTGATTCCGCTAAAGTCCGGCATCTTGTATGGCGCCGTCATAAGTCCGGCCGCCTCCGGCACCGGCTTCTTACCACAACCCGTTAGCGGTCCCGCTCCTGGGATAAAGAAGGCCACGAGAATTGCTGAGAACCATCCATACCGTGTCGCAGAACCCTGCATCCGAGAAACCTCCTTCGACTACTCGCGACCAATCGCACCCTTTCCTCTATTGAACCTTCCATATCGTAGCACTGTGGCGCAGAAACAGTAATATACTTTTCATATAGGTCGTACCTATGCGAAAGGTGATTGGTCATCTAGAGGCCGTTCGTCGTCGGATAGGTTCTAAACAGCGCGCGCAAATACGTCGTGCGGGAAAGGAATCGCTATGACACTCCTCCGGTTGAATACACTCATCGCCGTTCTAACCGTCATCGCATCGTTCTCCTGCGCGAGCCTTCACCCCACAAACCACCCAACGCGCGCGGAGACCGACGACGAATACGCGATCACCTACGCGTTAACCCAGTACGTGCTGTATTGCGGCCTCGGCGGTGGTATCCTGCCCCCCGAAGAACCCGAGCAACAATCCAAGAACTTCATTGAGAAACTGTCCGACGATTTCCGCAGGTTTATTCGAGAGGAATTCCGCATCGCCATGGACGAAGACGTCATGACCCAACAAACACGAATTCTGGAACCGCTCCACGCGGTATTCGGAACCGATCCAAAGGCCGAACTGGGGATTGTGCTAACCCCCAAGACCCTCGAAATCGCCTATCCGCCGGGCGCCGCAAGTGCTGCGGCCAAAGAAGGCCGGATCGACTGTTTTCCCGTTGAATCAGGCGAATCGGACGACGACCTCCGCGCGATCCGCGAGCACTGGGGCACCTTCGCCGTCCACACCTATGAAGACGGAACGTTGGAAATGCCGCGTGCAACGTTGCGCTTCGACCTCACGTTCTTCCCGACGGAAGATCCCGATTACGTATCCCCGCCGCTGGATGCCCCGCGCTACGTCCAACCCACGGTCCTGCACCTCACGAAAGACCCGGACTGGAAGATCGAGGCATTCCGGATTCGAGCGGGCGGGAGTGATTGAACCTGCGTCCACTTGAACTCCGGCAATGAATTCCGTTCCAATCACACCACCCCACAAGGCGGGACGGAGACGCTCCCGGATCGTTTTATGGAGAGGTTGGATATGAGGTCGTCATCGCGAATAGCAGAATCCGTCATTGTTGTAGGTCTACTTGCCGGATGGTCTTTCTGGCGCCCCGACCGGGCATATGCCCAAACCGCCATCCCCGACGCCGTCCACGGCGAAATCGTACTTGCCCGCGCCAGCCATGATTGGATGTCGCAACAAATCGAAGAACCCTGCATCGTTCCCAACCCCAAAGTGCCGGGACGTCTCATCATGTTCTATTCCGCCGTTTCGGCATCGAACCGTGCCGTCGCGGCCGTAGGAAAGGCCTGGGCTGATGCGAGCAATCCATTCAAGTGGCATCAAGACGACGCGAACCCCATCTTCGGCCCTTCCGGATACAAGGCTGGGATTCCGGATCCATTCGCCTCGACACGGTGCTCTACATCCCCGAGGAGGACGCCTACTACATCTACTACTCCGGCACCACCGGCAACGTACAGGACCACATCGGTCTCGCGATTTGCCCAGTCGGGGAAGACGGGTACTCGCAGGTCACCTCCGCCAACATCAAGCGCTACGGCGACGCACCCGTGCTTAGCTCCCGAACCGGCCGCGCCGTACTACGAAGACATGGCCTCCCAAGCCGCCGTCATGCGCGAATGGAACGAAGCCGAGCAGCGCTGGGACTGGTACATGTATTACTCCTACCGCGGCCGCGACGGCGTCCTGCCCGGTATTCGCCTTGCCACCTCCACCGACGGAAAGGCCTGGACCCGGCACTTCAACGAAAGCGATCCGCGCGGCATGGGACAGATCTTCGAATCGACCCCTAACGCCTATTACGAATGGCACCAAGCATTCAAAGTCGACAATACCTACATCCTTTGCATCGAAGTGGGTGTGGAGCACGGCGCGCGTTGGCGTCCCGGACTCGCAGTCAGCACGGATCCGGTGAAAGGTTGGACGCAACTCGATATCGACACGATGCTACAGACGAAATGGCAAGGGCTCTACAGTGATGACACCATGTATCACGTCGCCACGCCCGCCCTATACGACATTGACGGCAACTGGTATCTCTTCGTCCAAGCCTGCGGACGCCCCGACAACGACAACTACATCGACGGCGGCTGGGAAATGTGGGGAATTGAATGCGACCGCAAAATCGCCACCCGCCCGGGTTGCGCCGATCTGTACATCCCCGGCCTGCCAACTTCAGGTGAAGGAAAGTAACGCGCCGCGGATACGGCAACGTCCCTCCAACGCGGCCGGAATCCAGCATCACTGCGCTTCATCAAGCCATTCTTTGAACGCGACGGCCGTGAAACGTTCGACGCCTGACAGCTTCCTATACCTCGACCCGTCACTATCCGAACCGGCGCAACGCCGCGAAAAAAAGCGAGGCGCACGGTTTCACGACCGTCCGCCTCGCATTGTCAATCACGATTCGGGTCTTGTGAGTGGCCTAACGATGGGCAACCCGCCGGATAGCGAAAACCCCAGCGCCGACACAAAGGAATCCCAACAGGATCAAACCGTAGATGCCCGCAGCCGGCAACGACCCGGCATCATACACGTTCAGGGTCGCTGCATTCGAGGTAATCTCCCCCGGCGTTGGCGAATCCGAGTCGGTTACCGTGCAGGTGTACGACCCCGCATCACTGAGCTGTGCATTGCTGATGGTCAAGGACGCAGAATCCGTACCGACGTTCGTCGCGCCGCGTTTCCACTGGTAATGAAGCGGTGCAACGCCGTTCGCGGTCGCCACGGTAAAGGTGTGATTCCCTCCGATAAAGAGATTTGCGCCTTGCGGCTGCGTCGTGAAGCTGAACGTCGAGGCTGTGAGCGCATCCACGATGTACTGCGCTCGCTTCGCCGAACTCGGACCGCCCGTCCCCGCGATTGCCGTATACTCCGTGGTGTTATCGAGACTATCCGAGTCCGGATCCGCGTTGTACGCAAGCACCACCGACTGGGTTAAATCATAGTCGGCCGGATTAATTGTAACGCCGGCACCGCCGGCTAACGCCACCACTGCGGCAACCGAAGTGGCATCGCCGAGCGTCATGTAACCGGCCAGCGCCGTACCATAAATTGAATCGAAAATGCCAAGATCGCTGGTCATCTGCGCGCGGTTTTGGACCCACGCTGCACGAACTGCCGTGTGTTGCGGTTTGCCGGTATCCGCAAGAATGGCAGCCAATAACGCGAATTCATCACTGTCCAGGATGGAATTCACGTTGCCCTCAAACGTAGCCGGATCTTCCGTGGTGCTCGTTATCGCCGCGTCGAAATCGACGATAATGGCCTGCGCCGACGCCTTGGGCGCGACGCCAAAAAAACACACGCACATTACACATAACATGACTACCGATAACCTTTTCATTGCCGGATTCCCTCCCCTTCAGTTGCCCGCATGTACAATTCCCAAACGAATACAAATCACAATTCAATCGAAACCAATTTCCCTAAACGGATTCGGCCTACTTCGCCGCCGTGTCATTCCGAGACGTTTCTTATTGCCGCTGTTCCCCCCAAGGCGCGAAAACCGCGCCGCTTCGATTCGCGAGCCGTGATGGCCCCGACCGACAACGAAAGACAAACACGTACGCTCAAATGCACCAATTTCGGTTTGAGTATGAAGGCATGCTCAACGAAATACCATGAACCGCGCTGCACCCCGCACCGCGTCTACGCGAACTTAATGCACCATCCCCGCCAGAATGTTACCGGCTCGTTGCTCCCCAAAACACCAGTGTCTATAATATTCTTATTCTAGCCTTTTCGTCAATAAGTTTTATGGCCTATTCGCCCGCCAATGATGGAAGGCAATTGCGATATTGGTTTTCTGTATAAGATGTTTATTTACAGTATCTTACGTTTTTTTGAAGCCGCTTTACTGACAGATCCGGTTACCGCGAATTCACCACTCCGTTCCCGATTCTAACGGTTTTTCTGGACCCCGCATGAACTCCCGTGGTAAATGTGGGGTGCGTTTTGACTGAGTCGGGGACGCCGAGATCCTGTCAACGTTGTCGGTTTTTGGGGGCACTTCGTTCATCATGGAGCGCTCGGAAACCGGTAATCGAGTCGGTCAGCGAACATAGCAATCGTTCAATGCTTTACGCTCTCGACTCAGAATCGATCCAGGGGGAAACCGAATCCTATGAACTCGTGTGAACGTGTCGTCGCCGCCCTCAACCGCCAGCCGGTCGATCGGGTTCCCGTCTTCATGTGGTTTCATCCGTCCACGACACGCCGCCTCGCATCGCTTCTCAACGTCCTTCCAAACAAAGTGGGGGAGGCCATGGGCAACGACATCGTTCAGGCCTGGGTGAACAACAACCACGCCATGGAAGGCATCGTCCACGAGCGCGACGGCGAGTCCCACGTTGACGATTGGGGCATCACCTGGACCAAGGAAGGCGAGTACAACCAAGTAACCCGTTACCCCCTCGCGGGGCTGGATCGCGACGCGGTACTGGCCTACGAATTCCCGAACCACGCCCAGGAATCCCTTCTCGCAAACATGAACCGGGTCATGGACTATGCCGGCCGCTACTACATCGGCGTCGACGTGTCGCCTTGCGCCTACGAGATGTACTGGCGTCTCCGCGGCATGGAATACGCGCTCCTCGACCTCGCCACAGACCCCGACCTCACCGACACCATGCTCGGCCGCTGCGCGGACTACGCCGTCGACCTCTCCGTGAAAGCCTGCAACCGCTTCGCCGTGGACTGGCTGTGGACCGGCGACGACGTCGCGGGCCAGCAATCCATGATCATGAGCCCGGATTGTTGGCGCGATCGTATCCGTCCCCATCTGCAACGCGTCGTCGACGTGGGTAAAGCCAACGGCCTACCCGTCGCGTATCACAGTTGCGGCGCCGTCCGGCCTATCATCCCCGATCTTATCGAAATGGGCATCGACGTGTTAAACCCCGTCCAATGCACCTGTCCCGGCATGGATCCCCTCGAACTCAAACGCGAATTCGGCGATCGCCTCGCCTTCATGGGTGGCGTCGACACCCAATACCTCCTGCCCAACGGCACCGCCGACGAAGTCCGCCATGCCACCACCCGCCTCCTCGAAGGCATGACTGCCGACGGCGGCGGCTACATCCTCGCCGCCTCCCACACGGTCCCCCCGAAACCCCCGACGACAACCTCTTCGCCATGTACGAAGAAGCCGGCATCACCCGCGAAGAAATCTTCGACCGTGCCGCCCAGATCCGGAGCGCCACGCTGGCGGGCCGGAGAACATGACGAGGGGATAAAGACCTATCCAGCTCCCAGAAACCGGCCAATGTCACCTGGATTGTAACTAAGCTGGGCCTTATGCTCTACTGAAACTCGGTACCGTGCGTTCACAGGGGTGAAAGTGTCGAGAGGCTGGGGTGACCACTAACAGGCGGTAACGCTCCGGCCAAGTTAAGGAGATCGTCCATGCCCGTGCAGCGCAAGAAACGCATTGGTGCCATGCTCGTCGAGGAAGGCCTCATCCGTGAAGATCAGTTGGTTGCGGCCCTCGAACGGCAGAAGAAAGAAGGCGGCAAGCTCGTCCAGAACCTCATCGCCCACGAAAGTATCACGGCGGAGAAATTCACGGAGTTCCTCGCCCGGCGGCAAGGCCTGCTCCGGATTGAAATCGGCCGATACGGCGTTCCCGAAGAAGTCCTTTCCCTGGTCCCCCGGCAATTCGCCATCCAGCACGAAGTCTTCCCCCTCGACCGGGTGGGCGACACCCTCACGGTCGGCATGATTTGCCCCCTGGATACCGCAACGATACAAGAACTGGAATCGACCTGTGGCTTGAGCGTGATGCCGGTGCTGTGTTCCGGCGCAGACCTCCGCGCCGGCATCGACCGCTGCTACGGCAAGGAATCTGCCCAGGACGCGACCCAAGCGGAATCTCACCTGGATACCATCGGCACCGAACTTCGTCTCGCCGGAATCCCCACGGTTATTCGCCAATTGCACACGCTGCCAGCGTTGCCCGTCACCGTGCGCAAGGTGCGCGAGGCCATCGACGACCCCGAGGTCTCCGCGAAAGAAGTCGGCGGCATTATCGCCACCGATGCGCCGCTCTCCGCCAAATTACTGAGCATCGCCAACTCGCCCGCGTTCGGGTTTCCACACCAGATCACCTCGATTCACCTGGCCGTGTCGCTCCTGGGACTCGAAGAAACCTATTCCACCGTCTTATCCGCCGCCGTCGTTGATCTGATCAAGGGCTCCCGCACCTTCGACTACCGGTCTTTCTGGGTCCGGTCCATGCTCTGCGGCACGCTCTGCAAAATCGTCGCCCGAACCGCCGGATTCGGCGCCAAACCCGGCACCTTCACCGCTGGCCTCCTCCTCGACATCGGCCGCTTGGCTTTGGCGGAGGTCGCACCGCAGCGCTACGCCACCATTGACCAGCAGTTGCGCGGCATCGAACTCGTCGAAGCCGAAGAACAAGTCCTCGGCATCGGCCATCCGGAAGCCGGCTACCTGCTCGCGACAGCCTGGGGATTGCCGGACGAACTCGGCGAAACCATCCGCTACCATCACGTGCCGGACTTCGCCAAACTGAACCGTGAAGCCGCCGCCGTTGCCGCCATCGGCAACACCATGGCTCATCTGCTACCCGAAGAGCGCGAAGATCCCAGCGCTCTCTCCGTTCCCTGTGGGCAGTCGCTCGCCGAACTGGCCTTGACCGACGAAGCCGTGATCGGCATGTTCGACGAAATGCGCCGCATCCTCAAAAGCGAATTCCTGCTCCAGCGCCGCTGGGATTCCGAAGCCCGCCGCACCGGCAAAGAGACTTCGTAAGACGGTCTGTACGTCGTCTCTATCCTATACAGACGCATTGAACCCTCTCACAAAAGTACCGGTGTGTGGCGGGGCCGACTTCGATTAACCGGCGGGAATGCACTGTCGTGGCGCCACTGGGAGCGCCAGGCACCAGCTTGGCGGGGTTCGGAGCGTCGACCGGATACGATGCACCAACTGCGATTGCCCTGCTGAATAAAAGCATTGACAAATGGGCCGAATCATGGTTTAATTTACCTGAATTTAATTTCAGTATCACCGGTGCATTCCAACAACCAACCCTAGGAGAAATACACATGGCGATCATTGACGGTATGTTGAACGAGTACAACCACGAGGCGGCGCAAACCCGCAAAGTCCTCGCGCGGGTTCCTGAAGACAAGTTCGCTTGGAAACCCCACGATAAGTCTATGACCTTAGGGGAGTTGGCCGCTCATCTGTCCGACATCCCCCATTGGGTTCGAACCCACCATGAAGCAGGACGAGTTCAACTTCGACAGGAAGGACTACGTCCCGTACAAAGCCGCGTCCGTAAAGCAGATGCTCGAAGACTACGACGCCAAGGTCAAGGACGCCATTGACGCCATGACCGGCACCTCCGACGCCGACATGCTCAAGCCGTGGAAGATGACCATGGACGGCCAGCCCCTCTTCGAAATGCCCCGCGTGGCCGTGCTACGGAGCATGATGTTCAACCACTCCATCCACCACCGCGCCCAACTCGGCGTCTACCTCCGCATGCTGGATATCCCCGTCCCCGCGCTCTACGGCCCCTCCGCCGACGAGCAGGGATAGAAATTCCTCCTGCCCAACAGCCGTAGGGGCGGGCCAATCACCCGCCCCACGGCTGTGCCTTACTGGGACCGCCAGGCACCATCCTGCGCTGCGGGAACCGCGTGGCCGATCCGAGTTCGCTGACTATGGAATGCCGTTCGTTTCTGTCGGCGGCGAGCATGGGCCTATTTTCCGTAGAAGTAGTCGATCACCACACGGCGGTTCAGTTTCCGGTTGGCGGGGCCGTCGTTTGGCACGGCTGGCTGTGTCTCTCCACATGCCCTGGTTGTGATGCGACTGCCGTCAATCCCTGCTCAATCATATATGCCTTCACGGCGTCGGCCCGACGCTGGCTCAATACCATATTGGATTCGGCAGAACCGAGGTCGCACGTATGCCCCTCTACACGATACGGTATCGGACGGGCGCTTCTTCAGTGTGGCGACGAATTTGTCCAATTCCGCTTTCCTTCCGGCCTGATCACGACCTTGTCCAAGTCGAACAGCATCATTCTGCAGAACCTGTCCGTAGCCCTTCGGATAACTGCTGGAATCTCGTTTCTACCCAGCCTCGAAAAAGATTTCCCGCACCATCGCTTCCATCCCCTCAGGCGAACTCACCTCCGCCGCCTGCCAGGCTCGCCCGCAGCTCGTGGAATCGGCCATCTTCTCCAGCAAATCCTCTCCCGAATCGCTGTGCCCAACGTTCACGGTATAAATGCATAATCGGCCGATGTGCGGGTATGCCACCGCCTCGCAGGCCTCGATGACCCGCTCGTGCGGATGCGTGCGCCCGTCGGAAAACACCACCAAGGCGGCATCGCCGTCATTCGCCTCGAAATCGTCTTTGGTCGCCAGTACCGCCTCATGCAATGGCGTCAATCCGCCAACGTATTGCAGACTCGAAGCGCAATTGGCGAGGACATCCAAATTTCCCTCACCCAAATGAACCTGCGTCCAGTCCGACTGGGAATTCCCCGCGAACGAATAGAACCCCATTTGGTAGTTCAGGTCGGGCATGGCCGCCACGAAAGCCTGCATCAGACTCTTCTCCCGCTCGAACACGGCATCTTCACCGGTAGATCCGGTGACATCTGCCAGCAGAATCACATGGTCGACCTTGAGGACCTCTCCCGGTTTGGGTTTGACCCTCGTCATTTCGAAGGATTGCACACCCACCGTCTGACATCCGGTCAAAACCGCCGCAACCACCACACAAAGGGCCGCAAACACTACACGTTGGACGGAGTTCATCGCGTAACCTCCCGCAGTTGTTTCGAGCCGGGTCCCCACAGCCGAAATGTCGAATCACACCTATTCATACGATAGCATACCGCGATGGTTCCGGGTCGCCAGCCTTTCTTCCAGTGCAATCGCGCCAAAACCGTGGATGCTTCAACGTTGACCGGTTGACGTATGATGTTCGCGTTTTGGCGTTACCCGCCGTCGTGCACCCACGGAATCTGGACCGCGATTGCGTATGCGCTGACAACTTGGACCATTCATGCGGCGGCGCCAAGCCGCCGAAATGTCCCGAAGGGACTATGTACCAACAGCCCCGGGTTGCGGCGCGAAGCGACGCTACCCGGGGTCAGCCGGTCCACCCCCACCACTGCTTCCCCGTAGGGGATTCGTAGAAGCCATTGGTACGAAACCCTTTCAGGGTACCGATCCGGAGAGGGTCTGCAGACCCCGGGTAGGCCTTGCTTCGCTGCGGCCAACCCGGGGCTAGAGGTACCTTGGCCCTTCAGGCCACCGTGTTTCTGCGGTCGAGCAGAAGACGCTCTTAGTCCGATTGCCCGCGAATGCTTCCTTCCAATCTGCAGTCGGCAATCCGAAACTGCACCCCCTCGGTTTTTTGACGAAACAAGGGGGTCGCACATTGCGGATCTTCGGGAATGCCGGGGCGGGTGCGGATTCGGCGTCGTCTTTCATGGGCAGAGTTCTCCCTATAGATAGAGATCGGGCGTTGCACTGGAATTAGGCTGAGACATGGTCAGCAGCGCGGTGCTGTTGTGGTATGACGGGTTCCCCTATGGGGAGATGAACCGTACGTTCGCGGCAAACATGCATTCTTGAGTGGGGACCTCTATAGAGGTTGCCGGAACCAAGAACGGTCGTGCATGGTTGAAACGTACAGTACTCTCGAAATCGGGATCGAAATCGGGATCGGGATCGGGATCGAAGTGAGACGCGCAACCCAACGTGATCCCGATCCCGATCCCGATTAAACCAAGTCTCCGGCCTTCTTTCCAGTCCTTAATCCGCAATCGACATTGTCCTCCCCGAGGCAATTCGCTATGCTTCCTATCATCCTCTGTCTTAAGCAATGGAGCCATCGGAAATGGACATCGTCGCGCTCCTCGGCACCGTCATGGGTCTCGGCTTCATTTCCGGCATCAACCTTTACGCCACCATCCTCGCTCTGGGACTCGCCATCCGGTTCGACTTTTTCACGCCACCGCCCTACCTCCAGCAGCTTGAAGTGCTCGCCCATCCCTACGTCCTGATCCCGGCCGCCATCGCCTTCACCGCCGAATTCTTCGCCGACAAGATCCCCTGGGTCGACAGCGCCTGGGACGTCTTTCACACCGTCATTCGGCCCATTGGCGCCGTCGTTATCGTCGCCACCAGCGCCACGGATCTGCCGCCCGCAGTCAAAGTCGGCCTCATTATCCTCTGCGGCAGCGTCGCCCTGCTCAGCCATTCCACCAAAGCCGGCACCCGTCTCGTCGTCAACCACAGCCCCGAACCCTTCACCAATTCCGCCGTCAGCCTCACCGAAGACGCCGTGACCTTCGTCGGCGCATGGCTGTTCTTTTCCCACCCGATCATTCTCTTCGGCATTGTGATGGTTTTCATCTGCTTCGCCCTCTGGCTCCTGCCAAAAGTATTCCGCTTGATCCGGAGACAGATCACCCGCCTGCGGGAATTCTTCCGAAACGGATTTAGAAGGGCGAGGGGACAAACAGCATACGGCGAATGACCTGGGGAGGTTGGCAGTTTGTTGATTAGAACGGTTTAAGTGTTCTCGTAGCCGTTGCTGACCACACGTACTCGTTCTCGTACTTCGTACTCGTACTCGAATCGTCGAGCGGGAAAAGTTGCGGTATGGCGAACCCAACACGTCATTTCTCCACCGCGACAAGAAACCGCATCTCATCGAGCACGAGTACGAGACCGATTACGAAACTCGATTAAGAGGACACGGAATACCTTGAAATGCGCTAATTAGGTACCCCAACGAGTCTGCCATGGTTTAGTCAGCGGCCCGTTCTTTTTCGACGCTCATTCTTGATTCTTGAATCTGTGCAAATCTGTGTAATCTGTGGACCCTAAATCTCTTGTGATCATCTGCGACTATCGGCGTAATCTGCGGACAGTTCCTTCTTCGGTTGCGCCCCTCCACGTCTACACGCTATCCTTCCGCCTCCCCCGGTATTCTTGAACGATCCGTCTGCGGCAGGCCCAGGTCGCAGGCGCAACCCATAGCGGAGCGATTAAAACCATGCGAATGAGTCAACTCGTTGGAACGCGGTACAAAGAACGGCCCGCCGAGGCTGCCCTGGAGAGCCACGCCTTTCTCCTGCGTGGCGGATACGCGCGGCAGGTCGCCAACGGCATCTATTCGCTGCTCCCGCCGGGGTTCCGCGTCATCCATAAGATCGAACAGATCGTCCGCGAAGAGATGGACCGCATCGGCGGCCAGGAAGTCCTCATGCCCGTGGTCCAACCCAGGGAACTATGGGACGAGTCCGGCCGTTACACGAGCGTTGGTTCCGAATTGTGCCGGTTCAAGGATCGCACCGGCCACGAGATGGTCCTCGCTATGACCCACGAAGAGGGCGTTGTCCACCTGTGCCGGAACGAAATCAACAGTCACACGCAGTTGCCCTTCATGGTCTATCAGATCCAGACCAAGTTCCGGGACGAACCCCGGTCCCGCGGCGGCCTCATCCGCGTCCGTGAATTCACCATGAAAGACGGCTATTCCTTTCACACGACCCAGGAAGACCTCGAACGCTACTACGAGGACTGCTATCAGGCCTATCACCGCATCTTTGCCCGCGTCGGACTGCCGGAGGTCGTCGCGGTGGCCTCGGACACTGGCATGATGGGCGGTAAGGTCGCCCACGAGTTTATTCTCCTGACCGAAGTGGGGGAGGACACCATCGCCACCTGCCCCGAAGCGGGCTATTACGCCAACCTCGAAGTCGCCGAGGGCGTCATCGAAGGCTATCCCGCGGACCCGCAGCCCCTGGAAAAGGTCCACACTCCCGGCAAGAAGACCATCGAAGAGGTCGCCGGATTCCTCGGCGTGCCGACCCATCAGACGGCCAAGGCCGTCTTCTACGATGCCGACGCCGACGGCAAACCCGTCATGGTCATCATCCGTGGCGACCGGGACGTCAACGAGATCAAACTCGCCAAGGTGCTCCAGGTCATGCCCGCACCGGCCTCCGACGAACGCATCACGGCCGCCGGTTCCATCCCCGGCTACGCGTCGCCCATGGGTCTCGACGCCTCAAAGTGGCGGCTCGTCGTCGACCACACGGTCGCCCAGTCCAACAACCTCGTCACGGGCGCCAACGAGGTCGACTACCACCACAAGAATTTTAATTTGTACCGCGACCTGCCGGGCGTGAAGACTGTCGACGTGTGCGCCTTGCAAGACGGAGACGGGCTTCCAGAGGGTAATGGAAAGATTACACTCCAGCGCGGCATCGAAGTCGGAAATATCTTCCAGCTCGGCACGAAATATACCGAGTCCATGGGTATGACATACAACGACGAGAATGGCAAATCTTGTGTGCCCATCATGGGCTGCTACGGGATCGGAATCGGCCGCCTTATGAGCTCCATCATGGAGGTCCACCGGGACAAGTTCGGCCCCAAATGGCCCATCTGGGTGGCACCTTGGCAAGTCCATTTGAACGCGCTGAAACTGGATGCGCCCGGCGTTCGCGATACGTCAGAAAAACTTTACTCCGATCTTCGCGCGGCCGAGCTGGAAGTTGTGTACGACGACCGAGACGCCCGGCCAGGTGCCCAATTTGCCGACGCCGACCTCTTGGGCGTCCCGTTCCGCCTCATCGTTAGTGAACGAAACCTGTCCGACGGAAAAGTGGAGTGGAAACGCCGCGATTCCGGCGAATACGGTACGCTTGACATCAATGAAGTTATTGGTACCGTTAAAGATTGGGTAAAGGAAGCATTGAAACTACCTGTTTGAATCATTTGAAACCATGTTGAAACGCCTGTGTTTCTCGCGACGAGGCAATCAGCGCAATTCGTCCCTGAGAGCGGAGCGCCTGAACGGTCCACGATTCAAGAACGCACTCAAACTGCTTTCGAGAGTCCCAACATGACTCAGAATTTTGTGAGTAAGATATATATTACTTATAGTTCCGCGAGGCAATTCCTCTTCAGACATCCATAACATCCGAGAACGGGAACCAGACATGCCGAAACTCCAACCTTGCATCGTGATGTTCCTCCACCTCATTATCCCGGTCGTGTGGGCATCAGATGTGACCGTGATCGCCGACTTCGAACAGGACTCCTATCACGGTTGGACTGCGCAAGGAGAGGCCTTCGGAACGGGACCCGCTGCGGGTACCCTTGACGGCCAGATGGCCGTGTCAGGTTTTCAAGGCATTAGACTCGTCAATTCCTTCCTCGGTGGTGATGGTCCAACCGGCAAGCTCGTCTCGGAACCCTTCGTCATTCAACGACCCTACATCACCTTCCTCATCGGCGGCGGCAAGTACCCAGGCGAAACCTGCATGAACCTCCTTGTGGACGGCAAAGTCGTCCGTACCGTGACCGGGCCCAACGACAAACCCGGTGGATCGGAAGCCCTTGAGTGGAAGTCTTGGGAGGTGTCCGAGTTCGAGAACCAACAGGCTCACCTTGAGATCGTAGACGCCCGGAGCGAGGGATGGGGCCACATCAATGTCGACTACATCTGCCAGAGCGACGACGCCAACCCGGTCATCGACCGCCAGTCGCGCACCTTCACGGTGTCCAAGCCGTATCTGATTCTCCCTGTAAAGAACGGCGCGCCATCGCAAGTCTTCGCGATCGAAGTCGATGGCAAAGTCACACGAATGTTCACCATCGAGTTGGCCGACGGCGAACCCGACTTCTGGGTTTACGTCAGATTGGACGAGTTTCAGGGCAAGTCCGTGATCGTTTCCACCAACCGCTTTGCGTACGAAGGATCGGTTGCTGACGGCTTCCAAGCGGTCCGGCAATCCGACATCGTGCCGGGTTTCGAGAACCTCTATCGCGAGAAGTATCGTCCCCAGTTTCATTTCACGTCCCGGCGCGGCTGGAACAACGATCCCAACGGCCTCGTCTACTACAAAGGCGAATGGCACCTCTTCTACCAGCACAATCCCTTCGGCTGGAAGTGGGGGAACATGACCTGGGGCCATGCCGTCAGCCCGGACCTCGTGCACTGGACCGAACTGGGCGACGCCATTCATCCCGACCCGCTCGGAACGATCTTCTCGGGTTCCGCCGTCGTGGACACGCAGAACACGACCGGCTTCAAGACAGGCGATGAGGATCCGATTGTGGCCGCCTACACCTCCGCAGGCGGCACCAATGCCTTCTTGTCCGAAGGACAACCCTTCACCCAATCCCTCGCCTACAGCAACGACCGTGGCCGCACTTGGACCAAGTACCCAGGCAACCCCGTCCAACGGCATATCCGTGGCAGCAACCGCGACCCCAAGATGATCTGGCACGAACCGTCCCGGCAATGGGTGATTGTCCTCTACCTCGAAGACAAGAATATCGGCTTCTTTACATCGAAGGATCTTCAATCCTGGCACCTGCAAAGCGAACTGAAAGGCTTTTACGAATGCCCCGAACTCTTTGAGTTGCCCGTCGACGGTGACGACGATAACCCGAAGTGGGTAGTCTACGGTGGTTCCGGCGACTACATGATTGGCGAATTCGACGGCACGGCCTTCCATCCCGAATCGGAGTTAATCCGGTATAGCTATGGCGACTGCTTCTACGCGTCGCAAACCTACAACAGCGTCCCGAAAAGCGACGCGCGCCGGATCCAAATCGGCTGGGGACGCGTCAACATGCCCGGCATGCCGTTCAATCAGATGATGACCTTCCCCGTCGAACTCACCTTGCATACCACGGACGAGGGCATCCGCATGTTTGCCTATCCCGTGCGCGAGATCGAAGCGCTGCATACGACTAAGCATCATTGGGAAAACCAGGTGATTGTTCCCGGCGAGAACCCACTCGCTGATGTGCGCGGTGAACTCTTCGACATCGACACCGAAATCGATGTCGGCGACGCGGAGAAGATTGAGTTGAATGTCCGCGGAATGCCGATCGTCTACGACGTCACGGCAAGCAAATTGATTTGCCAGAATTTCGAAGCACCGCTGCAGAGTGACGACGGCCGGATTCGCTTGCGCATCCTCGTCGACCGAACATCCATCGAGATCTACGCCAACGACGGACACGCGTACCTTCCCGTCGGCGCTATTCTCGATCCGGACGACACCAGCCTGTCATTGGATGCGGTAGGCACCGGCGCCCGGATCGTCGACATGAATGTTTACGAATTGCAGTCCGCGTGGCCGTCGCCGGAAAGGCTTGCCGGTGACACGCGCAGGATCGGACCCGACACAAACGTTATCCTCAATGATGGAAACGCGGTGACTTCCTTGGGTGGCGGCCGGGTTCAATTGGGTGGAACGTTAAGCGTTCAGTTCGACGGCCGTATCGACCCCCATGAGAACACGTCGGTAAATCTCTTTGACCCCGATCTTGAAGTTGTCTCCGGCCGCTTCGACGATATCATTCTTCCGAATGGCTGGCACTGCGATGTGGATTACGTCGAATCGCCGCCGAACGTAGTGCTCAGGAATTTCCGCCCGGATCACGCACCCGCTTTTCTCGGCGCCGAAGGTTTTGGAAAGTACACCATCGGTGGGCGCGGAGGACGGGTCATCGAAGTCACCAACCTCAAGGACAGCGGTCCCGGCAGCTTTCGCGCCGCATGCGAAGCCGAGGGTCCCCGCACGGTCGTCTTTCGTGTCTCCGGAACCATCCCGCTTGAATCCGAATTCGATATCGAGAATCCGTTTATCACGATTGCCGGGCAGACCGCTCCGGGCGACGGCATCTGCATCAAGAACTACCAGGTCGAATTCGATACCGACCAGGTCATCATCCGGTATCTACGTTTCCGGCCCGGCGACGAGGCGGGCGAAGAACAGGACGGTTTCGGCGGTCAAGGCGATCACGTCGTCATCGATCATTGTTCCGTGAGCTGGGGAATCGACGAAACCCTCTCCATCAACAAGGCGTCCAATCTCACCGTCCAATGGTGCATGGCGACGGAGAGTCTCACCAACTCCATTCACAAAAAAGGCGCTCACGGCTACGGTGGACTCTGGGGCGGCCCCGGCGGGTCCTTCCATCACAACATCCTCGCCCATCACACGAGCCGCAATCCGCGCGCTTCCGGCAACAGAGATTCCGGACTCCTCGACTTTCGCAACAATGTGATCTACAACTGGGGGTTCAACAGCGCTTACGGTGGCGAGCTATGGCCGCGCAACTGGATCAACAACTACTACAAATTGGGCCCCGCCACCTCGGAAAACGTCCGCGACCGCATCTTTCTCCAGAAGAACCCACGCGGAAAGATGTACGCTGACGGCAACTTCGTTTGGGGATTCCCCGAAATCTCCGCGAATAACTGGAGCGGCGGTATCGATTTCGCCGAAGACGGTGAAGCAACGGAAGAAACCCTACGCGTGCACGCCCCGTACATTGTTGCGCCCGTGACCACGCAGTCCGCAGAAGACGCGTACGGACATGTGCTCGAACGTGCGGGCGCATCCCTACACCGGGACGCCGTCGACGCCCGCATCGTCGACGAGATTCGCTCCGGCACCGCCCACTACGGAGAAACGTACAAAGGTGGGGGAAAGGGCATCATCGATTCCCAGACCGCCGTCGGCGGCTGGCCGGCGCTCCAATCTCAGCCCGCACCGCCCGACGCCGACCACGACGGCATGCCCGATGACTGGGAAACCGCCCGCGGACTCGACCCTAACGACGATGCCGACGGCCCGCAGGATCGCGACAACGACGGCTACACCAACCTCGAGGACTACCTGAACAGCCTGGTTCCGACGATGTAGGTCCCCGCTCAACCCCACACGCGGACCGCTTGTCTCCGATTATCCGTCCGTGTGTGTCCGTCCCCGTCCGTGCTTCCCCATAAAAGAACCGCGGGAGCCTCGCCACCTCGGCGGGACTCCCGCGAGAAAACTGTCTTATAGTAAGCCTACGACGCTTTGCGCGTCTTCCCTGGCGCCTTCGTGAATTTGCCCGCCTTTATGTATCGCGCGCAGACCCGCACCCGGCGCACCGTGCCGTTCTCGTCTATGATACGAATCTTCTGCAAATTGGGCTTCCACCGACGCTTTGTGATGCCGGTTACATTCTGACCGATACCGCCCTCACGCTTGGCCTTACCGCGCCGAATCACGCGCTTGCCAACCCGGGGCTTCTTTCCGCTGTATTCACACACTCGAGCCATGATACTCTCCTGGGCGTTTCCTAGGTGCTCCCGCAACATACCCACGGCGGGTCGGGGCGCAAAACCGTACTGTTTTCAATCGTCGAAGGCCGCTAAGTGTAACACATGTCGAATCCAACTTCAAAAAAAAGTTCCGGTTGGGGGATATAGCCGGGTTGGTGCCTGCCACGCCATGCATCGTCTGCCGTTCGCGGCGGATCTACATCACCGGCTTTTGCATTCATAATGTCCATTTGGTCAATACAGTCCATATGGTCCATCGGTTTACGAGGGTCCCAATGAAGATACCGGTCATTCAACAAGCCCGAGCCATCCTCGCGTTCGCCGCCATGCTGGTCGCGCTCGTGTCTGGTTGCGCCGGGCTCGGTCAGCAGCTTCATCATGCGCCATTGCCCCCGGGCACCCCAAAGGTCGATGCCATCGTGGACGACCTCGCGGCCAACGACGCGCAAATCCACAACTTCCGCGCCGCAGGCACCTTCACCATCGAATCTCCCGACCTCAAGGCCGTCGAGAAGTTCCCCCAGGGGATGATTGCCTACCGTAAACCCGACGAACTCTATGTGCAAGGAAAACTCCTGATCGGAATCCCTGCCTTCCGCCTGACCTGCGTCGGGTCCGAATTCCTCATCGAATTTCCCACTAAACGGGACCCCGACGAGCGCTACTTCTACCGCTTCGAAGGCGAGAAACTGGAGAGCATCCCCTTCAGCGTTTCCCCCGCCGATGTCGCCAAGGAAATGTTTGCGCCTGTGGATTGGTTGACCTACGATCGGGACCGAGTTCGGATCGTCCAATACGACCCCGATGCCCAGACCGCCGTCCTCGAATTGGGCCGTCGCCGACATCCGGAGCGGCGTCTCACCGTTCGGGGCCTACCGTGGGTCGTGATTCGCAACGAACGTCTTGA
Source organism: Candidatus Hydrogenedentota bacterium (assembly GCA_963745075.1). Lineage (GTDB taxonomy): Bacteria > Hydrogenedentota > Hydrogenedentia > Hydrogenedentales > SLHB01 > JAHDWY01. The sequence continues at coordinate 29,231 of CAVUWV010000018.1, read as the reverse complement.
CGACACCGGCGCCGTGATCGCCGACACCACCCTCGACGACTATCACGAGGTGGATGGAGTCCGGTTCCCAGCCTCGGTCGATGCCCGGTTCCCGAGTGAAGCAACCCGTATGACCTTTGAAATGCGCAACATAAGGATAAACACCGACCAGGTAACGGATGACCTGTTCGTGATTAAACCACCACCCAATGTCAAATAGCCTGTCTCAAATGACCCCCGAAGAAATCGCCGTCACTCTGGATCTGAAGCCTTTCCAAGGCAAGCAAATATTCCGGTGGATCCACCAGAAGAAAGTGTTCGAGTTCGATCGCATGACCGATCTGTCCAAAAACCTTCGCAAGAAACTCTCCGACCACTGCGTTGCCAACCAGCTCGAATTGGTCCGGTTTTCCACATCGGAACGGTCCACTGGAACCAAGAAGGCCCTGTTTCGTCTGTCCGACGGCGAGACCGTCGAGTCCGTGCTCATCCGGGACCGCGACCGCAGCACCATCTGCCTTTCCACCCAGGTAGGCTGTGCGGTGAAATGCGAGTTCTGCGCCACCGGCATGTCCGGTTACACCCGGAACCTTACCCCCGGCGAGATCGTCGAACAGGCCCTGTACCTGCTCAAGGACGAAGAAATGGGGGAGAGGACTCCCAACATCGTATACATGGGCATGGGGGAGCCTTTCCGCAACTACGACGCCACCGTCGCGAGCATCCGGCTGCTGATGAATCCCGACGGACTGGGCATCGGCGCCCGCAAGATTACGGTCTCTACCGTGGGTGAGATTAAGGGCATCGAGCAGTTCGGCGAAGAAGCGTGGCAAGTACGACTGAGTATTTCGCTTCACGCCGCCAACGACACCTTACGTTCCCGGCTCATCCCCCTGAACCGAAAGTACCCCCTGGAGAAGCTGCTCAATGCTGTGCGCCAGTACACCGAGAGCTCTGGCCGCCAGATTACCTTCGAATGGACCTTGCTCGATGGTGTCAACGATTCGCAGCAGGATGCCCGAGAACTCATCGACCTCGCCCGAACCGTCAAGGCCAGCGTCAATCTCATACCGTATAACCCGGTGTCGGGTCTCGGTTTCGCCCCACCGCCCATCGGACGCTGCGAAGCGTTCCGCGATGAACTGACCAACGCCGGGATCGCCGCTACCTTACGCAAGGAACGCGGCCAGGATATCGACGCCGCCTGCGGTCAACTCCGCCGCCAACATCTCGCCGTTGGCGCGGACTAAGGGTCTTCCGCGCCATCCCCCGAAGCGGTCGATGGTTCCCAGTGCGTCACCATCCCAAGCTCTTGCTCCAGCTCAACTTGCAGGTGATTCAACGCGGATTCCGCTTCCAGTCGGACCCGCTCGACCTCGTTCGCCGAGGTATCCTGCGCCGGTTCGATGGGGTCCGCGCACCAGTACGTGATGGTGTTGAACGGCTTCGGAATCAGCATGCGGTCCCAGGAACGCATTCGCCACCCGCGCGGCACCCCCAGAACCAAAGGCACGATGGGCGCATTCGTCCTCGCCGAAAGCACCGCCACACCCGGTTTGGATACCCGCCTGGGTCCGCGGGGCCCGTCGAGCGTAATCCCGATGGTAACCCCTAGTTTCAGCGCCGCTTCCAACTGTTGAAGTGCCAGACGACCGCCCCGGCTCGACGATCCGCGAACGGCCGCCAACCCGAAATGTTCGATGACCCGCGCCGCCAACTCGCCGTCATAACTGTAGCTCGTTAACGTATGATATCCTGTACTTCGCTGCGTCCAGATCGCGAGGGGAAGTACCTCATGCCAGAAGGCTAAGATGACGGGGCCACGCGTTTGCTGGATCTCACGGAGTTGAGAAGCCCCACGGGCTTCTACTTTGCAGGTCGAGCAGATAATACGGTGGGCCAGGGCTACGGTGTTCGTGGTTAAAGAAAGAGATAAGCGCTGCTTAAAATTGAACTTAACAGGGCTGTCGTATACGAGCTGTTCATGTTTCAACGGCGTTCCATGCCCTTCAGCAATTGCCAGACTACACGGGTTCTCGGGGTCGGCAAGGCCGATTGCTGCGCACGTCGCAAAATCTCGCCGCTGATGGCGTCAATCTCGGTCTTTCGGTGGGCGCGAACGTCCTGAAGCATGGACGAAATGTTATCTTTTGTTTCCTCACAAGTCGCCTCGGCCACCTCGACCAGACTCTTGTCGAACCGATACCCCTCCATGCACGCCACTTTCACCGCCTCGACCACCAAATCGCGCATGAGTTGCCGCGCCTCCGGGATGTTCAAAATCTGACCGTTAGGGATATCCAGAAGCGCCGTAATCGGGTTGATGCCGGCATTGATCGCCACCTTCTCCCAAACTGCCTGCCCCGGCGACTCGGTCAACTCGACCGCAAAGCCAGCCTTCTCCAATGCGCGCATCGCCATGTCCGTGGAGCAGGATGTCCAGGATCCCAGCCGGGTAACACCACGCGCCGCGTGACGGACGTGCCCCTCTTCAATTTGGGTGGAAGCCTCGGTGGTGACACCCACGAGGAGATTTGCACTACCAATCGCCGAGCAAAGTGTTTCAATGTTTCCAAGGCCGTTTTGCAGCGTCAAGACCGAGCCGCGGCCATTCAGACTTAAGTTACCGGTGTCATGTGATTTAACACATACGATAATCAAATCCTGACCGCTTGGAACAGTTGAAACAATTTTGACCTTTACCGTCTCGGTACCGGCGCCTGATTCAACGGTGATTCCAGTGGCATTGAGGCGCGTCGCACGGTCCGGTTGGCGATCAACCAGCGTCGTGTCCACTCCCGCTCGCGCAAGCTGCGACGCGTACAAACATCCCATGGCACCCGGGCCCACAACCGATACCTTCATGGCGATTCCCCCGTTTCGTTATCCGAGCACATGGCGGTCACTCCTCGTTCAGCGCTTTCACAAAACAATCCTTAAAATCCTCGATCTTGCGCATGGAGTCTCTCGCTTTATCCGCCGCTGCGCGGTCCGCGTACTCGCCCACGTACGCGCGAACATGTTTGCCGTCTGATGACGGCACCAAGTTGACGGAATAGTCGGTATCCTTCTCAACATCCGTTTTGAAGCGCTTGGCCCGATCCAGATTGTTGGAGTCGAACGACGCCACCTGAACCGTAAACGGACCCTTCTCGGAATCCTCCGTAGTTTCCGTCGAGTTTGTCTTCGGCTCTTCCGTCGTTTGTGGCGGGGGGGGGCTCTCCGCGGCCTTAGCCGGTTCGGTCTTGACGGGCGGCGTCGATTCCGTCTTGGGCGCTTCGGGGGCCGCGGGCTTCACCGGAGTCGACGGCTCGCTCACTGGCGTTGATTCCGGGGTCTCCTTCGCCGTCATTTCGGGTTTGCTGGTCGTCGACGAGGTCTCCGGCTTCGGCGTCGGCTTTCCGCGATCGCGGCGTGGGGGAGGAGCGGGGATATATTTCGCGTCCGGCTCCGTGGTCTTCTTTGCCATTGCCGGGCCAGGCTGTGCCCCCTCGGCCGGCAGTGTCACGGGTCGCGGCGCAACCTGCACGCCTTCGGTCTTGGGTGCCGATGGCGTAGCCCCGCTCGGCCGTGACGGCTCCAGCGTTGCCGAGTTATTCACTGCGACCGGATTGTGTTGTCCGCGGTCGCTGAATCGTTGGACCAAGATGCCCGCAATGAACAACACACACATCAACAACAGCAGCGCACAAATTGCCATCACCAACTGATACGACGTCAGTTGGAGTGCCGGTTTCTCCTTATTGTTCTTGCCTCTGGACTTATTCAGATTCGCCATGTTGTGCTGCTGTCACTTCCTCGGTTTCGGCGGACTCCTCGTTCGCGTCCGCCTCAAGCGCGTTAAGCTCCTCGACCAAGATGGTGCGTCCCTGCTCCATCTCGGCCAATGTCAGATACGGGTCGCGCACCTCAATCAAGCGGTTATTAATCCGATCCGTAAACAGTGCGACGCGACTTTCACCCTCGACTTCTTCCGATTCCTTCACCAAGCGAAAGACTTTCTGCCGGCGCAACAGTTGAGCCGCCAGAAACGCTTTCGCCAGTTGAACGCGGTCCGTCGACTCCACCGTATCATAAAACAGGCGCCGAAGGGGTGAATAGGCTTCTTCCGGCTCCTGTTCCGCGACCTTCGGGTCGATGTACTCCGTCGCCCACACGGCGAGTGCGCCGCTGGCCATGGCGGGGTCGAACGAATCTTTCGCAAAGTCCAGCCGGACCAGCGCCTGATTCTCCATCTTCACCATCGACACGACTTCCTCGCCATGTTCGAAAGGTCGTTCTGTTTGCGAACACGCGCGTGCTGGTTTACCGATTCGTATTTCCATAGACTACTTAATTGGGACTCCCCGATGGTGCGGCTTTTCGTGCTCCCACAATACCTCCCCCAATTTTAAGCAGATCGACCAGTATTTTTCTAGGTGCATCGATTACACGGATGGCTTCGTTAGCTGCCTCGAGAGCGCCACTCACCAGTGTCACATGCACCGGCGGCGTTTCTTCCAGCGAACTCACCGGCTTCAACGCCGGTCCGGTCAGTTTGAATGCGAGGTCAATATCCTGCTGCGCCAGGCGATGCCCCTGGACATTAAAATTCTCCGCCAACAACGGGATGCGCTCCGCCGCGTCAGGAGTAACCGCAATCTGGATGTCATAATCCATGTCGCCGTCGGTCACGAACTGGCCCTGGGCCTTCAGGCGAATCGCGTCGGATGTCAGCTCGATTCGCGGCGTGCGCACCACGTCTTTCTCAAATTCCACGTCGGTTTCGAGGGACGAAAACCGCAACGATGGCGGCAGGGAGGAGACCCCGGCGGAATCCGATTGCTGTTCCAGCATGGAAAGCAGGTAGTCCGCGCTGAACTGGCCATCCCCCATGGTGAAGTACCCTTTTCCTTCCAGAGTGCCGGGGTCGTCCCGGTCCTGCGAGTACGATACCTTGCCCGACATATTCCCGCGAAACACGTGCGCCAGGTCCAGCGTGTCCATGAGGTACTTCGCCGGCACGTTCTCCCACGCGGCTTCGGACTCGAACGAGTTCTCGTTGCGATGGTTGAGATACGACCCGCTGACCCGGCCTTCCTCGACCTTCGCGCTGTAGTGGCTCAAACCGAACTCGGTGAGGTCCCCGAACCCGTCGCCAACAAAATCAATGCCTGTCCACGGCGGCACCTCAAGCGTCTTCGCCTTGAGGTTAAACGTCCACCGCCGGTCCACGGGAGGAAACTTCTCCAAGTCCCGCTCCAGGGGAGCAAACCATTTCGATCCGCGCAATGGCGGCGTCTGACCCTGGTCCATGACGACCGTCAATTCCCCGGTTTCCTCGGAACCGCTGACCATGCCGCCTTCCAGATGGACCACTTTGCAAAGGATCGGCTGGTCCGATGTATCGGCCTGCAACCCAATTTGATCGATATCGCAGGCAAACTGCGAACGGGTCTCGTCGGGCTTCGCTTCGTCTCGGTGCCAGACGTACGACCCCTTGGTTCCCTTCCCGCCGGTAATCGTATAGGGCAGGGGAAGGCATTTCCCCACGGACACCACGTCCACCGAGTCCGACGTGGCGTTGACGTCCCGTAGTTGCCATTTGGATCCGTTGTAGACGAGATCGGTTGTCGCGGAAACCTCCGTTCCCGCAATCAACGCATCGATCGTGCACGTGATGGATCTGTTCAGCTTTAAGGTTCCTTCGATCTTGCCGTTGGCGCCAATCCCTACGGGTTTCAGAAACCACCACCGGTACCCGATCTCCGTCTGCGTCGCATCCACGTCGGCGTCGAATTTGACGCTGTCCCTACTCAGCCGCAGATTCGCGTTTACCGAACCGCTCCCCGCGAGTTCCGCGTTGCGAATGTAGCCGGCCAGCTTGGTCTTCTCGATCCGGTCCAGCGAACCCGACACCGCCGCTTCGCCTTTCTGCTCCTCGACGTTGTACGACCCCGTTACCATCAAGGGCTGCCCCATAAAGGACGCCTTGAGCGGGTCCACCTGAATTTCGCCTCCCTGCATGGCCACCCGCCCGGAAAGGTTATCTGCCTCCAAGTCGGTTCGCTTGTGCGCGATACTTCCGTCGAGTATCGCAATGGTCCCGCTCGGCTCTCGCGTTTCCGAATCCCAGGCCACCTCGAAATGGCCCAGGCGCACTTCCCCCTTAGGATACTTCGAATCGGCCGGAGTGAAGGCCAATGAGCCCCCATCCGCCGCCGCCGACGCCTTGATGATGGGCTCTTCAGTGCTTCCCGTCAGAGTCAATTTACATTCCTCGAGCGTATCCACGGAGTACTCGATTTCACCGTATCGTTCCAGTCGACCTGCAAGTAAAGAATTCAATACTTCACGCACGGGCAGCCTAGACGACGTGAACGTCAAATTCAGATTAGGAGAACCCTCCCCGAAAGTCACCTCCCCGTTGACGCTACCCGACAGCGTCTGAGTCTCCGCGTTGGCCATCGAAAGTTGCAGCGTACGGCTCGCCGGGCTGTAACTTCCGTACGCCGAAAAAGTCCCGGTCGCCGGTGGGAGATACTCCGGTTGATTCCGCACCTGAATGTCCTCGAAGGCAGACTCCAGCGAAATCGAAATCGTACCGTTTTCATTGCCGGTCAACCGTGCCGTCGGACTGGCCGTCCCCGTCCGGATCATCCGCCGGGTCGCAGGAAGGAAGATGTTAACGTCATCCGCCGACAGTTTGGCGCACCGAACCCGGAAATCGAAGTCTTTCGGTGACGCATATTGGATGTCCAGTGCGAATGCTTTGTCATCGTCGTTTTCAAGGGTTCCGGATACGGTGCCCGTGATCGTTGGAGAACCGGTCAGTCGCGAAATGTCAAAATCCACCCCCGTCATTTCGAGTCTCGTATTGTTTACTACGTTGTCGGCCGAAAGTGTGCACCCGGAGCCTGTAAGACGGAACGGAATACCCGTGGACGAAATGGCGGACGGACCACCTGGGAGCCCCGCTACCGGTTGGACCCATGGCTCGCCCGGCTCACGCCGAATGTGGAAACTCGCGCCATCGAGCCGGATGTGTTCAACGGAAACCTTCCCCGACAACAGGTCCAGCAGGTCGATGTAGATGAGCGCCTCGGGAGCGTCCACCTCCAGCTCGCCACCGGGGGCGTTCGGATAGGTGAACCGCACACCTTCAGCCCGAAGCCCGCGCAGTCCGAACGCGTCGATGTCCTTTACTTGCAGGCGGGCGCCGATCCGCGTTCGCGCGTTATCCAAAAGGACCCCGCGGACCCCTTCCAATTGGTATTTCGCAAACAGCGCTCCCCCCGTGACAATGGCTGTCAGGGCCAATAGCCCCACCAACCAAAGACGGGAATATCGGGACGCGGCGACGTTCGGCTCGTCCATACGTATCGAGGTATCAACTCTTGGCGCTGGTCTCGGCTGGTTCGCCTTCCTCCGGCTCCTCCGATTCAGCCCAATTGAGACCCTTCTCCTTAATGATTTGCGCCCGGAGCTTTTCGACAAGTTCCGGGTTGTCCCGAAGGAACTGGCGAGTGTTCTCGCGGCCCTGGCCCAAATTCTCGCCGTTCATCGAAAACCAGGCTCCGCTCTTCTGGATGAGTTTACTCTCGACGGCGAGATCGAGCAAATCGCCTTCTTTCGAAATCCCTTCGTTGAACAAGATATCAAATTCCGCCTGACGGAAGGGGGGACCCATCTTGTTCTTGACAACCTTGCCGCGTACGCGATTCCCGACATCCTGGTCCCGCTCTTTGATCGTTGCGATACGGCGAACATCAATCCGCATACTGGAATAGAACTTAAGCGCCCGCCCGCCCGTCGTCGTTTCAGGACTTCCAAACATGACGCCAATCTTTTCGCGGATCTGGTTGATGAAAATGACGAGGGTCTTCGAGCGACTGATCGAGGCGGTCAATTTACGCAATGCCTGCGACATCAAACGAGCCTGAAGGCCCATATGGCTGTCGCCCATCTCGCCTTCGACTTCCGCTCTGGGTACCATCGCCGCCACGGAGTCGATGACGATCACGTCTACGGCGTTGCTTCGCACCAGGGTCTCGCAGATCTCCAAGGCCTGTTCCGCCGTATCCGGCTGCGACACCAAGAGGTTATCGATGTCCACCCCGATCTTCGTCGCAAAGGTGGGGTCCAGCGCGTGCTCCGCATCGATGAAGCACGCAATGCCACCGGCCTTTTGCGCGTTTGCCACCACGTGCAGGGCGAGCGTCGTCTTACCCGAAGATTCCGGTCCAAACACCTCGACCACTCGGCCGCGCGGGAACCCCCCGACCCCGGTTGCAATATCCAACGACAGGCTCCCGGACGAGATAGCCCGGGCCCGGCGGTCGAACTGGTCATCACCGAGACGCACCAACGTGCCCCGGCCAAACTGCTTCTCGAGTTGTGCAACGGCAATATCCAGGGCTTTCCCCTTCGGATCGGTCTTTGTGTCAGCCATGGAACTCCTCCTCTAAATATACTGAAAATTTATTCACCACGCCGTATCCTACACCCTGATTCGCCCCGTGTCAAGCACAATCCTCGGGAGGTGGCTGTGATAGTCCATTCTAGTCCGAATTCCCCACCCGCACAAGCCAATTAGGCCGGAATCTTGCCTAATGTGGACGCGCATCGGCAAATTGGGTGCAGTCCGGGGGTTCTGGGCACGTGGGAAAGATTCTCACCGCCTGATCCGCAAAGTTCTTCCCGGAAGCGCATTCGCAGGGACGCTCGAACTTGCGGGTCGAGAGTACCGCGGTCTCGACCAAATCCTCCCTGCAAAGTAGGAAGGTGTCCGGCCGCGAGTCTTGCCAACACCCTGGACGCACGACGTCGCTTGGCGCCTTTGTCTTGCCTGCGTGTTTGCGAGCCCACCGACCCGATACTTCAGGATTCGATCTCGTGCAGGGTGCCAAGCGAATCATCCCTGTCATCGCAAACCGGCGAATCGACGCGTGGGGCACGGAGCTGGACACAATCTTCGTACGTGCTGCCCGCAAAATCCGACTGAGATCGCGTGTCCGACACGGGAAGTGGGGGAGTATTCCGCTTGAACCGTGTGGGCGTCGGTGTTCATTGTGAAACAGCATGATTCCGAACGCTTCAGTAGTCTTTGGACAAATTGGTGAAATAGGAGCGTACGATTTTGTCAATTTGCCCAGAGTGCATGCTTTAGATGACATCCCTTGCAGGAGAGTGACGGCAACAGGGGCCAATTACGTCAGAGAAATAATTTACATCTCAGAATTCGCGTTTCGTGTAACGAAAAATAGATGTTGCCTGGAATCATACCGGAAAGCAAATGAATCGCGCCGACCCTACGCTCCAATTTTAAGTCTACTCATGGGCTGCACCTATACGAAGTAGAAATCAGTTAAGAAAATACCCCGAAAATTCTGATGTCACCTTAATCATACCCCCCTGACTGCTACGCTGAACTGGCCGTCAGCAAATAACCATGCGTAACTCCGAACCGAGATTGGAAGTGGACGACGGTGTCAATTTAGAGGCGATCCCACCCGGCTCGACCCCTTGGTCGGCCGAAGCCGCTGACTCCAAGGACGGTCACGCTAGTCACATCCGCAGATGTCACGCCTGGAAACGTGTCTGAATCTTGAGGTCGTGGGGCGCCCGAAACCGCGCATTTCATCCTGGCTTCATGAGGTCCAGAAGGCCGCGGGTCGATTGACAGGGGGGTGGGGAGGTGCTAGAATACGGCCGCCGATAGAGCGGGATTAACTCAGTTGGTAGAGTGCCAGCTTCCCAAGCTGGATGTCGCGGGTTCGAACCCCGTATCCCGCTCCATTTTCATTTCCAGCCCTTCACCGAACGTGTCTTGTCTCAGAATCCCGTCACCGACCCCAAAAGCGCCCATGTCATCTTTTTTGTACTTCGACCGTCCAACCGGCGTTGTCTCAATTTGAATCGAGCAAGCAGCGTCATGCGACGCGATGCAAAACCACTGAAAATCCGCCAGGCGCACAACCCTCGATGCGGTCTATAAAGTTCTCAAGAACTATGTATATAATGACTTGCATCAAAAAGCTCACGACGAAAATAAGGTGCGGGTATGACACAGGAATACGCAAGAGAGGTGGTTGGCGCTCGCGGGCACCACGATGAGGGGCGTTCTGAGGGTATTCATGCACAAACTAATTGAACATAATATATATTATCAGACGTTTAATGGGCAATGAAACCCGCCCCATGCGGTCTATCGAGGGATTTATCCTATGGTAAGGATGCGGTCGCCTGCGGACTCTAGTCAGCGCTAAAGTCTAGTACCATTAACACGTCTTCCAGCGAGCGCTGCAATCGCCCCAAGGCCTCCAGCGTGTCTTGCTGGTCGTCCGCTTCGGCAGCTTCTGCCTGGGCCAGCTCTACGGCGAAGGAGTATGCCGTTTGCAGCGCGAAGGCTTGCGTATCGATTCGGGGACTGCTTTCCTCGATGTCCTGAAGACGTTGGTTTACGCGTTCAACGATGCGCAGGGTAGTTTCTTCGTTCTTGACGATGGGAACGGTTACCGTTTTCCCCCCCATCTTCACTTGCAGCGAGGGCGTCTTCATGTGCGGTACTCGGCCCGCAGGGATTTGATGCCCGCAAGCAGGTTTTGAAGGGTGTCTTTGAGTTCTCCGACACATTCCCGGTAACGGGCGTTCTCATTCTCGAGTCCGGTGATGTCGTCCACCGTCCGGGACAAAGTTGCCAGCTCCTTGCGGTGGCGCCAGTGCTCCTTGCGGAGTTCCTCCTGGGCTGCCTGGACCGATTCAACCTTCCCGGCAGCGGCTTGGGCGGCGATGCGCAGTCGATCGATCGTGGCCTCGATTTCTTGAATCTGCTCTTGGATGCGCGGTTTCACCGGAGTTGTGCCTGAAACGTGTCCTGTAGCCTTCGGAGAATCTTGTCCCAGCTCTTCTGTGAATCTTTATCGGTCAGGGTGCGGTCCGGCGCCTGGAATACGAGCCCCAGGGCGAGGCTTTTCTTGCCTTCCGGAACTTGCTTACCAGTATACACGTCGAAGATTTCCACACGGTGAAGGAGTTTCCCTCCCGCATTTCGGGCGGCTTCCAGTATGTCGCCGGCCGGAACGGACGCGTCGAGGACGACCGCCATATCCCGCAAGGATGGCGGAAATACGGAAACCTCCTGGAAGTGGCGTTCGGGTTTTGTGGCATTGAGAAGGGATTCCAAGGTTAAGTCCGCTAGGAATACCGGCTTATCGATGTCGAAATGCTGGGCGGCATTGGTAGCGAGGCGGCCGAAGACGCCAACCTTTTCGCCTTCGAAGTGGAGCGCAATTCCGTGTCCGGGTTCCAGATATCCAGACTCCCCTGCTGCCATTTCAAGACGAATTCCGAGGGTCTCAGCCAGTGACTCGACAAGGCCTTTGATGTCGTAAAAATCCGATTGCCGGGGTTCGCGGCTCCAGTGCCGTGCCCCGTGCCGGCCCGCCAGCGCGATGCAGAGGTCCACCCGTTCCTCGGGAAGTTCCTCGTCAGGTTTTGGGAGGTAAACCTTGGCGACCTCGAAGGCCGCAATGGATTCTACGCCGCGCCGGATGTTGGTCGATACCGCTTGGAGCATGGCCGGCACTAAGCTGGTCCGCATGCCCGCATGGTTCTCGGAGAGCGGGTTTTGGAGCATCAGCATCCCGTCAGAATCTAATCCTGCGCCGTCCAAGTCGCTCGGGTTGCCGAAGCTGAGGCTCATCATTTCTGACAGGCCCGTGCCAGCCAGCAAGTGGCGCAATTCGCGCAATGGCTTCTCCATGGGTGCGAAAATCTGGTCGGTCTTACGCACCCGCGGCAAGGTGATCGGGATGGCGTCGTAGCCGTAAAGCCGGGCGATCTCTTCGATTAAGTCAGCTTCCTGGGTAACGTCATGCCGCCATGCGGGAATGGTGATCGTGCACTCACTCCCGTCAACTTCCTCGACACCGAAACCCAAATCGGCGAGATAGTTACGCTGGGATTCCGGAGGGATTTCCCCGCCCAGAAGCAAGTCCGTACGCGCGTAGCGCAGGGAGATTTCCCGAGGCGCCGCCTTGCCGGGGTGCTCGTCCAGAACCCCTTTGGCCACCTTTGCCCCCGCGTATTGCTGGATGAGTTGCGCGGCGCGGTCCAGCGCGAATCGTGCCATTTCCGGGTCGGCGCCACGCTGGAACCGTGTTGATGACTCGGTTTGCAACCCCAACGTCTTGGAAGAACGCCGAATTGATTGGGGTTTGAAATAGGCACTTTCAAGAAAGATTACCGATGTCTTATTTGTAACTTCACTGTCGAATCCGCCCATAACTCCAGCTATAGCAATAGGATTTGCGCCGTCCGCGATCACCAGCGTGTCTTCATCGAGCTTTCTATCTGTTTCGTCGATTGTTTTAATTGTTTCATTATGTTTCGCGCGCCGCACGAGGATTCGATTCTCTGTGAGAGTATTGAAATCAAAGGCGTGTAGCGGGTGGCCCGTCTCCAGCATCACGTAGTTTGTGATGTCGACGAGGTTGCTGATGGAACGCTGGCCTGCATGGACGAGTCGTTGGACCATCCAAAGGGGTGGCGGTCCCACTTTCACGTCTGTTAGAACACGGCCCGTGTACCGTGGGCACAAGTCCGGATCGTCGATAGTCACGCTCGAGAGTTCGGTAACCGGCGGGCCGTCTTCGGACAAGGTCGCGTCGGGAAGTCTCACCTCGGTGTTCAGCGAGGCGGCGAGTTCCCGGGCCACACCGAGCATGCCGGCCCAGTCGCCGCGATTCGGGGTCACCTCGATCTCGAGAATCACATCGTCCAGACCGAGGATCGGGATGGCGTCGGCGCCGACCGGCAGGTCGTTGGGAAGAATCAGCAGGCCGGCATGGTCTTGGCCTAAGCCGAGTTCGCGGGCCGAGCACATCATGCCTTGGGATTCGATGCCGCGCATCTTTCGGCGGCCAATCTCGAAGCCACCGGGCAGCGTCGCACCGACCACGGCAGTCGGTACCAAGTCCCCCACTTTCATATTCTTAGCGCCGCAGACGATCTGGAGGGGGTCGCTCAGGCCGATGTCGGTTTTGCACACGACCAATTTGTCCGCATCGGGGTGCGATTGGATGTCGAGAATCCGGCCGATGTAGACCTCGCGAATCCCTTGGCCGGGCCGCTCGACGGATTCGATTTCAAGGCCCAGTAGGGTCAGGCGCTGGGCCAGTGCTTCGACATCCAGGTCGAAGTCGACAAGTTCTTTAAGCCATCGATAGGAGATCCGCATATTAGAACTGCTCCAGGAATCGTAAGTCGTTCTCGTATAAGTAGCTGATGCTGCTGATCCGGTGCCGCACCATGGCGATTCGGTCGACGCCGAGCCCAAAAGCAAAGCCGGTGTACTTCTCGTAGTCGTACCCGGCGTAGTGAAATACCTCGGGATGGACCATGCCGCAACCCAGAATTTCCATCCACTTGGTCTGGGTGCTGCCGTCGGCCGCCTTGCTGGTCCAGAGGATGTCGAGTTCGGCAGAGGGCTCGGTAAACGGGAAGAAATGAGGACGGAACCGCATCACGACGTCCTTGCCGAAGAAGCGGTGGACGAAGTGCATGAGGGTGCCCTTCAGGTCCGCGAAGCTGACACCTTCGTCGACCAGCAACCCTTCGATCTGAAAGAACATGGGACTGTGGGTCGCGTCGGCATCGACGCGGTAGACTTTGCCCGGTACGACCACGGCGACGGGCGGTTTCGATCGTTCCATGACCCGCATCTGGACCGGCGATGTGTGGGTTCGGAGGACGACGCCGGGTTTGACAAAGAAGGTGTCGTGCAAGTCCCGCGCAGGGTGATCGGCGGGTGTGTTGAGACTGTCGAAATTGTAGTATTCGGTCTCGACCTCGGGTCCCGTCGCCACTTGAAACCCCAATTCGCCGAAGACGTCGAGGATTTCCTCGGCGACCTGCGTAATCACGTGCAAGTGGCCAAGCTCCGGTTTCCTTCCCGGAAGGGTAATATCGGGACGGTCCTTGCGGCTCGTGGTAGCGCGTTCCCGGGCGAGAACATCCGCCGCGCGGGCCTCGATGGCTATCGTGAGGGCGTTTTTCAGCTCGTTGGCGGCCTTTCCCAGAAGGGGGCGTTCCTCCGCGGATGCCTGGCTTACGCTCCGGAGTATCGCGGTGATGGCGCCTTTCCGGCCCAGAAACCTGACCCGGAGGTCCTCAATCTGACGGGACGAATCGGCATCCGCAATTTCCGCCAAGGCCTCCACACGAAGCCGCTCGAGTTCTTCTTTCATCAAATGCCTTCCTTCACATGTCCAGAGGTGACAGACGTTGGACTTCGTGAGAAAACGTTTCGGTCCCAGCCTCCGTGAGACGGTGCCAGGTACCGCTTTTAGACAAACAAAGCGGTGCCGATGCGCACTTCGGTAGCGCCTTCTTCGATTGCCACTTCAAAGTCCCCCGACATCCCCATGGAAACGACGGGCAAATTGTTTTCGACCGCCAACTTACGCAGTTTCCGAAAGACGGGCCGGACCAATTCCGTGTCGTCGCACAACGGCGCCATCGTCATCAGGCCCACCACGCGAACGTGTTCGAAACCCGACATTGCTTCCAAGGCCGACCGTAAGGCAGACGGGACCATCCCGTGTTTGGAAGCCTCTCCGGAAACGTTTACTTCGACCAAAACGTCCAAGATCGTATCAGCCGACTCGACCCGTCGGTTCAAGGTCTCGGCGAGTTCGACCCGGTCGACCGAGTCCACTCGTTGAAACAAACGGAGCACTGCGGGGGCTTTTCGGCGCTGCACGTTGCCGACCATGTGCCACACGATGTCGTTCGGCAACGCGGCGATCTTCGTCTCCGCTTCGGGAACGCGATTCTCGCCAAAGTGTCGAATGCCAAGGTTATAGAGGGACCGGACATCTTCGGCCGTACGGCCCTTGGTTACGGCCACCAACGTGATTTCATCGGGGGCACGATTACCCCGTACCGCGGCATCCGCGATGCGTCGGCGTACGTCCGTAAGTCGTGCTTCGATAGCGTCTTCGCTCAAAGATACCCCTTACCCTGCGACTCGGCCTTGGTATGGTAGTTGGGCTGGCCCCCTGGATTCAAGTCCCTTTAAGACGAGTCGAAGATATGCGCAACGCCGTCGGTTTTCGATCTCGAATCGGAGCGAGCCGACAGTCGGCTGCAACGTGTTACCGGCTATGCCGCTGGCGGTGGGGTGTACAGCTTGGACGCCATTGCCGGTTTTGGCGAGTCGATGTAGTACCAGGTATCCCCGGCCTGGAGCACGATGTCGCCATCCAAATCGTCCAAGGTCTTTGCGATCTGCGGATGGCGGTAAATGAGTTCGTACAACTCTGACGAATCGCGGGGGATCTTCTTCGGTTCGCCACGTGATTCTCGCGTCTCTTCGTACCACGTGCCATCGTCAAACCGGTAGTGCTCCCCGCCAATCGATTTGGGAAGGTGGCGTGTGTATTGGAGGGAGTCTGTTTCGCGATCAAGCTGTCGTTTCTCGGTCAGGGAAAGAGGCTGGTTGGCCTTGAGCTTTGTCTGGACCATAGCGTCGGTGGCTTCGTCCCAGAACGTGCTGGAGGCCCAGCGGGCGTTGTCAAAATCGACGATGGCTTCAACGTACCGTTCCTGCTGGACCTTTTCCCGGGCGTTCAATAGCAGCACTCGAGCCAAAGCGTACGTGTCTTCTCCATTGGAGTCGTCCACGATCTGTTGCCAGTAGGCCCGGGCCTCTTTGTACCCCTCTGCTTCCGCAGTTCGGGCCTCTTCCGCTTTGGCATCCCATTCCTTCGCCACGGCCTCGTTCCCCTGTTGACGGGCGAGTTCGGCGCGTTTCTCGGCGGCCCGGGCGCGGTCGGAGGCCCATTCGGCGTTACGTTCTTTGATGGCGCCATCCATGAGGTGAATAAAGCGCTTGGCGACCTCGTTGCCGGGTTGCCACTCGAGGTAACTCTCCCAGCCCGCTTTCGACTCCTCGAGGCGGCCGTCCTCACCGAGTTCACGATAGAGTTGGCGCCGTACCCAGCGGTCGTGATCGAGCCGAATGGCTTCGGAAAGATACTCGATCGCCTTCGGGATATTGTCCAGTTTCTCCTCGTAGATGGCGAATCCGAGATCGAAATACAGCTTGTACTCGCGCGGATTCTTGCGGATGCCGTCCTTCAGGAATTCGACGCCCGCGTAAATGAAATCCTCCCGCTCGCCCAGCCAGTCGTCGTATTCCGGGTGGTAGGTGCGCAATTCATACGGCGTAATCTCAAGTTTGGCGGGAATGTTATACGAAAGGTGCCAGGCGCCTACGAGGAATGCATCGACGAAGGTCGGATCCAGCGTGACGCAGGTTCGCATCAGCGGAATCATTTGATACATGGCGCCTTTGTGCCAGAGTTTGTCGATTTGGAGCCAGATGAGGTTGGCGGCCATCTTCCGGAATCCGAGGAACATGTTGGCGAGGTTGGCGGTGGTCCCGTGTTCCTCGTACATGCCGGAGAGGTTGAATTGCGACCCGGAACTCGTCAGGTTTCCATCTCGCAGGGCGGCGAGGAATTCGCTGCGAAGAGGGGCCAGTTCTTTACTTTGTGCCATTTGCCACAGTTCCCAGTCGCGGCGGACCTGCTCGGCGCTTTGAATCTGCCCCTTTTCAACGTCGGAGGATTCCGCTTTCGGATCCAGCGGCGCCGCCGTATATCGGACGACTTTTGGATAGGGATTACCATCCTTGTCGTAATCCGAGTCGGCTACCGGGACATCTTCGAGAAAGGAATCGCTCTTCTCGACCAGCGAGTGGAAAAGGCGAAGGTCGTAGTCTTCCTTCTGACCGTTCGTATCTACGTCCGTTTTGTTCAGGACCGTACCGGGGAGTCCGAATATGCGGACTTGTGTGCACGCGGAAATAATCCAGCGATAAAAATGGTCACAGTCGCGCAGATGGTCGACATGACGGCCTTGGAGCGTTGCCACGGCCAGGACTGCGACGAGCAGGAGTCCTAACAAAAGGTTCGGGAACTTCTTAGCCATTTCTACTACAGTTCCTTACGGCGGAAAATCCAGTACGCCATGATATACCCGGCCAGCGCGTACGCGAGTCCGTATGCGATGAGCTGCGGGAACTGAACGTCGCGCGGGGGGTCGTTGGGCTGGAGATAGAGAATCTGGTCCTTCAAATCGAAGAACCGTAGATTGGGCAGCACGTGATACAGGCCCCAGGAGATGCGCCCGATCAGGGCGTCGAGCGCCTGTTCGGTCTGGCCGGCCCGAACTGAAACGTCCTTGAGGTACTCGGTGAGGTTGCCGGTGATGTAAATGAAGAGTCCGGCAATTGTTGGCAACACCGAGGAACTGGACGTGCAGGAAACGGCGAATGTGAAGGCCGAAACGATGAGAAACTGAAAGTATGTCAGGAAAATCGAGTACAGGAGAAGCGTCGGCCAAACCTGCTGTTTGACGTAAAGGGCGAGGAAGAACAAGCCTCCCATCAGCGCGAGGTTCAGGATCACGATAAACTGAACGCCGAGGAACTTGCCGAAGAGGTACTGGAAGCGCCGTACGGGCTTGGAGAGTATGGTGTAGATTACTTTATTCTCGACTTCCCCGGGTACCACCGACGCGGAGATAAAGACGGTAATCAGCATTCCGAAAATGGCGATGGTGGTCACGCAAATGTCTTTGATGAGTTTAACGTCCAGGTCCGCGCCACTGTCACCGATGGTGGATCGGGTCAGGAACGCGGTCATGAATTGGGAGCCGAAGATAACCAGGATGCTCAGGATGAGAAAGCCGATCATGGTTTTCTTGCGGAGACCTTCGCGCCAGGTGTATCGCGCGATACTCAGGGAACCGCGCATGAATCCTACAAAACCGCTCATTCCTCACTCTTTCCTTCTGTTTTCGTGCGGGCGTCGCCAACGACGCGGACGAATAATTCTTCGAGCGTTTCGCGACGGGGCGCGATACTGACTACATTCACGTGCTGCGCCTTCATGAGGTCGATCGCGTCGTACACGGACAGTTCGTTGGGAATCCGGAGGCTGGCTTTTGAATCGATGCGATCTTCGGCGGCGATGCCTTTTTCGGCAAGGCGACCAGCGATCTCATCGGTGAGTCCGGACACCTCGATGACAACATCCCGTTCCTGGAGCAACTCGTCGATGGTGCCGGTGGTCTGCATAACTCCGTCGTAGAGAATGCCGACCCGGTTGCTAATCAGCTCAACCTCGAGCAGTTCGTGACTGGAAATCAGAAGCGTTTTACCTTGGGCGCGCAATTCAACGAGTAGATCGCGGATTTCTTTACGAGCGACGGGGTCAAGTCCCGTGGTGGGCTCATCGAGAATGAGGATCTGGGGGTCGCTGAGGAGGCATTGGGCGAGGCCGATCCGTTGACGCATTCCCTTGGAGTAGCCGCGGAGCAGGCGTTTGCGCGCCCGAGTCATGCCCACGGTTTCGAGGCTCGCATCGATGCGCTTTTCCAGGGACTTTCCGCCCAATCCGTAGAGTTGGCCGTAAAACCGGAGGATTTCCTCGCCTTTGAGGAAGTCCGGGTAATAGGCGCCCTCCGGAAGGTATCCGACGTGCCGCTTTACGGAGGGCGACGAAATGTCGTCGCTTCCCATAATGCGGATGGCGCCAGAAGTTGGGAAGATGAGGCCGAGGAGCATCTTGATGGTGGTGGTTTTGCCTGACCCGTTCGGACCGAGGTATCCGAAGATTTCTTTCTCACCGATGGAGAGATTGAGGCTGGTCAGTGCGTGGACATCCTGTCCACCGAAAGCGGCTTCGTACACTTTGGTGAGTTCTTGAGTTTCAATTACAGCCGACACGGGATCCTACCTTTGAGGTGGCAACGGCACAACTTGTGGCCGTTTTCGAGAATCAACACTCCTAGACACACAACGCAGGTACACTGGCTAAAAAACGCGGCGAATAATAGCAGACATCAGGAAAGGTGTCAATTATAACGCAGCCAAGAATCCTCGCGCTTGCCGAACAGTATATCGCGGGATCGACTGAGAAGTCCACCCCGTGCGGACTGCGATACGCGGCGTGCGAAGGTGAGTCTCAGGGATGTGCCCGAGACCTTCTGCGCGATGATGACTCAGAAGGTCCACCGAATCCCGGCGCCGACGGACGTGCGCCATTCTTCGAGGTAGCGGAAGGCCGGATCGCTGTCGTAATCGACCCGAAGGTTGAGGTTGAGCCGGAGGCGATCCGTCAACGGAAACAGGAAGGAAGACTCGTAGGCGCCCCGCCAGTCGCCGCCGTCGAGGAGGTTTGGATACAGGGAGAGTTCTTCTTCCCAGGTGACGCGGTCGAATACCTGCATGAGGTGGTGAAGACTGAGGTCGAGGCGTACGTCGGTATCGTTGTAGTGCCGTTCGACGGTTTGGTAGTACAACGCGGCCTTGGCCCCGTCCCATCCGTGGACGGGAAAGACATTGCGATCGTCGAGCGCTTCCCCATTCCATCGATCGGCTTCGGCGGTTAGACCGGCCATGACGCCCAGTTCGCGATCCGAATTTTCCCAGAGCGTGGCGTAGGCGCCCACAGTGAGGGTTCCGCGAAGATCCAGCAGTTCATCGGTATTGCGTTCGAGGGAGACCTCGAGTGCGGGGTGCAGGCGAGCTTCCGGGCGCCAGTGCCATCGCGCGGCCGTACGCGCCAGGCTCAGGTCGTCGAAATCATTGCCGGATGCGAGCCGCGCGTCGTACCACCAATCGGTGCGGGGTCCTTCGCCGGCCAAACGAAGATGGGCGTACAACGACACGAAGTCGTCGTTGCCGCTGGTGTACTGGACACCGGATTCGACGGTCGCCATGTCTTTATGGAGGGCCGAGGAATCGGCGGTCGCGAGGGTTTCGCCTCGTGCCGGAGCAACGGAGGCCAGCATAGCCGTTTGAATGGGGTACGCCTCTCCCCCATCGGCGGGCATGAACTGCATCTTGCCGTCCAACGTCACCAAGCGGCCGACGCTGCGGCCGCCATCGTTGAACAGCACTTGGACGTCGTGGGCGGTCGTAATCGACGCAACGCGCACCAAGGGGAGGATGAGTTGGCCGGCGAGTTCGGTGCGGAACACGGCGACGTCGTCCGAGATTTCCACGAGGGACCCCGTAAACTGGTCTCCGTCACGTAATACGATGGTGTCGGCGGAGGCCTGGAAAGCGGCCACCGCCAGGAACAGTAGACTTCCTTTCAGCAAGAACTTCATGACCTCGAGTACTCAAACTACATCCAATTCACCGGTATTGTACCCCATCTGAAGGAGTTGTGACAGGGGCGATGATTGGGTACTGGACGATAGGGACGATAGGGACGGACGACGTGGTAGACCGAATGTGCTCGCACGGGGATGTACTGTTCGGGTGGCGGATGATAGAATGCGGCGGCACTGTGACGTGCGGAATCGCGGGAGATAACGGAGGAGAAACTTGATGCTGGAGCCGGTTCTGACGAATCCCTGGGTGCGCGCTGTGGCAGCCGTGCTGGCCCTGGTGCTGCTCGGTGTTGTGGTGTACATCCTCAAACCCATCCTGGTGCCGCTTTTTCTCGCGCTCATTGTGGCCTATGTATTTGATCCGGTGGTGGACTACTTTGAGGCGCGGAAGATATCCCGTGGCGTCACGATCGCAGGATTGGCCGTGGTAGGGATTCTTGGGGCACTGAGTGTGCCCTTGGTGGTATTGCCGTCGATCTACCATCAGGCGGAGGATCTGATCCGATCTGCGAACACGGAAGTCGTGGGCGGCGCGTGGCTCGAACGCATGTTGGAGCGCTTGCCTTTCGACAAGATGGCAGCGGAATTGGAAGCTTCGCACGTGCAGGCGCTTCCGAGTGACGACGCCGTGGCCACGGAAACCACCGGTCAATCAAGCAGCCAAACGGAACCGGAGGCGGCATCGGACACAGCGACAGCGAGTGCGCCAACCTCTCCTGCTACGGAATTGACTCGGCGCGAAGTGCTCGCCATGTACATCGGCCAGGTTGTCCGAAAGTCGGCCTTGCAGTTCGTCAAGGGGAATCTCGGTACCTTCGCGGCCGTTGGCAGGCAGGCGGGGGTCAATCTGTTCGGACTATTTTCGCTCCTGGGAAATGGCGTGCTCCAGGTTGTTTTGTTCGTGGCCAATTTCGCGCTGTTCGCCTTTGTGGCAGGGTATCTCCTACGGGACTTTGACGGACTGGTCCGGGGTGCGCGGGAATTGATCCCGCCCAAGTACCGGGATAAGACGGTCTCGATCGCGAGCCAGATCAACGACCAACTTCGAAGTTTTTTGCGGGGACAGATCACGGTGTGCTTCTGCCTCGGTGCGATGTACGCAGTGGGATTTCTCCTCGCACAGACGCCCTTTGCGATCCTAATCGCGGCGTTCGGAGTAGTGGCCAGTTTCATCCCGTTTCTCGGGGTGATCATGGTGGCTTCCATTGCAGCCACGCTTACGGTGCTTCAATACGGTTTCGATTGGCATATCGTGGCCGTGGTTGCGACGATAGGAGTCGCGCAGGCCTTGGAAGGCAATGTGCTGACGCCGAAAATCGTGGGCGATAAGGTTGGCTTGAATCCGGTCTGGGTGATTCTGGCGATTCTGGTGTTCGGAAACTTCCTGGGATTCCTGGGACTGTTATTGGCCGTACCTATTGCGGCGGCGCTGAAAGTGCTGGTGCTTGAAGGCATTGCCTATTACCGCAAAACGGCCCTGTTTACGGAGGGTCAGGCGCGCGGCGGCTGATCGGCGGGCGTTTGCGGCGGCGCCGGACTCTCGGATTGGGTTCGCGCCTGGTGCCGGATGAAGCGCCGGTAACCGGTGTCGACGACGCCGAAGAGGCAGTACGACGCGGCCAACGGAAAGAGCACGATGGACGGGGAACGCCGGCTGGCGTAATCGAAGACGGCAATCCCCACCGCGCACAGAGCCAGTAGCCGAAATCCATTCCGCGGCGCGAGGAGCATCGATTTCATTTTGTTTTTGGGGTACTGGACGGTACTGACCATCAGATACGCCATTAGCAGGGTGATCGGCCCGACTACCCAGAAGGATATATCGAAGGAGATATCCGGCCAGAAGTACTCCGTGAACAGGACAAACGACGCAATGGTAATCGCGGCGGCGGGACTGGGCAACCCGATGAAGTATTCGCGGATTTCGGCTTGATACACGTTGAAACGCGCCAATCGCAGGGCCGCACAAATGACGTAAATAATCGCCATCACCCCGCCGATCCGGGATACCGCGTTGATCTCGAGAGGCAAATAGACTTTGTAGATGAGCACGGCGGGCGCGACTCCGAAAGACACCACATCGCACAGGCTGTCGAGTTGCTTGCCAAACTCCGAAACACTTTTCGTGAGCCGAGCCACGGTGCCGTCCAACATGTCCAGCACGATCGCGGCAAAGATCCAGTAAACGGCTTTGCTGAAATTCCCTTCGATTGCGGCAAAGATGCTGGCGATTCCACAGTAGAGATTCAGCGTGGTGATCGCGCCGGCCAGTACATTGATCGGGCGCCGGCGATTGGGCTTGCGCCGCTTCCGGCTCGACCGGGACGGTCGGCCTTCACCATCGCGTTTGAACGGGTTCCGTGTCATGGTACCTTTTACTCTTCCGTCCCTGACGGGGATGCTGCAAACCGCGCCATCACGGTAGCGCCGCCGCGTACTTTCTCTTTTAGTTTAACACAGACCGGGGTGCCCTGCGGAAGATAGAGTTCGGTGCGGGAACCGAAGCGGATCATGCCGAATCGCTCGCCTTTAACCAGGGTATCCTCCACGTTGCGCCGGCAAACGATGCGCCGGGCGATGAGGCCGGAAATCTGACGGACGGTCACGGGGCCGTGGGGTGTGGACATCACGACGGTGTTGGCCTCGTTCTGCTCGCTGCTTTCCGCTTTCATGGCGTTCAGAAAGCGGCCCGGCCGGTAGGTGATGGATTCGATGGTCCCATCACACGGAGCGCGGTTGACGTGCACATCCAATATGGATAAGAAGATGGATACGCGACGGCAGGGGCCATCGTAGTAGGGGCTTGTTTCAAGATCTTCGATGCCGACGACGGTTCCGTCCGCGGGAGAGACGATGTCTTCCGGGGCCGGACTGATAGTCCGGTGTGGATCGCGGAAGAAGTAAAGCGTGAATCCGCCGAGTCCGAGAAGCACGAGGGAAATAACGAACCCCGTCATGGAATCACCGGCGAAAATTAGAAGTAGCGCGCCCAGTCCGATGAGGGGAACGTAGAATGGGGCGCCTTCACGCCATCCGCTGAACGGAGGGTTCACATCAAATTCCTTTCTTTCAGACTGACGTATCGGCCATCGCCGAAGACGACGTGATCCAGGAAGCGTATTCCCAGGATTTCCGCGGCTTCGGCCAGGCGCCGGGTTAGGCTGATATCGTCGCGGCTGGGCTCCGGGTCGCCACTGGGATGATTGTGACACACGATCACGGCGGTCGCCCCGTCGCGGATTGCCTGGCGAAACACGTCGCGCGGGAGCGCGAGGGTTGCGTCGAGCACGCCGCTGGATATGGGCAGGATCTTGAGCACTTCGTTCTTGGTATTCAAGAGCAGGGCCTTGAATTCTTCAACTTCTTTGTCCTTGTATTCGATCATGAGCAGGTTTACGACGTCGGCCGCGCTGGTCACTTTGTCGCGTTCCTGGGCATTGTGTTGGGCGAGCCGCGTGCCGAGTTCGAGGGCGGCCTTGATTTCGATCGCTTTCACGGGCCCGAGACCTTTGACCTGCTGTAACTCTTCAATGGACGCGCGGGCCAGGGCGCGAAGGTCGCCGAAGTGTTGAATCGCGCGGTCGGCGAGGGCCACGGCGCCCACTTCGCGGGTCCCGGTCCGGAAGAGGACGGCGATGAGTTCGGCGTCGCGCAGGGCTTTGGGGCCCAGGCGGGCGAGCCGTTCCCGCGGCCGTTCGTCGGGCGGCAATTCCCGGACGGCGGTCGAGTACTCCGGCGTCTTCATAGTCCTGGTCTCCTCGCGTAGCCAATGCGTTCGATTCCTGCGAGATCGCGGCGAACGCCGGGCAACTCCAGCCCGGCATCCGTCATCAGTTCCCGTACTCTAGCATACTGCCCGAGCCCGATTTCGAGCGCAAGCAGACCGCCGGGGACGAGATGCTTCCCGGCGTGCGCAATGAGTTCGCGGACAATGTCCAGACCGTCGGGACCAGCGACGAGGGCGCGGCGATCTTCGTGCAGACGGATGGTCGGCGAGAGATTCGGATAGTCGACTTCTTCGACATAGGGCGGGTTGGAACAGATGACATCGAAGGGAGCGTCGTCGTCGCAGAGGGCTCCGTAGAGACTTCCCTCCCGCCATTCGATGCGTTTGGTCAGATCATGCCGTTCGGCGTTGCGTTGGGCGAGTTGCAGGGCGGCAGGGTTGATGTCCGTCGCCACAACCAGAGTACCGGGCGCGTGCTTTGCGATGGCGATGGCAACGCAGCCGGTGCCGGTACCGATTTCGAGAATGCGGATGGCGCGATCGCCGACAAATTCGAGCACCACCTCGACAAGGTGTTCGGTCTCCGGCCGGGGAACGAGTATGGGGGCCCCGACTTCGAGATCGAGGGAGTAGAACTCCCATTCCCCGAGGATATACGCCACGGGTTCGTGGGCGAGACGGCGCTTTAATAATGCATCAAAGCCGGCGGGTTCGGTCGTTTCGGACAGGCGCGCGAGCAGCTTGCTCCGTGCGATGCCCAACGCATGGGCCAGCAGGTACTCCGCGTCGGTGCGGGGCGATTCGCTGACCTCGGATAATGCGCGGGTGACGGTTTCCAGGCGTTCGCCAAGGGTGGGCATTTTCGGTGCACCTGCCTACCTGTGCTTGAGGATATAACTACGGGAACGCGTGGTCACCATAAGAACATCCCCCTTGATCCCCCTTCAAAGGGGGAGTTGTGCGTAACCGTCGTTGTCAGTCTATACAACGTGAACTGCTCCGATGTGGAGCCGTTACGAACCCCCACGCAACGCAAAGCGTTGTGAATTTCCCCCTTTGAAGGGGGATCAAGGGGGATGTTCTTTACGTGAAGCACCTGCTGTTACGTGCGTCCTCTTTTGTGTTGGTTCGTATTCAGGTCAACGACATTTTGGCGGCGCGGTCGGCGTCGATAAGGGCGTCGATAACGGGCTGGAGTTCGCCTTCCATGACGTTTTCGAGTTGATGGAGCGTCAGGCCGATACGGTGATCGGTAAGTCGGTTTTGCGGGAAGTTGTAGGTGCGGATGCGTTCGCTGCGGTCGCCGCTGCCGACTTGGCTCTTGCGGTTGGCGGAACGCTTGGCATCTTCCTCTTCTTCCTTGTGGGCCAGCAAACGCGCGCGCAGCACGGCCATGGCTTTGGCCTTGTTCTTGTGCTGGGACCGCTCGTCCTGGCAGGACACCACGACGCCGGTGGGAACGTGGGTAATGCGAACGGCGGAGTCCGTTGTGTTCACGTGCTGGCCGCCCGCCCCGGAGGCCCGGTACACGTCGATGTGCAGTTCGGTGGGGTCGATGTGGATATCGACGTCTTCGGCTTCGGGCAGCACGGCCACCGTCACGGCAGAGGTGTGGATGCGCCCCTGGGCTTCGGTGGCGGGAACGCGTTGCACGCGGTGGACGCCGCCTTCGAATTTCAGTTGGCTGAAGACGCTGTCGCCGGAAACGCAGAAGCTGATTTCCTTGTAGCCGCCAATACCGGTGGGGTTGGACCCGAGAATCTCGACCTTCCAACCCTTCAGTTCTGCGAGGCGGCTGTACATGCGGAAGAGATCGGCGACGAAGAGGGCGGCCTCCTCTCCCCCGGTCCCGGCGCGAATTTCCATGATGGTGTTCTTCGCGTCGTTCGGATCTTTGGGAATGAGCTGGACGCGCAGGTCCTGTTCGAGTTGTTCCAGGACTTCGAGGACTTCCTGCTTCTCGCCCTCGGCCATTTCGCGCAACTCGGAATCGGTCTCGTCGCGCAACATTTGATCGGAATCGGCAAGGCGCTTTTCGTACCGCTCGTATTGGTGGAACGTGTTGACGGCCTCTTCGATGGAACGCTGCTGCTGGGCGAGACGGCGGAACCGGTCCGGATCGGAGGCCACTTCCTGGGTGGACATCTCAGCCGTGAGACGGTCGTACTCCTCGCGAAGCGCGAGGAGCCTTTGGCGCATAGCGCGATCCATACGGGGTGGTTACCTTAGTGATTCAACCCTGGAAACTGAGGATAGAAATTCGAAATCCGAAGCACGAAATCCGAAACAAATTCTAATGACGCAAATTCAAATGCCCCAAACGGAAATGGCAATTACCACCCCCGCATGCCGTGTTCTCCTGGAATCCGCTTGTATGTAGCGACACAACTGCCGTGATTCCGAATCCTCTTGCCGCGGAGTCGTCCACACTGCCGTTCCGAGTTGGTTTCGGTCATTCGAATTTCGAACATTCGAGTTTGTTTCGAATTTCGGATTTCGAGATTCGAATTTGGGTCTACGGCGTGGGTTGAAGGCGCGGTCTGCCCTAGGACTTCCGGCCGTACTTCCTGTTGAAGCGGTCGACGCGGCCTTCGCTGTCGACAAACTTCTGCTTGCCGGTAAAGAACGGATGGCAGGCGGAACAGATTTCGACGTTGATCGCCGGCTTGACGGACCGGGTCTCAAAGGTGTTCCCGCAGGCGCAGGAAACCTTGGCCGTAACATACTCGGGGTGAATGCCCTTCTTCACGAGTCTCTCCTCATAAAACCGCCTCGCGCTACCCGCGGGCGTGCAATTCCTGGTTTTGGTCGTAAACCCTTGAACGGCAGAATATACCATAGGACGGGGTCAAGGCGCAAATCGGGAGTGGGGCGCGTGACGCAGTATGGGCTTGCGCCCCGAGGGGCCGAAAACTCACGTGTGCGAAGTACCCAGGGCACTTCCAGCCTAAGCCTGATTTCGGTCGTGGGGCTTCGTGGTATCTGTTGGAGCATGATGACTACAGCAGTTTGCGGAAATCGTCTTCGGAAAGCCCGGCGTCGCGTACGATGCCGCCCATCGTGTAGGCATTCACGGGATTGTGGCGTGGAATGGTGAGGATGCGAACGCCGTCACTCATTACGACATGTTTGCCTTGCCGGATGACCTGAAAACCGGCCTTTTGAAGTGCCCGAACGGCGTTTTGGTGATTGATGCCGGAAATGCTGGGCACGCTCAGCCCACAACGTCCACTTCACGCACTACTGCGTCTTTGAGGAGTTCATCGCGGGCGGCGAGGTATTCCCGGATCGCATCCTGGATGTTTTCGAGAGCCTCACTTTCTGTGGCGCCTTGAGACCAGCAACCTGGAAGTCCCGGCACGGAAACACTGAATCCGTCGTCAGTTTCTTGAATGGCAATCTTGTATTTCATCCGACTCTCTCTCGTTCCCCGAGCGCTATCCATAATTTCATGATATCACAATGAGGCTCCAGCCTGCCGCATCGATCTTACATGTAGTAGTCAGGCCACGCTCAAAAGGCCGTTTCACCGGTACTTCTGGACCACTTCGTCCAGGGTAAGCGCCTTGATTCGTCCCTGGTCGTAGGCATCGATTCGATCTTCAGCTTCCCGAGCCAACTGTTTATCAAACTCCTTGTCCGGCTCGTCCAGGCTGGAGATGAGGCTATCGACCAATTCCGCTCGTTCGACAGCGGTCAGATTCAATGCCTCCGCCAAAATTCTCGCGTTGGCCGCCATGTCTATATCCTTGTATTCCAGCCGCTCAACACGTACTCATATACGCGCAACGATGTGGCGTCGCTCGGGGTGGCGCGCCGAATTCTGCGAACCGGCGGACCCATCCGTTCGGCTCCAACGGCTTGCCGTGCAGACCGGTCAACGCTTAGGATATATCCATGAACGACCGAGCGCAAACGTTACTTCGTGAAGCCTTGGCGCTATCGCCGGATGAACGCGCCGATGTCGCTGCCGAATTGCTGGCGAGCCTTGACGAACCGCCTGCCGAGGACCCTGCCGCCGTCCAAGCCGCCTGGGCGAAGGAGATTGACCGGCGCGCCCGCCGCGTACTGGCCGGTGAATCAGAGGGCGAGGCCTGGGAAGATGTACGTGAACGAATCGCCCGTCGACTGGAATTACCCTGGTCTGTTGCCTCCCTTTTCTGATTCTTTCGCCACGTATTCATGCCGAGTCAGACATTGTGTCCCCTTACTTACCGCCCGTTCCGCAACCGGGTTCACAAATCCTCAGGCTTTAAACCGGTTCTCTTCGCGATACGCCTCAACATTCGTGGGCCGATTTCCTCTCTGTCGTGAAAGGCGAACACAAAGTCAGGACACCCTTCTTTCGACAGGGTGCGATGGGAACCGGACGCACGTTTCTCGGTCCAACCGTTTCGTTTCAAGGCAGCCAGCACGAGGCGTGCGTGTGTACTGGACCATTGGCTCATGCGGCGCCGAACGAGATCTGGATTGGGGCCACGGGCTGTTCACCTGCCTCGATTCGCTCTGCAATCACACGAAGGGCGAGGGCCTCCGCTTGCCCGATCGCCTCTTCGCGAGTCGCTCCATACTTCATGACCCCCGACAGTTCGATCACTTCCGCAATCCAGCGGCCATCCGTTTCTTGATCCGTTTCGATAGTGAATTGCATTGAGTCGTTCTCCATCGCGCGCACCCGCGCAGCAGCTAATGCTTGATTGCACATTATAGCAGCAGCATGGGAATGTCTACCGCCCGCAATCCTTGCCGCATTATCCGGTGCCGGCTCACAATTCGTTCGTGACAGACCGAGCGCAAACGTTACTCCGTGAACCCTTGACGCTTCCACCGGACGAACGCGCCGATGTCGCCGCCGAACCGTTGGCGAGCCTAGACGAATCACATGCTGAGGACCCTGTCGCCGTCCAAGCTGCTTGGGCGAGGGAGATTAAACGGCGGGCCCGGCGCGTTCTGTCAGGTGAGTCGGACGGTGACCCCTGGGGAGAAATCCGCGACCGAATCGCCCGCAGTCTGGACGATGCGTGACCACACGTGTGTTCGTGGCCTGCCCCTGAGTTTCCCTTTCGCGACCGATTCACGCGCCGCGCCGTGTGGCCTACTCGCCGATTCCCTATAATTCGATTTCGTTATCGGGCTGTCTGCGCAATGCCTCCTCGTGTAAGCGCGGCAAACTCTCCACGAGCCATTTCTTCACCTTGATCCCTTGTTTAGACGCTTTGTCATATCCAAGGATGTACGCTTGATCATGCGTCAGAATCTCATATCGGTAGAAGTGGGTCACAACGACGGCAAACCAGTACCACAGTTCAAGGTGTTTGCAGCAGTAATCGACAACGAGAGATAGTTCCGGCTT